>NZ_NRRS01000011.1 GCF_016583795.1 Rhabdochromatium marinum | reverse complement strand
ACAGCTTCTGAGTATTATGCAATGTTGCCGCGTGTGAAGCGAATCACTTCGAGGAGCCCGGTGCGGTAGTTCCGCACGCCGGGATCTGTACGGGGGCGGCCGGGTAACTGGCCGTCCTACCGTGATGGAGAACTCAGTTGGGTGACGGTGTACAGCCTCGACCCGCCTGTAATGAAATCGGCGTTCATCAGACCCGGCTTCTTACAGGCATCGATTAACTATCAGCTGAACATCCCCAAAGAGAGCTTGCACATCTACGACTCTGTGGCGAACATCTTGCTAAAGGCAGCCAACCATACCGCAGACCTCTCTTTTGCCCACTCGCGTTTGGTGAGCCTTGCGCATTTCGCTGAGTCGAGCCTAGAGTCCATGTTTGCGAAGAGCGCTGCGGTAAAACCCTACGGAACCGATTTGTTCGCAAGTTGCGACTTGGCGTTTCCAGAAAAATGAACACAATAGCGCTAACAAGGCAAATGCACTCGGACAGCAAAAAGCGCCGCTCGTACCTCGCTTTGCTTTTTGCTGCCGGTGATTTGCGACGTTATCGCGCTGGGCGAAGCCCGGCGTATCTTGCAGGGTGAAAGTCCCAGTCGGGTAAGGGGTAGCCATCCACCCGTATCGAGTCTTGGTCTCACTGCGGAGCCGGTAACGGTGAACAAATGTGTGAGGCAAGCGTAGACAGAGCATCCTGTAGGCCGTAGGGGAGAGCGCGCTCCCTGAAGTGCTGGTACAGCTTCGACAAGCTCATTTCCGGGTCGCCGAGGGTTTTAACGTGCACCGAAGGCAACACAGAAGCATCCGTTGCAAGGCGAGGATGTGGAGGACCGGCGGAGTCATCAGGCCGTGGCATGCAGGAAGAGATACGTCGAGGAACCCAGGAAGCCCCGAAGGCTCCTGATACGAAGTGACGAGAGGAAACCGACAGAGTTGGGCCACGAAAGGGGTGATGAACCCTCGACACGGTGTGGGCTCGGGTTGGAATCGAGGTACAAGGAGCGGTCAGGTAGGCTTGCGAGAGCCAATGTTAAGGGGTGTCTTATGGGGCATAGTCGTCGGAGGTCGGGAAAGCCGGCCACAAGGCGAAGGACCCCACGGAAGTACGCAGTCCCTAAAGGAAACTCATGCCGGACACTGTAGGGCTGGAACAACATGAGCCAACCTCACTGGGGAGAATAGCCATTGGGCCATGAGACGGGTAACTGTGATGGTCCGCGCGGAAGCGAGTACGACCGAGGAACCGGATGCGGGAAAACTGCACGTCCGGGTCTGTGGCGGGGGAGCCGGGTAACCGGCTTCCCTACGCCGGATGTGTAGAAAGGAAAAAGCGTGGGCTACAAACTCGGAGACCTACCTACCACGCTACCAGCTGCCGCCCTCGATCATGCGCTCACCCGGCCTATTCATCAGCCGCGCTTGATGCGCGATCAGACTGCTGTGGGACTCGTTGCAGTTTATCCGCGTCGTAGCCGATGCTGGCAATGAAATCGCGCATTTCTTGCAGCTTGGCATCGCTGAATTCGGGGCTGCGTGCCATAACCCACACATAATCGCGTTTGGCGCGGGCAATGACGGTGAGTTGATAGTCTTCATCCAGATAGACGATGCGATAGTCGGCCTTGATCGGCCAGATAAATTGCATGCCCCAGCGTGCATTGCTGTCGGTGTCGAGCACGAAACCGGTCGGATGATAGACCTTTTGCGGGCCGTCGAAAGCATCCTTATTGAAGGTGAAGGTGGTCGCAATGCTGCCATCCGGGTTGAGCTGATAGGACTCCACCGCGTTATAGGCGCCTTTTTCGACAAAGGTTGGAATATTGGCGATCACATACCAGTCGCCCATAAAGCGGTCAAGATCGACCTGTTTAACAGTGTCCATAGGTTGTCCTCCGGTTTCGACACAGGCAGAGAGGGTCAGGGCGGCGAGGACAACGGCGGTCAGGATAGCGAGCCGTCGCGCCCCGCGCCGGTTCAATGGATGGGGACTGTGATTAGAGCGAACAGGGTGCATGAGGGTCACGATGATGACTCCGAGCGTTGGGTTTTCGGCGGGCCGGGAAAGAACGCATTGGTGCGGCGAATGTAGTCGGCATAGGCGGGGCGGCGCTCGGCAATATCAGACTCCAGCAATCGCACACCTGAAACCCGCAGCAGCAGAAAGGTGACCAGAATCGGGGCGATCAGGCTCCACCAGGCGCCTCCGGCCAGGGCGATCAGCCAGAATCCCCACCACACACAGGCCTCGCCGAAGTAGTTGGGATGACGGGTATAGCGCCACAGGCCGCGATCCATCACCTGTCCGGCCTGGCGGTGATCGGCCTTGAAGCTGGCCAACTGCTGATCGCCAATGGCTTCGAAGCCAAAGCCCAGCAGCCAGAGCGCGCTGCCGGCCAGATCGAGCCAACCCAGCGGCGGCGTGCTCAGCGTGGCGCCCAGCAGTGGCAGAGAGATTACCCAGGCCAGAAAGGCTTGCAGGCCGAAGACGATATACAGGCTCTTGAACCAAAAATTCGGTTCATTGTCGGCGCGGATGGCCTGATAGCGACGGTCTTCGGGCTCACCCCAGTTGCGCAGGCTGATAAAGAGTGACAGTCGCACGGCCCACACGGCCACCAGGAAGAGCATCAGGGTGGCGCGCTCACCCAGGGTTTGTGCCATGGCGATATAGACCAGGGTCATCAACAGGAAAAACAAAGACCACATGGAATCAACAATGCTGACATCCTGTTTTTTGATGCTCACCAGCCAGCCGAGCAGTGCCAGCAGGAGGCCGACCAACAGTCCGGTTGCATAAATGCTGAGGTTAAACATCCGATCTTGCTCCAGTTGCACCACGCTTGGACCTCAGATGATATCCAATGCCGGCGGATGCAACCCTGGACGGTCCAGGCGATTGAAATCTCGCGTGACTGAAGTCAGGCGTGGCAGAATTGCGCGGCTATCCTTACTTAACTGGAGAATCAAACTGATGACTAAGATCCTGACCGCCAAGCCCCTGATCGCCGCGACGCTGGCGGTAATGCTCACCGCCACCCTGTCTGGTTGCGCCACGACCGATCCCTACGGCAATCCGCAGCCGCCCAGCGGTGCCGCACGCGGTGCCGGAGTCGGGGCCTTGGCCGGGGCTGCCAGCGGCGCTGCGCTGGGTTCGCTGAGTGCCAATGCTGGACGCGGCGCCCTGATTGGCTTGGTGGGGGGGGCTCTGGTTGGCGCCGCCGTCGGTGATTACATGGAGCAGCAGCGGATGGACTTTGAGCGCGCGCTGGCCGATGAAATCAGTCGCGGCGACATTCGCGTGCGCAAGCTCCCCGACCATCGGCTGATTGTCGGCATGACCAGTGCAACTACCTTCGATCTGGATTCGGCACGCATCAAGCCGGGCTTTTACAGCACCCTGGACAAGATTGCTGCCATCGTCAATCGCTATGGCAAGACTCAGCTCGCCGTCGCTGGTTTTACTGATAACACCGGCAGCGCCGACTACAACATGAAGCTCTCCGAGCGTCGTGCGGCGGCGGTGCAGGGGCGTCTGCTCAATGATGGCGTCCTGCCGCAGCGGGTCAGTGCCTATGGATATGGCGAGAGCAATCCGGTGGCGTCCAATGCCTCTGAAGCCGGGCGACGTCTGAACCGCCGCGTCGAGATTGCCATCATTCCCCTGGTGACGCGCAGCTAGCGCCGCAGCTACTTCTTGCGCTTGGCTCGCGGATGCGCCTGGTCGTAGACGCGGGCGAGGTGCTGGAAGTCGAGGTGCGTGTAGATTTGGGTGGTGCTGCTGATGCCTTGCGCTCAGTCATGGTGCAGAAAGGCCAGCTCAATCAGCTTGGCGCTGATGATATCAGCCAGGCGTTCGAGGATGTCCGTGCCCATGTCGGCGGTAAAGCGGTCGGGGTCGCAGCTGGCAATGGCCAGTAGGGCGCGAATTTTGGGGCCTTTGATCGGCACCAGAGCGGCAGAGCGCAATTGTCCGGCGCGAATCCCGAACAGCTCGGTAAATTGTTCCTCGCTCAGCGGGCCACACTGGCAGCGTTCAATGTTGATGAAGTTGGCAAAGGTGTCGGGGGCGGTGTCAGCAATGTGCGGGTTGATGGTGCTGGCGGCGTTGGGATGGTCAGCGTTATCGTGATCGCTCCCGGTGTCGGCGGCCTCGGTATCGGTATCGGTATCGGTATCGGTATCGGTATCGGTTTCGGGTAAGGCAAATTGCAGCAGGGTGACGGCTCGGGCCTCGAACTCAATTTTGAGTTCCACTTCGAGAATATCGCGCACATGCTTGAAGCTGCGCGCCAGAATCAGCTTGGTAGTGAGTTCGTGCAGGTGGGTGGAGAGGGCTTCGTATTCGTGGGCGCGCTCAATGAAGCAGAGAATGCGCTTGTGCTCACGCGCCAGTTGCTGACGCAACACCGCTAGCTGACGCTCCACCAGCGAGATGGAGCCCCTGTGACCATGGGCAAGATCGAGTGTTGCCAGCAGTGCCGGGTGGCGCCGCAACAGGTCTGGATGGGTTGCTAGGTAGCGGATAACGCTATCCTCGGTCACGGACGCTGTGGCTGCGGTGTCAGGGGTCATGATGTGATCTCTCCGTCGAAGACCGGGCACGCCGGGCCGGTCATAGTGACAGTGTCCTGGTTGCCAGGCCAGTTGATCACCAGATCGCCGCCAGGCAGGGTGACGCGCACCTCTTCGGCCAGTTCGCCCCACAGACGTCCGATCACCATGGCCGCACAGGCGCCGCTGCCGCAGGCTTGGGTTTCGCCCGCACCGCGTTCCCACACGCGCAGCCCGATGTGCTCGGCGCTGAACACCTGCATGAAACCAACATTGGTGCGTTGCGGAAACAGCGGGGCGGTTTCGATCTCCGGGCCGAGGCTGACAACCGGTGCGTTGGCCAGATCCTCAACCGGCACCACGACATGAGGGTTGCCCATGGAGACGACGCCAATGCGCAGCGCCTCGCGCCCCTGGCCATAATGATAGGCGGGGGCACGCTGTTCGGTCAGGAAAGGGATGGCGCGTGGTTCCAAGCGTGGCACGCCCATATCGACCCGCACCTGGCCGTCATCCAGCAGATGGAGCGTCAGCAGGCCGCTTTTGGTGCTGACATAGAGCTGGCGCTTGTCGGTCAGACCCTTGTCATGGACGAAGCGGGCAAAGCAGCGGGCGCCATTGCCGCATTGGCTGACTTCGGAACCGTCGGCGTTGAAAATGCGATAGTGGAAGTCGGTGGTGCTGGTGTGGGGTGGCTCCACCAGCAGCACCTGATCGCAGCCGACACCGCGGCGGCGATCAGCGAGGCGGCGCGTGAGTTCTGCCGTCATGGCTACTTGTTGGTGAATGGCGTCGATGACTACAAAATCATTGCCCAAGCCGTGCATTTTAGTGAATTTTAATGGCATTCCACTCATCTCATTGCGGTGTTCTTAGGCCGGCAATTGCCCCCAGACAGCAAGATGACGATCACTGACCACGTGCACGTCAAGCGCCCCATCCAGCTCGGCGGCGCGCAGTTGCGCTTGCACCTCGGCCGGCTCGAAGGCGGCGCGCAGTGAATGGCGAAAGTCGTTGCACAACACCTCCGGTTCGCCAGCGGCATAGGTTTTCACCAAGGCTTCGACCCAGCTCGGCTCGGGCGGGCGCAGCAGATCCATGATGAGCACAAAGGCACCCGGGCGGCCCAGCTGGCGAACGCTGTGCCACAGCCCCTCGGGCTGGTGCAGGTGGTGCAGCAGACTGTTGGAAAGAATCAGGTCAAAGCACTGCTGGCCGAGACTGGGGTCGGGCAGGGTGGCCTGCACCAGTTGGGCGCGGGGCTGGAGTTCCGGTGTGGCATCCAGCAGGTGTTGTGCTTCAGCCAGCATGGCCGCTGAGCCGTCAACGGCGGTGCAGTGCGCCTGGGGCCAGGCGCGAAGAAAACGCAGCACGATGTCGGCGGGGCCGCAGCCGAGATCAATCGCGGTGCAGCCGTTGCGTTTGGCGGCGCCGCTATCGGGCCAGTGCTGCTCAAGCAGGCGGATAAACAGGTTGTTGGAATCGCGAAAATCCGCTCGTGCATAGGCGATGGCCTGCTCGGCGGTGTCCATCAGTTCGGGTTCGGGGCGGCGCTGCATTGATGGTTTGAGTCGGCAGTGATGTTGGATGATCCGGGCTTCAGGTTCAGAATTATCCGGGCGTTAGATTCAGGTCATTTGGGGCCTTGCATCCGAGTCAGGAGGCAAACGGGCTTCGGTTGCGAACAAATCAGCGATGGTTTCGCGCGGGCGCGCGACATGGAGTTGATCACCCGCGACGAGAATCTCCGGCGCGCGCGGGCGGCTGTTGTAATTGGAACTCATTACAAAGCCATAGGCACCGCTAGAGCGCACGGCCAGCAGGTCGCCCTCGGCCAATACCAGACGGCGCGCTTTGCCGAGAAAGTCTCCGGTTTCGCAGACCGGGCCAACCAAATCATAGTTCTGTGCCGGCGTGTCAGCGGTCGCGGCGCGTTCACAGACCGGCACAATATCCTGCCGGGCCTGATAGAGCGCCGGGCGGATCAAGTCGTTCATGGCCGCATCCAGAATCGCAAACTGGTGCTCACCATTACGTTTCAGATGCTCAACGCGGGTGAGCAGCACCCCGGCATTGGCGGCAATGGCGCGCCCGGGTTCGAGCAACAGCTGATAGGGCCGGTCTCCGAGTCGCTCCAGCAGAGCGTCAACATAGGCGGCGGGCGAGGGCGGTTGCTCATCGGTGTAACAAACGCCCAGGCCGCCACCGAGGTCAAGATGCTCAATGGGGATACCAAGCGTCTGGAGTTGGTCAGCCAGCGCAAGCACGCGGTCGAGGGCGGCGACAAAGGGCGCCAGCTCGGTCAACTGGGAGCCGATGTGGCAGTCAATGCCCACCACCCGTACTCCAGGCATGGCAGCGGCCCGTTGGTAAACGGCCAGGGCGTCATGAATGTCGATGCCGAATTTGTTCTCGGCCAGGCCGGTGGCAATGTAGGGATGGGTGCCGGCATCCACATCAGGATTGACGCGCACCGAGATCGGTGCCACACGGCCCTGGGCGCGGGCGATGCGATCAATGCGCTCCAGCTCGGCACTGGACTCAATATTAAAGCAGCGAATGCCGACTTCCAGCGCCCGGGTAATTTCGCTGGCCTGCTTGCCCACGCCCGAGAACAGAATTTTGCCCGGATCACCGCCAGCGGCCAGCACGCGCTCAAGTTCGCCCACCGAGACGATGTCGAACCCCGAACCGAGCCGGGCCAGCACATCGAGCACTGCCAGATTGGAGTTGGCCTTGACCGCGAAACAAATTAAATGTGCCCGGTCGCCGAAGGCCTGATCGAAGGCGCGCCAGTGGCGCTCCAGGGTGGCACGGGAATAGACATAGCAGGGCGTGCCATAGCGCTCGGCAATTTGTTGCAGCGGCACGGCTTCGACCTTGAGCTGGCCGGCTTGGCGGGTAAAATAATCCATGGTGTGGGTGTTTCAGTTCCCCAGTGGGTCCAGCGCCGGAATATCCTCGCTGGTCTCTGGCGCAGTGATGGCGTCAATATCTTGCAGGCCGGCGCCCGAAGACACGGGAGCGACCGGCTCGGGTGGCGTCGCCGGATCTGGTGCGGCGGTGCTGCCCGGTGGCTCAGGTTGTTCAGGTGGTGGCAAATAGAGATCTCCGGTCTGACCGCAGGCCGCCAGCAAGGTGGTGATGAGGACGGCAGCCGGACCGGCGCCCATGCCCGCCCGTCGCCAAGGGAAACGGAGCAGCGGCCAGGAGGCGTAAGGAGCGAGCGTCATACGAGTCATCAGTAGCGGTTGAGGCCGTGGTCGGGCTGGGCGATTAATGCTTGCCAGCCAGCTTGTTGATAAATCCCATGACCTGATCCTGAGCTTGCTTAGCCCAATCCGGCTGGGCCACATTCCAGCCAATGATCATGCCAACGGCAATCCAGAACAGAATCATAATCAGAGTCGCCATGAGTATCTTCTCCAGTAGTCAGGGGTTAAGACGCCGGTGTTAGGCCGGTGAGCGTGGATTCTACCATTGCCGGCCTGGGAATCGATCCGCTTTTGTTAGGGGTGGTGGCACAGCCTTAGGAAGTGGCCTGGGATGCGGCGAGGGTGTCCTGGATATGTGCCACAGTTTCCTCCACGGAGTCGAGCAGGGACACGTCGAATTCTTCCGGGTGCACGGTGCCTTCGCGCTGCATGGCGCCGAGAATGAAATCACGCAGCGGAGTCCAGTACTCGCGACCGAGGGCGACGCAGGGGAAGTGGCGGATTTTGCCGGTTTGCATCAGCGTCAGGGTCTCGAAGACCTCGTCCATGGTGCCGAAACCGCCGGGCATGAACACAAAGCCCGAAGAGTATTTCATCAGCATGACTTTGCGCACAAAGAAATAATCGAAGGTCAGCAGGCGGTCGATGTAGGGGTTGGCGGCCTGCTCATGTGGTAGCGCGATGTTGCAGCCGACGCTGAAGCCGCCCGCTTCGCGCGCCCCCCGGTTCGCTGCCTCCATGATACCAGGGCCGCCGCCGGTCATGACTGTGAAGCCGGCATCGGCCAGCGCCGCGCCCAACGCACGTGCGAGCTGATAGAAGCGATGTGATTCGCTAAAGCGTGCTGATCCAAAGACGGTGACCGTGGGACCAAGGTCAAAGAGCGCCCGATAGCCGTGAACAAATTCGTCGAAGACGGTGACCGCACGGTCAAAATCGGCCAGCAGGTCATCGGCGCCGCGCAGCAGCTCGCGTTCGGCGCCGGGTGCAGAATGTCGGGTGTTATGATGGGATGATTTCATTAGAGGTTGTCGATGAGCGATCTGATTGTGATGGCGTTTCCTGAGCCGGCGCTGGCTTTTGCGCTGCGCCGGGCCTTGATCACGATGCAGCAGGACTACCTGCTTGAGATGGAAGATGTAGTGGTGGTCACCAAGAATGCGGCGGGCCAGGTGAAACTGCACCAGACGATCAACCTGACGGCCATGGGTGCCTTGGGCGGAGCGGCTTGGGGCCTGCTGATCGGCATGCTGTGGCTGAATCCGCTGCTCGGCGCCGCACTGGGGGCCGGAGCGGGCGCCTTATTCGGGACGCTGTCCGATATTGGCCTGGATGATGACTGGATGAAAACACTGGCGAGCCGTGTTGCACCCGGAGGCGCGGGCCTGGTGGTGCTGGTGCGCAAGGCGACGACCGATAAGGTGCTGGCGGGGCTGCACGTGTTTCAGGGCCAAGGCCAGATTCTGCACACCTCGCTCAGCAAGGATCAGGAAGCCGAGTGGCGCCAGGTGATCGAAGGCGTCGCTGCGCCCGACGCTTAAGCTCACTCACTCAAACAAATCTTCAAAGGCTTTGATAAAGCGCTTGTAGGCGTCCCAGCCGTCGCGATCCATCACCTGATCAATCACCCAGCGGTTTTCCTCCTGCTGGCCCATCAGCGACTGGATCTCGAAGCCGAGGTGGCGCAGAAACGCATAGCTGGGGCCATCATCGCCCAGTTCAAAATCGGCATATTCACCGGAGCGGGTATTCAGACGCTCAACAAAGGCTTGACCATAGTTGCCGGGGCCGAGCAGGTCGGCGCTATTGTCTTGCAGATGCTCGATACATTTTTTGGCAAAATGAGTGATCAGCGTGCGGCGGTCCTCGGTGTCAAAGCGCCCAAAGGAGAGCCGATCCGCGATTTGGATCAGGAACGCCAGATATTCTTGAATGACTTGCAGACGTTGTTCGTCATCGCGATAAATGAAGCGCTCGCAATGCAGGTTGATCGCCTTATCCACGGCAATGCGCCAGGCGATGAAGGCCAGCGCCGAGCCGATTTCGGCCAGTGACCGTTCATGTTCCTCGTTCCACCAATGACTTTTAATGCGTAATGCCACGCCGGACTCCGTCAGTGCAGGGATCGCCGCGTCGCGCGCGAGGATCGATTAGGATGGGTTCTCGTCCCCCTATATTTGGCTGACCCGGCGCGGGACAAGCGCCGATGTGGTTACCAGGAGTCAGGTTGAAGATGTCGAAAATGTCTCCGTTGATGAATGCCCTCACCGCCGAGCGCGGTCTGCCCCCGCTGACGAGTGTGCGCGAGGCCAAGCCGGGCAGTTTTGTGTTTGAGCGCCGCCAGGCGCTGCCACCGGCGTTCTGCGAGGAAATGATCGCGCGTTTCGAGGCCAACCCGAGGCAACAGTACGAAGGGCGCATCGGGCAAATTCAGGAACGTGATCGCGCCATCAAGCACACCACCGATCTGGTGGTCAGCAACAAAGACGACTGGAAGGATGCCGATCAGATGTTTTTCGCCTCTCTGGCTGCCGCACTGCGCGAGTTTCGCGAGACCTTCCCCTACTTCAAAGGTCCGTTCAAGGACATGGGCTATCAGATCCAGCGTTATCAAGCCGGGGAGTTTTATCATTGGCACATTGACGGCGGCAGTCATGAATTCAGCCAGCGGCAGCTGGTGGCGCTCTGGTATCTGAACGATGTGCCGGGCCCCGGTGGGGAGACGCAGTTTCTGTATCAGGATATTAGCGTGCGCCCGGAGCAGGGCAAACTGGTGCTCTTTCCCCCGTTCTGGACCCACGAGCACCGCGCCGCCAAGCTGGAAGCCGGCGTGAAATACATCGCCACCACTTGGGTGGTGTTTGCCTGAAGGGACTGGTGTGCCGGGTTCACTTGGTTCGCCTGATGTGCCTGGTTCGCCTGAACTTGAGTCGCCGGCTTGGTGATTGGGCTTATGCCTGGCCTCAGGGGGTCGGCTGCCGCCGCCAGATCAGGGTGCGATTATTCACTGGCATGGTGCAGTCCTCCTCCAGCGTCAGCCCGGCGGCGGCTGCAAAAGCCTCCAGCTCGCGGAGATCGCGCACCCCGCTGGCCGGATCCCGCCAGCGCAATTGCTGATCGAAGGCGGCATTGCTTGGGCTGTTGTGACGCCCATTGCGCGAGAAGGGTCCGTAGAGCGCAAAGCAGGCGCCCGGGGTCAACAGGCGTCCAAGCCCTAGGAACATCGCCTCCACCTCCGGCAACGACATAATATGCGCGGTATTGGCACTAAAGGCGGCATCAAAAGGACCAGCCGGCCAGGCCTCCTCCGCGCTCACATCCAGCTCCAGTGGATCAGGCAGATTCGGCAGACCGGCCTCAGCAATCCACTGCCGGATCCCCGGTAGATGCTCAGCCCGATCCGAGCACTGCCACCGCAGATGTGGCATCTGGGCGGCAAAATAGACTGCATGCTGTCCGGTCCCACTGCCGATCTCGATCACCCGCCGCGCCTCGGCCAGTCGTGGCCGCAGCACCGTCAGAATCGGATCCTTGTTTTCTTCGCTGGCAGCGGCGAAGGGTTTATGCGACTGCATGTTTTTCTCCCGAAATGGATTGCCCGATCACTGTATTTGGTCAGACCCCAGGCAAGACAAGGACGCCAGCGATTGCGCGATCCGATCAAATCCCTTATCCTTAGCGGCTCGAAAGCTTCAGCGGTCACACCGACGCCCGTCGGCAAGCATGAAGATTTCGCCCTATCCGGAGAGGTGTCCGAGTGGTTTAAGGAGCACGCCTGGAAAGTGTGTATGGGTTAATAGCCCATCGAGGGTTCGAATCCCTCTCTCTCCGCCATTATTTGATAAATAATCCTTAATTATCAATTCACAAAAAACCCGGCACAAGGCCGGGTTTTGCGTTCTTGCCTCCCGGCAATCAGATCAGCCCATGCTCGGCGAAGCCGTAAGCCTCCCCACCTCCGATCACCAATTGTGATCCAGCACTCGCACGTCAAACAGCCCGAGCGTGTCTTTGATCCGCTGGCTGGTTAATGTGCTGGTCTGCCCGGAACTCCACCATCGAAACACGAACTTGTTGTATATTTGACCGTCTGCGCCATGCCGGTTGTGGCCGATGCCATGGTGACAGCCTTCGTTGGTTGATGGCTGAGTGCGGTGGCAAGCCGCACGCTTGCCCCGGCCTCGGGATTGAACGCTCGTCTGGAGTAACTGCCCAGGTACCTTTTTCGAAAAAATGACTTGACATTGGCCGGGTAGTGGGGGTCACACTCTATCCATCATGCAAGCGATTCAAGCGACAGCCTCTGACTCCCTCACGGAAGCTTCTGCCTACCCGACAACGGAGGTCGAGTTGATCGCTCGCTTGCAAGCCGAAAACGCGTCGCTCCGGGAAGCCTTGAGCGCCTCGCAAGCGGCGCTGACGGATGCCCACGAGACCATCGCCCAATTGCGTGCCCGCATCGACGAACTGGAACGCCGGTTAGGGCTCAACAGCGGCAACCTCCCGTCGAGCGATGGGCTGAAGAAACCCATTCGCAAGCGCACAATGGGCTTGCGCGAACCCTCAAAACGCAAGCCGGGCGGACAGCCGGGGCACCCGGGTGAGACCCTGCGCCAAGTGCCCGATCCGACGGTGGTCGTTGAGCATTGTGCTTGCCACACCTGCGCTCTGCCCTTATCCGCAGAGACCAGCGCCGGCTACCAAACGCGGCAGGTCTTCGATCTCCCGCCGCCCCAGCCCTTGGAGGTGACCTAGCATCGCGCCCACAACTGTCAATGTGATCAGTGTGGCGCTTCGACCCGAGCCGAGTTCCCGCCGGACGTGACAGCGCCGGTGCAGTACGGCCCCCGCCTCATGGCCTTGGTGGTGTATTTGCTGCATTATCAGTTTGTTCCCGAGGATCGGCTGGTCGAATTGATGGCGGATCTGTGATAGTGCCTCAGTCTATAGGATTTCAGTGGGTTTAAGCATTATTGATTTACTGGCAGCGAAGCATTGTAATGGTGAATAAAATACCAGATTGCGCCAATGTGATTATCAAGTTTTTTCGAAAATGACAAGGCTTTTCTGACTAACCTCGAGACTCGCTGACGAAGCGTGCAATTGAAGCGTTCAATAGGATTCTTTTGACCGCTGTCCTTGCCAACCGCTTGATGACGCTTGGCTGGAAAGACGGCCGCATAGGCCGACCAAAAATCTGCATAAAACTCACGGCACATTGGCGATAGACGGCGGGTAAAGAGTTCCAAAGCGCTCGTGCTGACTGTTCGCTACGATCACCGATGTAGACGCCCACAATTTCCCGAGTATCGCGATCGATCACCAACCAAACCCATTGTTTATCAACCTTTTTCCTACAAAAGACTACAGTTCGTCACACTCGATCTTGAGCCGTCCTCGGGTCTTTTTTTACCTGGGCTTCGCGAGGTGTCTGCGCATACTTCTCATTGACATAGGTTTGCAACCAGGATTCTGACACGCCAACGACACGGGCAATTCCCGCTAACGAAATGCGTTCGAGAAGCAGGCGGTCAATCAAGCGTTTCTTGTCATCAGAAATGGGGCCTTTAGCCGGATTGAGTACAAACTGTCTGCCACATTCTTTGCAGCGATACAGTTGTTTTTTCAGGGCATTGAAACCGTTTTTGACAAGCTTTGTGGAATGACAATCGGGGCAGTGCATGGGGCAAACTGATTTTCTATTTCAAGTTGACATGATTGTAACAAAACCAAGGCGTCCTATCGATCAGGGCACCACCGCTTTCCTCAATCGAAATTTGGTATCGCGAAGCGATTCCTTTTGTTTCTTTAGTCCGCACTTCATACTATGGACTTGCAGTCCACAAAGGAAATGCAGAACAACGACTCGACAAAACCTTTTATCCTGAATCCCAGCCCTGATGCCGATGCGCAAGCCGAAACCGATGATCGTCGCACCGATTGGCGCCAGGATCGGATTTTGCAGCCGTTGCTGGCGCGTATGCCACCGGAGGCGCAGGACAGTTTTTCACCGCAACAGCTTGAGTTTCTGAAGGCGGCGCTGATGGCGCGTACTTGGCAGCGTCATGCACTTGACTGGCGTGGCACCTTCAAGCTGTGGCGCTATCGCTATTATGTCGTTTTTCTGCTCGGACGTAACCGGCGGCAATTGACGCGCGGCGAGCAACGCATCGGTTTGCTGTTCCAGATGCTCTTTCTGATTGGGTTTTTGGGGGTTAGCCTGCTCATAGGGTTGCTGGCGCTCTATCTGCTGAAATCCGCCGCTGGGGTTGATCTGATCCCAATGCTCTCACTGGGGATTTGGGATTGGTTCAAGGAACCCTTCTGGTGACAGACGGCGCTGGTGACCGATTGCGGTCTTTTGCTGTAACAGGGGTTGTTCTTGCCGGGTTGCAACCTGATGTTGCTGCTATCACCACTGAATGCTCATCAACCTGGCCCCGGTCAGCTCCAACCGGTTACTCCGGTTTTTGCCATGGAGCCTCCGTTCGGCCGCCACCCGTGTGGAGGATCAGCTTGTTGCGTCGCTTATCTTGCTCCGGGGCCATGCTCTCTGCTGGTCTGGCTCCTGCCAATGTAATGTTAAGGCTCCGAGTCATGCTGGGCGCCATGCTGCTGTGTTGGTCGCTGCCCGGCCTCACTGCCGATGCCGAGGAAACCGCACTGACGCTGAGCGCACCGGCGGAGACCCAGGTGCTGGATGTGAGTCGCCTGGTGGGGCTTAATGATCTGGTTGAACACCTGTCCGCGCAGGAGGTGATCTTTATCGGCGAGACGCACGATAATTATGCCGATCACCTCAATCAGCTGGCCATCATCAAACGCCTGCATGCGCGGGGCCGCCCGCTGCTGATTGGTTTGGAGTGCTTTCAACAGCCGTTCCAGTCGGTGCTCGATGCCTATGTCGCCGGTACCATCAGCGAGCAGGAGATGCTGCGGCAGACGGAATATTTTGAACGCTGGCGCTTTGACTACCGACTCTATCGGCCAATTTTGCGCTTTGCGCGCGCACAGGGGCTGCCATTGATTGCATTAAATGTGCCCAGCGAGCTGACGCGCAAGGTCGGAGATCAGGGCCTCGCGGGCTTATCAGCCGAGGAACGCGCCTCCCTGCCGGCCACACTTGATGACGCTGATCCCGATCCGGCCTATCGGGCGCGCATTCAGGCGGTCTTTGAGCAACATCCGCGCGGACCGAACAGCGATTTCGAGCATTTTCTGGCGGTGCAGCGGGTGTGGGATCATGGCATGGCGCAACGGGCGGTGGAGGCACTGGCCGCGCATCCGCGCAGTCAGCTGGTGGTGCTGGCTGGAAATGGCCATATTGAATACGGACAGGGGATTCCGCAGCCGGTTGAACAGCGCACCAAGCGTCAGAGCGTGACCATTCTGAATGGAAGCTCCCAGGCCTTCGCGCCGGATCGGGCTGATTATCTGCTGTTTCCGCCACCGACGACTCTGCCACCAGCCGGCCTGCTGGGTGTGATGTTGGATACCGAGTCCGATTCCGAACCAAAGGATCCGCTGTCAGGCGTGCGCATTCAGGATTTCGCCACCGAGAGTGGCGCCCGGGACGCCGGTCTGAAGCGCGATGATCGCCTGGTACGCATTGGCCAGTGGCCGATTGCCGACTATACCGATGTTCGTATTGCCATGCTGGATGCCACCCCGGGAGAACGCCTGCCAGTGCAAGTGTTGCGCCCTGGGTTAATCGGTGCGCCGCAGCGGCTAAACTTTGAGGTGGAGCTGCATTGAGCGCGACTGATCGGGGACGTGCCGGACCTGAGTTGCTGGCACCGGCTGGCACCCGGCGCATGCTGGACTATGCGCTCGCTTATGGGGCCGATGCGGTCTATGCCGGGGTGCCGCGCTACAGCTTGCGGGTGCGTAACAATGATTTTACCGGCGCCAATCTGATCGAGGGCATTCGCGCGGCCCACGCGCTCGGCCGTTCCTTCTATCTCGCGGTTAATCTCATGCCGCATGGGGCCAAGCTGCGTACCTTTCTTGATGATCTGCGCCCCATTGTCAGCCCGCAACAGCCTGAAGATGCGCCGGATGCGCTCATCATGTCCGATCCCGGGCTGATTGATCTGGTGCGCACACACTGGCCAGCGCTGCCGATTCATTTGTCGGTGCAGGCCAATACCACCAATGCCGCTGCGGTGCGCTTCTGGCAGCGCCAGGGACTGACGCGGGTGATTCTGTCGCGCGAGCTGGCGCTGGCGGAAATTGCCGCGATTCGTGAGCAATGCCCGGACATTGAGCTGGAAGTCTTTGTGCATGGCGCGCTGTGCATTGCCTACTCCGGGCGCTGCCTGCTGTCGGGCTATTTCAATCACCGCGATGCCAATCAGGGCAGTTGCACTAATGCCTGTCGCTGGGAATACCGATTGGGCTCGGTGGTGCTTGAAGAGGCGCAGCGCCCCGGGGAGTGGCTGCCAATCTTTGAAGACGAACAGGGCACCTACATTCTCAATGCCAAGGATTTGCGCGCTGTTGAGCATGTGGCGGAACTAGTGGCCATGGGCATTGATTGCCTGAAAATTGAAGGACGTACCAAGTCCCACTACTATAGTGCACGCGCTACCCAGGTGTATCGCCAGGCGATTGATCATGCGGTGGCTGGTCAGCCCTTTGAGCCGCGCTGGCTTGATGAATTGCAAGGACTGGCGAATCGCGGTTATACCTCGGGTTTCTACCAGCGCCATGCTCCGGAGGACCTGCAAAACTACCAGGATGGCGTGTCGCGCAATCGTCAGGCGATCTTTGTGGGCGACGTGGTGGGCGTCGATGCGGCGGCTTCCGTGGTTGAAGTGGAGGTGAAAAATCGCTTTGCGCGCGGGGATCGGCTGGAACTGCTGACGCCTACCGGCAATCAGGCGTTTATCTGCGAACACCTGAGCGATCGGCATGGCCAACCGCTGGACGTTGCGCCCGGCTCCGGCTGGAGGGTGCGCTTGGGAGTGCCCCAGTGCCAGGACAGCCCGGCGCTCAGTCCCTTTGCGCTGCTGACACGCCAGCTCTGAGTCGCTCGCTTAGGGCTTCTGAGCCTGTTCGGCGCGGGCGCAGATCTCACGGGCGGTGCCAGCGAAGATGACCTTGTGAGCCGGCTCAAAGCCGTACCAGTACAGCAGGCCCCAGACACCGGCGGGATGCCAATAGGCGGTGAGGCTCAGCCGGGTGCCGCCATTGGCAAGCGGTTCAAGGTCGAATTCCAACAGGCCGGCGCCGGGGGCTTTCATACCAAAGGCCAGGCTGAGTCGGCGCTCCGGTTCCATGCCGAGCACCTTCCAGGAATCGATACGATCACCAACGCGCAACTCGGTGGGGTGGCGGCGGCCACCGCGATGGCCGGGGCCGCCGGCGAGCCAGTCGAGCCGTTCGCGCAGTTGCCACAGGGGATTGAGGTAGTAATAGCCGGTTGCACCGCCAATAGCGGTGACAATCTCCCAGACGGCGGCGGGTGGGGCACTGGTTTCGGCACTGCCGCCAGCGCGTTTGGCATAGTAGGCATAGTCGATGCGATGGTTGCGCACGGCAAAGGCTCCTTCAACCCAACGGGTGGTGATACGGTGTTCGCGCTCGGCGGCAAAGGCAGTGGTGACCGCTTCGCGAAATCCGAGCAGGCGCTGCGGGATCAGACGGCGCAATGCGGCGTCATCGGCGGTAAAGTCGTGCTTCAGCCCTTCGATCAGGGCGCGCGCGATATTGGTCGGCACCGAGGTGATCAGTCGCAGCCAGTAAGAGGATAACTTAGGCGAGAGCACTGGCACCGGGATGATCAGCGGCGGGCGGCGCCCACCGGCCTCTGCCAAGATCCCCATCATCTGCTGATAGGTCAGGGTTTCGGCGCCGGCGGCGTCGAAGATCTGGCCGCCGGTGTCGGGCTGGCGCGCCAGTTCGACCAGATAGGTCAGCAGGTTATCCAGTGCAATCGGTGGTGACTTGGCCCGCACCCAGCGCGGGGTGATCATCACCGGCAGGTGATAGACCAGATCGCGCATCACCTCGAAGGCGGCTGAGCCGGGGCCAACGATAATGCCGGCGCGTAGTTCGGTCACTGGCACCGAGCCGCGTCGCAAGGCATCGCCGGTGTCGCGTCGCGAGACAATGTGCTCGCTGCTGGCGTCTTCTGGCACCAGACCACCCAGGTAAATGATTCGCTCCACGCCGGCTTTGGCGGCTGCGGCGGCAAAGTGTCCGGCCGCTTCCAGATCCAGCTGCCCGAAGGCTTTGCCGGCGCCCATGGAGTGCACCAGATAATAGGCCACACGCACGCCTTGCAGGGCTGGAAGCAGGGTGTCAGGTTGCAGCGCATCGGCACTGGCCAGCTCGGCGGCTGACCAGCCGTGTGCTTCCAGGCTGGCCTGGTTGCGCGAGGTGGCGCGTACGCGGATACCTTCGGCGAGCAGTTTTGGCACCAGATGGCTGCCAATATAGCCGCTGGCGCCAAACACCAGACACAGGCCGGGATCCATTGGAGAGGTTCCGTCCGGTGCAGTTGCTTGGGCGGGTGACTGTGAAGGATGGGGCGCGGTCATGGTTTTGTCTCCGGCGAGAGGGCACGCCCCTTACCTTGCCATGAGTTGCGGCGCCTGGATAGTCCCGGCCTGAGCTGTGTTAGGGTTTATCCTGGCGCATGGCCATTGTTGACCAACAGGAGACACCTGATGACAGAGGAACAACCGATGGAATCCATTCCGCGCTATCGGGGGCGAGTGGTCGATGTGTTTCAGGAACGCGTGCGCTTGCCCAATCAGGCGCTGGTGGAACTGGATGTGGTCAAGCATCCAGGTGGGGCGGCCGTGGTAGCCTTTGATGCGCAGGGCCGTGTCTGCCTGTTGCGGCAATATCGCCATGCCGCCGGGGGTTGGCTGTGGGAATTGCCCGCCGGCAAGCTCGATCCTGGGGAAACACCACAGAGCACCGCCGAGCGCGAGCTGATTGAGGAGGCTGGAGTGGCGGCTGCACACTGGACCCCGCTCGGATTTTTGCACAGCTCACCCGGGGTGCTGACGGAAGTCATTCATCTGTTTTTGGGACGCCAGCTCAGCGACCGCGCGCAGGCGCACGAGCATGGTGAGCTGATCGAAGTGCATTGGATGGCGTTGGAAACGGCATTGGCGCGCTGTTATTCCGGGGAGATCAGCGATGCCAAGACGCTGATTGGTCTGTTGCGCGCCGCGCATATCCTCGCCGCTACCGGTGCAGCCAAATGAGCATGAGTCGTCGAGTGTTGTTTGGAGGCTGGTCCGGAGCCGTAACCACAACCGCCGGTTTGCTGGGATGCTGTCTGTGGCTCTTGCTGGTTGCCGGACCCGCCGGTGCAGAGGATGCGCGTGACTTTGTTTATCTGCCGGTCTATTCCCAGCCGGCAGAGGATTTGGTCGATGTGGTGCGGCCGATGGTGGGAGGGGGCAGCGTTGTGGCCCATCGTGATCAACTTATTGTGCATGGCACGCCGGAGGAGATTGCGACTGTGAGCGAGGCGCTGGAGCGTCTCGATCGCCCGCCCCGGCGTCTGATGATCGAGGTGCGCCTGGCGGATCGCTCCATTGGCCATGGCTCCGGCCGGCATTTTGGCACGTCAAGTCGCGAGTATCGTACCCGACGGGATGATGATTTGGTGCAGCGGGTGCAAACGCTTGACGGGCATCCGGCGCTGATTCGCACGG
The DNA here is from genome assembly GCF_016583795.1 of Rhabdochromatium marinum. Lineage (GTDB taxonomy): Bacteria > Pseudomonadota > Gammaproteobacteria > Chromatiales > Chromatiaceae > Rhabdochromatium > Rhabdochromatium marinum. Next base: position 109,673 of record NZ_NRRS01000011.1, on the reverse strand, counting down.
GGCAATGGCGTCCGGTGGCGAATCTTGCCGGCCCGTGGCCAGGGCGCGGCGCGGTGGTTGAGCACGGTTATCAGTCAAGTGAGACTGGTTTCTATGCGGTACCGCGTATCCATGGCGAGGAAGTCACTGTGGAGCTGTATCAGCAAAATGAGCGCCCTCTGCCCAATGGCAACATGCGTGGTGCCTCGGCACAGACTGTCGTGCGCGGCTGGATTGGCACCTGGCTGGAGGTGGGCGGTGAGCAGCGGTTGGAGGAAGCGGGAGTGAGGCACTGGTCAACCGAGGATGCCAGCGAGCGGCGTTTGCAGTTGCGGGTGCGTGCGCTGGACTGATCCAGAAACTGGCGTGTGAATTGTATGCAAGCCCGGATGATCGTTGGAACAGGACCAGTTGCAGCGCCAGGAAGAAGACTCATAAAAACAGGAAGTGGAAATTTTCAAGGTATTAACCGATTAAGCTGACTTCCTTGTCGAACTTTGAAAATCCTTTGAAAATCTATGCCCGTTTATTGGCGGCGGCGTCTTTTTTCCTTTGCGATTGCCTTTCGATTTTGATTTATTCCCGCTCTGGGAAGCAATGACACCAAGCACCGACCCTATGTATCAAGCAACTTGGCGCAAGCAGGCAAGATTTTGTAGGGAAAATGCCTACAAATGCGCGCTTTAAGTGCTTTTGATGACTTTTTGAATATGGAAACCCTGTGACCCCAAGGGTTCTAGAGTCGGTGATGCACCGTTGCGTAGCCGAAAGCCGATCTTATCGTGTGCTTCTGTTGACGCTCAAGGGGAATTGGCGCTGAAAAACGCGGCTGTCTTTGATGGTCGATGGGTTCAGTGCTGGCGTGCAACTGCTTCCATGGCTGTTTCGTAACGCGCTCTTAACGTGTCGCGCAGTTTGGCCTGTTTGGCGCCTTCACAGCCACCGATGTTGCGCAGTTGATCGAGAAAGTCCGCCTCCATGCGCGACTGAGCGTCGCGATAATAGCCTTCGGGAAAATAATCATCCTGTACATCAAGGACGGTTATGCGATAGCGGCTGACCAGTTCTTTGTTGAGATTTTCGCTGCGCCGGCCTGAGACATCGCTGCGGCAGCGGTTGTTGAACAGATCGAGTTCAAAGGCGGCTTCGACGGCGTTGACCAGCATGGCCTGGGTGGCGGTGTCGAATGGCTCGGCGAGTGTGGCAGGGGCCTGCAACACCGCGCAAAGCAGGACTGTTGCTGGTAGTTGCAGCCGACGGGGCAGCCGGGGAAATGATCGCGGAGTCTGCGGCATTGCGAATCGCGCTCCTGGGTGATCGCTGGAGGTGGATGGAAGATGAATGGCGCAGCCGGAGCTGCATGAAGACTATACCGAAGTTGGCGCCCGGCTCGCACGAGAACCTGTTGTCGGGAGCGGTTTGCGTTGTGCAGATGGGGGCGAGCCTGGGGATATCCACTGTTGCTGTGGATAAGTCTGTGAGCAAAATGGGTGCAGAAGGTCTAACCCTTTGTTCAGGCTCGCTGACTGGTGTTTTGGTCAGAAGTGTTACAAGTGCTTAAGTTGTTGTTTTTTATATGGCTGATGATCTGAAGGGATTGTACGGGCTGCACGTTCGGATCCGTTTGGCTCGACAGGGCGGGTCGTTGATAACTTGGTGTTTGCGGCTGTCGGCGCGGACTGGGTGATTGCCAGTATCTCACTCATTTGGTGCATTGCTGGGTGCATCTTTGGGTGCATCTCCGGGCGCAGAGACCATGCGTTCAGGTTTCGCCCTCGCAGCCAAGCTGTCATGATGTCTCGCAGCCGCAAGGGCTCAATCCGCACCTGTTTCTCCTTCTCCGCGCCAGCCTGGGAGTCTCGCCATGGGTCAGCTATTCCGCATTACGGGTTTTCTTGCTTATGTATTGATGATCTTTCTGAATGCCTTTGTTGATCTCGGGCATAAGATCATCATTCAGAACACCCTGTTTAAGACCTATGATGGCGATGTGCAGATTCTGCTGACAGCCATTGTCAATGGGCTGATTTTGCTGCCCTTTGTGCTGCTGTTTACGCCCTCAGGGTTTCTCGCTGATCGCTTTTCCAAGCGGCGGGTCATGCGGGTAAGTGCGTGGGTCGCGGTCGGCTGCACCCTGGCAATCACGGCGTTTTACGCGCTGGGCTGGTTTACCGCCGCCTTTGCGATGACCTTTCTGCTGGCGATGCAGAGTGCGTTCTACTCGCCGGCCAAATATGGCTATATCAAGGAACTGGTCGGCAAGGAAGCATTGGCGGCGGCCAATGGCTGGGTGCAGGCCACCACCACTACGGCTATTTTGGCTGGCATTTTTGTCTTTTCGATGCTGTTTGAGGGGCGCCTGGCTGGGCAAACCTATGCCAATCCGGATGCGCTGATGCGGCTGATCGCGCCGCTGGGCTGGGTGCTGGTGGGCTGTGCGCTGGCGGAATTGTTCATGGCCTATCGGCTGCCGCAGACGAGCAGCGGAAGCGCGCTGCGTTTCGACTGGGGGGCCTATGTCAGCGGGCGCTATCTGCGCCAGAATTTGGCGGCCGCCTGGAATAATCAGGTCATCTGGCTGTCCATTGTCGGCTTGGCGGTGTTCTGGTCGATTTCCCAGGTGGTGCTGGCGGTCTTTCCCGCCTTTGCCAAGGAGACATTGGCTGAGACCAACACGGTCGTCATCCAGGGACTGCTGGCCTGCTCGGGGCTGGGCATTATTCTGGGCTCCTATCTGGCCGGTCGAGTGTCGCGCCAGCATATCGAGACGGCGCTGATTCCGGTCGGCGCCATTGGCATTGCGTTGTCGCTCTTTGTGCTGCCGGGGCTGACTGCTGCCTGGGCGTTTGCGCTGAACTTTTTCGCGCTGGGCTTTCTCGGCGGCCTGTTTCTGGTGCCGCTGAATGCGCTGATCCAGTTCAATGCCGGCGAGTCGGGACTGGGACGGGTGCTGGCGGCGAATAATTTCATCCAGAACCTGCTGATGCTGGGCTTTCTCGGCCTTACGGTCGTGGCGGCCTATCTTCAGCTCGGCAGTCTGACGCTGCTGGTGTTTTTGGCCTTGGTGGCCACGGTCGGGGCCATCTACACCCTGTATCAGCTGCCCCAATCCCTGGTGCGCTTTGTGATTGCGCGGGTTATGGCGACCCGCTACCGGCTGAACGTGATGGGCCTGACCCATCTGCCGGCTCAGGGCGGGGTGCTACTGTTGGGCAATCATGTCAGCTGGATCGACTGGGCCATGGTGCAGATGGCCAGTCCGCGACCGGTGCGCTTTGTGATGGAGCGCGACATCTATGAACGCTGGTATTTGCGTTGGTTTTTGGATTTCTTTGGAGTGGTGCCCATTTCGCGCGCGGGCAGTCGCCAGGCGATTGCTGCCGTGACCGAGCGTCTGGATGCGGGCGAGGTGGTGTGTCTGTTTCCCGAGGGAACCCTGAGCAAGACCGGCCAGCTCAATGAGTTTAAGCGCGGCTTCGAGCGCGCGGCCCAGGCGGCCGGGCCGGGCGTCATTGTGCCCTTTTATCAGCGCGGCCTGTGGGGCAGCCGCTTTTCCTATGCCAGCGCCAAACTCAAGACCGATCGCCGTGAAGGGCGGCTACGCGAGATCGTGGTCGCCTTTGGCACCCCGCTGCCGCTGACCGCCACAGCCGAGCAGGTCAAGCAGGCGGTGTTCGAGCTGTCGGTCACTTCCTGGCGCCGTTATGTTGCTACCCTGCCGCCACTCCCGGTGGCTTGGCTGCATGCAGCCCGCCGCGATCCGGGGGCAACAGCGGTGATGGACTCCAGTGGCACGCGCCTGTCGAATCGGCGTTTGATCACAGCGGTGCTGCTGTTTGCTGGGCGCATCAAGCGCATGGGCATGGGCATGGGCCAGACATCGGCCATTGGCATTGTACTGCCGGCGACCAGTGCCGGGGCTATCGCCAATCTGGCCGCCTTAGTGGCCGGCAAAACAGTGGTGAATCTCAATTACACGGCCAGCCAGGAGGCGCTGCGTGCCGGTGTTGAACAGGCCGGGGTGCGCGATCTGCTCACCTCGGAGCGGTTTCTGCGCAAGCTCGAACAGCGTGGTATCGACCTGCGCGCCACCTTGCCGGAGGTGCGTTTGCATGCCATGGAAGAGCTGCGTGCGGCGATCAGCAAGCCGCAAGCGCTGTGGATGCTGCTGCTGAGCAGCCTGCTGCCGGCGTCGGCGCTGCTGGCGCTGTTCGGTCGGGTTGGCCAGGCCGATGACACCGCTGCGGTTCTGTTCTCCAGCGGTAGCGAGGGACGACCCAAGGGCGTGGAGCTAACGCATCGCAACATCCTGGCCAATGTGCGCCAGATTGCCGATGTGCTGAACACCGAGCGCGAGGACATCGTGCTGTCGAATCTGCCGCTGTTTCATGCGTTCGGGCTGACGGCGACCACCTTCATGCCCTTGCTGGAAGGGATCCCCATGGTCTGTCATCCGGATCCGACCGATGCGGTCGGCGGCGCCAAGGCCATCGCGCGCTATCGCGTCACCGTGTTGTGCAGCACCTCGACCTTCCTGCGGCTCTACACCCGCAACCGACGGATTCATCCGCTGATGCTGCAATCGCTGCGGGTAGTGGTCGCCGGTGCTGAACGCCTGAGTCCGGATGTGCGCGAGGCTTTCGAGCTAAAATTCCACAAGCCGATCTATGAAGGCTATGGCGCCACCGAGACCACGCCAGTGGCCAGTGTGAATGTGCCGGATGCGCTCGACCCAATGAGCTGGAAGCTTCAGTCCGGCTCGCGACCCGGCACCGTCGGCCTGCCACTGCCCGGTACCAGTTTCCGGGTGGTGGATCCGGACAGTTTGCAGCCGCTGGCGCCGGATGAGGATGGGCTGATTCTGATCGGTGGGGTGCAGGTGATGAAAGGCTATCTGGGTGACCCGGAAAAAACCGCCGCTGCTGTGGTCGAGCTTGATGGCGTGCGCTGGTACAAAACTGGCGATAAGGGCCATCTTGATGTCGATGGCTTTTTGACCATTGTCGATCGCTACTCGCGCTTTGCGAAGCTCGGCGGCGAGATGATCAGCCTGAGCGCGGTGGAAGATCAGGTGCGGCGCGTACTCGAACGGCCCGAGCTGGAACTGGCGGCGGTGAATCTGCCCGATGCGCGCAAGGGCGAGCGCATTGTGTTGCTGGTCGCCGATGACATCGACACCGAGCACCTACGTTCCGCCCTCCTGGCGGCCGGAGTCAATCCGCTCAGCATTCCGGCGGAGATTCGCCGGGTCGCGGCCATCCCCAAGCTCGGCAGTGGCAAGACCGATTTTGGCGCGGTCAGGGCGTTGGCAGTGGCGGAGTAAAGGGCGAGGCCAAGGCTTCAGGCACGCACCACTAGAATGTGCCGTCCCTGGGGGCTGGTGGTCAGGGTGCTGGTGGTCCGTTCGGCCAGCGGCGGCTGCCCGGAGCGACGATCAAAGATCACCAGCCAGCCAGTCTCCAGAGCCAAACCGGCCAGATAGCCGTCGAGCTGATGCAATCCCTCGGTGAGTGGATCAGGCTTGGTGTCACGCCACACCTTCAGTTCTATCCCCAGCGTGAGCGTGCCATAACGTAGACACAGATCCATGCGTCCCGCGCCGATGGCATATTCGCGCTCCAGCGTCCCGCCGCCATTGACCACCCGTTGCAAAAAAGCCATCAGCACCAGATGTGGGGCGATTTCGTGATAGGGCGCACTTTTGAACAGCGGCTCGCCGTGCTGGCGCCAGAAACCCAGGAAGGCCTCGAGCAGGCGCGCGGGATCGAGTTGCCCCTCAGGCGTCAGCCAACTGGGCTGGAGCTGGGGCAGGGTGGCCTGGGGGCCGCTGGCCAGGGCGCGTGGTAGCACCTCGCGGTAGATGGGATTGGCGACGATCAAACCTCCGCCCTGGGTCTCGCGCAGGAGTCCCAGATCGAGCAAATATTGACGATCATCCTCGGGCACCTGTTCCATCAGGGTTCCGGCCAGCATGGGCTCGATTACTCGTCGCACCCGTTCCTCGCGTAGCTTGTCGGCCAGCTGGTCAAGGTGGGTGACACGCTCAATGATCATCTTTTCCTTGGCCTGGTTGATTAGCTCGGTGGTGATGGCCTGGGTGCGATCACGGCCGGCGCGCAGCTCAAAACAGGCACGATAAGCCAGCGCATTGACCAGCCAGGGTTGACCTTGTGTTAGTTCCCACACACGATTGAGTGCGTCGGGGGTAAACATCTGCCCGGTTGCGGTGGTGTGCTCCAGCAGCAGCGTGCGCGTCTCGGCTGGTGAGAAGTCCCCTAAGCGCAGCGATTTGGCCTTAATATTGAAAGCGCTGCCGCCGGTGATGGGGCTGGCCTCGCCGCTAGCATGAATCCGGTAGTCACGCAGGTCACGCACGCCACAGAGGATCATTGTGTGCGGAAAGGCCATTGGACGCTGAGGGTAGCCAGCGCGCAGCTGGCGCAGCAGCGAAATCAGAGTGTCACCGACCAGCGCATCCACTTCATCAAGCAGCACCACCAGCGGCTGCGAACTGTGCTGGCTCCAGTGCTCAAGCAGGCCTGTGAGCACCCCATTGGGTCCACGACGGCTCCAGGCGGCTTCGGTCCAGACGGCCAGTCGCTCATCGTGCAGATAGAGCTGGGCGGCAGCTTCAATGGCGCCGCAGATCGCACGCATTCCCAGTGCAACGTCCTCGCGCGCGGTCTGCGCGGTTTCCAGATTGACATAGACCGTCCGATAGCGCCCCTCCCGATTCAGATGATCCATCAGCGCCAGCAGACAGCTGGTCTTGCCGGTTTGGCGCGGGGCGTGCAGCAGGAAATATTTCTTTTGCTCGATGAGGGTGAGCACCTCATCGAGATCCCAGCGTGACAGCGGGGGCACGCTGTAGTGATCGTCAGGCCGTACTGGCCCCTCGGTGTTGAAGAAACGCATGCGTCGGTTTCCGGATGACTGGGTCGAGGAAGCATAGCATGTGCGACTGGGTGTTTCGCTCAGGCGCGCAGATGGGCAAGCCCGTTCGATTTCGGGCAGAATGCCCGTTCGCTGCAATTCAGATGCAGCGATAAGCTGGACGCGATTTGCGCATTTCCTAAGCAGCATTGAGGTCAGAAAGCATGATAAAGAACATTCATTCCAAGCCTGTTGCGGCTTTGATTCTCGGCACCGTGATGACGGTCTTTGGCACGTTGGCGCTGGCCGCTGAGGATCCCATTGTGATCAAGTTCGCCCATGTGGTGGCGGAGAATACCCCCAAGGGCAAGATGGCCGAGAAGTTCAAAGCGCTGGTGGCGGAGAAGCTGGGCGATCAGGTGGTGGTCGAGGTCTATCCGAATTCCCAGCTCTTTGGTGATGACAAGGTGCTGGAAGCTATGCTGCTTGGTGATGTGCAGATGGCTGCTCCGGCGCTGTCGAAGTTCAGCCGCTATACCGATGTGTTGGCACTCTATGATCTGCCGTTTTTGTTCGAGGATCTGGACGCGGTGGATCGCTTTCAGCAAAGCGATGAGGGCCAGACGATGCTGTTGAGCATGCAGGACAAGGGGCTGATTGGTCTGGGCTATCTGCATAACGGCATGAAGCAACTCTCGGCCAGCACGCCGCTGCGGGTGCCTGCGGATGCCGATGGGCTGAAATTCCGCATCATGGCTTCCGATGTGTTGGAAGCACAGTTCAAGGCTGTGGATGCAACGCCGGTCAAAAAACCTTTTTCGGAGGTCTTTACCCTGTTGCAGACCAAGGCCATTGATGGGCAGGAGAATACCTGGTCGAATATTTACTCCAAGAAGTTCTTTGAAGTGCAACCCTATATCACCGAGTCCAATCACGGGTTGCTGGACTACATGGTGGTGACTTCCGATGAATTCTGGAGCGGTTTGCCTGATGACGTGCGCGAGCCGGTCAAGGCGGCACTGGATGAGGCGCTGGCGTATGGCAATCAGATTGCGCGCGACAAGGCGATCGAGGATAAGCAGAAAATCGCCGAGTCGGGCCGCTGTGAGATCATTGAGCTGACGCCGGAAGAACGCGCCCAGTGGGTTGAGGTGATGAAACCGGTCTGGGACGAGTTCCAGGAAGACATCGGCGTTGAGCTGATTGAAGCGGCTTATGCGGCGAATCAGACTGACTGAGGGTTGAATCAACGGCGGGGCCATTTGGGTCACCCATGCGTGGTCCCAATGGCCGCAATAAATTGCCCAAATAAATCCGCAGAGGTGAGCCGATGCCCAGTATGATCCGCATCCTGAATCAACTCGAAGAGACGATCATTGCTCTGCTGCTGGTCAGTATGACGCTGCTGGTGTTCTTTGAGGTTATCCTGCGTTTTGTGTTTAATACTGGCCTGACTTGGGGGCAGGAGGCCACCCTGTACCTGTCAGCCTGGTTTGTACTGTTCGGGGTCTCTTACGGGCTTAAGGTCGGTGCCCATATCGGTGTCGATGCCTTTGTGCGCCTGCTGCCACCGCTGGCGCAACGTCTTTTGAGCATTGTGGCAGTGATCTTGGCGCTGATCTATTGCGGACTCTTTATTGACGGCGGCTGGGTGTATCTGAGCAAGATGCACAAAATTGGCATTGAGCTTAAAGACATTCCGCTGCCCATCTGGCTGGCAGACAGCATTTTGATTATTGGACTCGGGCTGTTGTCCTTGCGCCTGCTCATCCTGCTGTGGCGACTGGTGCGAGGGCAGGCGCGCGGCTTCGGCTTTCACGATGAGGCAGAAGAGAGTCTGCATCTGATGGCGGAACTGAATGAACCAGAGCCAGAGCCAGCGTCGAAACCGGGGCCGGATTCAACGCCGCCGGCGCGAGCTGGACTGAGCAGTCAGGGAGGAGCGCGCGCATGACGACCACTGTGCTGTTTGTGCTGTTGTTTGCCTGCCTGCTGATCGGCATGCCGATCGCGCTGGCGCTGGGCTTCTCCAGCATTGTCACCATTCTGTTGTTTTCCAGCGATTCGCTCGCTTCCATTGCGCTCAAGCTGTTTGAAACCCTGTCGGCGCATTACACGTTACTGGCGATTCCCTTCTTTATTCTGTCATCGCAGTTTCTCTCCACCGGGGGCGTGGCCAAGCGGATGATTCGCTTTGCGGTGGCGGCGGTGGGTCATATTCGCGGCGGTCTGGCGATGGCCTCGGTGCTGGCCTGCATGCTCTTCGCCGCCGTGTCCGGCTCATCGCCGGCGACCGTGGCGGCGATCGGATCTATTGTGATCGCTGGCATGGTCAAATCAGGCTATCCCAAGACCTTTGCCGCCGGAGTCATTACCAATGCCGGCACCCTGGGAATTCTGATACCACCCTCCATTGTGATGCTGGTTTATGCGGCAGCCACCGAGGTGTCGGCGGCGCGTATGTTCATGGCGGGATTTATTCCGGGGATCATGATGGGCCTGATCCTGATGATTGCCATCTACATTGTCGCGCGCATCAAGCAAATGCCTGCTCAGCCCTGGCCGGGGTTGCGCGAGGCATTGTCCGCCGGTTTCAGCGCCTCCGGTGGCTTACTGCTGATCATCATTGTGCTGGGATCCATCTATGGCGGCATCGCCAGCCCAACCGAGGCCGCAGCGGTATCGGCGGTCTATGCCTATCTGGTAGCGGTGATTGGCTATCGCGACATGGGCCCCCTGAAAGGCATTCCCTGGCGGCAGCCGGGGGAGGGCGCGGGCGCCATGCTGTGGCGCAACAGCTATCAGGTGGTGCTGGCCTTGCCACGCAGCTTGCGGCATCCGGAAGTGCGCAAGGTGGTCATGGATGGCGCCCGGGTGAGTCTGATGCTGCTGTTCATCATCGCCAATGCGATGCTGTTCGCCCATGTGCTGACCACTGAGCGCATTCCCCATGAGATTGCCGAGACCATTGTGGCCTGGGGGCTGGCGCCTTGGGTATTTCTGATTGTGGTGAATATTCTGCTGCTGATTGCCGGGAATTTCATGGAGCCATCGGCGATTTTGCTGATTATGGCGCCCATTTTGTTCCCTATTGCCACACAGCTCGGTATTGATCCGATTCATCTCGGTATCATCATGGTGGTGAACATGGAAATCGGCATGCTGACGCCACCGGTGGGATTGAATCTCTTTGTCACTGCCGGCATCACCGGTGAGTCCATTGGTTGGGTGATTCGTGCCGTGCTGCCCTGGATGCTGTTACTGCTCGGCTTTTTGATGCTGATCACCTACATCCCGCAGATTTCATTGTTCCTGCCGGAGTATCTTGATCAGTTGCAGGGGTATCGTTGAGTGGCTGTCTAAACTTGGCTCTTCCGCATCAGCGATCCGTGCCTTACGCCTTTTTCAGCACGCCTTTGCTGAGCTATGGAGGCGCATTCGCGAGGAGTCGTGGTCTAATGAGCTCGAGGCTTCCCATCCTCTGACCACCGCCGCGCTCTGGGTGGGTAAGGGCACTACGCCAGCCGATGTGTTGCCCAGTCATCATGACTACAAAAACCGCAGCGTCGAGTTGCCCGATAGCCTCCGAGCCAATACTATGGCCTTCTGTTTTGATATCCGGGCAATATGTTCGCGCCAGTACTGGCCTGCATCAATTTTCAAATCTGACTATTAGCTCAAAGTTTCGCGGATAGCGATTACCCCCCAGAGCGCGATCTGGCGATGTCTTTCCCATGTTGGCATTGGTGTGGACATCAGCACTTTATCCCCGTGCCTGCGAGTTGGCACGGATCGGCGCGGCGGTTCGCTTGGCAGTCGTCAAATGCGCGGTGGGAGTTGAAGTCGCATGGTAAGCGTGGCGATGATGGTGACCTCATTGAGGGATATAAAAACCTATGACTATTCATACCCTGGCGGCGTTTCGTCATGCCTCCCTGTTGATCCTCAGCTGGAATCAAGAAGCTCCACCCCGCGATTTTCGTCTGATCCTGAATAAAGTCCATGACATTCCAAAGCCCTATCTGGGCTTACCTTTAGATTCCGATCAGCGACGTGTAATCTACATCGCTCAGGTCGGCGAGGCGTTGCTGATGCACAAGGTTGCGATCAAATTGCTTGGCTCCAATGGCACCAAGCTGGCCAGCCTCGGTAAAGCCCGTTTGTCAGCCTGGAAAGACGTCGATTTTAGCGAGTTTACATCGGAGCAATTGCGCCGTTTGCGCAAAGGATTAGGCAAGGGATTGTCGCGGACTTTTCCCGCTCTGGATGATTCGGTTATCAATACGCTGCTCGCACCGCTTCTAGAGCCAGGTTTACCCCAGACTGAGCCTAAGTTTCAGTCCCAGCTCCAGCCTCTTGATCAAAAGCCGTCAGCTGTCATGACGGAGAAAAAAAATCCTGTTTCGACCAAACCAAGTAGCTTGAGACAAATTTCGCGCCAAATTTTGTCATCAAGCGTTCCGCATATTCAACTGAAACGTCGGGTACGTCGCAGCGGTGCTAGACCCGAGCAAGCCTTTATTCTGGATATCGAACATTGTGGCAGTTTGCCTGGACTTGGGCTGTTCTTCAGCGGCTATCTGGTCGCTGCGCCGGGTCGTTTGCGCCGTTTGGTGCTGCATCTGCCCTCCGGGCGCACAGACTTGACCAATCAGCTGATACGCAGCCCTCATCCGCCGCTTGTTCGTCAATGTCGCTGGGCTGGTCTGCCGGTGGAAGATCAACCAGGGCTGGAATGCTTCGTCCTGACGGATCAACCCCTGGCGATGTTGGAAAAAGGCTTTTTATCTGCCGAGCTGGATGATGGCATGATCGCCCTGGTCACGCTCTATCCGGTGATCGATTTGACCGCCAGCCACGACATGCTCGACCAAAGCCAGGCGTTTCGGCTATTGGAGGGCTTCGGACCACAGCTGAACCGAAAAGCCCAGCGACAGGGGTTACAACCGTTGTTGAATGCCCTGAGCGGCTGGTTGCGCAATCCACGGAACAGTCTGACCATCAATCCTAGCTCGCGCACCCGGGAACAGGTGATTCTGCACTGTGACGCCCTGTTGGCACTGTCCAATCATGGGCTGCATCTGCGTGGCTGGCTTGCCGACAGCCAGTGCCAGATTGACGCTATTCACTTGTTTACCGCCTTTGGCGCTTTTGTCGATTTGACCAGACAGATTCCCAACATGGCCCGGTCCGATGTGTGTCGCTATCTGCGCCAGCAGGGACTCAGCCCGGCGAATGAGTTGATTGGCTTTAATCTGCGGGTGGCATTGCCCCTGCCGCTGGAGGGCGACACGCCGCTATACCTGCGCGTGCGCATGCGCGATGGTCGTGTCCGACGTCAAGTGCTGTCGGTTCAACCGGTCAATGCCGAACAGCCGCTGCCGGCGATTCGCGAATTACTGGGCAGTTTCCCGACCTGGGCGCCGCAGTTGTTCGATTTTTACGACCGGACGGTTGGTCCCACCATTGCCGGGCTGTGGTCTGAGCGCAAGCGACCGAAAATCACAGCACGTATCGAAACCTTTGGTGTCCTTCCCGAGGAGCCGCTAGTGTCGCTGATCGTGCCCATCTATGGTCGGGTCGATTTACTGAGCTATCAATTGGCGCAATTTGCCGATGATGTGGATTTTCACCGCTGCGAACTGATTTATGTGCTTGATGACCCGGGGCGGCTCAATGAGTTCGTTGCCCTGTGTCGCCGAGATGCACCACTCTTTGGCGTCCCCTTCAAGACCGTGATCTCTGGTGCCAATCTTGGCTATGCCGGGGCGACCAATCTGGGCGCTCGCCAGGCACAGGGCGATTATCTGCTGTTGCTCAATTCCGATGTCTTTCCGCGTCAACCCGGCTGGCTGAGTCGCCTGGTTGAGATGTTCGCAACTCTGGAGTCGCCCGGTGCGTTGGGTCCCAAGCTGTTGTTTGCCGATGGACTGATTCAGCACGCCGGCATGACCTTCTTCCAGGAACCTAGCCTGCCCGGGTTTTGGTTCAACACCCATCCGGACAAAGGGCTGCCCAATCATCAGGCGGGCGATTCAGCCCCCCAACCGGTCGATGCGGTGACCGGCGCCTGCATGCTGCTGAAGCGCTCAGTCTATGTTGAAGTGGGAGGTCTATCCGAGGACTATATTCTCGGCGATTTTGAGGATTCCGATCTGTGTCTGAAACTACGGGCAGCCGGTTATTCCATCTGGTATACGCCACGGGTTGAGCTGTATCACCTGGAGCGACTGTCCTTTCCCTATGCGGGCGACCTTGGTTGGCGAACCAACCTGTCGCGTTATAACGCTTGGGTGCAGACGCGGCGCTGGGGAGCGAGCATCCAACAATTGGCCGAGCGTACCGCCTCCCCAGCGATCAGCCAGCGGCTGAGCAGGGTCTGATTGGCGCCCGTGTTTATCTTGGGCTTGGCGTCGCAAGTCTCCGATATGCACCACTTATCCGCCGAGGAACTCGCGCGCGCGGTCGGTCACAACACCGGCAATCTGGCCTTCCACTACGCTATTGACCAACAGTTGGGCGGTAGTTTGACCTGTCTCAACTGGGGAACCGATCCCGAACTCATCAATACCCAGCCAGGTTGCGCCGTGTTGCCATGCGCCAATCAGCTCGGCGGTCATGTGGATCTCGGTGCACTGGCACAAAGCTTCGAGCGCATTGACCGCCCAATGGTCGCCATCGGGTTGGGCGCCCAGTCTTCCAATACGGCGGTGATGCCTGACCTCCCGGAGGGTTCGCTACGCTGGGTGCGCGCAATTATCGCTCAGGCCCCCTCAAAGGCGCCCAACATTAGTGTGCGCGGAGCCTTTACGCAACGGGTTTTGGATCATTATGGTCTGGGCGCGCAGACCCAGGTACTGGGCTGTCCCAGTCTGTTCATCAATCCGGATCCCGCGTTGGGACAACGTATTGGTCGCCGTTTCGGGCCGATACGCCGTTTGGCCGTGGCGGCGGGCAATCCCTGGGAACCGTGGAACCGACTGGAAAGATCGCTCGCGGCGCTGGTGACCCAACAGCGTGGTGCCTACATTGTTCAGCATCCGCTCGAATTGTTGAAACTTGCTTGGGACGAGACCCAATCCCTGTCCGATGCGTCCCTGTCCAGCATTCGAGCGGCCATTGATCCGGCCATGAGTCGGGATGATCTGGCTACATGGAGTCGGCTTCATGCACGCGTGTTTGGCAGCATTCCCGAGTGGATGGATGCGCTGGGTGAATTTGACTTTGTCGTTGGCACGCGCGTGCATGGCATTGTGCTGGCCTTGCAGGCCGGCGTGCCGGCGCTCTGTATCGCCCATGATTCAAGAACGCTCGAACTCTGCGAAACCATGTGTGTTCCGCATGTGACCATTGCCGAGGTGATCGACGGTGTCACGCTGGAAGATTTGCCGCGCCTGTTTCGCTTCGACCCGCTTGCCTTTGATCAGAGACGCCAAAATCTGGCACAGAACTACTGGGATTTTCTGTGGCGCAATGGCATCGAAACGCAGCCGTTTCTTCAACCGGATCCGGCTGGCTGAGCCTAAGGAGCGAGAGAGCTTGCATTCGGTCAAAAACCCCGTATGATGATCATACGCATGTTCCATCAACGGGGGGAGACCCATGCATTTTCGTATCCGCGGCAATCATGTACAGCTCATCAAGCCGGTGTATGACGATGAGGCCGGGCGTACCAAATCGACACTGGTCGGCGCTGCCAATCTGTCAACAGGCCAGTTGAACGAGAAAGCTACCGCAAACCTCAGTGACGAGGAAAAAGCCGAAGTGACCGCCTGGCTGGAGCAGCGCCGGGCACTTGATTACAAGAAAGCCGAGCTGACCGCGCTCATGCTCGCTGACACCCTGAACACTGCCGCCGCGCACCTGCCGGAGATGGAACCGGAACTGGCCAAGACCATCGTTGCGGATGTGTTGGCGGCGAGTCAGAATTTCCGCCGCATGGCGCGTAAGCAGCAATTGCTGCCCGCCAAGCCTGAGGAGTGATTGAAATTGGCCTGCGTCAATCCTCGCGCAGCGCACGCCGCCAGTGGTCGGTCAGCGGTGAGGTCAGATAATCGAGTAAGGTGCGTGTCTGAGTTTTGATAAACGCGGTGACCGGCATCCCAGGCGTCAGTGCGATGTCGGCCAGTCGCGTCAGTTGCTCCTGATCCAGGCTGATGTGGCTCATAAAATATAGGACGCCCGGTCGGCCTGCCTCTTCCACCGCATCGCCAGCCACATAGATCACTTGACCATCCACCAACGGCGTAGTGCGCCGATTGAATGCATTGAGCTGCACATCGGCCGGCTGCCCAACATAGACGTTGTCGATATCCTGATTTGACACCTTGACTTCCACAATCAGCTCGTTGTCCTGCGGGACGATATCCAGCAAGGGTTCGCCCGGGCGAATCACCCCGCCAATGGTGGTGACTTTCAACTCCATCACCTGACCGGTGATCGGCGCGGTCAGCAGCGTGCGTTCCTGCGCGATGCGTGCGGGTCGCAAGCGCTCTTCAATTTCCACCAGTTGTTCGCGCGTTTGTTTGCGCGCCTCCTCGGCTTCCTCCATGTAGGCATTGCGCAGCGCGATGATGCGCAGCTTCTGATCGACGATTTGCTTGCGCAACTCGGCTAGCCTGGCCGTTTGGGCATGCAGGCGCTCTTTCTTTTCCGCCAGGGCCTCGCGCTTTTCCAACAGCATGGCGCGCTCGACAAAGCCCTTTTCCGCCATTGTTTCTGTGGTATCCACCAACTCGCTGGTATATTCGAGTCCTTCTTCAATGGCGCGAATTTCCGCGCTCGCGCTGGTGACTGCGGCCTGAGCCTGAATGATGCCGTCGCGCAAGAGATCGATCTGATCGTTGAGATTGTTGCGCCGGGCTTCAAACAGCGACAGCTCACTGGCATAGAGCGCCTTGATTTTGGGATCCGGTGATGATTGCAGGGGTTCGGGAAGCTTGAACGCCTTGCTCAGACTTTGCTCGGCGAGTAGACGCTGCTCCTGAATGGTCAATGCATTTTGCTGATCGGTCAGGATATTCAATGCCGCACTGGTGGTCGTGTCTTCGAGCAAAATCAAGGGATCGCCTTCTTGAACCAGGCTGCCATCCGCGACATAAATCGCCTGTACGATCCCGCCGTCGAGATGCTGGATGGTCTTGCGATGCGTCCAGATTTTGACGATGCCGGGTGCCACCACCGCACTGCCCAGGGGGGCCAACGCCGACCAGGTGAAGAAACCGCCGACAAAAACAATGCAGACCAGCAGCCCACGTCGCGCGACACGGTGGAAATCCCGGTTATGATGATGTTCGTTATTGGAATCGGTCATGCGGATGAGCGCTCATCGCTTGTGGTATCGGGTGCATCTTCCTGATGTGGCAGCTTGGGGCGCTTGCTTGAGGCGGCACTGGGTATTGGCAGCGCCGGGTCTTTGGCGAGGATGTCAAGAATCTTGGCTCGCAGTCCATAATGCACCTGGCGCCCTTGGTTGAGCACCAGCAGCTTATCAACTCCCCTGAGCACAGACAGCTTATGGCTGATAATGACGGTGGTGGTACCCAGCGCTTTGAGTTCCCGAAGCGTTCCCAGGAGCCGTAACTCGGCCTGCCCATCCAGGCTGGCATTGGGCTCGTCGAGGACCACGAATACCGGATCGCGATAGAGCGCTCGCGCTAGTGCCAGCAGCTGCCGCTGGCCACCGGAGAGGGTGCCGCCTCCGGCACCGATCTCAGTATCATAGCCATCGGGCAAGCGCAGAATGGCATCGTGGATTCCAGCCAGCTGCGCGGCGCGAATAATGTCCTCTTCGCGCTCGGCAACCTCATCCAGACGGGCGATGTTTTCGGCGATGGTTCCGGAAAACAAATCGACCTGTTGCGGCAGATACCCAAGGCTGGTGCCTAAACCGGCCTGCATCCAGGGATGAATATCCGCCCCATCCAGCGTCACTCGACCGCTGGTGGGCGGATACAGACCCACCAAGAGCCGGGCCAGGGAAGTCTTACCGGCCGCGTTCAGCCCCACCACGCCGAGGCTCTCCCCTGCGTTCAACTGAAAGGCCAGGTTCGACAAAATCAGGCGCCCTCCAATGACCAAATGCGCCTGCTCAACCGCCAGAATCCCTTGCGGACGAGGCAAATTCAGCCGACTGTTGCGACTCTCCTGCTGACGATCATGTGCGTCCGTCATCGCCCGCAGCCGGCTATAGGCCTGCCGTGCTTTCACAAAGCCTTTCCAGGCGCCAATCACTCCGCTGATTGGAGCCAGCGCCTGGCCCATCAGGATGCCGGTGGCGATCATAATGCCCGCTGACATATCCGGGGTGTTAATAATCAGCCAGGCAGCGGTGGTCAGCCCGATCATGCGAATCAATCCCCGGGTGATGTGGGCGAGGCCATTGATCCGGCTGGTTGCATCCGTCGAGCTTTCCTGGATGCGCAGAGCGCGTTCGTGGTATCGCAGCCACCGACGTGCGACCTGATCACGCATACCCAAGCCCATGACCGATTCCTGATGCGCCAGCGCTTCGCGCTGAAAACGCTGGGTTTTTGTCATGGCCTCATGCACCCTGGTCAGCGCACGCTGCTCGATGATCTCCTCGGTGATTGCCAAACCAATCATCACCACCGCACCGAAAACGGTCACCATCGCCAGCAAGGGGTGGAAAAGATAGAGGATCAATAAAAAGACCGGGAACCACGGCAAGTCGAAAAAAACTTTGACGGGTTGACTCAAAAAGGCCGCCAGTGTTTTTACATCGTCCAGATTGTCATCGTTATTTTGCCCTTGATGCGACCATTGCCATAGCGCCTCCAGCGCGGGAATGCGTAACTGACGCCAGGCGAAACTCCCCAAACGGTTCAACAACTGCGCGCGAATCCCATCCAGCCAGCCGGCGATCAGCAGGGCAAACAAAGTGATCAACACCAGCATCAGCAGGGTTTCATTGCTGCGGCTGTGCAACACCCGGTTAAACAGTTGCAGCATAAACAAAGCGGGCGACAGCATCAGCAGATTGATCACAAAACTGAAGAAACCGACGATCACCACCGACAACCGGAACCGACGCAATAATTCATCCATGGCTTGTCATCGAAAAATCAGAGTATTCAGGGCGCGCGATTCGACGACTTTGAACCAGATCCTGCATGATGCGCTCATAGCGTGCCACGCTGGTGCGCGCTTGATAGTGTTCGATGACATGCTGGCGCGCGGCCCGGCCCAGCGGAATAAAACGCTCGGGATGATCAAGCACGGTTCCAATCCGATCCGCGATCTTCCGGGGAGAGAAAAAATCAACCAACAAGCCATTGTAGCCATCGACAATCAGATCGCGCACCGGGGCGGTGTTGGATGCAATCACAATAGCCTCTGCCGCCATTGCGTCCAATAATGACCACGACAGCACGAACGGAACGGTGAGATAAACATGCACCGCCGATACCTGAAGCAGCTGTACGTAGCGCGCAAAAGGCAAAGTCCCCAAAAAAAGTACGCGATTCTGATCGATCTCAACATCACGCAATAACCGCTCACGATAAGTCTGACCACGTGGCAGACGCGGACTGTAGCTGACGCCATCACCACCAGCGATCAAGATCAGACAATCCGGTCGTCGCCGGCACAGCTCCGCTGCCGCACGCAGAAATTGATGAAAACCACGATAAGGCTCCAAGTTGCGTGTTGAATAGGTCACGATTTCTTGGTCTTTATGCAGAATTCGTCCATCAGGCAGTTCAAAGCTCGCCGAAGGGCAGGGCACAATGCGATCTGTATCAACTCCCTCATGCAAAACCTCAATCTTTCCTTGATATTCGGGTGGAAACAACGACCGCTGCCAAGGGGTCGGACTGATCCCATAATCCATCGCTGACAGACTCAAGAGCAGGGACGCATTTTGGCTCCGTACTCGCCATTCATCTTCCGGTCCATTGCGTGTTGAAAATTCCCGATCAAACCCAAAATCTGCGCCTTGGGCTTGGTAGTAATATTCACAGTAGCCCAACAAGGGGCAGTCAGGAAAGACATCTTTGACATAGAGCGCTTCGCCCCAGCCAAGATGGGCCACCGCGATATCTGGTATCAATCCGCGCTGCTTCAGCGCTTGCAATCGGCGCGCAACTTCGCGCCCGTTATGAACTTCCGCCGCATATCGAGCGATGGCGGGATCGGAAGATTGATGAGCCGTTGGGCAGTGGCTTTGATATAATAAGCAGAGGTTGTGCCCCTTCCCTCCGCCTGTTGGAGGCGGCAAAATCATCGGATCAGTGACGTTCAGGTGTCTTTGTGACTCTTGGCTTCGCGAAGCTCCTTGGTTACTGTGGTTTTGACTGGTAATGGCGATGAGCTGATATTTGCTGTTCCCAGATACTTTTCGTGCCAAATAAACAAATTGCCCAGGAAATCGGTGATGAATAAGCGCAATGTTCATATTAAGTCTGTTTTCATAGGCGAAGCATTCATTGGCTATTCATTGGCGAAAGCCAACAGCTGTCATAAAAACCACTAATAGACACACTTTGAAATGGCATCCTGCTTGATGCCCGGAGTTCATCCATGTCAACAGTCAATCCAAACCAGGGCATCGGCGGCAGCGACAACACGGTTGGCGATATCATCGCACCCATTCCTGAGAATCCCGACAATCCAGATGATCCGGAACTGGACAGCGCGTCTGAAGATCAATTCCTTGACTTCCAGCAGTTTCTTTACCTGCAAAATGACGAAGGTGTGGATGGTTCCACCATGCAGGCCACCGGTCAGCCGGGCGAGTATGTCATGACAACGGATGACGGCCAACAGTTCACGGTCATCAACACCGATGAAATCCCGGTGGATCCAGAGAATCCGCCGGATCCAGAGATCCCACTGGTAATAGATGAAGGGACTCCGAATTGGATCCTCGGCGGCACTCAGGACGTCAATGTTGAAGGGTCGGATGAAGACAATATGATTTTCGGTAACCTTGGCAATAACGCCATTAATGGCGGTCAGGGTCAAGACGAGCTCGGCGGTGGCGCCGGCGATGACGCCCTGGATGGCGGCGAGGGCGACGATGCCCTGATTGGCGGCGCCGGCAACGACCAGCTCACCGGCGGTCAAGGGGCCGATACCTTTCTTTACCCGCAAGAACTACCACCCGAAGAGACTGAAGAAGATCCGGACGCTCCCGATCCGACCCCTTATGATTATGGTCAGGACACCATCACGGATTTCGGCGCCGATGGCGACGACGATACCCTGATTCTGGGGGACTTCAATAACGACGGTGTCTTTGACAGTCAGGATTACACCATTGAAAATCACCAGACAGAAGACGGCAGCCAGGGTGCGCTGATTACCTTCATTGGCCCGGATGGCAGCCAGGGTAGCGTGTTTCTGACAGGCGTCGATGCCAACCAGCTCAACGTCACGAACGAGGAAACCCAAGGCCTGGTTGGGTTGCAGCAGAATCAAAACGGCGTTGCAGATCAGCAATCCGAGCCGCCTGATCAGGGCGACGATGCGGATGATGATTTGTTTTTCACCGTCGTTTAGCCTCGGCAGCAACCTTCCATGCGTTTGCTGTTTGTTGCGCACGGACATCCGGCCTTCCATCCCGGCGGTGGCGAGCTGGTCGCCTACTCGCTGTACCAGGCCCTCCGCCAGGCTGGGCAGGATGTTTTCTACATCGGTGTCGTCTATCCGGAGCTGTTGCCGGACACCGCCACTTGGGACACTCTCGCGTTAGATCCGCAGGATCCCAATGATCTGGCACTGCGCGGCGGTGCCTTCGATTTTTTCACCGGGCGCGGCGACCCTCGCGTCCTCGAAACGCTCGGCCGGTTGTTCGAGCGCATCGACCCAGACCTGATCCACTTCCATCATTTTGTCATGGTCGGAATCGAGGCCTTCCGGATGGCGCGCAATCGGTGCCCCTCCTGCAAAACGGTGCTGACGCTCCACGAGTATTGGGCTATCTGCCCACTCAATGGGCAAATGGTACGCGCCGATGGCAATCTCTGTGATCAGGCGTCTCTGCATCAATGCGCGCGTTGCCGGCCTGATCGGTCGTTCGACCAGTTTTTTCTTCGTGAGCAGTGGTTTAAGCGTTTTTTTGCGTCTCTTGACCGTCTGGTCTGTCCCAGCCAATTCCTGCGCGAACGCTTTCGCGCCTGGGGATTGCCGCCAGAGAAGCTGACGCATATCGCCAACGGCATCGCCATTCAGGAGGCGAATCGGCCGTTCTTTGCCGATCAGGCAATGACGCATGCTCAGCATCGGCGGTTTGGTTTTTTCGGTCAACTGACACCTTTCAAAGGTGTCGAGCTGCTGTTGCAGGCGGGTCAAGCCTTAAATGAACAGGGGGTTGAATTCGAGCTTGGCATCCATGGCACCCTTAACCTGCAAGCTGCCGAGCGTCAGACACAACTGCAAGCCGCGTTCACCACGGCCAAGGCTTACGCGCATTGGTTTGGAGCTTATCCCCCAAGTGAAACCCAGACACTGATGGCCAGCTACGACTGGATCATCATTCCATCGACCTGGTGGGAAAACGCCCCCCTAGTGGTTGAAGAAGCCCTGGCCGCCCGCAAGCCCATCTTGTGCAGCGATATCGGCGGCCTGCGGGAAAAAGTGGTGGATGGCCGCGATGGACTGCATTTTCGTACCAATGATTCCTTCAGTCTCGCGCAAGTCATGGCGCGCGCCGCCACGGATGCGGAATTATGGGAAGGTCTCCACGGCACTCTGCGCCCGCCTACCGCCTTGACTGATTGTCTCGCTGAGCATCTGGCGCTTTATCGCTCTTTGATCGAAGGCAATGTTGCTCGGTAGAGCGGACTCACGGAATTGAAGCTTGATGAGCCAAAAACAGGCAACAAGTGTCGTTCGAATATCAGAAATCAGAGAAACACAGCTCCTTAGAACAAAAGCGGTGCGCTGGCATCTTGAGTCGCCAAAAGCGAGCGACATTGTTTGCGGCGCCAGGATTTGCATCTCCGGGTGGGCGGTGCAACAACCCTGGATGCCCTTGGAAAAATGGTGGATCAGGACTAACAATAAAACGCTTAATTTGGAGTTCACAAAAGTACGAAAAGACGTGTGGGAACATTTTGCAAAAAAGTTCTCCAACAACAGCACGGAAGCGCTGGAAACCAGCCAGTTACAAGTGGGTTTTAGCCAAGAAATCGATGTTGTTGAATTTGGTGAAATAATCACTGTCGGTTTTTTTGTTGAATCGCAGCCACTGGGAATCGCCGTACTGACCGTTGAGGAGGCGAATCCTGCAGTAAACAATCCAACGATCGCTCCGCCACGTCTGATTCGCAACCATCTGTTGCGTACCATCTGGCTCACCCGGCCCGATTTGCGCGCACAAGTCGACCAGGATCCAGAGTACTTCGCCTTCTGGTGCCTGATCAGCGGCCCGACGGAATACCGCAGCCTGGCTGAACACTCTGGCCCGTTCGACTCGCCCCTGCTGGAACTGATACCAGAACAGGTCGACAGCTTCCTGCCGCTGACCCGCCTGATGAAATTGATCTGGCAGCAACGCCCTGATCTGCAACAGGCCTTCGATCCCAGCACGACAGCCGGCGCTAATGCCCTGCTCGGCTGGTTCTTCACCTTTGGCTTGATCGAATACCCGCTTGCCGACACCATCGACGAAACCCAGATGCGCATACTCATGGCGCCTGATCCCGAGCAGGCCTCCGTCCCGCGCATCCTGAAGCTCCTTCACAAAGCTGATTCTAACTTGCGCGCTCGCTTTCCTGACCCTGCCGCACCAACCTTTCACCACTGGGCTAGCAGTTTCGAGGGGCAACAGGCCTATCCCGTACTGCGTCGCCTAACACAACTGACCATCTGGTCGGAGCAACGTCACGACCCAACGCCACCGGTCATCCATCGTGCACCCAAAAAACTGCCTTTCGGCGTGAATTTGATCGGCTCCGCCCATGGCCAGTTCGGCATTGGCGAAGACGTGCGCATGGCCGCGATCGCCTGCCAGGCCGCCGGTATCCCCTGTTGCATTTATAACATTGCACCCGGTGCCGAGGTCTGCCAAAACGACGATAGTGCACTGGCCTTGGTCAGCGACCAGTTGCCATACGCCATCAATCTCTTTTGCACCACTGGCATTGAGACTGCCCGCGTTGCCGCAATTGAAGGTTCGCGCCTGTTCGATGGACGCCGTAGCATCGGTTACTGGCCCTGGGAATTGCCCGAATGGCCATTAGATTGGCACCACGCCTATGAGTTGATCGACGAAGTTTGGGCCTCCAGCCGCTTCGCCTATCATGCCTACGCAGCCTCCTGCCCCAAACCCGTGCATCACCTGCCGATGGCCGTCGATGTCACACCCACTGCCCACCAGACCCGTCAGGACTTTGGCCTGCCGCCAGAGAGCTTTCTGTTCATCTTCGCATTCGATGCGCTCTCGAGTTTCGCGCGCAAAAACCCCCAGGCCTGTATCGCTGCCTTTCGCCGCGCCTTTCCGCGCGGCGACGAACCGGCTGGATTGGTGATCAAGGCCATGCGCGCCAAGGCGGAGCATCCGCTGTGGCAGCAATTGCTTGCCGAGGAGAAAGCCGATCCACGCATTCGTGTACTTCCTCAAACACTTGCCCGTCCGATCCTGCTCGACCTCTACCGCGCCTGCGACTGTTATCTCTCGCTGCATCGCAGCGAAGGCTTCGGTCGCGGTTTGGCCGAGGCCATGCTGCTCGGCAAGCCGGTCATCGCCACCGGCTACTCCGGCAATATGGACTTCACCTTACCGACAACTGCCGCACTGGTTGATCATCGCTTCGTTACCTTGGGCGTGGATGACTACCCCTTTGGCGCGGGCCAGCAATGGGCCGAGCCGGATGTGGATCATGCAGCTTGGTGGATGCAACGCCTCATGGCCGATCAAGCACCCCGGCAGGCATTGGCTAAAGCCGGACAGCGACTGATCCAAGAAACATTCAGTCCAGTCGCCGTCGGTGCCCGCTACCGCCTGATCTTAGCCAAACAGGTTGATTATCCCGAGGTCTCCAGTCTCTTGCAGGAAGTCACCGCGACTCAGGAGAGTAACACGGAAAGCTGCGGATTCGATCGCTGTGCAAAAGATTGTAAAAATCAGGCCCGCATGACAACGCTAAGCGCGGATCTCGATGCAGAACGTCATGCACGAGATGCGGAAAGAAGACAGCGGGAAGCGTGCGTCAAAGAAAAGGCCGAATGCACAAGGCGCATCGCCCAAATCGAAGCACGACATCAAGAACGCCAGAAAACGAACGAACTCCTGCTACTGGAACTGCGCCAGCTACAGCAAGAACTCGAACAATCTTTCCTCGAACACCAGGAAGCCGAACAACAACGCGAGGAGGCTGAAGCCCGCTGGCACCGGCTCCAGCTCCGCTATCCCAATCTTTACGATGTTGGCCATCTCGCTGTGACCCACGCGGGTGAACCAGAAAGGGCAGGGAAGAGTAAACCCACCGCGCTGAACTGGCAGATCCAAGACCTTCGTGCCGCCGGCCAGACCTTCCCACGAATTGATGTCTGGACCTGGCTAGAGGGTTCTCAACTCCACGTCACCTTCGCACCCAACGCCGCTGACCCAGCCCGCCATCACCCACTCGATGATTGCCACTGGCCGGCGGCCGATCCCAGCCTTTGCGACTGGCCACTGTGCGACTGGGAATGTCTGCGCCTGCTGCTGATTCTATTCGCCGACGTCCTGGACAATCCGAGTGCCTGTGCTTTACCTGAGTACATTGACCGCCACTGCTGGCGCACTGCGCTGCGCCAAACCCAACAAGCGCTAGCTCCTGCTGCCAGCGTGTTGCGCTTCAACCACGTCAGCCTCGAGCGCGAGCAGGTCAACCCGGACTATGAACACCTGTGGCTTGCCATGAAACCGGTGGCTTTCAACGAGCACCGCTGGCCACGCTGGGAGCTGCGCCTGTCCTGCGCCAACCTTGCCCCCGGGCACTTCGGCACCCATCCCAAGCTCGAATTTCCCGCCATGGAACATCACAATCCGCTGATCTCCTGGTTTGCCGAAACCCACAACGCCTTTGGTGCCAATCATGAACTGCGCTTTGAACCCAACGCTATGGACATCAACATCTGGCAAGAGTTTGCCGATGCCGATCAAGCGCTCATCACCGCTCTGATCGCGCGCCTACCCGCGATTCTCGATTTGCTGGAGCGCGACGGTACTCGCATCTCCCGCCCCTTAAGCGACTGGCGGCGGCTAGTCGCTGACATCCAGCGCATTCACGCGCCGCATGGGCGTCTCGGGTAAAACATGTCCATCACTTCCGAGATTGGCTAAATGCGCCTGGTCATCGATCTTCAAGGCGCTCAAAGCGCAAGTCGGCAGCGCGACATCGGCCAGAATGCGATAGCCCTTGCGCAGGAATTGGTTCGAACACGAGAACACCATGACGTCCTGATTGCACTTAACGCCAACTTTGCCGATACCATTGAGCCGATACGCGCCGCCTTTATTGACCTGTTGCCAGCGAATTCCATTCGCGTCTGGTCATGTCCACCGCTTGTCGCGGCGAGCGATCCGAAGTCTATCGAGCATCGTCAGACTGCCGAAATCCTGCGCGAATACTTTCTTGCTTCCCTGGAACCTGACTGGATACTGCTCAGCTCTTGGTGCGACGGCATCAATCATGATGCCGTCGTATCAATCGGTCGATCCGTAAAACTGCCAACGGCCGTCATCCTGCATGACGCAATTTCACAAATGCGTCACCGGCATGGTCTGACACAAATCGATCACCTGCGTCGCGCCGATCTTCTCCTGGTCTATACGGAGGCAGGTGCCAGAAATGCGCTTCGGCACTTGGGCGGCTCTCACGTTGATACAGTGACGATTGCCGCCGAGGGGCACTCCCGTTGGGAAGCCAGGGCGCATCACGTTTGGCACTTCCTGACGAAACGCTCAAATCCCGCATCACGCATCCAGTCCACCAACACGGGATGCTCCGCCGCACAGGCAATCCGGAGCGCAACTCAGGCACTCGTCCACACACCCAAGGATCTCTGGCCAGCCCTGGCCGTCTGCCTGGCGCGCAATCATCCCCCGCAACCGCGACAACCTCAGCTTCTCATCGATGTTTCCCAGCTTGTTCAGCATGATGAGCGAACAGGGATACAACGGGTTGCCCGTGCCATTTTGTCTGCTTGGCTTCAGCAACCGCCAGAGGGTTTTCAAGTCGAGCCAGTGTATGCCACAAAAAGAAAGCCAGGCTATCGTTATGCGCATCACTGGACCACTGCTTTTCTGGGTCACCCCAGTGATGGGAAAAAAGCTCCTTATGTCGAGGCATGGCCAGGGGATTACTTTGTTGGCTTGGATTGGTGCCCCGAACTGATGCTGTTACAACAGCCTGTCTGGTTGGAATGGCGACGTCGGGGCGTTCGGATCTGTTTCGTGCTGCATGATTTGCTGCCGGTCTCATTGCCGCACGCCTTTCCCGACGGTGCATCGACCCAACATGCGCGCTGGTTATCTGCAAGCAGCACAGCGGATCAAGTGATTACCGTTTCCAAATCGACTGCGGATGAATATGTTGCCTGGCTGAATACACACAAACCCGAGCGCGCGCTTCCTTTGCACATTGGTTGGTTTCATCACGGTGCCGATACGGAGAACAGTAAGCCAACCAAAGGTCTGACGCCCGAAACAGCTCTGGTGCTCGCGCAACTGACCACGCGGCCCAGTGTGCTGATGGTCGGTACCCTCGAACCGCGCAAGGGGCATGCTCAAGCTTTATCGGCCTGCGAGATCCTCTGGCGCCAAGGTCTTGACTTCAATCTGGTCGTTGTCGGCAAGCCAGGCTGGAAAGTCGACGGGCTGACCGAACGTCTGGATCGACATCCCGAGCGCAAGCGGCGGTTGTTATGGCTACCGGGGATTAGTGACGAGTACCTGGACAGAGTCTATGCAGTCGCCACCCTTTGCCTGATGGCCAGCGAAGGCGAGGGCTTTGGCCTGCCGCTCATCGAAGCGGCCCGTCACGGATTGCCGCTACTGGTAAGAGATCTGGGTGTTTTTCGCGAAGTCGCTGGCGACCATGCCACCTATTTCCCTGACGATCACAAGCCCGAAACCCTGGCCACCGCCATTGTCACCTGGTTCGAGGCATGGCGTTCCGGTACCCATCGTCCTTCCACCGGCCTGCCTTGGCTCACCTGGAAACAAAGTGCCGCCCAATTGCTCGATGTTATTCTGAATGGCACACATTGCCGATCTTGGCAAGGCAGCCATATGGGTATCTGGCCTTTCTGCAATCACAATCACAACGTACATGAAGATGCATGCGTGGATGAATCACTGATGACAGCACAAACTCTACTTCCAAAACCTACCCAAGAATCCAAATTAACCGCAATTGTCCATATTGGCACCGAGAAGACCGGAAGCTCCTCGATACAGAAATTTTTGCATAGCAATCGGATTGGACTGCGCGCGCAAGGCTATTATTTCATGAAGTCAACCGGACTCATTGATGATCGAAAGCTCAGCGCGTTCTGCCTTGACGAGCAAGTTTTCGACGATTACACCAGAAACCATTTAATCGACACCTTAGAAAAAAAGCAAGCGTTTGAAAAGCAATTCATGGATGCTTTTGCAAAGGAACTTGCATCCATCGATCAAGACATTCATACAGTAGTATTTTCTAGCGAACACTTTCACTCTAGAATCACGAACGCAGAGGGCAAGAAAAAATTACAAAATTTATTGTCTATTTTTTTTAACAAAATAACGATATACAGCTATATTCGCCCTCAGATTTTAATGGCGATTTCTCGATATTCAACAGAGTTAAAATCCGGTACAAATTTAACTCTTGATGAGCATTTGCTCCAATGCCTCCCAGACAACCCATATTACAATTACGATACCTATTTAAGTGGCTGGGCAGAGGTTTTTGGAAAAGATCATGTGATCGCTAAAATTTTCGATAAAAACGAACTGTTCCAAAATGATGTTGTGAAAGATTTCTGCCGCGAGATCGGGCTTGATATTGCTGAATTCGAGCATCCAAAGATGTTCAATCAATCCGTTCAGCCAATGGGTCAGCATTTACTGCGTATTATTAACAATAAGTTACCTGTTTTTATTGAAGGGGTCGGGCGTGATACTTTCCGAAGCTCGCTAGTAAGAATTATTAGCGAAATGTATACCGGAAAAGGTCAAATGCCTTCGAAAGAAACGGCAGAGACCATTCAGAATTTATTTCTGGCAACCAACGAAAAAGTTCGAACAAAATGGTTTCCAACACGAAAAACATTGTTTCATATTGATGACCAATCATTTAAAGATACAGAGGAGATTGATCATTCTGTGATGGTGTTTTTTGAAAAACTCGTGGATGGCTTAATCCATGAGTTTAAAAATAAACCAAACCGAATATCGATAAACAAAAAAACAACAAAGAAGCTGATATCAAGCAAGCGACCATTCTTTCTGCACATCGGGTTGCCAAAAACGGCCACATCAACTCTTCAGTTCGAGGTTTTTCCGCAGCATCCCGAGATTGCTTTCATGGGGTTTTTTACTAGACTTACCCAACAGATACGACAACCAATGGTTCAGGATTTTTTTCAGAACCTATTAAAAGAGCAGCAAGTCGAACCTGATCGAGCGCGAAAGATCTTTCACGAACAGATTCTGCCAATCGCTGGCGAAGAACTTATACCCCTCTGGTCAAGTGAGGGCTTAAGCTGTCTTGGCCTAAAGCAGACTCAACGATTCGTGCAGCGACTCGCGGATCTTCATCATCCTTTCCATATCATCATGGTCATTCGCTCACCGTTCTCAATGATCGAATCCACCTACTTCCAGGTTCTCGAACGGTTGAACTCAAAAAAACAAGCCATGCCCTCTCATTTAACTGATCGTTTCGATACCTTGCCCCGATTCCTATCCATTGAGGAGTGGCTTGAAATCGAATGGGATCGCCCCTCCCATGGAATGCTCGGAAGACTCGCTGTCTCGCAGACTGCCGAGGCCTACAGTCTGCTGGGTGCTGAGCAGATCACCATTCTCCCATTCGAAGCTCTGGCCCGCGAACCTGAGGTGTTTGCAACCCGGCTTGCCGAAGCCATGCAGATTGATTCCGACAGCATGCGCTCCATCATGGAATCCTCAACAAGGAGAAACGCGCGTATTTCAAGCCATTCATTCGAGCAACTTCAAAAGCTCGCCATCGCAAAGGATGAAAATTCTCAAGAGTATGCAGATTTAGAGCTTCTCTTCGATAAAAGCGGGAAAACAAATTCACCGGCGCGTGCTAGTTTATCGCCATTCTGGAAAAACCGCATATTTGATGAATTCGGTCAACAATTTCTGGATCTTCTTCGCAAACACGAATGGGATCCTGAATATTGGGGTTACCTGGCAGATGTGCCAGTGCGTGATCAAAATCAGACGACAAAGCAACCGCTAACCTCACCCCCCTCCCGGACTCAGAGGAAACAACGCCCAGAACCTCAGAGATATAAATACCAGGACGAGGATAAAGAAATTATCGATTACGATTACCAGTTGCTCCCCGGAAGCGATGCAATTCCTCACCCGAATGGCGAGGTGTACTACCGGGGACCTGCACCGTCCAATCTTGCCCAAGGCGGATATCTTGCCTGCATTGGTGGCGCACAGACGCTGGGACGATTCGTAGCGCAGCCCTATTCGGAGCAACTTGGCAAGACACTCGGTCTCGAAACGCTGAATTTGGGTCATGGCGGCGGCAAGCCACGATATTTCCTGGAATGCCCGGGGATTCTAGAACACATCAACAAGGCGGCTCTCGTGGTCGTGCAGATCCCGAGTGCTCGTGGGGTCGAAACCTCATTTTTTAAACCCATTTCCATCAAAAATGCGATTTTGCAGGACAAGCGCCCAGGATACTCAAAATCGCCACGATTTGCGGATAAAGTTTACAAGGAATTTTTGGAAAACGAAGCACCCGAAATCATTGACCAGTTGCAACGCGAAATCCGTGCAAACTGGATGGAGGAGATGACTGAGCTGCTAACAGCTATACAGGTTCCAAAGGTTCTTCTTTGGTTTTCGACACGCACTCCGGATACCGGTTCAGGGTTTTGCATTCAAACCTTGCGCTACGAAGCAACCCCAAATTTCAGGTATCCTCATTTTGTTAACCGCGACATGGTAGAGAAGCTTTGTCTCCTGGCCAACGGCTATGTTGAGTATGTCGGTCATCCAGGAATACCGCAGCCGCTGATCAGCCGCTTCGACGGACGCCCGGTACATGTGTTCTCGAAACGTAAAAACAATACAGATAAGAACGAATATTATCCCTCACCCGAAATGCATACCGAGGTAACAGTTCGTCTTGCGGAAACATGCCGTCTTTTGCTCAGGATTTAACCATTGTGTCAATACCACTTTAAAAGTTTGCTTGTTTAACGCTGAAAAATTGAGGTAAGCCGTAGTGAATTGTATTCTCCATATTGGAACAACAAAAACCGGAACAACAGCACTGCAGAATTTCTTTTATGCCAATCAATCGCAATTAAGCGATCAAAGCGTGTTTCTAAGCGACATACTTGGCAAGCCAAACAATCGATTATTTACGTTATATTTTCAACGATTTAAAAAAGATCGATGGGCGGCAACCAATAACATTACCAACCCGAAAGAGAAACAAGCGTTTTTCAAGGATTTTGAAGAGCGGCTGTCTGATGATATCAAGCAGGCATCAATCAAGCATGATACCTTTATTATCACCTCCGAAGGATTATCCCTTCGAATTAAAAATAGTGATGAAATCGCAGAGATAAAGAACTTTTTGATGCAGCGATTTGATCAAATCACTATCGTTGGTTATTTTCGCGAACAATCAGACAGAGCTATCTCAGGACACTCACAAAAAATGAAGGGGCGTGGTTTAAAGATATCTCTTGAAAAATTTCTCGATAAAGAAGCCACCATGCAAGACTACACTTACAACTACAAGGCGATTGCCGACGATTGGGCAGCAGCCTTTGGCAAGGAAAACTGCAAGTTTCGGATTTATGATAGAGAATATTTTCCCGAAAAGGACATCAGGCTTGATTTTTTAAACATCCTCGGCATTCCTATCGACAGATCGAAATTGGATTTTTCTATAACCCAAAAAAATCAACGTCTATCAAGGCTACAAACCGCCGCTTTCATAAAGATCAATACGCTAGTTCCTTATTCTCATGACCCCAAAAGCAAGACCGGATCGCTGAATAAAAAGTTAAAGAATGCAGTCTTGTCGTTACATTCCCTGAATTTTGGGACAAACATTACATCGAAACAAACTGAAGTATACCGTCGATTCATCGAATTAAACACGAATTTTTTCAAAGATTATTTTGACGGTGAAATCGGATTTAAAGAGCCAAAGAAAACAACAACTGAAGAGAAAGTGTTTTCGCTGACCGAAGTCGAAGGTCTGGTATCGGATATTTTTGAGGCTCTGCTGCCTCTGATGGCTGGTACTGGTGATCTGAAAAAGCCAGGCATGCGTCGTCAATCGAAAGATTAAAAAGCCGGGAAAGGTGATCAAGCCTGAAATGCCAAACATTGAGGAGCTACGCCAGCGTCATCGCACCCAGGTCGCTACGCTGGCTTTTCGTCATGTCTTCTGTCGCGCGCCGAACGCGCAGGAATTGGCTGATTGGCTGGATCGCTTTACGGACAACATGTCCGTACCGGAACTCCTGAGGAAGATGCGCGAATACAACGATGCTGTGGCAGCGTCGCGCCGCGCTCCGACCAGCCAGCCAACCCCGTCGGTCGCCGAGACGGACACTCGTGCGGAATTCGATAGCAGCGCCATCGACGACCTGCTGGTCTTGCCGAATGCAGACTTTGTTGAGGGTATTTATCAGCGGTTTTTGGGGCGCGCAGCAGACAAGAGTGGAAAAAAACACCACCTTGCACGTCTGCAACATGGCGTTAAGCGCGCTCATGTTGCCAAAGGCATCTATCAATCGGAAGAAGCCAAAGGCTATCGGACGATGCTAGTCAGCAGTAAGCAAATCGATCCTATACTGGAATCAGGCCAGATGTTGTCGCCGCAGGCAACCATGTTCCTCCGTCGTCTTGGCGACACCATCCGATGAAAGCAATCCCAGTCCTGCTCTTTTTATGTCTGTTGATCCAGAGACAGGATCCCCTCGCCGCCGCCGGCATGGGGCAGGACGACGCTCGTCATCTGCTGGCCCGAACTGGCTTTGGTCCCACCTGGTCGGAGATCCAGCACTTCGCCTCCCTGTCACGAAGCGAGGCGATAGAGCATCTGCTTGCCGATACCAGGGTACAGTCGAGCACAGCGCCTCCGGCTTGGGGCGCCGTCTATTTAACACCGCTGTCCAAGCAGAATTCGACCGAGAATGAGCGGCGCCAGCGCCACCTGATCCGTCGTGAGTGGCAAGCGGAACTGCGCCGCTGGTGGCTGAGCGAGATGCGTGTGACGCCTTCGCCGCTGACCGAGCGCATGACGCTTTTCTGGCACGGACATTTCACCTCCGCGTTCAACAAGGTGCGTTCTCCCGTGCTGATGTACCGCCAGAATGCCTTGCTGCGCGCGCATGCCCTGGGGCGCTTCGATGTCCTGCTGCACGAGATCGCCAAGGATCCGGCGATGCTGATCTATCTGGATGGCGCCCTGAGTCGTCAGGCACAGCCGAACGAAAATTTTGCTCGCGAGGTCATGGAGCTTTTCACCCTGAGCGAGGGAAAGTATCGCGAAGCAGATATCAAGGCTGCCGCCCGTGCTTTCACCGGCTGGAGTGTTGATCGCGCATTGGGCGCCTTTCGTGTTCGATTTGCCTGGCATGATCGGGGCGTTAAGACGCTGTTCGGTCGCACCGGTCGATTCGATGGCAATCAGGTGCTCGACCTGTTGCTGGCACGACCGGAAACCGCCCAGCACATCACCCGCAAGCTGTGGCGTGAATTCATATCACCGCAGCCGGACGCCACCGAGATCCAAAGAATTGCTGATCGTTTTCGACAGAATCACTATGCGATTCAACCACTGTTGAGCGATCTGCTGCATTCTGCGGCCTTCTGGGCGCCCGACAACCGGGGCACCCTGATTAAGTCCCCGGTCGAATTTCTCATTGGCCTCCAGCGCCAACTCGCCATCACGCCCATCAAGCCGGCGCGGGTCGCGCAACTTTCTGCTCAACTCGGCCAGAATCTTTTTTCCCCACCCACCGTTGCCGGGTGGCCCGGTGGCGAAAGCTGGCTTGACACTCGAACTCTGTTGCTGCGCAATCGTATCGTGCGTGAATGGTCGAGAGCGCAGCGGCCAAACCCGGAGGCGATCCAGCTCGCGCGCCAGGGTGGTGGCGGGATGAGCGAAGTCGAGCGCCCCCTGGATTTCGACATCCGCGCCTGGATCAAACAATTCGATGGTCAGATCGACAGCCAGGGCGATTGGCACTCGTCGGCCAGGCGTCTGCTGCTTCCTCTGTCGCCACTGCGCCAACCGTCGACCAGTCTCTCTCCGCTTCAGTTCGTACAGGGTCTGTTATTGGATCCAGTCCATCAATTGAAATAAGCGTGATATCAGCGCGAAGGATCTATCCATGAACCGCCGCACCTTTTTGCACACCAGTCTGGCGCTTAGTACCCTGATTGGTTTACCGCCTGTCTGGAATCATGCGGCGGCCTCGTCCCAAAATGCGCGCCTGCTGATCCTGATCGCGCTCGCCGGCGGCAACGACGGACTCAATACCCTGATTCCCTTCGCCGATCCGCATTATCGAACGTTGCGCCCGGATTTGGCCATCGCCACCGATCAGATCGTGAAACTCAGCGAACACGAAGGGCTGCATCCGCAACTGGCGCCCTTGCGGACAATCTGGGAGGCGCGCGAGTTGGCGATCATACGTGGACTTGGCTATCCCGATCCCAATCTGTCGCACTTTCGTTCGATGGACATCTGGGAGACCGCCTCGCGCAGTGATGAGGTCTTGACGACAGGCTGGCTGGATCGGGCTCTTGCCGCTAAGCCAGGGAACGACCGTGCGGGCATTGACGGCATCATCCTCGGCGAGGAAGAGTCCGGCACCCTGGCGGGCGGGCAGGCGCGAGTGATTACCCTGACCGATCTCGGGCAATTCCAGCGTCAAGCCCAGCGCTTGGGGGTGCCACCATCGACCCAGCCGATGCCACCTGCGCTGCGCCATGTCGTCGAAGTGGAAAATCGCATTCGCCATGCGGCCAACCAAATGCGACACCGACCGGCGCTGCAGACGCCCTTTCCCGATCACCGCTTCGGTCGCGCCATGCGCTCAGCCTGCGAAGTCATCGCCAATCGCCATAGCACCGGCCTGCGTGTCGTCCATCTGAGCCTGCGCGGATTCGACACCCATAGTCGCCAGGCGCCAACCCAGGCGCGCCTGTTCGAGCAGTTGGCGACGGGGCTGCTGAGCCTGCGAGCCGGTTTGCAGGAACTCCAGGTCTGGAACGACACCTTGATCCTGACCTACTCCGATTTCGGACGCCGCCCCCAGCAAAATGCCAATGGCGGCACCGATCATGGCACAGCGAGCGTCCAATTCGCCCTGGGTGGACGTGTCAAGGGTGGGTTGCATGGCAAGCCGGTGTCGCTGGCTCATCTGGACAGCAACGGCAATCCCGGTTTCACGGTCGATTTCCGCTGCCTTTATGCCACGGTTCTGGAACAATGGTGGGGAATGGACAGCCGCTCGGTACTTGGCGGGCGGTTTGGTTCTTTGAATCTCATCTAACTGGATAGCGATCAACTTCGACAGGCACCCATGCGTTATCGCGAACTCCTAACCGCTGCCCTGGCGGGCGAATCCCTGTCAACCGCCCCAGTCGCCGCCTGGCGGCATCATCCGATCCTGGATCAGGACGACGACTCGCTCGCCGAGACCACCCTGGCGTATCAAGCGCGTTTTGACTTCGATCTGGTCAAGATCACCCCGGCCTCGACTTGGCAATCCCGTGACCACGGGCTGATGGATCGCTGGGCTGGCGACAGCATCGGGCGGCGCGAAATCACCGCCACCGTCATCAAGACCCCGGAAGATTGGCTACGCTTGCAACATTTGCACCCCTGGGACGGTTTTAGTGGCCGGATCTTGCGCGCGGCACGGGCTGTACGCCGGGCGTTGGATCCTGAAATCCCGGTGCTTGCCACCGTCTTTAACCCCTTGTTCCAGGCCACGCAACTCGCCGGTCTGGACTGTCTGCGTCATCACGCCCAACAGCATCGGCACGCCTTGGAACAAGGCTTGGCCATTCTGCGTGCCAATACGCTGGCGGTGATCGAGCAACTGGTTGAGAGGGTGCTACCTTTCAATAATGTCCTTAGCAAGGCTGAGCACCGAACTGATCGATCTTGTCCCAGAATTGCGCCCAGCGTCCGGTCGACTGAACCAACGCACGTAAGGGATTGTCACAAAATAAGTGTTCCATTTTGTGCTGGTGAAATAGTGTAATTCCAGTCGCCATGGAAGTCGTGTCGCTTGATGTTGACGGCAGCCAACTCAGCGGCAGTGACTTTTTGGCCGAGAGGATAGGGAGTGGAATCTAATTCTGCATGAACGCGTAATCCTGTGTTCGTCGTCGTGGCTGCGATGAGATTGAAGATGACCTCATGACTGACAAGCGGTTTGCCTCGCCAGTTTTGGGTGATAAACGAGAACAAGCGATGCTCGATTTTGTTCCATTTGCTGGTTCCTGGTGGAAAATGGCAGACGGTTATTGGTAAGCCAATCTCGTCGGCCAAACGCTGGAGCTGGGTTTTCCACAGGCGCAATCGCGATCCATTGCTGCCACCGCCATCGGCTGTGATCAGAAGTTTGGTGGCTTGAGGATAGCCGTTACGTCCCATGCTCAGCCACCAGCTTCGGATGGTTGCCACGGCGAATTCAGCGGTGTCATGATCGGTGCCCACGGCGACCCAGCCGGTATTCTCGCCAATGTCATAGACCCCATAGGGGGCCACCCGCCCAAGTTCGGGGATCTTGAAATCATGCACGCGAACGTCTTCTGGCTGGCCTTGCGGACGCCACTCCTGGCCACCATTGCGGAAATCACCGATCAGTTCTTTCTTTTTGGTATCGACGGAAATGGCCGGTTCGCTAGCGGTCAGCGCCGCTTGCATCTGTGTGTTGATGTAGTGAAATTGGGCGTCGCGATCAGGGTGCGCCGCCCCTTCACGCGTCTTGCGGTTGGCCTGCAGGCTGTAGCCCATCTCATGGAGCAACTCGGCGACCATGCGATGGCTTGTTTGATGGCCCTTCGCTTTCAGTTCCGCCGTCAGTGTGCGCACGCTCTTGCAGGTCCAACGCAAGGGGGATTCCGGGTCTCCACAGGTGAGAGGATCAACCAACGCGTTCAGGTCCTTGCGCAAGGTGGCATCTTTGGTGGTGGCTTTCTTGCGACCTCCACCTGGCTTGCGGATACGCCGAGGTTCGCGTTCTGCGCCCGTGGGATCGCTGCGCTCGCGATTAAGCAGTTCTTGTTGTCCCACGCGGATCGCTCGACGGGATACACCCGTGGCTTCAGACACCAAAACGCTACCTCTACGCCCAATGGCTTCAGCCTCCGCAGCCGCGAATAACCGACGCAACCGTTCATCAAGAACCGGTTCAAGAAGCTCAAACCGCCGTTTTAGTGTGTCGCCATTGACCATGCCATAAGCATAGCAGCAGCCCTCAAAGTGAGACACTTATTTTGTGACAGGCCCTTAGGGTTCGATGGCGATTCCAGCCCTTTCGGACGGGGCCTCAATTCGACTCCCATAGACACACGGACCGCTCGCGAGACAGATCTCCTTAGGATTTGCGACATGAACGTTCTCTGCACAACCTCGCCATTTACCGTACCCACGTCGGATCACCGAGCTTCGCTATCTGTGGCTAGCTCGGCCTTCGATGACGTTTCTGTTCGTAGGCTCGCAGCTCGGCCCTTGCCCTTCGCTAAGTAGTTCTCACCTGATCAGAGATCAGGCGGTGATCCTCCTACAGGGGACTTTCACCCCATCAGTTCATGCCCATGCCGGGCGTACCACAAAGCAATGCACGCGACGAGCGCGTGATTGCGGTGTTATGCATCAGATGCGGAGTTAATGTGAATCCGAAAAGAGTTTGTAGTGGATCTGACTTCGAAGAGAAGATTGGATATTCCAGAGTAGTAGATGATGGTAGGTACGTATTCGTTTCTGGCACGACAGGTTACGATTACAAATCCATGCACATCGCTGCAAGCGCTATCGAACAAGCAGAACAGTGCTTCAAAAACATCCGTGTCGCTCTTGAAGAATGCGGAAGCAGTTTAGAACGAGTCGTAAGAGTGCGCTACATTTTCCCAAGGCGAGAAGATTTTGAACCGTGTTGGCCGGTATTTAGGAAATACCTTGGCGCAGCGAAGCCTGCGGCAACCTTAATAATTGCTGGCTTGCTGGATGAAAAAATGAAGTTAGAAATAGAAGTCACTGCTTTGAGTTCCATTAATGCATAACTGTCTAGTCCCGCCGTGCTGATGGCCGCGAGCAGCTTGGCGCGAAAGACCTTGGCCAGCGCCGCATGGTTGAACAGATACCGGCGCTTGCCGCCCTTGGTGCGCTGGCACGGATCAGCTGATCGTAGAGCACCTGTTGATGGGTCCAGACCAAGGCGCGCAGCGCCTCGGGGGCGGTGAAGGTGACGAGGAAATAGGCGGCTGGCACCTGTTTGGCCAGGTCTGGCAGGTCTTCAGCCTGTAGTGCGTTGCGCTGGCTGGGCAGCTCGTCTCACCCCGATCGAGCGGCGTCGATGCTGCAGCGAGCGGCACCCTTGAGCCGAAGGTGCTTGAGGGGCGCCTCATTACAGCCGAGCTGTCAACCGCCATCTCGGGTGCCAACCACCTGCACGATACTGGGCATTCCCTTGCGTAACGCCGGAACCCTGGCCATGCGTACCAGTAACGACCAAGGAAATCCACGCAGCCGACGGTAGGGCTGGCATTGCACGGTCGCGACCCGGGTGCTCCAAGCACGCAGCAAGGAATCGATCTCGTCGGGGTTGACGCCCCAGGGCATGGGTGGTACACGATAGAGCTTGGTTTTCCAGAGTCCGGCCATCGACTTGCGCGAGAACCAACGCGGGATGACGTCGAACATCAGTTCGACGCCCGGAAATCGTTCCAGAATCGTGGTCAAAAGCCGACGAACCTCGGCTTCCTCGAAGTACATCAGGAGGCCCTGAGCCGTGACGAAGACCGCCTCAGGCGTCTCGACCTCGTCGATCCAGGACAGGTCGCGCGCATCCTTACCGATGAAGCGACAACGGTCAGTCGGTTTTAAAAAACAATCGCGTACTGCGATAGCTTCGGGAACGTCAACGCACAACCATTGCACCTGACCGTCATCGATTCGTTGGAATTGGGTCTCCAGTCCGCAGCCAAGTTCGACAACCGTACCCCCAGGATGCGCATCCATCCACGAAGAAACGACTTCATCGAACATGGCCGAGCGAGTGGCATGTGAACCATCCGGGCGGCCAAAGTGGCGCTGATAGTCGTAGTCGATCAGCTGGTAGATCCGCGCGGCCTCGTCGTCGCGGATGAAGCCATCGGGACGCAAGGCTTCGCTTGCGCGGTTGTGCAGCGTCCAGAGCATGGTTTCTGGAACGCCCGTCAATTCGGTCATTGCCTCACTCCCGTTCGCTGAACAGTGGTTCGATCCGGCTGGAGCGATCAGCCGGAATTAAATGTAGTTACCAATTATTCGCATTAATTGACCAAAAAGCTTCCTCGAAATGGGAAAACAATTGTTCGAATCGGGAGAAAAGCGCGCCGGCGGCGAACCGGACGATGCGAGGCGCTATCAGCGACCGCGAACGAGTGTCGATGGCAGACAGCCGAAATGTGTTTTGAACGTGGAGGCAAACCAACCAAAATTGGAGAAACCAACAGCCAGTGCGGCTTCTTGGACGCCATAGCCCTCGCGTTCAAGCAATTCGCGGGCGTGTTCCATGCGGCGGAGGCGCACATACGTGCCAATTGTTTGCCCAAACTGCTGTCGAAATCCGGTTTTCAGATAGCATTCATTGAGACCCACTCGGCGAGCCAGGTCGGCGATGGTTGGCGGAGCCGTACGTTCACTGTCCAAAATGGCGCGTGCATCATCCAGTGCGATGCGCAGACGTCGTTCGCGGCTCTCCGCTCGGGTCAAGCGGATCTCGCCTTCGGCGCCTAACAAGCGGGCGAGCCAATCGAGTGCCAGGGATTCACATTGAAGACGTCCGCAAAGCGTCGAACTATCCAGGGTAAGAAAGCGCAAAGCGAGTGCACGCAAATCTCGATTTGTGCTGTGGAAGGGTTTCAAGGTTGGCCCTGGCTGGGCTAAAATTTTACGCGTGTACTGGCTCAATGCTCGCGGCGCTTCCGCGCGCCAATGTTCGAGCAACGACTCGCTGACATCAATCGAGATGCCACGCATGGCATGCCGGGCTGATTGTGTGTAATGTATGGGGTCTATGTGTCCCGATCGCACCCAGATCTGATCCGCTTGGATGCGTTCGCGGAAACGCAAATCTGGAATGTCCAGATTGAATTCACCCTCGACGAGCAGACCAGCACCGAAAAAGGTGTCCCAATGGCGAAAAGTTGCTTGGTGTTCGTGTTCGAGCCGGTAATCGCAACGCCCGACCAACAGGCCGTTGGCGAAAAGAATATGCTCCATGTATCCACCGCCAACCACTCTGATGCGTTCGTGACGTTGTCCCGGAGTCAAAAGACCTGGGGGGTCTTCGGCTTGAAACGCAGCCTCTTGCAAAAAGACCGTCCGACACTCATCCAGCATCGCTCCAAACTGGTGCTTGCTCAATTGCCAGAACCCCTGTTGTCCTGTGGCGAACGCTCATAACCTGGCCAGGCGTCGAGATACAACCAGGGCGCTTGTTGCTGATAGCGCCAAGGTTCCACCGCCTGGTTACTCATGCGCCAACCACCGTTGTGCCAATGCCAGCGCGTGCCAAACACCGACTCAGGCAGACCAGTGACGTGCAGATCAGAGGCGTTCGGCGTGCCCAGGATGAGCGTCCCGGTCGGTTCGCCGACCCAGGTTGCGAGGGTAACGGCTAGCTTCTGGCTGTTGCGGATTTCGGCAAACAGGGCGGTGAATGAAGCGGGCGTTTGGCGCGCGGTCCAGTCCAAGGCGGCCAGTGGTGCATAGTCGCCAGCCCAATCGTCTGTGCGGGCGCTCAGGAGTGCACCCACTGGAACCGCGCTGGCGGCGAGCGCCTGGGTGACCGTATCGGCTTCACGCTCCATGACTGCGGCGAACGCATCAATGCCATCGCTATCGGCGACGCACAATAGACCGAGCGCGCCGGGAATGCTGTGACTGAACCATAGCGACCCCGAACCCTGGTGCAAATCGGTAGCATCGCGCACTTGCCGTCGCGCGAGTGCGCTGGCGATCGTGGCGCGGCGCAGCCAGCGACCAACACCGGTATCGGTCACATCCCAGTGCGGGTCTTCGGCCAACAGCAAGCGATCACCGGCGAGCGTTGATTCTTCAAGTCCGCGCGGCCACTGGAATACCTCGCTAACCGCCGGAGCCGCACCAAGGCGGCGCGCAATACAGGCACGCATCGCGACCAAGTCTGCGGCGATTTGAGCCGCCGTTATGGTGCGAGTTGCGTCATGGATGAAGACAGTCTCGCCATGAACAGAACGCTGTGCGTCCAGTTGCCAGGCAGCGGCGAAATCGAACGGCCCTTCGATCAAACCGCCAGACCCACGCTCCTCTCCGGCATCGACGAGTTCGACGCGCCAGTGCCAGCGTCCTGCCGGCGCGGCGGCGTCGATGGATACTGCCGCGCGATCCTCGGGGAGTGCGATTCTGGGCCGAAGCCCCTGTTCGGCGCGGTCGGCGGGGACACGCAAGACTCGCTTCGGGTCCAGGCCAAGCTGTGGCAGAACCTCGCTGGCATGCAGCCAGTAACTGTCATGGAGCAACCAAGCCGGACGTGCCTCGGCGTTCCAGCCCGATTGAACTTGGCTCCAGGCCAACTCGACTGTGCAGCCATTGGTGGGGCAAGCGCCAAGTTGCAATGCGAGGTGATCATCTTCGACGATGGCTGGTGTGGGTTGACCCTGCACTCGAGCCGAGTGCAGCGAGAAGCCGTTGGGCAGTTCAGCATGCAGAAGACCGCCATCAGCTTGCACACCCGTGATCGTCCAATGGCCCTCAAGCGAGCGGGCGCCTAGATCAAGGCGCAGCACCAGGTTGCCGCCTGTCACTGAGAAGGGGGCTGGCGCCGCCAGCCAGTGCTGCTCCCAGCGTGCGTCCTTGGCCAGCGACACAGCAAGTGGTTCCAAGCTGCCCTTGACCCGATAGCCTTGGTGGAGTACCACGCTCAAGAGCAGCAGCACCAGCATCGCGCCCCCGGCGACCACGCCCGCTGTTCCCCGGATCCGTTGACGAAACAGCGGCCAAGTCATCGACCAGCCGGTCTCAGTGCCACGCGGAGTGACAGCCGCGGCCAGAGCCAGCAGCAATATGACCAGTGCCCCCTTAAACGCGCCACTGAGAACAACCTGCTCCAGCCAGGGACTGAAGCCGGTCAGACCAGACAATGTGATGTGTACCGGTATCCCGATCTGCAACGGTGGATAGCTGATTAGGTTAGTCTCGTAATTGACGACCATGACAAAGGCGGCGAGCACCGAGGCCGCATAGGCCGGTCCAGGCGCGCGGATCAACGCATGGAGCAGGACGGTGACGGCTGCGAGTTCCAACAGGGCTGGCGCCAGCACCAGCAGCTGATAACCGAGCGGGATTGTCAGATTTAGGCTCGCGGGAGCGATCAGCGCCGTCGTCAACAGAGCACCGATACCTGGCAACAGCGCCAGGATTAAGGTCAGCGCGAACACCGCGACGAGCCGTCCGAGCAGCCGCACGAAGGCGGGTGCCGGTGTGGCGTCGAACATCTCGCCAAGGCCAATTTGGTGATCACGCCGCGCCGTGATACCAACCAGACCGGCGACGGCAAAGGTGATGATCAGAAAGAACATCTCGGTCAGCATGGGGGCGACCCGCTCTGGACGCGGCACCAAGGGGCCCTCGGCATGCTGGACAACATGGTAGAAGGCTCCGACCATGGCGAGCACAGTCAGGAAGGCCAGTGCGGCCCAGAGACGAGGCCGCAGCAGCACTTGGCGCAGTTGCCAGAGTGCTTCATCGCGCAACGCGCTCCACCAGGACGGCGCGGTTACTGGCTCCGCCACCCAGCGTGCAGCCGTTCGGCTTGGTCGTGCAGTCCGCGAACCTGGATCACGCGCCGCTGGCTCGACGACCAGTGCCTCACGGGTCGTGCGTCTGAAGGTCAGCCAGAGCAGCGCGAGCGGCACCAGACACCACAGCAGTCGGCTGAGAATCAAACGCGGCGTCGGCGCCAACAGGGCGGTAGACTTCTCCTGCGGGGTCCAATGTTCGACCTGATGCTCGGCTTCGGCAAAGCCGGAAGGATCGACCAGGGTCGCGAGCCAGGGGCTGACCTCGGCGCCCTTGAGCACGATCATCCCAACCATCCAAAAGGTCATCAGACCGGCCGCCACCGTGAAGGGACCGACCAGACCGCGCGTGCGGATTGCCGCGATGGTGTAAAGCGCCCCGGCACCCACGGCTAAGGGCAATGTGAAGACCAGCCAGGCCCATAACAGGGGACCCCAGGGGGTTGGTCCCATCGAGCCTGGCGGCACCGCGCC
This sequence comes from Rhabdochromatium marinum, assembly GCF_016583795.1. GTDB lineage: Bacteria > Pseudomonadota > Gammaproteobacteria > Chromatiales > Chromatiaceae > Rhabdochromatium > Rhabdochromatium marinum. The sequence continues at coordinate 67,105 of NZ_NRRS01000011.1, read as the reverse complement.
GAGCCATTCGAGTACCGGAGCGACGAGAAAACCGACGATCTGCGAGCTGCCAAGCAACAGGGCGACGCCCAGGGCGCCAAGAAAGCGCGCTGTCAACCAACCCGACAAGGAGATTGGTGCCGCAAACACCACCTCACTGAGCCGCGCCGAATGGTCGCGTACAATCGGTTGCGCAAAGACCCAAGCCCAGGCGAAGAACAGAAAAAAAGCGTCACCCGAAGTCATCAGGTAGACCAAACTTGGCGCGTTACGTGGAATATCCACGGCCCCCATGTCGCGCAAGTAGTCGGAGCTGGTCAACACCATCAGCAAATAGCCGACCAGGACAACATAAATCAGCCCCACCACCCCGCTGCGCAAACCTGCACGCAGCTCGTCGAGAGCCTCATGACGCAACGCGCTCATGCCGCAGCCTCTGAGACACCGGCCTCGGCGAGTGCGACATGATAGACATCCTCAAGCCGCGGGCGATGGGCGACAAAATCTCCGCTCGGTGCCTCAGGAGCCTGCGCGACCGCGAGTGTGCCATTTGGCACAGCCGCAAGATGCACCGTGGAAGCACTTGCGGCCTCCGACAGCGCCTCGCCACGCGGCACGACCTGCGCCCAGAGCTGCCCCTCAAGCCGAGCGGTCAACTCACGTGGCGTACCCTCGACGACAATTCGCCCAGCGGCAAGAATCGCCAACCGCGCACAGAGGTTCTCGACATCCTCGACGATGTGGGTTGAGAGCAACACAACAGCCTCGGATGCAACCTCGGACAGCACCCGGTGAAACCGGTTGCGCTCAGCCGGATCGAGTCCGGCGGTAGGTTCATCAACAATCAGTAGCCTTGGCGCGCCAATCAGCGCCATGGCGATGCCGAAACGGCGCAACATGCCACCCGAATAAGTCGCGACCGGGCGCCTTGCCGCCTCGGTCAGATTTACCCGCTCAAGCAAGGCCGCGATCTCGGCGCGGCGCGTGCGCGCATCGGTCCGCCCCTTGAGCCAAGAGAAGCGGGTTAGTAAGTCATAACCAGAGACACCCGGATAGGCACCGATCTGCTGTGGCAAATAGCCAAGTCGGCGGCGCAGGTGGTCCGGCTCCGCACGCACATCCAGGCCGTCGAGGCGAATCTCACCGCAATCGGGTGCTTGCAGCGTCGCCAGAGTGCGCATCAAGGTGCTCTTACCGGCGCCATTCGGACCCAGCAGACCGTAGAGGCCCGGCGGAACATCCAGATCGACATCGCTCAGCGCGCGGATGCCATTGGCATAGGTCTTGGTCAGGCCACGGATGAAAAGGCCGGCAGAATCGGTCATCGGGTGGTTCTCTTGGAGTCTCTTGGGGTTGGGGATGATGAGGTCAGAAACGATACGCCAACATCAATTTGATATTGCGCCCAGGGCCTTGCAGCGCAGAAAGATACGGCTGATAGTCTTCGTCGAGGAGGTTGTCTACGGCCAGATTCAGACTGGGACCCTGTCCCTGTCTTGACGCCGGGTTCCAGCTCAACCACAGATCGTAAAGCTGGTAAGCATCCGAGGGGGTGCCGCTTGCCGGCACCCGATTCTGCGCCGCTACCAGCCGCGCACGCGCGCCGAAATCGATGTCCCGCTGCGGCATCTGCATCCCAGCCTGCAGCGTCCACTGATCCGGCTCGATGGCTGACAAAGGTTCGCCGGTGTGGCGATCCTCACCACGAGTTTGACCATAGCTCGCAGTCGCGAACCAGCGCGGCGCCTGGTAACGCGCTTCGACTTCAAAGCCCTCCAACTGGGCTGAGCCGACATTGACAAAGCCGGTCACGCCGCCACGCCCCAGATTGCCCGGCACCGGGTGCATGCTGAAGTCAACGATCTGGTCGATGAAGTCATCGACATCGTTGCGAAACATCGCCACGCGCAGATCGCCACGATCCCCCGGTGTCAGCAAGCCGTCGCGGTGCAGCCGCAGGCCCAGTTCCTTGTTGTAGGCTTTTTCGGGTTTGAGGCTCGGGTTGGGAATGAACAGATTTTCACAGCCTGGCCCGCAGGTGAAATGCACCCCCGAGACGAACAGTTCGCTGATCGAGGGCGCGCGGAAGGCCTCGTTGTAAAGCGCTTGTAGGGACAGCCAATCGGTCAGCGCGAAATGGACGCTGAATTTCATCGACAGTGCGCTGTCTTCGTTATCGGCGATGTCCGCAGCATCGGTTTCGCTGCGATAGTTGTCCCAGCGCAATCCCGGGATCAAGGTCCAGCGCTCGCCAAGCCGGATTTCATCCTGTAGATAGAAGCCCACCACCTCGGTGCGGCCATCCGGGTAGCTGTCGCGCGCCTTACCGTCACGCTCCGCCTCGGCGCGGTTACGGTAGGCATCCAGCCCCATGGTCAAGACTTGTGACCAGGGACCATCGCCGCCCAGCACCGCGCGATTGCGCAGATCGAGCCCCAGGGTCTCGAAGTCGGTCTGGTCGTGGCGCCTGTCAAACAGCCGGCGCTCGTCGATATCGGTGTGATTGCGATACAGCAGCAGCGACGGCTGTAGCCAGGTATGGAGCGGCTCCTCGCGTGTGTAGCGCAGCGCGACATGCGACTGGCGGGTGGTGCGATCGACCAGATTATCCTCTGTGGCCTCGGTCTGCGGATTCGACGGCACCTCGCCGTCGATGTCTCCGGCGAGGACACTGACGCCAAAACGGTTGCGTCCATCTGGGCTCCAGTTGACCTTGCCCAGCCCGGACAGCTCGCGGAATCCCGAATGCGCCAAATCCGAGCCATCGCCGAGGCGCATGTTGGAGGCTTCGCGGCCAGTCAGGCTCAGTAGGGCGTCTAGTCCATGATCATTGACGCCATAGACGGTCGCACTGCCAAGCCATTGGCCGTTGCCATCTTGGTAGCCGGTCTTGACGCGCGCGCCCAGCGACTGGCCAGGTGCCAGCAACTCGGTGCCATCCAAGGTTTCCAATGCGATTACGCCGCCAAGCGCACCGCTGCCCCACAGCGCCGAGGCCGGGCCACGTACCACATCGACTTGGCGCAGCAGCTCCGGATCGATGAACAGGGGCGCATTATGGGCACGACCGAAATCCTGACGAGCGCCATCAAGCAACAACAATAGCCGCTCATCGCTCAGACCACGCACCGTAATCTGCTGACCGATGCCACGCGGCCCGCCACCGACTGCGACATTGGGCAGACCTTCGAGTACCCCACCCAGATCGCTGGGCTGAAACCGCTCGAACTGCGCGCGCGTCACGACACTGACCGATTCCGGCAGGGATTCGACGGCGCGCTCGCTCTTGGTGGCGGTGACGGTGAGGGTTGGCAAGATGGCTGGGGAATCGGTCTCGGCCCGTGCCGGGCCGAGCAGCACGCTTAACCAGACACTAATACCGAGGTTGAACAACCAGCGCGGCATCCTATGCCGCCGGATTTGGCCAAACATGCGCAATGGGTCAAAATTCAAGAGTGGATCAACACGGAACATGGCTGCATCTCCCAAAAAATACCCAAGCAACCAGCCAGCTCGGAGACGCCGGCGGTTGCATTGGGCCAATACCACAACGAGAAGAAACCAAGGCACCTCTTTTACTGTTCGTTACACGTCTTAATGCGCACGCTGTGCGGTCGCATCAGGCGCGCAAGCGTATCCAGCACCTCGCCGGTCGGGCAAAGCAGGCGACACCACAGCATGGGAATCCAGGCGCTCACTCGCAGAATCAAAAAGAGCGCCAGCAGAAACCACAACGACCCGCTGTCGAAGCCAAACAGATCGGGAAACAACTCGAATCCACGCCAGCGCTCGAAACCGGCAAGAATCCCGACTATCAAGACCAGAGTCAGCAGTTGGCGCAGCTGGCGCATGCGCCGGTGCGACAGCGGCCAGCGGCTCAGGCGTGAGCCGCGATCCCAGCGCGCGACCAACCGTTGTGCCTGCCCGAACGGACAGATGTGCTGACAATAGGTGTTGTCATCCCAGATCGCGCCCAGCAGCACCAGAACCAGGTAGAGAGTGGCGAAGGCCGACAGGGTGACGCCAAAAAAGGGCTGCATCAGCGTGATATAGGTGAATGCGTCGTTGAGCATCAGCCCGAGAACACCGATCGCCAGTAGCCCGTGCAGCCGCCAGTCAGCGCCACTGAGTGGCCAGCGTCGTTGCCACGCCAGCACAAAGAGCCCAAGCAACAGCAGCGCATGGCCGATCCAATCGCGCGACAGCCGCGCCACGACCGCGAAGCTGCGGGGCGGCGCCGCCAGATAGTCGCCGAGCGGTTCCTCGGCGGCGGCAACCAACTCGGTCAGCCCTGCGGCCAGGGCGCGGGAGGTCAGGGTCGCGCCGCTAACCGCGTCGACCCGATGCTCGGCCCGGTCGACCGGCAATCCGCTGAAATGCGCATAAAAGCCGGCCGCCTCGACCTGGCGCAGATAGCTCGGCGTCTCACGGGAATCCAGATGCACCAGCCTGCGGATACGGCCCTGCTCATCAAGATACACGCCGAGCTTGATTGGGCCGGCGAACCCCCGGACGCTGCTCTCGAGCGCGACATTGTCCAGATACAGGCCGCGATAGCGCCCCTGCAGATCGCGGCGTTCGACAACGATGAGCTGTGCGCCCGGGCGCAGCTCCAAGCGATACGCATCGGGTTCGTGTGCGTGGGCTCGGGCCAGCAATGCCGCACCCGCAGCGTCTGAGAGCACCGGATCATTGCGCGCATCCACCGCCAACCCGAAGGGGGCCGGTGCTGGCAGCGACTGCCCCAGCAGCCCATAGCCATCGCCACGCCAGGTCGGATCCTCGGTCATGCCATGCGCGGCGATGAAGCCGGTATCGCACCCAGAACCCTCGCGTGCGTCGAGCAGACAGGGCGCTTGATGCGCGGGATCGGCCAGATGTATGCGTGGCCGCGGATCCTCACGGCGTTCGGTGGCCTGCAACCCGAAACCAATGAGTGCGGCAGCAAGGACTACAGTGGCGAGCCAGCGCCGCCATAACCAAACCGCCCGAGGCCTGCCGATCATCGCCGTTGTCATTCGGATGTGGCGCTGAAACGCGCTCGTTTAGGACTTTGCGAGTGTTTGCTGGACAATATCGAGAATCCAGCGATGCAGATTCTCGTCCGGCAGAATGGCGTCGTGCCGATAGAGGATGTCCTCGGAGCGCGGGCTCTGCTCCACGGCCGCGCCGATAATGTCGTCTTGGAACATGGGGTCATAGGCCACCAGCAATGGCAACACGGCGACCTTAGGCTCCAACTCGAACACCTGCTCAATGGCGCGCAGCGTCGGCTCGGGCGCGTAATCGACCAAATGGCCACACCAAGCGTAGGCGACGGTATCGATGCCGACCTTGATCTTGAGCGCGCGCCCGAGCTCGCTCATCAACTCCTCCCACTGCTGGTTGTAGCGTGCATCGCCGTAGGCCACCAGCACCACGCCGGTGTCCTCGGGTTGTTCGACCAGCTGTTCGGCGCGGGCCGCTACGTTGTCCTTAAGTAGGGTGGTGAAATCCAGCGTCGGCACCAGGGTGACGCGCGCCTTGGGTCGATAGACCTCGATTTCTTCCTCAGCCAGGCGTTTGACGGTGTCCGGATTGGACTGCATACCGACGATGGTCGGAATATCGTTAAGCGAGTGGGAACTGACCGTCAGGAAGATCGGCACCAGGATGACGTTCTCGTAGCCCTCGCGATCAAAGGCCTTGAGCTGGGTGGCGATGGACGGCTCGTTGTATTCCATGAAAGCGGTGCGCACGCCTTCCACGCCGGGCATCTCCAACAGAGGTTCGCGTACCGCCTGCTCGACGTCGAGCAGCATTTGCCGCCAGCGCTTGGAATGCGAGCCGTGACTGATCAGCAGCACGCCTGTCCGGCCGGTCGCTTCCGCATCCCGCGATGCGCGGTTCGGGGCGCTGGCCGCGTCTTGGGAGCAGCCCATCGGCACAATCGCCAGTGTGCTAAGCGACAGCAAGACAATGAGCCGAATCATCAGGTTATGAAACATGCGGAGACTCCTAAGCCGGTCATAAGCGCGAGCGCTAATGCAAAACTAAATGAGAGAGAATCTCATTATTGTCTCCGAGACGACCGCCGCTGTCAACGGCTTCACCATGAATCTATCTAATGCGATTGCGATATATTCGTATCCGCAATATTCTGGTTACCGATGTCTTCACTTTTGTTTCGTAGCAGGGGAATCCTTCGCATGATATTTCGCATTCCAGTGTTTTTCGTCCTACTTGTCTTGCTGATGTGTGGCGCGCAACTCGCGGCAGCTCAGAACGCGCCGCCGTCCAGTGTGGCTTCTGAGCCCGGAAATGCGCGTTTTCGTGTTGACGAGCTGGTGGCCTTGCCCCATCCGATGCGGCTGATCAAACAGCATCCCGAACGCTATCAATTATTGCCAGAACAGTATGATCGTCTACAAAAAGAGATCATTGCGGTCTATCCCCCGCAGATGCATCAGCGCAAACGAGAAGCTTGGCAACTGGAGCGCCAGATTCGCTATGCCGTCCTCGAGAAGAATGCAACCGCCGAGGCTTTGAGCGCGCAACTGGACGAGCTCTCGCGGATCAAGCGCCAGATCACCGATTTGCATATCGCCGCACTGCGGGTTTTCCGAGCCATTTTGACGTCGGACCAATTCCAGCGTCTGGTCGAAGACGGCGGCTTCGGCGCCCGTTCACGGCCATAGGATTAAGGGGTTAGCACGGGCGCGCGCGACCGGCGCCCGGCATGGCCGCCTAGAAGGACAGGTTCAGCCCTAGGTAATAGCTCCGCCCGACCAATAACAAATCGTCATCACGCTCGTCGAACAGGTTTTCGATGCCGGCGCGAAGGTCGAGCTGACGGGTCAGGGGTTGCGACAGGCTGAGATTCCACAGGCCATAGTTCTTTTGCTCTCCCGAAGCGCTGTCAATGACGTCGAGGTTGTAGTCACCCCAAAGCGCTACATCCAGCCCCCAAGGCATGAAGGTGTAATCCAAGGTCGTCACGAACCGATGGAGGGGCCGATCCTCAAGGCGCTCGTCGGTGGTGTCGTCGCGGGCATCCAGGTACATGTACTCCAGTCCCAGGCTCAGATCGGCCAAGGCGGCCCAGTCGAAGCTGGCCTCAATGCCTTGCAGGGTGGCCTCACCGATGTTCTCATAGCGAAAGATCGGTTTACCGTCGGGGCGCTTGCCAATGCTCTCCTCGTCGATCAAGTCCTGAACCTTGTTGTAGAAGCCGCCAAGGCGTGCCGAAAATTCCCGATAGCGGCCTTCGATTGCGAGATCGAAGCTGTTGGAATGCTCGGGCCGCAGATCAGGATTGCCGCGGCGGCTGACGCTGGCGCTATCGACATCCACATACAGATCGCGCATCGTCGGCACTCGATATCCTTGGGCGAAGCGTGCCTTGACCCGCAGGGAGCGCTCGTCCTCTTGCAACAGCTGATAGACCCCGCCGATGTTTGCGGTCACGCGGCTATCGAATTGATCCGAGGCGTCGTAACGCGCCCCCAGGGTGAGGTCGAGTCGCGGCGACAGCTGCCATTGATCCTGCATGAACAACGCCCAGTAGTCGATGGACGCCTTGGACACCGGCTTGCTCAGGCCGCCACGACGAGCGATACCGACCTCGTCCTCGGTGCGAAACGTGGTTCCCTTGAAGTCTTCCACTCGGTATTCGCCGCCGAGGATGAGCCAGTGTCGCGCCAGCGGTGCCCAGCCGTAGTGTGCGTCGATGGCGGTCTTCTCCACCCGGACCTGGTCGAAATTCTTGAGCGTGGCGGCATTTTCCATCCGCATGCTGCGGTCCTTGTCGAGACGCGAGTTATAGAGCTGGATGCGACCGTCATCCGCCGCGCCCTGGTAACGCAGGTCAAGCGCGAAGTCGCGGCGACGGTTGTTGTCGTCCCAGCGCTGACGCGCCGACGACCCACTTCCTTGCCCGCCCGAGCCCTGACCCGAGCCCTGACCCGAACCGCCGCCAAGGGCATAGAAATAGCTGTCGGCATCGAACTGCGAAACTGAGGCCAGCACACGCCAGTCATCGGTGATCGACCAGTCGAGGCTCAGTCTGCCGTCCTGAAAGCGCTCGGCGTCCCTGGCCGAGGCTCCGGAGTCCAGCTCCACCGTCGGCTGATCGATGAGGGTTCCCGACAGCGACAGCGCGAGTTGATCGTTTACCGCCCAGGCGCCGTAGACATCTCCTTCGCATCCATGACTGCCGTCGAGTTCAATGCGATCGCACCGGGTGCGCACCTCAAGCTGGTTACGCTCTGGACGGCGGGTGACGATGTTGATCACACCGCCTAGGGCATCGGCGCCGTAAAGGGTACTACCGGGACCGCGTAGAATTTCAACCCGTTCCACATTCGCCAGGGTCACTCGATCCAGCGCGAACTTCTGCGATGGCTCATCGGCAAGCCGCCGTCCATCAATGAGGATCAGCGACTGCTCATTGCTGAAGCCGCGAATGGACACAGTATCGCGGGTTCCGCGTTTGCTCAGATTGACGCCCTGCGCCAGCTCCAGCAAGTCCCCGAGGCGCTGAGCGTCCGTGCGCTCAATGATGTCGCGACCCATCACCTGCACCGCGCCAGGGATGCGCTCCAATTCAGTTTCGACACGGGTGGCAGTGACACTGATCGGTGCAAGAACTACTTCCGCTTCCGCGCTACCCAGCGAACCGACGCCAGGTAACTGGGTTGGATCGGATCCTGCGACATGGGTGTCGGCGACTGCCGCCGCCCCCGCTGTCATCAAGAGGGTCGCCGCGAGGGACGCGACCGCCGCCAGCATGTCCGCCGATGAATTTGACCGATGCCTGGTATCTCGGTTTGTCAGTTGGTGCCGTTCGACTCGGTGTCTCGGGGTCAATTCTGGATTCATTCGCGAAACAAATTGGTAAACGGAAAGCATCAAGCGACATCCTATATGATCACATCCAGATGCTAAAGCTAACGCGAATGATTCTTATATATAAATGAGGATTGTCAATTCAAAGCGCATCCTGACGCTCGTGCATAGACCGTTTGCCACGCGCCAAACTCGTGCGGCAACACCCCACCGTCGCAAGAAAAGATGGATTCGCGGCAACAACTTTGCGATGATTTCTTCATCGGGTTTTCTTGTGCCCCGAAGCAACGTAGAGTCTGCTGGCGGAATCAGCAAGGAACACCTTCGTTTTTCTGCTCGACGAGGAATCCGAGATGACCGATTCGCATGCAGCACATCCAGAAGACCTCGACCGAAAACCGGCATTCGCACAGCCGGCGGTGCCCGACGGCGGCAACGACAACCCGGCGCAACCGCAGCCTATTGAGCCCGAACCTCCGGCGCCGGAGGCCCCCGCCGAGCCTCCGGTGCCGGCTGCGCAGTTGCCAGCCGACAGCAACGCATCGACACCGGTACCGGCACCCGACCCCGACCCGCCGGTCGATCGATCCGCTTGGGGCGCACGGCTGAGCTCGGGCTGGGCCAGACTGGTCTACCTCATCGCCCTGGTCGCCAGCGTGCTTACCATCGTCGCCTATGTCGAGATCAAGCTCGACGACGGTGCCATCGACACGTCCCAGATTCGCGCCCAGTTGTTGGCATCGGTCGATGACACCTACGACGCCCAGAAGGCCGCCGCCGAGGCGGTCACGGGCGACTGGCAGGTGCGCGAGCGCCGGCTCGAGGCCGCGAAAGCCCAGCGCGATGCCCAGCTTGCGCGCATCGACGACCTGGCCGAGGAATTCCAGCGCATTGCCACCGGCCCCGAGGCCGAGAGCATCGCCAAGTCCCTTGCCCGCATCCTGCAAGAGCAAGGCCCGGGCGCGGCCCTGGACTATATCGAGACCAAGCGCGGCGGCATCGTCGCGCGCATCCGCAAGCGGCGAGCGGCCAACCGCACCCGCGACCGCGAAGAGCTGGAGCCGCTGCTCGCCAGTGCCGGACTCTATGCCGCCGAGGCCGAGGCGCAGCCGGCCCGCGCGCTCTACGCCGAAGTCGTCGCGCTCGCGCCGGACTGGCCCGAGGCACTGGACGCCCACCGCTGGTTTCTGATTGATCAGGGCGACCTCGCCGTGATCCGCGGCACGCTCGATCCCGCCGAGCGGGATTTCGCCTTGGCCCGGCGGCGCGTGGATGCGTTGATCGCGCTTGAGCCCGACGAGCCGCGCTGGCAACGCAACCTCGGGCTCTGTCTCAATCGCACCGGCGACCTCAAGGTCACGCGCGGCGACCTCGACGGGGCGCAGCAGGACTTCGAGCGCTCGCTGGCCATCGCCGAGCGCCTGGCCGCCGCCGAGCCTGGCAATGCCGGCTGGCAGCGCGATCTGTCGGTGAGCCTGAACAAGCTCGGCGACCTCAAGGTCACGCGCGGCGACCTCGACGGGGCGCAGCAGGACTTCGAGCGCTCGCTGGCCATCGCCGAGCGCCTGGCCGCCGCCGAGCCCGGCAATACCGGCTGGCAGCGCGATCTGTCGGTGAGCCTGATCAAGCTCGGTGAGCTCAAGGTCACGCGCGGCGACCTCGACGGGGCGCAGCAGGACTTCGAGCGCGCGCTGGCCATCCGCGAACGCCTGGCCGCCGCCGAGCCCGGCAATGCCGGCTGGCAGCGCGATCTGTCGGTGAGCCTGATCAAGCTCGGCGAGCTCAAGGTCACGCGCGGCGACCTCGACGGGGCGCAGCAGGACTTCGAGCGCGCGCTGGCCATCCTTGAGCGCCTGGCTGCGGCCGAGCCCGGCCATGCCGAGTGGCAGCGGGAGCTGTCGGTGAGCCTGGACAAGCTCGGTGACCTCAAGGTCACGCGCGGCGACCTCGACGGGGCGCAGCAGGACTTCGAGCGCTCGCTGGCCATCCGCGAGCGCCTGGCCGCCGCCGAGCCTGGCAATGCCGGCTGGCAGCGCGATCTGTCGGTGAGCCTGGACAAGCTCGGCGACCTCAAGGTCACGCGCGGCGACCTCGACGGGGCGCAGCAGGACTTCGAGCGCGATCTGGCCATCGCCGAGCGCCTGGCCGCCGCCGAGCCCGGCCATGCCGGCTGGCAGCGCGATCTCGCCGTCTCCCATTTCAAGCTCGGACGGGTTGCTGATGCTCGCGACGACGAGCCGGCGCTGGTCCGGCATTGGGGCGCCATGTTGGCGCTCTTCGATGCCCTCGATCGGGCCGGGCTGTACATCACTGCATCTGACCGCGCGGGATTGCTGGCCATCCGCGCGCGGGTGGAGGCGGTCTCAGCCGCAACGCCCGCGCAGGACGACCCTGCGGCGTCCGAAGGAGGGAATTGATCCGATCGCGCAACGCCCGGACAGAAACGGCCTGTCCATCTGCTGCGCCGGCCTTCAGCGGTTGTTGCCACTGGAAGATTGAGGAGCGAAAAATCCCATGTTCATCTCTGTTTCGAGACTCTTTGGCCGTATCTCCGGGGCCGCTGTAGTGCTGCTACCAGCGCTGGCCGTCGCGGTCGGAAATCCAGCTGCTCCCGCCCCTCGGGAACCCGGCTTTGTCCTCACTGCCATCCAATTCGACGGCGGCAATCCGCTGCCGGAGGACGGCGTTGATGTGCTCATCGAGCCCTTTCTGGGCCAATGGACCACGCTGGCCGATGTCGAGGAGCTGCGCTACCGGCTGACCAAGCACTATGTCGATCAGGGCTATCTCAACAGCGGCGTGGTGTTGGTGCCCAATCAAGACCTGAGCGATGGTGTGCTGCGCGTTCAGGTCATCGCCGGCACCCTCGCTGAGGTGCGCGTGACTGGACAAGGGCGGCTGAATCCCGCCTATGTCAGCCGGCGGATTCATCCCGATCCCGAGGCGACCTTCAACCGCTTTGAGCTGCAAGAGCGCTTTCAGTTGCTGCTGCAAGACCCGCTGATCGAGCAACTTCAGGGCGGCCTGCAACCGGGCGACGGACCCGGTGTGGCGGTGCTCGATCTGGCCGTCACCCCGGCCCGGCCCTGGGAGCTGTATCTGCGCACCGACAATGCCCGCCCGCCGAGCACCGGGGCCGTGCGTGCCTATGTTGGCGGCACTCTGCGCAATCTGACCGGCTGGGGCGATGCGCTGGATCTGTACATCGGCCAGAGCTTCGAGGGCCAGGGTCGGGAGGGCGCTATTGATTGGTCGATTCCGCTCAACGCGCGCGGCACCCGCGTTTCCATCGGCTATAAGCGCAGCGACGCGCCGCTGATCGAGGAAACCTTGCGCGAGCTGAACATCCAGAGCGAAACCCAGCGCGCCGAGATCGCGCTGTCCCACGAGCTGTGGCACAACCTGCAAAGCAGCCTGGAGCTTGGACTGATGCTGAGCTGGGCGGAAAACAAAACCACCCTGCTCGGGAAGCCGTTCGACTTCTCACCCGGCTCGGTCTCGGGTGAGAGTCGCGTCAGTGCCGCGCGCTTGCTCACCAATTACGCCCGCCGCTCCGATCGCCAGGCGTTGGCGCTTTACTCCCAGTTCAGCCTGGGGCTGGATGCGATGGACGCGACCATGCACGATTTCGGCTGGCCCGATAGCGACTTCTTCAGTTGGCGTGGGCAGGCGCAGTATGTGCGCCGCCTGAGCGACAAGGGCGCACAATTGATTCTGCGCGGCGCCGCCCAACTGTCCGGCGACATCCTACTACCGCTGGAGCGTTTTTCGGTCGGCGGTATGTACACCGTCAGGGGCTATCGCGAGAACACCCTGGTCGGTGATCAGGGCTATGCCGCCACGATCGAAGCCCGTTACCCGATCTGGCAGGGGCAGGGCTTTGCACAGACTGAACAAGTGCTGCAACTGGCCGTCTTTTCCGATGTCGGCAGCGCCTGGGATCATGCCAGCTTCCGCAAGCGCCAGACCATTGCCTCGGTGGGGCTCGGTCTGCTGTGGTCGCTTGATGAGCGCCTGCGTGCCAAGTTCTACTATGGCTATGCGCTCGAAGACATCATCGAAGCCAACGAAGACGATCTGCAAGACCGTGGCTTCAACTTTTTGGTGCAAGCGGACTTTTAACTGCGGGACTTTTAACTGCGCCGATCGGCTGAGAGTCTTAAGCTTATGAGAAATTTCGCCCTTCGCCCTCTGATCCGAACCCTGTTGCTCGCCGCGCTGGCCAGCGTCCCCCTGCTCGCCAGCAGCAACAGCTGCGAACCGCACGCCAGCACCGATGCCCACGCCGCCAAGCCCGATGCGCGCCAGACCTCGGCCATTCGCCAGTGGTCGGCGCAAATCGACCAGCGCGACAGCCCGGCCGCTGAGCGCATCGCGGCACGGCTTCACCGCGCGGAAAGCTATCGGAGCCTGGCCCACTACCGCCAAGCCAAGACCGATTACACCGCCGCACTGGAACTGGCCGAGGCGCATGGCCTGGACCTGCAAGCGGCTATTGCCACCCTGGGTCTTGGCGAAGTGGCACTGGCCCAGCACAACAACAGCGCGGCGGCCTCCTGGCTTGATCAGGCCACCCGTCAAGCGCGCGCGCTCGACAAGCCGACGCTGATCGCTGCTAGTGCCAATGCACTGGGCAACCTGAAACTGGCCCAGGGCCAGAAGTCGGCCGCCGCCGATGACTATCGCGCCGCCCTTGCCGCCGCCCGGCGCGCCAGCGATGCGGGGCTGGTTGCCAGCGCGCGGGTCAATCTGGCCGCCGTGGCCGGCTCCCAGAGCGCCAAGCGGCGTGCACTGAACGCGGCCTACCAGGAAGCCAGCGCACTGCCCGCCGGTCGCGAGAGCGTGCGACTGCTGCTGCGGATCGCCTATCTGGCCCAAGAGGGCGGCTCGGGCAGCGCTCGGGCACTGGCACGCAAGAGCCTAACCGCAGCGGCTGAACGGGCACAAACAGCCGGATTGCAGCGCGAGCGTGCCGAGGCCATTGGACAGTTTGCCGCGCTGGCGGATAACGGCTCACGCCAGGCCCGCAATCTGTTGCTACAGGCCTTGCAGCTGGCGCCCATTGATGCCTATGACCTGCGCTACCAATGGGAATGGCAACTTGCGCGCAGCTTCGAGTCCGTCGGGGATCGTCGCCACGCGCTGGCCGCCTATCGCCGCGCCGTGGGGCATCTGGAGAAGATTCGCGGCGAGATTCCGGTCGAATACGCCGAGGGGCGTTCCTCGTTCCGCGAAACCCTGGAGCCGCTTTATCTGGGACTGTCCGACCTTTTGCTGCAAGAAGCCGCTGCAACGGCCAATGCGGGCACCAAACAGCAACTGCTGCGCGAGGCGCGCAACAACCTGGAGCAACTCAAGGTTGACGAGCTGCGGGATTATTTCCGCGATGCTTGCATTCAGCCGCTGCGTAACCAGGTCGATACTCTAGACCGGCACACAGCCGTGCTCTACCCGGTGCTCTTTCCTGATCGTCTGGAGCTGATTCTGAGCGCCGCCGACCAGATGATGCAGAAAACCCTGCCGATTGCGCGCGATCAGGTCGAACTGGCGGCCCAGATTCTGGCACTCAAGCTACGCTACGATCAGCCCATCGAGCCTGAAGCACAGGAACTCTATGACTGGCTGATTGCACCCTTCGCGCCAACCCTGCGTCAGCACCGCATCGACACCCTGGTTTTTGTACCGGATGGAGCCCTGCGCACCGTGCCCGTTGCGGTGCTGCGCAGCCCGAGCGGCTATCTGATTGAGGACTATGCGGTTGCCACCACGCTCGGCCTGCAACTCTTGCAGCCCAAAGCCTTCAAACAGGCGCGTCCCAAGACCCTGATTGCCGGCGTCAGTCGCCCCGGCCCGGTCGTTGATGAACTACCGGACTGGTGGGTCGGAGCTATGGTGCAACAGCATCGCCGCGCGCTCAGGCGCGGTGTCGAGGACAGCGCACGCGGGGCTTCGGTACCAGTGCAGGGGCGTGGCGGTGCAGCAGGCCAGACGCCAGCGCGGATTCCGCGCGCTGCGCGCCAGGAGATGATTGAGGCTCTATCCCTGCCGGGTGTGGAGGCGGAAATCGATACGCTAGCGACGGAAACCGCCTCGGAGGTCCTGCGCAATCAGGACTTCTTGCTGCACCGCTTTGTTGATGAAGTCGAGCAAAATCCCTATCGCATTGTGCATATCGCTTCCCACGGCCTGTTCCAGGGCCCGCCAGAAGAGAATTTTATCGTTACCTATGACCACAAACTCGATATGGCCCGCTTGGCGGCGGCGCTGAAACCGCGCGAGCTCGACAGCAGTCCGATTGAAATCCTGGTGCTGAGTGCCTGCCAGACCGCCGAGGGCGATGACCGCACCCCGCTTGGACTCAGCGGTGTTGCGTTGCAATCCGGCGCCCGCAGTGCCCTGGGTTCCCTGTGGCCAGTCGGCGATGCCGCCACCCAACAGCTAATGGCAAATTTCTATGCGCAGCTGGCCGAGGGCAAGTTCAGCAAGGCGCGTGCCCTGCAGCAGGCCCAGCAGGAGATGATTCACAGTGGCAGATACGCCAAGCCCAGTGATTGGAGTGCTTTTATTCTGGTGGGGAATTGGCTGTAGGTAAGGGCTTCTTGCTCAGGACCAGCCACAGCTGGGAGATGAGGTAATGCTGTGCGCTGTCCTGAGCGTATCAGCGTCGCTTAGTAGCCGCCTTTGCGATGCACTTCCGGCAGGCCAGCGATCTTGGTGCCCTGTTTGGTGGGAGCAAGCGGGAAGAGTTTATAGACGTCTTTGCTGCTCGGCTTGGAACCCCATTTTTTGCCGATGTCCTTGAGCAGTGCGCGCTCCATGGGCTGGTTTTGGTTGTTGTTGATGTATTCATCACGCAGGTAGTGGATGATGTCCCAGTGCTTGTCGGTCAGCTCAATACCTTCGATCTCAGCAAGTTTGTTGGCGACATCTTCATTCCAGTCGGTGTAATTGACCAGAAAGCCGCTTTCGGTAGTTTCGATGCTGGTGCCATTGACCTCGATTGCCATGTCGATGATCCTCGTTTGTTGTTATGGCCCGGCGACAAGCGGTCACCGTGGCGGTTGCAATAAAATGGGTTGCTCGGTCGCATGGTGCGCGGCCGTTGGCCGGCCATCATATTCAATGTTTGCCATGTCGTCACTATGGTCAGCCTTGGGTGGGGCCGACGGCGTCAATGCCTTTGTGCGGAATAAACAAGCCGCAGCCGAGTTCGCGATGGGGGCCGAGGCCCTGTTCCTGCAAGCGCCGGGATTCCTCCAGGCTCAGATTGGCCAGCATCAGGCTGCGAGTGGACAGGGCACCGCTTGCGGTGCGCACAGGTACAGTTTTGCCACACAAAGCCTTGCGGATTTTAATCTGTTGTTCGGCCAGCGCGGTGGCGGCCCATTCCAGAAAGGCCGCTTCGCTGTTATCTGCGTCTGCGTCTGCATGAGTATTTTGGGGGCCGCAAACATGGCGCGCGAACAGGGTAGTTTCGCGGCTGAGGGGGCGTTCCTTGCCGGTTCCCAGCTGTAGGGCATGACCGGCGATGTCGAACGCCTGATGCTCCAGGGCGGCGCGGAGTTCCGGCACGCGCAGCTTGGGCACGCGGATGCCAAGTTTGGTGCGGCGCGACAGCATCAGGGGCTGACCGGCTTCAGCCTCGGGGCGTTGCCAGCCGTTCTGTGAGCCGGCGACATGAATGCTGTGAATGCCGCCGCGACAGGAGGCCTCGGTGAGCCAGGGGACGGCGCTCAGCAGCGCGGCAGCCAGAGGTTCAGCATGATCGACCGGCAGCGAGCGACATTGCAGTGAGAACAGCACATCAACGACGGCGTCCGTGACGGGCGCGGCGGGTTCGGGGCTGTCTTCCTGCCAGAAGTTCTGAGTCATTGCGATACGGTTCCTGAGTCGATTTATGCGTTCAGCGGCAGTTGCGATTGCAGCGCCTCGCGGTCAAACCACCAGTCATCCTGCACCAGCACATCGACGATGTTGCGCAGGCGCACCAGAAATTTGTCCGGTTCGCGCAGCTCCAGGCGGTCGCGCCAGGCATCAAAGGCGTCCTGACTTTCGATCTGGCTGTGGCGGCGGGCGACTTCGCCGAGTTGTTGGGAGGCGAAGAACATCAGGTTTTCGCGTTGGGTTCCCTGGGCGCGCACGTCGGCCAGAAACAGCGCTGTGGTTGCGGCGACGGCGGCGCCATCGGCATCGTCCGGGGTTTCTTCAATCACGTGGCTGAGCAATTCGACCGACAGATCCGGGTCGATGGGGCAGGTGACCGCTAGCCAGATGCCCTGGCCGAGGGCGGCTAGGGATTGCGGCTGTTCGGCACGGAAGAGCACTTCGCAGCAATCGGCGGCGGATTCGAAATCCTGGGCTTGAATCAGGCTGTCGAGTGCGGCGCGGGCGAGGGGCCAGGCCTCGGCGCCGCGTTCCAGACTGACCAGGGTGCGGGCCATTTGCAGCTTTAGCTCTGCACGTTCTTCGGCGCTGGCCTGGTTGCGCGCCAAGTCGCGTTCCTGGTCCTGAAGCGCGCTGAGATGGCTTTCGAGTGCGGCAATTTCGGCGGAGTTGGACCGAACGGAGTCGGCGGCGGTGTCGGCCAGAGACGATTGAGTGAGATCGATAAAATTCATCAGTCTTGCGCGAGAAATCCCGTCCTTCAGGGCGGGGAGGGATAGCGCACCGCGCGCAGCGCGGTTAGCTGACCTGTCTCGCTTCCTCCGTTAAGGTTGGGGTGAATGAATAGTCATAGCCATCAGCGCGTTGCAGCACCTGGCAATAGCGGTGTGAAATCCCTTGGATCACACCCTGCGTGGTCTGGATGTTGAAGGAGCCTGTTTTGCGCACTGCGACCCGTCCCACATGGCTTCCAGCTTTCTTGCCGTTCGGCACTTCAGCGATCACCCGATCTCCGGTCTGGAAGGTCAGTTCACCAAGCCACAGCACATGCGCCTCACGGCACACCTCGCCCGTGTCGGGGTCAATACGCTCAAGGTCGCGCACCAGTGCAATCCCTGTGGTCTTGCTGCCCGGATCGAGCGATAGGCGCAGCGGCTGAGTCTCACCGCCGATGCGGTCTTTCAGGCGGATCTTGAAGGGGTGCAATCGCACCACCACCGCCCGCCGGCGCTTCAATAGCAACCGCGCCCGCTTTTCTGAGCAGGGCATCAACGGACGTTTCTGTTTGTCGAGGACGAAGACAGCCATTTCAATTTCTGCCCTTACGGGCCTGGTGACGGAGCCTTGCGGCTCGCTCCCCTCGGGAAGGTCTGCAACCGGCTCCTGCCTGGCGGCAGCGATCAGAATCTTCGGCGCTTTGCCTTTCGCCCGCATGATCCTGATCTTCCAGGGTCCGGAACTGAGGAAGCATCCCGGAGTGGGTCTTGATGACCTGTTGCAAACGCAGCGGGTTTTCACCGCTTTCCCTGGTCAACCGAGCTCTTTCAAGCTCCGGCCTTCAGGCCGGGGTAGTTGACAAGGTCTCCTTAGCGCACCAGTCCGCTGAAGGCTGCTTCGAGGCGGTCTTCCCAGTTCTCCGGGGTATCCGGAAAGGGTGGTTTCACATCCATGCGGAAGAAGCGCTCGCCGTCGCGGGCGATGTTCTGAATGATGGGGACCAGCTCGTCGAAGCCTTCCAGCTCTTGATTGGCCACGAGAATTTCGCTCAGTTTTAGCATGAGGTTCAGACTCCCGGTGGTGTGGGTCCAAGCGGACCGCTCATAATGTGATGCAACCGGCATACAGCGGGCGTGAACCGGCTTTTGCATGTACGGCTGCGCTGTGGGGCAAGATGCAGTCGCCGTGCAGCGAATACAACAAGGCGCCTGGATTGCCGGAGGGCCAGCGGAGCTTGGGGCTGACTATATCAGTACATTCGAATATTAGAGAATTTTGACATTCGTCGGGGACACCGCTAGTATCGCCAGCCACTCATGACGTTGAAGCGGCGGCGCCTGGCAGCGGAAGTCGCGCCGGTGCGCCCGCACCCCGAGGCTTTTAAGGATTGTAACTATCCCCAAAGGGATAGACCGGGAGGGGATAGCCCCTCCTAAAGGTGGAATAGCCCCAGCGCTGTGCTCGGACTAAAGTAGCGGCTGATGGGAGCGGATGAGCCGGTCGATCTTACGGCCTCGGGCCTCATGCGCCGATGCTGGCTGCGGACACAATCAAGCAGGCCGCTGCGACCCTTCGGATTTTTTCTGTATTCGGGAGAATTTGCGCTATGGCAATTGAAAAGCACCACACCCCGATGCTCGACCAGCTCGAGAGCGGACCCTGGCCGAGCTTCATCTCCGGCATTAAGCGGCTGCGTGACGAGCATCCGGAAGCGCGCATCAATGAGATGACCAATGACCTGCTGGGTCAGTTGGAACATTCCTATGAGACTCGCAAGGGCTACTGGAAGGGCGGCACGGTGTCGGTCTTCGGATATGGCGGCGGCATTATTCCGCGCTTCTCTGAAGTCGGTGGTGCCTTCCCGAAGTCCAAGGAATTTCATACCTTGCGCGTGCAACCGCCAGCGGGTAATCACTACAGCACCAAGATGCTGCGCCAACTGGCCGACAGCTGGGAAAAGCATGGCTCCGGGCTGGTGACCTTCCATGGTCAGACCGGCAATATCATGTTCATCGGTGCCGATACCCCGGCCACCCAGCACTTTTTCGATGAAGTCAACGAGTATGGCTGGGACCTCGGCGGCGCTGGCCCTTGCGTACGTACCGCCATGTCTTGCGTGGGTTCGGCACGTTGCGAGATGTCCTGCACCAATGAGCTGAAGTCTCATCGCATGTTGGTCAATAACTTCGTTGATGACGTGCATCGCCCGGCGCTGCCTTACAAGTTCAAGTTCAAGGTGTCCGGCTGTCCGAACGACTGTCAGAATGCCATTGAGCGCTCTGACTTCGCGGTAATCGGGACCTGGCGCGATGACATGAAGGTCGATCAGGATGAGGTCAAGAAGTACGTGAAGACCAAGGGTCGTCAGTACATCATTGATAACGTCATCACTCGCTGTCCGACCAATGCGCTGTCGCTGAATGACGATGACTCCTTTACGATCAACAATCGCGATTGCGTGCGCTGCATGCACTGTCTGAACGTCATGCCCAAGGCGTTGCATCCCGGCGACGACAAGGGTGTCACCATCCTGATCGGTGGCAAGCGCACCCTGAAGATCGGCGATCTGATGGGAACCGTGCTGGTGCCCTTCAAGAAGCTCGAGACCGAGGAAGACTACGAGAGCATGGTCGAGCTGGCTGAGACCATCATTGATTTCTGGGCTGAGAACGGTCTGGAGCATGAGCGCTGCGGTGAGATGATTGAGCGCATTGGTCTGGCCAACTTCCTGGATGGTATCGGGATTGAAGCCGATCCGAACATGCTGGCCCATCCGCGCCAGAGCTCCTACATCCGCCTCGACGGCTGGGATGAGGCGGCAGAAGAGTGGTTCGAGCGTCAGGCTGAACAGCGCGCCGCTGGTTGAACCAAGCGATCTAGCACATGGCAGGCTGTTGGGTCTTGACCGGACAGCCTGCGGTGACCGAAATCACAAGAGTCCCCGAGGCGGGGCTCACGCCAACGAACTGGAGGAAAGTCGATGGCTGCTAAAGATATGCGTGAGCCGATCGAATCCGGCTGTCCCGATCCCTGGCAATACATGCATCCTTCGATGCGTAAGAATTTCGGCCAGTGGAAATATCACGAGCATCCTCGTCCTGGTGTGCTGCGTCATGTGGCTTACAGTGGTGACGAAATCTGGACGGTCAAGGCCGGCACCCAGCGTATTCTGGATGTTTTTAGCCTGCGTAAGCTGTGCGATATTGGCGATGAATTTGCCGATGGCTTTGTGCACTTCACCCTGAGATCCAACATCGAGTACATGGTGACCGAGGAAGCTCGGGTTCAGCCCTTGATTGATGCACTGGAGCAGGCGGGCTTCGTAGTGGGCGGGACGCAAAATACCGTCGCCATGATCTCCCATACCCAGGGTTGGCTGCACTGCGACATTCCCGGCACCGACGCCTCCGGCGTGGTTAAGTCGATGATGGACGAGCTCATTGATGAGTTCCGCAACGCTACCATGCCCAACCGGGTGCATATCACCACCAGCTGCTGTCAGATCAACTGCGGCGGCCAGGGCGATATTGCCATCAATATCCAGCACACCAAGCCGCCAAAGATCAACCATGATCTGGTGGCTAATGTCTGCGAACGCCCGTCAGTAGTGGCGCGTTGTCCGGTGGCGGCCATTCGCCCGGCCATGGTCAACGGCAAGCCGTCGCTGGAAGTCGATGAGCGCAAGTGCATCTGCTGCGGTGCCTGCTATCCGCCTTGTCCGCCGATGCAGATCAATGATGCCGAGCACTCCAAGCTGGCCATTTGGGTCGGTGGTAACCACTCCAATGCGCGTGGCAAGCCGACCTTCCAGAAGCTGGTGGCCGCCGGTATCCCCAACAACCCGCCACGCTGGCCCGAGGCCACTGCGATCGTCAAGCGTATCCTCAAAGCCTATAAAGAAGGCGCGCGTGACTGGGAGCGGGTCAACGAGTGGATTGAGCGGATTGGCTGGCCGCGGTTCTTCGAGGAAGTGGATTTGCCCTTCACCAAGTATCACATCGATACCTGGCGTGGATCGCGCAGCAGCTTCAACGCCTCGACGTACATCCGTTTCTGAGTTGCCAACCCGCCCCAACGGCTTGCTAACCAGGTCCGGCGCTGGCCTTACGCCCAAAGCCGGGAAGCCGGACCTGGCTTATCCGAGCCTGACAACATCGGAGCGAAAAAAAGCCCATGAAGTTCGCTATTCAGATCAACGAAGGACCGTATCAGCATCAGGCATCTGATTCCGCCTACCACTTCACCAAGGCGGCGCTGGCCAAGGGCCACGAGATCTTTCGCGTGTTTTTCTATCATGACGGCGTCAATAACGCGAGCCGTCTGACAACGCCACCACAGGACGACCGCAATGTCGTCGAGCGCTGGGCCGAACTGGCCGAGCAGCACGATCTCGACATGGTGGTATGTGTGGCAGCCGCCCAAAGGCGCGGCATGGTCGATGACGGTGAGGCCAAGCGCAATGGCAAGGATGCAACCAACATCCAGTCGCGTTTTCGCATCTCCGGACTCGGTCAGTTGGTCGAGGCCGCCATCCAAGCCGACCGGCTGGTCGTTTTTGGTGACTGATCACCGGAATCCGCGCACAGGAGCTTGAGCATGTCCGCAACCATTAAGAAGTTTCTTTATCTCAATCGCAAGGCGCCCTACGGCACCATCTACGCTTGGGAATCGTTGGAGGTGGTGCTGATCGGCGCTGCTTTCGATCAGGATGTCAGTCTGGCGTTCGTTGATGACGGCGTGTACCAGCTGACCAAGGGGCAGGATACCACCGGTATCGGCATGAAGAATTTCTCACCGACCTACGCCGCGCTCGGCGACTATGATGTGAAGAAAATCTTTGTCGAGAAAGAATCCCTGGAGGAGCGCGGTCTGACGCTGGATGACTTGCAGCACCTGACCTGGGAGGACGAGGACGAAGACTATGCCGAGAAAGACTCCATCGCCTTGGTGTCGCGGGCCGAGATGGCCGCGCTCATGGGTGAGTCCGACATCGTCTTCAGCTTTTGAAGGAGTTCGGGATGAGTAAGTTACATACCGTCAACAAGTCCCCGTTTGAGAAATCCTCGCTCGACGCCTGTCTTCAGCATGTGCTGGATGGTGCCTCGGTGCTCTTGCTTGAGGATGGCGTTTATGGCGCGTTGCGGGGATCCGCCGCTGCAGAATCTGTCGAGCGGGCGCTCGCATCGGTTAAAGTCTATGTGTTGGGCGAGGATCTCAAGGCCCGAGGCTTTGGTGAGGATCGCCTGATTAACGGAATCAGTGTCGTGGATTATGCGGGCTTTGTGGATCTTGCCGCAGAAGCCGATGCCGTCCAGGCCTGGTTGTAGTTTCACCCCTTTCACTTGGATTCATGTTTGAACCTTAGGAGATGACGATGCCAATCGAAGTCAATGGCAAAGCCTTTGAGACTGACGAAGAAGGTTACCTGGCGAACATTAACGACTGGGAGCCCGGTGTGGCCGAAGTCATGTCAAAGGAAGATGACCTGGAGCTGACGGACGAGCACTGGGATATCATCAACTTTCTGCGCGAATACTACGAGGAATACCAGATTGCTCCGGCCGTGCGCGTGCTGACCAAGGCGGTGGGCAAGAAGATGGGCAAGGACAAGGGCAACAGCAAATATCTGTATGGCCTTTTCCCCTATGGTCCGGCCAAGCAGGCGTGCCGCTATGCGGGTCTGCCCAAGCCGACCGGCTGCGTCTGATCAAGCCGACTGGCTGCGTCTGAGCGCTGCTCAGATTTTTGTTTCGCGTGCTCTCCGGCCGTCCGGAGAGCCGTTGTGCGACATCCCGACTGAAGACTGAGGTCGCGAGATCATGTCCCTAATCTCGAATTTTTACGCCTACCTGTTCTACTTTGCGACCTTCGTGTTGCTGGGTGGCTTGGCGCTTAAGGTTTGGCAGTATGCCCGCACACCGGCGCCGCTGAAAATTCCCACCACACCGGCGCCCACCACGGGCTCGGGGGTTGTGCTGCGCATGACGCGGGAAGTGGTGCTGTTCGAGAGCCTGTTCCGCGGCAACAAGTGGACCTGGA
Organism: Rhabdochromatium marinum; assembly: GCF_016583795.1. Lineage (GTDB taxonomy): Bacteria > Pseudomonadota > Gammaproteobacteria > Chromatiales > Chromatiaceae > Rhabdochromatium > Rhabdochromatium marinum. Next base: position 43,660 of record NZ_NRRS01000011.1, on the reverse strand, counting down.
TCTTTAGCTGGATGTTTCATTTCGGTCTGCTGTTGGTGACACTGCGCCATCTGCGCTATTTCATTGATCCGGTGCCGGTGCCCTTGCAGATGATTCAGCCGTTTGGCATCTATGGCGGCATGGCAATGGTGGTGGGCCTGGGTGGCCTGTGGGTGCGGCGATTTTTTGTGGATCGGGTGCGCTATATTTCCTCGCGCTCGGATCACCTGATTCTCGGGCTGCTGGTGGCCATTGGTCTCAGTGGTTTGACCATGCGCTTTGTGGTGCATACCGACATTATTCGTCTGAAAGAATTTTTTGCCGGCCTGTACAATTTTGAAATTGTGACCCTGCCGGCCGATCCGGTGCTGCTGCTGCATTTGCTGCTGGTGGCCACGCTGATGATTATTTTTCCGTATAGCAAACTGCTGCACATGCCAGGGCTCTTTTTCAGTCCCACGCGTAATCAGGTCGACAACCCACGCGAGCAGCGGCATATCGCGCCCTGGGCGAAACGGCTCGAGCAAGAGTAGAGCGAACACCTGAGTTTTACCCTAGTTGCGGAGATCTGGCCCACGGTGGCTCAAGGTGCTGGTCAAGGCCGCAGGATTCCGAGGTTGATACATGGCTAAGGCAGATTTCCAAGTTCCCGAGCTCAAGGAGTATGCCGAGATCCCGGAGATTAAACCGGGAGTGATGGCGCATTCCAAGCCATTCAAGTCCAAGCCTGATTTTCAGGAGGCACTGGGCTTTCCTGGTGAGCTGGTCGAGGATTGGCAGAAAAAAGCCATCAATAAGATGGGTGATCTGCTGGGACGTTATCGCTCCTTGCGCGTCTACATGGACGCCTGTGTGAAATGTGGTGCCTGCACAGACAAGTGTCACTACTACTTGGGGACGCACGACCCGAAAAACATGCCCGTCGCTCGCCAGGACTTGTTGCGCAAGGTCTATCGGCGGTATTTCACCCTGGCGGGGCGCCTGTTTCCGGATCTGGTCGGTGCGACGGATCTGACCGAGGACGTTCTGGGCGACTGGTACAACTACTATCATCAGTGTTCCCAGTGTCGGCGCTGTTCGGTGTTTTGCCCCTATGGCATTGATACCGCTGAAATCTCCATGGCTGCGCGCGAGATCATGGACAGCATCGGCGTGGGGCAGAAGTATTGCAACGAGATCATCGGCAAGGTCTATAAGATTGGCAACAATCTGGGACTGCCGGGACCGGCGCTGGCCGATACCCTGGAGGGTCTCGAAGAAGACGTGTTCGACGAAACAGGCGTCGAGGTTAAGTATCCGCTGGATCAGGAAGGGGTCGATATCCTGCTGATCACACCCTCAGCGGACTTCTTTGCTGAGCCGCATGTGGATGGACTGATCGGCTATGGCAAGGTGTTTCATGAGGCCGGCGTGAGCTGGACGCTGAGTTCCTATGCCTCGGAAGCCGCCAACTTTGGCATGTTCATCGGCTCCTACGACAACATGCGCCGGGTGTCGATGCGCATTCGCGAGGCGGCCATCAAGCTGGGGGTCAAGCGCATTGTCTTTGGCGAATGTGGCCATGCCTGGCGAGTGGCCTACAGCTTCTTGAACACCCTGGTTGGCCCCTGGGACTTTCTCGATCCGCGCTATCCGGTTCCGCAGCACATCTGTGAGTTTACTTACGACTTGATTCAGCAGGGCAAGCTCCGGCTTGATAAGTCGCGCAACGACGACATGGTGCTGACCTATCACGATTCCTGCAATGTGGCGCGCGCCTCGCGCATGGGCGATAAACCGGGCGGACAGTTCGATATCCCGCGCGCAATTATCCGGGCCAGCTGCAATCATTTCTACGACATGGATGAAGAGACCATCCGTGATCGTACCTTCTGCTGCGGCGGCGGCGGGGGACTGCTGACTGACGATCTCATGGAAGTACGGGTGAAGGGCGCGCAGCCGCGGGTTGAGGCGCTGAACCATGTGATTCAGGAAAAGGGCGTCACCCACATGGCCGCCATCTGCGCAATCTGTAAGAGTCAGTTTACCAAGGTGCTGCCTTACTACGGTATGGATATGGGCCAGATTGTCAGTGTGCATCAACTGGTCTCAAACGCGCTCATCCTGACGGGTCAGGAGACCGAGGAAGAGGAAGCGGTCGAAGCGGCCGCCTGATGTTCAGATACAACAGATATGTAACCTGGTCCCCGATCATCGCTCCTGAGTGATTGAACGCCTGGCGACTGGGATTGCTTTGAGTTAACGGATATTGATTGACGGAACCCACGCGGTTTTAGTCCAGAGGAGAGTGACCCGATGGCGACTTCGAGCAACGAAATGACCAAGCTTTCCTGGCGTCGTTTTGAAGACGGCGATAATGTCTGGGAGAGCCTGACCGAAAAGATTTTCGTTCAGGACACATCGCACAAGTGCCCGACCTACATTCATAAAACACCACCCTGTCAGGGCAGCTGTCCCTCCGGTGAGGATATTCGTGGTTGGTTGCAGATTGTGCGCGGTCTGGAACAGCCGCCCGAGGGCATGACTTGGCAGGAGTACGCCTTTCATCGCTCCACTGATGCCAATCCCTTCCCATCCATGATGGGGCGTGTCTGTCCGGCTCCCTGTCAGGATGGCTGTAACCGCAATGAGCTGGAAGACTATGTCGGCATCAATGCCGTCGAGCAGTTCATTGGTGATACGGCCATTGCCAACGGCTATAAGTTCGAGGCGCCAGCAGCGGATACCGGCAAGACCATCGCCATCATTGGCGGCGGCCCGGCGGGTCTGGCTGCGGCCTATCAGCTGCGCCGCAAGGGCCATGCAGCGGTCATTTTTGAAGCCAACTCCGGGTTGGGTGGCATGTTCCGCTTCGGTATCCCGGGCTATCGCGTGCCGCGCGATGCGCTGGACACTGAGATCAACCGCATTCTCGACATGGGCAAGATCGAGGTGAAGCTGAACACCAAGGTCGGTGTTGATGTCACAGTCGAGCAGCTGGAGCAAGACTACGATGCCATTCTGTGGGCCATTGGCTGTCAGAGCGGTCGCGGGCTGCCGGTGCCCGGCTGGGATAACACGCCCAACTGCGTCTCGGGTGTCGCCTTCCTGAAAGCCTTTAACGAAGGGCGCATGAAGGTCACCGCCGGCAAGGTGGTTTGTGTTGGTGGTGGTGATACCTCTATCGACGTGGTGTCGGTCGCGCGGCGTCTTGGTCATATCACCAAAAGCGGCAAGGGCGATTTGCCTGAAACCGTGATCCATGATGGCTATGTCGCGCATGACGCGGCCATGACGGCCGCTGCCGAGGGGGCCACCGTGACCCTGACCTCACTGTTTGAGCGCGACAAAATGACGGCGGCTGAGCATGAAGTCGATGACGCTTTACAAGAAGGCGTCACGGTGCTTGACGGTGTGATGCCGGTGGAAGTGCTGAAAGACGACAATGGCCGTGCAACCGGGCTCAAGGTGGCGGACTGCAAGATGACCGACGGTCGCCCAACGCCGGTGGAAGGCACTGAGCGCGTACTGGAGGCGGATCTGATCGTCTCGGCCATTGGCCAGGGCGGTGATCTGACCGGTCTGGAAGCCTTCGACAACGGTCGCGGGCTGATGAACTCGGACAAGTTCTATCAGGTGCCTGACAAGCCGGGCCACTTCGTGGCTGGCGATATTATTCGCCCGCATCTGCTCACCACCGCTATTGGACAGGCGTGGATTGCGGCCGAGTCGATTCATGACTATGTCAGCCAAGCTGAGCACAAGCGCCGCCCCAAGGTCGATGTGCATCACTTCAATCTGCTCGCCAAGCTCAATGAAGCCAAGCTCGCTCCCGAGCATTTCGATGCTCAAAAGGGTGACTTGCGCGGTACTTCCAGTGGCAAGTATGCGATCCACAACTATGAGGATCGCTCAAGTGCCGAAGTCATTCCGCACGACGAACTCTTCCTGGGGCATTTCCAATACACCCCACGCTATCATCGCAAGGAAGAGGTGCCCAGTGCTGAGGCGGTTCTGGGCCACTTTAAGGAGCGGGTGATTGGCTACAGCGAAGAAGAAGCTGTCAATGAGGCCAAGCGTTGTATGAGCTGTGGTATGTGCTTCGAGTGCGACAACTGCGTCATTTTCTGCCCTCAGGATGCCGTGTTCCGAGTCAAGAAAGACGCAAGCACCACCGGGCGCTATGTTGACACCGATTATGCCAGGTGCATTGGCTGCCATATCTGCGCCGACGTCTGCCCAACCGGCTACATCAAGATGGGGCTGGGCGAATAAGGGTTCCCCGAGCCATTTATGCCGTGCGAGATGAGACAGGATATCCGGAGACGTCCATGACGGAAACGAAACTCACCCCCCTTTGGCGCATCGCGGTTGGCATCAGTCTGGCACTGCTGGTTCTGGTCGGCGGCGGTACGGTGCACGCGGAAGCCATTGGCGGTTTTGTTGTGCCGGGTTCCAAAGCCGCCACGCTGGATCAGTGTGTCGAGCCAACCAGCGAAATGCGCCATTACCACATGGAGTATATTCGCCATCAACGCAATACCACGGTCTACAATGGTATTCGCCACACCAAGTTCAGCCTCTCGGGCTGTGTGAGCTGTCATGCCGCCCATGATGCGCAGGGAACACCCATTCCGATTAACGGCAAGGGACAGTTCTGCAATGCCTGTCATGAGAAGGCGGCGGTGACACTGAACTGCTTCGACTGTCATGCCACGGTGCCGACGGGTGAATCCTGGAATCAGGTGATGAATCCACCTCCGTCGACTTCCGCCCAGCCGGCTGCATCCCTGGATCGTCCAGCACTGGATCGACCGGCATTGGGCCGTGAGCTGGCGCAGGTGCCGGATATGGCTGAGCAGGAGGAATTTCAAAAGCGATGAGCGAACATAAGCAACAGCCAGATCTCAAACAGTCGCCCGAGCAGCCGGCACGGCGTGACTTTGTCGCCAAGGCCGCAGCCGGCGTAGCGACAGCGGTCATTGCGCCCGGTGTGATCTTGCATACAGCGGCCGTCGCAGCCCCACGCACCACGCCGGTGACGGACATCAAGCGCTGGGGGATGCTCATCGACACTGCAAAATGTGCCGATGGTTGCACCGCCTGCGTCGAGGCCTGTGAGCATGAAAATGGCCTGGATCTGCAAGACGAACCCGAAGGCGTGAAACCGCTGAAATGGGACAACCAGCGCGCAACCTGGATCAGAAAAGTCAAAATACGCGACAATATGAGCGGTCGTATGACCAATCTGCCGCTCATGTGTCAGCACTGCGAGCATCCGCCCTGCGTGAATGTGTGCCCCACGGGCGCTTCCTTCAAGCGCGCGGATGGCATTGTGATGGTGGATCGCCATACCTGCATTGGCTGCCGCTACTGCATGATGGCCTGCCCCTACAAGGCACGTTCCTTTATTCATGAGCAGGTGGTGAAAAAGCTGACCCGCGCACCGCGCGGCCAGGGCTGCGTGGAGAGCTGCAATCTCTGCGTACATCGCCTGGACAATGGTGAGGAAAACACTGCCTGTGCCGAGGCCTGTCAGCAATCTGGGCACGGTGCCATTATTTTCGGCGACCTGAACGCGCCGCACGGGCCGCTGCGCGAGGCGTTGCGTGAGGTCGACAGCCGTCAGATCCGTGAGGATCTTGAGCTTAATACCGGCGTGCGCTATGCCGGCATCTAACCCGCGAGGCTTGCGGTTATGAGAAGAATCGTCTATCGGGAATGGCGCATTGAATCCTCGCGCTACTGGAGTTGGCTGGCCATACTGGCGGTGGTGATTGCCATCGGTGGCATGGCGGCACTGTATATGGAACACCACGGACACTGGGTCACCGGCATGACCAACTCGGTGGTCTGGGGGACGCCGCATATCTTTGCGGTTTTTCTGATTATTTCCGCTTCGGGCGCACTTAACGTCGCCTCCATTGGCACAGTGTTCGACAAAGCCTTTTATAAACCACTCGGGCGCTTGTCGGGCCTGTTGGCTGCCGCCTTGCTGGTGGGTGGACTGCTGATCCTGGTACTGGATCTGGGGCGTCCAGATCGGCTCGTGGTGGCCATGACGACATATAATTTCAGCTCCATCTTTGCCTGGAATATCTTCCTTTACTCAGGCTTTGTGGCAGTGGTGATCGCCTACCTCTGGACTATGGCGGATCGCAAAGGCGTGCCCTATACCAAGCCGGTGGGCATCTTCGCCTTTCTGTGGCGTCTGGCACTGACCACGGGTACCGGCTCCATCTTTGGCTTCCTGGTCGGCCGCGAGGCCTACGACACCGCCGTGCTGGCGCCGATGTTTGTGGTGATGTCCTTTGCCTATGGGTTGGCGATCTACATCTTGGTGCTGATGTACAGCTTCGAGCAGGATGATCGCCCGGTCGGTGCGCTGATGCTCAAGCGCTTGAAAAATCTCTTGGGCCTCTTTGTGTCAGGCGTGCTGTATTTCACCCTGATTTACCATCTGACGCGGCTCTATGGCGCACAGACTCAAAACATTGAGCACTTCATTCTGGTTTCAGGCGGAATTTATACGGTGATGTTCTGGCTGGGCTGGATCATTCTCGGCAGTCTGGTGCCGCTGTTTTTCATTTATCACCCGCAGCATGGCAAGAATCCCAAGGCCATTGCTCTGGCCAGCGCGCTGGTTATCTTTGGCGGTCTGGCCGCCATGTATGTGCTGATTATCGGCAGTCAGGCCTATCCGCTGGAGATGTTCCCTGGCAAGACGGTGGTTGAGTTTGGCGCTCCGGGTGATATTGGTGGGGTTGTGGCTCCCTACTGGCCAAGTCTGCCAGAGTTCCTACTGGGGATCGGCGGCGTGGCGGTCGCCTTGCTGATTACCAGCGTCGGCATTCGCGTCTTGCAGTTCCTGCCTGAATCCCTCGCGGATCGGGTGGTGGATCCGCATGTCGCGCTTGCGGAAGGACGCGGGCGCTAGTCTGATCAGGCATCCGGTCATACAGGAGCGCGACACTTTAAGACAGGACGCGGCGCCGCTTAAAGCCAGCGATGCCGCGATGTCATCCTCAATGTCCAGCCTGTATTTTTCCGCCGCGCACAAGTCCTCCGGTAAAACCACGCTCAGCATCGGAGTGATCGCAGAGCTGCGGCGTCGCGGTCTAAGCGTGGCCCCCTTCAAAAAAGGCCCCGACTACATCGACCCGATGTGGCTCGGGCTGGCGGCGGGGGGAACCTGTTTCAATCTCGATTTCCATACCATGTCGCCCGAGGTGATCCGCGCTTACTTTGAGCGCGCGGGCTTAGAGCCGGCTGGGCAGCGGGTGGATCTGCGCCTGATTGAGGGCAATGTTGGGCTCTATGACAGCATTGACCTGCATGGTGCCGGCAGCAATGCCGAACTGGTGAAGCAGCTGGGTGTGCCTTTGGTGCTGGTGGTCGATTGCAAGGGTCTGGGACGCGGCATTGCTCCGTTGTTGCTGGGCTTTCAGGCCTTTGATCCCGAGCTGAGCATTGCCGGCGTCATTCTTAACCGAATTGGCGGTGGTCGGCACGGGGCAAATCTGCTGCGGGTAGTCGAGCATTACACCGATCTGCCGGTGCTGGGAATGCTGCCCCGGCTGGCGGAACTGGATATTGACGAGCGGCATCTGGGCTTGGTGCCGAGCAATGAAGCCCAGGCAGCTGAACACAAGGTCGAGCAAATCCGCGTCCGGGTTGCCGAGCATGTGGATTGTGAGCGGTTGCTGGCACTGGCGGCCAGTGGCCCGCCCATGGCAGCGGAGCCTCAGCATCGGCATCCACACCAGGCATCCGTAGCGCCGACGGCCTCGCGGCTGCGCATCGGGATTGCGCGCGATGCCGCCTTTGGGTTCTATTATCCTGACGATCTGGCGGCGCTGGAGTGCGCTGGAGCTGACCTGATCAGTTTCAGCCCCCTCCAGTCACCTGAGCTGCCTCAGGTGGATGCGCTGCTGATTGGCGGTGGTTTCCCGGAATTTCACATGGAGGCGCTTGCAGCCAACCAACGCCTGCGCGCGGCCGTGGCCGACTTTATTGCAGCCGGCAAGCCGGTTTATGCTGAATGCGGTGGTCTGATGTACCTGTGTCGGCACCTGCACTGGAACGGGCGTTCTGCGGCCATGTGTGGGGTTTTGAATGCCGATGTGGCTATGCACGCCAAGCCCCAGGGGCGTGGTTATGTGCGCTTGCGCGAGACCGGGGCCAGTCCCTGGCCGGGCCGGGCGGGTAGTGATGAGATTCACGCCCATGAGTTCCATCACTCTGCCGTGGTCAACCCTGATCCGAACTGGACCTATGCCTATCAGGTACTGCGTGGCACCGGGGTGGATGGCCAGCACGATGGTATTGTGTTCAACCGCCTGCTGGCGAGCTATACGCACTTGCGCGGTGTGGGGGGGAATGGTTGGCCGGAGCGTTTTGTGGCTGGGATTCAAGCCTCGCTGGGTGCCTGAGCGCAATGAACAGGCTGGATGACGCTTGAAAATGGCCCTGGTACGAACAACTTTGGGAAATTGACCGCAACGCATTTGCGACTGACGAGTAAGGATCGGCTTATGTTCAAAGTGACTCCATCGGCGGCCGAGCAGGTCGTTAAAGCCGCACAAGCTGGGGGAACCGAGGGGTTGTCGCTGCGCTTGGCAGCCTCGCAGAATCCCGACGGTTCCATTGACTATCGCATGGGCTTCGACGAGTTAGGCGAGGATGATATCCGCTTCACCTGCGAGGGCGTTGATATTGTGATGGCGCCCGAGTTCGTGCCGCTGCTTGATAGCACAGTGATGGACTTCGTCACACTAGACGACGGCAAGCAGCATTTCATTTTCCTTAATCCCAAGGATCCAACCTATTGCCCGCCGACCGATGCCTGAGTCGGGCCTGACTCGGGTCTGACGCCCGCCATCGGACAGTCAAAAGCGCCTTATGGAATTGTCGAGCGAAGACAGTCTGCGCTTGAACGTCCTGCTGGCGAACAAGCCGCAGGCCATTCGTATTGATGAAGCTAAATTCATGGTGCACGGCCTCGCCGAGCAGGGTGAATTCAGCGTCCCCCTGCACCCTAGTGGGCGCCCGGAGTCCTATCTGCGCGCGGTGCGGGAGCTGATCTCCGGGCATATTCTGGGCTCACCCGGTGGCTATCCCATCTATCTGCGGCGCTGGACGCGCATGGGCCAGATGCGTGAGCAAAGCCTTGAGCCACTGCTGATGCTCGGCGAGCCGGAGGCTGTTGTGGCTGCCGTCTGTTCGCCGGGGCTGACCGAAGAGCTCGCCCGGCGTGCCTGGTGGGCCATGGAAGACGCCGACAATGCCCGACACATGCTGGCGCATGACAGCATTGTGGCCAGTCCGTTCGGGACCGAACTGGCGGAGTACCTGATAGACTTTCTGCCGTTCGAGACCGACAGCGACCCCATCATGGACAGCGTGCAGCGTGTGCTGCAACCAGGCCTGATCAGCGCCGAGCAACGCTTGGATCTGTGGCATAAGTCGGCTCGCAAGCCGGCCTGTTTGGTGGGCTTTTTACGTGCCCGGCCGGATGATCTGCCCGAGCCGCTGGCCCCTCGCGCTATGGCGGATGAACTTCAGCAGCTACTGGCTCTAGCCGTGCAGGCGGGTGAGCCAAGCGCCAGCCTGTTGTTGCGCTGCAGCAGTGGGGTTGGGCAACGGTTTCTCGACACCCTATCGCGGGTGTTGGCGAAAGCGCCCAATCAAGAGGTGCTGATGGCTACGCTCGATGTTATGCACGCGTACTTTGCGTCGCTGCGGCCTGAGGGTGATCCGGGTCTGACGATCACCGAACTCCAGGCCGAGGCTGAGCAGTTTGCCCAGGCGGCGTCACAGCACGGCGCACTGGCCAATGCGCTGGAGCAGCGGCCTCAGTTACATGCAGAACTGGTTGCGCTGCGTTTGTTGTCGGGGGTGAGCTACGCCACTTTGCGTCCCCTGTTGCCGGATCCAACTACCCTTGGCACCCTGATGCGGCGCAAACTGGCTCCGGTGATGGAGCCACTCCAGGCTGCCATTGCCGATCTGCGTGCCTAGCGGTCGTCATCTGTTGAAGGAGGCTTGCCCGATGCGCGATCTGAATCCTGGCCGCCGGCGAGTCTGGTCACTGTGGGGCTGGCGGGCGGTCCTGATGCTGTGGTTGACAGCCTTGCTGCAAGGGCCGGCTGTGGTGTCGGCTCAGGTGGTTTATCAGCGTCCTCCCCCTGACTGCGGTCGTGAGCCTGACTCGGAACTCGATGAACAACGCTGGATACTGCATGATGATGGCACCATCAGCGATCAGGACAACGAGTTGATGTGGAAGCGCTGTGCTGAGGGCCTGCGCGGCGAGCGTTGCCAAGAGGGGCGTCTGGATTATCTTACCTGGGAGCAGGCGCTGGACATTGCTCAGAAGAGCACCTTTGCCGGTCACAATAACTGGCGGATTCCCACTTACGATGAACTCAACGGTTTGATTCAGCCCGGTTGCGAGTTTCCGGCCTCCAATCTGATGGCCTTTCCCAATACGCCCTCAGGCTGGTTCTGGTTCGACTCACCCGAGGCGGAGAATACCAAGCGCGCCGGGCAAATCAGCTTTGCCTTTGGGGATGATTTCAGTGCCAATCAGCGCAACGTGGTGCATCTGCGCCTGGTGCGGGATGACACACCGCCTGAGCCTGAACCGGAACCCGAAGAGCCAGCCCCTGATGCACCTGTGGCTGAGCCTGAGCCCGGCGCCGATCCGGGGGCCACGCCCCCAGTGGAGCCCGACGCCGGAGCTGACGGCAATGCTCAGCCGGCTGAGCCACCGCCTGACCAGGCACCCCCCGCTCAGCCGGATGCAGCTCCAGGTGCAGAGAATCCTGCCTTGCTGCCTGGGCCGGCCGGACCTCCGCCCCCCGCGCCAGCGCAACCCTGATTGGTGCTTTGATGGCTCGTGCGCCAGCGCCTAATACTTGCCCAGTGCCTTCATGATCATTTGATGGATGCTGTGGTAGGACAGGCCGGGCTTGAGGTACATCACCGCACAGGTGCCGGTGCGCACATTCATGCCGTGCTGTTCAGCGAGGGCGCAAGCCTCCGGTGTGTCATGGCCCATGTGAATCCAGACGTGCTTGATGCCGGCCTCAGCTGCGCGAGCGATCCAGTCTTTGGTGTCAGTTTTGGGGGCCTCAATGATCACGGCATCGACTGACTCGGGCAGGGCGCTGAGATCCGAGTAGGCGGGATCGCCATCAATGTGCTGGGCGCTGGGATCAATGGCCACTACCTGCTTGCCGAGCTTTTTCAGGCCCCGGTAGCTGAGCAGGGGAAAGGGTTTGGCCGATGAGTGGCCAATAACCGCGTAGCGGTTGCAGTCAAAAAAGGTTTCGTAATTGGAAGCCATGCTGAAGTCTCTGAATTTAAAGTGGGCCATAGGGGGATCGCGAGCGTGAACGCCGCCGGCGTAGGCCGGGATAGGCGGCCATTTGCTGCACAATTTGGCCGAAGGGCAGGGCGTCAAGGCGACCGAACTCGGCAATGGCCTGCTCAATGAGGGCATCAATGTCGCCGATGGCCGTTGGCAGCTTGCGCTCCGGCCAGAGGGCCTTGTGCAGTCCCTGCAGACCGCCGACCTGCACCCGCAAGGCTTTGTTATGAGCCAGCGCGCGGTTTTGATCGAGCGTCTTGAGCGCAAAACGCGCCTGACCGCGCAGGATATCGAGCAGCGCCAGGCAACGGGTTCGGGCTTGGTCGGCAGTGCAGCGCACGCCTTCGCGCTCGGCCAGGCAGAACCGGCTGGCGCGTGAGCACTCGCATTGGCCGGTCAGTATCGCCTTTTCATAGGGGCAGCCGCATTGATTGATTTCATCGTAGGTTTCACGCAGTGCCTGGGTGTCCATGAAAAAATGCCTGCCGTTAGTGATCGGCTTGATCCGAATCCTGGGAGCGAAAGGCGATGATCTGACGCCGGTCGCGCTTGGTCGGTCGTCCGCGCATGCGCAGCGGCGCGTCTTCGCGTGCTTTCCGTGCACGCTCCTGACGTTGCAGGCGACTGTGTTCGTCCTCTTCGTACAGCAACACGGCCTCGCTGGCTGGGCGGCGCTGTTTGGACAGCGCACGGACTTCGATCTCCCAGGCCATTTCGCCCTTCTGAATGTGAACGCGAACACCAGGGCGCAGCGTGCGACTGGGTTTGCAGCGCTGACCGTCAACCTGCACCTTGCCGCCATTGACGGCCTCCACGGCTAGCTGCCGGGTTTTGAAAAACCGTGCCGCCCACAGCCATTTATCCAGCCGTTGGCTGCTTTCAGCCGGAATCGGAGCGCCGCTCATGCCAGGTCTTCCCCGCGCAGCAGCGGATCGAGCGCCTCGTCCATATCCAGCTCGGCCATGTCATCATAACCGCCGATATGGCGCTCGCCGATGAAAATTTGTGGAACTGTGAAGCGCCCGCTGCGCTGAATCATCTCGGCTTCACGCGAGGGGTCTTTATCAATGCGGATGTCGGTATAGTCCGCGCCTTTTTTGTCCAGGAGTCGGCGCGCCCGAACACAATAAGGGCAGGCCGCCGTGCCATACATTTCGATTTTGATCATGGTACGTCTCGACTGTTGTACGCTTTATGGGCCAGGCGGAGCCGGGTGCCTGCCCTGCGTCCGCCGTGGGGTTGCCCGATTAAGATTAACAGCCGACATGGTAAGCGGCGAGTCCGGATCGCCAGGGCGGGCGCGTATCAATCGCCCCTGCTGGCGGGGCAAATGCCCCGGGACTTTTTTATTATTTGACTTAGTTGACGAAACCCGAGTGCAAATCCCGGTATCATAGACTCCCATCCATAAGACATACCCTCTCGGCGCCACGGAACCACCAGACAGTAGACCTTATGGTTGAACAAGCTGTCTGAACAAGAAGCCCATGAGCTAGCGACATGAGTGAGCAATCAGAACCCAAGATCTCACAACTTAACGCCATTGAGTACGAGAACGGTTTCTTAGCTGCTTGTGAGGCTCACTTCGACCAACTGCCAGAGCCAACCTGCCCCTATGAAGCCGGCAGCGTCTTTGCCGAGGCTTGGCACACTGGGGTTGCTGACGCTCAGGTGATTCTCAAGGACGTCGATTACGCGCCTGATGTGGAAGTTTTTTAGCGCGTGCCAACGTGGCGTTGCTTGCCCTGCGGCTTGGGCTCGCTGCTGGACCTTTCTTGCATACGCCGACGTTAGCGGTGCTCGCGCTCCTTGACCGCTGCTTGCGCGCGTTGTCCTCTGGCCAGTACCTGGGGCCGCTTGGCCACCGAGTAGACGCGTCGGTGCAGGGCGGCTTTGACCAGCAGATGGGCACTGACCGGAGCGGTGATAAACAAAAACAGCAGGACGAGAATTTCGTGCAGGCTGGTGGCGTCGTGTGAGCCGGTGCTGAAATACAGGCCCGAGGCGATGAGCATGCCACTGATCCCCAGTGTGGTGGCTTTGGTAGGGCCGTGCAGGCGAGTGTAGAAATCCGGCAGGCGCAGCAAGCCAATGGAGCCGATCAGCGCGAAGGTGGCGCCAATCAGAATAAAGGCGGAAACCAGGAGCTCGATGATCATTCGATAATATCGCCGCGCAGTTGATATTTGCACAGGGCCGCCGTGCCGACGAAGCCCATCATGGCTAGAATCAGGGCAATTTCGAAATAGGCCTGACGGTCGAAGTAAATGCCAATCAGCACCATGAGCGCAATGGTGTTGATGTACAGCGTATCCAGCGCCAGGATGCGATCCGAGGTATCGGGGCCGCGCATCAGCCGCCAGAGATTCAGCAGCAGTGCCAGGGTCATCATCCCCAGGGCAATTTGCACGGTGGTGGTCAGAATCATCGAAAAATCTCCAGCAGTGGGGCTTCGTAACGCTGTTTCAGTTGCTGGAGCAGCGCCGCCGGGTCACTGGCATCCAGGCTATGCACCAGCAGGATCGCACCGCTTGGGTTGCCCGGCGGATCACCCGTCTGGCCGGATGCCTTGGCGGTGGTGCTGGTGGCCTCGGCAGCTGGGATCACATCGGCGGACACTGTACCAGGCGTGAGCGAAATGACGCTGGCCAGTACCGTGATGGCGAAGGGATCGGTCAGCTCCAGGGGCAGTTCGACAAAGGTTGGGCGCAATCGCTTACGTGGCCCCAGAATAAGCACGGCCACTTGCAGATTGGCGATCAGGATATCGAAGAACAGCTGCACCAGATAACGCAGCAGCTTCAGCGGCTTCAGGATGTGGGGACGCTCGGGCCAAAAATTGGCCGTCAGGCGTGACAGCGTCAATGCCAACACCGTGCCCAGCAGCAGATTGCCGAGACCCAGGCTGTTGTTGAGCAGCAGCCAGATCATCAGCAGCGTCAGGCTGAGCAGTGGATGCGGGAACCAAGTGCGTAGCAGGCGACGCAGCATCAGTGATGATCTCCGCTGTGATGGGGGCGGGGGACAACGGGAGCGCTGTGCTGCACCGCTGTGACATAGGCCTGGGCATCCAGGGTCTGCGCGGCGGTCGCCTGGGTCCAGTCACTGAGCGCGCCGCCAAAGACTACCAGCAGCGGACTCAGGCTCAGCAGGGCAGTGGCCAGCAGCCAGGGCAGGGGACGCGGCGCTATCTGAGTGGCCATGGAACCGCGCCAGAACAATAAAATACCCGCGCGCGAGAGACTCATCAGCAGCAACAGGCTCGACAGCAGCACCAGTATCCAGACCGCGAGAAAGGCCGGGTGCGCTTGCGCGGCCATGAGCAGCAGCACCTTCCCGACTAGACCGCTCAGCGGTGGCATGCCAGCCACGGCAATGGCAGCGCAGAAAAACACCCAGCCCAACTGATGCTGCGGCGCCGGGCGCTTGCCCTCGCTGAGGCGGGTGCTGCCGTCGCGCGCGGCGGCGATACGCTCGGCGAGCAGAAAGAGCCCGCCTGTCACTAGGGTACTGTGCAGCAGGTAATACAGACTGGCGCCCAACCCAGCCGGGCTGGCCAGCGCGATCCCGGTCAACATCGTGCCCACCGAGACCACCACCAGATGAGCGATCAGCTCGCGCAGGTCGTCCGTGGCCATGGCGCCAAAGGTGCCCATGGCCAATGTAGCCAGCCCGGCCATCAGTAGCCAGGGCGCGAGCCAGTCGAGCATCGGCGGATCACTCAGGCCAAACACTAGGGTGCTCAGGCGGATGATGGCGTAGAGGCCGACCTTGGTCATGATGGCGAACAGTGCGGCAACGGCGGCTGAGGCGGCGGCATAGGTGCCGGGCAGCCACAGATGCAGCGGAATCACCGCCGCCTTGAGACCAAAGACGGTCAGCAGCAGCATGGCAGCAACCCGGGCCAGGGTGGCATCGGTCGCTGGTAGGGCCGCGATACGGCTGGCCAGATCGGCCATATTGAGGCTGCCGGTGGCGGCATAGAGCGTGCCAAGACCGATTAGAAACAGCAGGGAGCCGACCAGGTTGAGCGCCACATAGTGCAGGGCGGCCCGGGTGCGTGCGGCCCCGCCGCTGTGGAGCAGCAAGCCGTAGGAGGCGATCAGTAAAATCTCAAAGGCAACGAACAGATTGAACAAGTCGCCAGTTAGAAAGGCGATATTGAGACCCAGCAGCTGAAACTGAAACAACGCATGGAAATGCCGCCCGGCACGATCACCGCCGGTCATGGCATAGGCCAGGGCGAACAGCGCCAGCAGCGCCGTCAGGGCCAGCATCAGCGCCGCCAGGCGATCCAGCACCAGCGCGATGCCATAGGGTGCCGGCCAGTCACCGATCAGATAGACCTGAATTGCCTGCTGCTGGGTGCTCCACAGCAGCGCGGCGCTGATTCCGAGCAGTCCCAGGGTGGCCAACAAGCTCAGCGCCCGTTGCAGGCGCAACGGCGCGCGCCACAAAATCAACAGCAGCGCGCCGGTGGCGAGCGGCAGCGCAACCGGCGCAATAATCAACTGATTCAACGCTCTTCCCCGCCGCGCCGGGAATCGACCCGATCCGAACCCAGATCACTGAGGGCACGCAGCGACAGTACCAGCATAAAAGCGGTCATGGCAAAGCCGATCACAATGGCAGTCAGTACCAGCGCCTGGGGCAGGGGATCGGCAAAGGAGCCGCCCTCATGCAGCAAGGGCGCCTGGTTGCTGCGTAACCCCCCGGAGGCAAACAGCAGCAGATTGGTTGCATAGGACAGCAGCGTGAGTCCCAGTACCACAGAGAAGCTGCGCGCGCGCAGTAGCAGATAGACGCCGCAGCCGACCAGAACCCCAATGCAGAGCGCTATCAGGACTTCCATGGTGCGCTCCCAAGGGCTGGGGCTGAGGCAGCGGGCACCGGTGCTGGATGCGCGGCCACTTGGTGCCCGGCACGGCGCCCATGCTGACGATGGCCGCTTAGCCGCCCCAGGTTATCGAGAATCAGCATCACGGTTCCCAAGACCACCAGAAAAACGCCGGTGTCAAAGACCATGGCGCTGGTCAGTTCCAGTTCGCCCAGCCAGGTGGATTCACTGTGCCAGAAGGCGCTGGTTAGGAAAGGACGCTGCCACAGCAATGCAGCGCTGGCCGTGCCAAGTGCCATGAGCAGACCGGCACCGATCAGCCGGGTGTAGTTCAGCCGCAGGCGCTCGGCCGACCACTGCTGACCGCTGGCGAGCTGTTGCAACACCAGCGCAATACCGGCGATCAGTCCGGCAATGAAGCCGCCGCCAGGCTCATGATGCCCGCGCAGCAGCATAAACACCGCCACCAGCAGCGCCATGGGCAATAGCGGACGCGAGAGCATGGCGAGAATGGTCGGGTGCACATCTGGCGACCAGGGGCGCCCAAACAGATCGCGTTGCGGTGTGTGCAGACGGATGCCGCGCAGCATGGCAAAGATACCTGCAGCGGCGATGGCCAGGACGGTGATTTCTCCCAGGGTATCGAAACCGCGGAAGTCCACCAAAATGGCGTTGACCACATTGCTCGCGCCAGCGGCGGGCTTGGCGGCGTGCAGAAAATACTCAGCAATGCTCGGCGTCTGGGTGGTCATGATGACCAAGGCCAGGGCTGCCACGCCCGTGCCCGCCACTACCGCCAGTACCAGATCGCGCGTGCGCCGCCACCGCGACAGGCGCGCCACATCCGATTGCGGCAGAAAATACAGCACCAGCAGCAGCAAAATGGTGGTGACCACTTCCACGGTTAATTGGGTCAGCGCCAGATCAGGCGCGGAAAAATGCACAAAAGCCAGACTCAGCACCAGCCCGATCACTCCGGCCAGGATGGTAGCTTGCAGACGTTGGCGACGCAGACCAACCACACCGGCAGCCGCCACCACCAGAATCAGCCCGGCACCCAGGCTGGGCACATCCAGCGGACTGAGTTCCAGTCCCATAAGCCAGTCGCTCAGTCCGGCGACATCCAGTGACCAAAGCGCTGGCAGCAGCGGCCAGATGGCCAGCACCAGCGTCGTCAGCAGCAGCCAGGCGATGGAGTTTTGCAGCGAGGCCTGAGTGGGATGTGGCATGCGCGCCCGAGCCAAGAGCTGTAACCCGGTGCTGAGGCGCTGAAATACCGAGGCCCCGCTGGTCGGCGGAAAGACCCAATCGTGGGCGCGAAATAACCACCGCCGCAGTCGATACAGCAGCAAGCCGCCAACCAGCGCAACCAGACTCATCAGCAGCGGAAAGGAGAATCCATGCCAGATGGCCAGGTCATAGCGCGGCTCGAAACCCAGCATGCTTTGCACCCCAAGATCGAGCAGCGGGCGCACCGTTTGCTCGGGAAAAATGCCCACCAGCAGGCACAGCGCGACCAGAATCTCCACCGGGATACGCATCCAGCGCGGCGGTTCATGTGGGGTGCGATCCAGTTCTTGCAGAGGGCCACCAAAGAAAACATCGTGAATAAAGCGCACCGAATAGGCCACGGCAAAGATACCGCCCAGGGTTGCAATGAATGGCAGCAGCCAGTCCAGATGGCCCAGCCACTCATGATGCACCGTCTCGGCGAAGAACATCTCTTTGCTCAAAAAGCCATTGAGCAGCGGTACCCCAGCCATCGCGGCGGCGGC
The DNA here is from genome assembly GCF_016583795.1 of Rhabdochromatium marinum. Classification (GTDB taxonomy): domain Bacteria; phylum Pseudomonadota; class Gammaproteobacteria; order Chromatiales; family Chromatiaceae; genus Rhabdochromatium; species Rhabdochromatium marinum. The sequence goes on along the minus strand of NZ_NRRS01000011.1, from coordinate 25,716 downwards.
GACCATGGCCAGGGTGCCAGTAATGGGCATGAAGTGCCACAGCCCCGACAAGCGGCGCATATCGCGGGTGCCGGCTTCATGGTCGATGATGCCGGCCGCCATGAACAGCGAGGCTTTGAAGACCGCATGGTTCATCGCATGAAAGAGTCCGGCCACTGCGCCCAGCGGGGTGCCTAATCCGAACAGAAAGGTAATGAGCCCCAGGTGACTGATGGTCGAATAGGCCAGCAGTCCTTTGATGTCGTGCTTGAAAATAGCGATATAGGCGCCGAACAGGAAGGTGGTCAGCCCCACGCCACCGACCAGATAGAACCAGATGTCGGTTTCGGCGAACACCGGAAAGAAGCGCGCGAGCAGGAAAATGCCCGCTTTGACCATGGTGGCTGAGTGCAGATAGGCCGACACCGGTGTGGGCGCAGTCATGGCCGAGGGGAGCCAGAAATGGAACGGAAACTGTGCCGATTTGGTGAAGGCGCCGAGCAGAATCAGCAACAGAATTGGCAAATACAGCGGATGCTGATGCACCCGCTCACCGGCGGCCAGTACCTCGGACAGTTCGAAGCTGCCGGCTACCGAGCCGAGCAGCAAAAAACCCGCCAGCAACGCCAGACCGCCACCGCCGGTGATAACCAGCGCCATGCGCGCTCCGCGCCGCGCCTCGATTGAGCGCGGATCGAAGCCAACCAGCAGGAAGGAGGTCAGGCTGGTCAGCTCCCAGAACAGTAACAGCAGCAGCAGGTTGTCTGACAGGACAATGCCGAGCATGGCGCCCTGGAACAGCAGCAAAATGGCAAAAAAACGCGCGACCTGATCCGATTTCGCCAGATAGAAATGGGCATAGAGGATAACCAGCAGGCCGATGCCCAAGATCAGCAGCACAAAGACCATGGCCAGCCCGTCGAAGCGCAACGCCAGGGTGAGTCCGATGCGCGGAATCCAGGGCATGGAGGCATGCACCTCGCCGCCGGCAAAAACGTCCGGCGTATGGCTCAGCGCAATGATTAGCGCGCTGGTGCTGACCAGCGCCGCTGCTAGAGAGGCTGCCGCGCCACAGGCCTGCTTCGGCACCAGTCGCACTGCGCCATAGGGCAGCAAGGCGCCAAGGAAGGGAATGGCGACGATCCAGGCGAGAAACATGGGCGCCGTCGCTGTTTAAGCGGGCTGATGCTGTTGGCGCAGGGCCTCAGCTTCATCTTCGCTCAGTGCGCGTGCTTCCTCTTCGAGCATGACCGGAATGTTATCGCGAATCGGGTACGCGAGACGCCCGGAAATGGAAATCAGTTCGGCTCTGTCCTGGTCAAAAATCAGCGGCCCTTTGGTGAGGGGGCAGACGAGAATTTCCAGCAGACGTTTATCGATCATAAGACTAATGACTCCGGTCAACGCAGAATAAGGCCGGAATCATAGCAAGATGTTGCGACCAACGGCAGAGGTTTAATGCCAACGGACTTGGCCGCCTGGGGGTTCAGGTGTCAGGTGCCGCAAAAGGTATACTGTACCTGCTCATGCGGGCGCGGCGGCGCACGCCAGGCCGCGTTGGCCTCGTGCTCCTCCCAGGGCGCTTGCAGGATCGCAAGCAATTGCTTGAAGGGCTCCAGATCGCCATCGTCAACAGCGGCATCCAACGCCTGTTCGACGCGGTGATTGCGCGGAATCACGGCCGGATTGACCTGGTGCATCCGCTGCATCAGCTCAGTCTTCGGGAGTGCCTCCTCGGCGAGTCGCGCCTGCCAGCGCTCCAGCCAGGGGGCGCATTCCGGTGCCGGGACTTCCCGGGTGAGCGCCGCGCCCTGATCCTCAGGGGCATGGCCGAGTGCGCGGAAGCTGTTGGTAAAGTCGGCGTGTTGCTGATAGAGCATGTCCAGGAAGTCGTTGATCAGGGCGCGATCCTCTTCCCGTGCCTGGCTTAAGCCCAGCTTGCGCCCGAAGCGCTGCAACCAGCCCTGATCGAAAGCCTGCTGATAGCGATCAAGCGCGGCGGTGATCTGCGCCGCCGCCTGATCCGAGCTTTGTTCCATCAGAGGGCGCAGCGACATGGCCAGACTGGAGAGATTCCAGTGGGCGATACGCGCCTGATTGCCATAGGCGTAGCGCCCGCGATAATCAATAGAGCTGAACACCGTTGTTGGATCATAGCTATCCATGAAGGCGCATGGGCCATAGTCAATGGTCTCACCGGCAATGGACATATTGTCTGTGTTCATCACACCATGAATAAAGCCGACACTCAGCCAGGCGGCGATCAGTTCCGCCTGGCGCTCGGCGACCCTGACCAGCAGGTCGCTGTAGGGGTGGTCGCTGTGGGCCAGTGCTGGGTCATGGCGCTCAATGACATAGTCTGCCAGGCGTTGCAGTGAGGCCAGGTCCTGGCGCGCGCGAAAATACTCAAAGGTTCCTACCCGCACATGACTGCGCGCCACCCGGGTTAACACCGCACCGGGCAGGGGGCTTTCGCGATATACCGGCTCACCGGTCGCCACCGCCGCCAGTCCCCGGGTAGTGGGGATGCCAAGCGCGTGCATGGCCTCGCCGAGCAGATACTCGCGCAGCACTGGCCCCAGGCAAGCGCGCCCGTCACCGGAGCGCGAGAAGGGGGTGCGTCCGGAGCCTTTCAGTTGAATGTCAAAGCGCGTCCCGTCGGGGGCGATGATCTCACCAAGCAGAATGGCCCGGCCATCCCCGAGTTGCGGCACAAAAGCGCCGAACTGGTGCCCGGCATAGGCCATGGCCAGTGGCTCAGCGCCGTCAGGAAGCCGATTGCCGCTCCATAGCTCAACGGCTTCCGGCGTCGCAAGCTGCTCGGGATCCAGTCCCAGGCGTCGTGCCAGATCGACGTTGAACTGCAAGCCGTGCGGCTGATTAACCGGTTGTGGTTCGACTCGGGCATAGAACGGCTTGGGCAGGCGGGCATAACTGTTGTCAAACTGAAAGCGCATGATGAACGGCCTTGACTGAAATTCACGGTTGTTCGTTGGGCGGCTTGGGTTGATCGCCTCGTGCTACAAAGTGGGGGGAGTCAAGAGCAAAAGAAACCGCCACCGCTGCTTGAGGATCGTCTAAGCTGAACAGACAGTGAGGACTGCGCGATTCTTGACTAAACACCGAATCGGAAAGGTAAAACAGCATGCAAGCGAACCTAGTGAACGCAGGTTTAATGGGCATTCAGCGCGGCTATCAGGGCCTGGCCGCCGCTGCAAGCGATATTGCTAGACAGACCACCGCTCATGGCACCGCGAACTCGAACGCTGATTTAGCGACGCCCTTGGTCGGTATGAAGGTCAGTGAGCAAACGACCGAGGCATCTGTGCGGGTGCTGGGGGCAGCTGACGGGATGATTGGAACCTTGCTCGACGTGATGGCCTGACATGGTGCGATGACACTCCGCCGAGCGTCTCAGGTCTCACTCTGAGCAAGCGCCGTCTCAGGTTCCAACGCCGGTCGCAGGCGGCTGCTGTGCGGAAAAATACAGCGGAACGTGCTGCCGCGACCCAGTTCGCTGGCCAGGCTGAGATAGCCATCGTGCCGGTTCAGCACATGCTTGACGATCGCCAGTCCAAGGCCGGTGCCGCCGGACTCGCGCGAGCGGGCCGTATCGACCCGATAGAAGCGTTCGCTTAAGCGTGGCAAATGCTCTGCGGCAATGCCTTGTCCCTGATCCTGCACCGAGAAACAGGGGCTGTTGCTCTGTTCGGCCCAGCGAATCCGTATCGGAGTCCCGGCGGCTGTGTGTTTAATGGCATTGAAAACCAGATTGGAAAAGGCACTGTAGAGTTCGTTCTGATTGCCGAGCAGGTGCAAATCTCGATCGACATCCAGAGTCAAGGGATGGCTGTGATTGCACAGGATACTGGCCTCAGCAACGATGGTGTCGATCAGTCCGGGCACATCGACGGCGGCAATCTGCGTGGTGCCAGAATCCATTTCCAGGCGCGACAGCGTCAGGAGATCCTCAATAATGCAGCGCATGCGCTCCCCCTGATCGCGCATGAGTGTAAGCGGGCGCTGGTGGCTGGTCGGGGTCTGCGGCGATTCGCTGAGACGTTCGAGAAAGCCGGTAATAACCGTCAGCGGTGTGCGCAGTTCGTGTGAGGCATTGGCGACAAAGTCGCGGCGGATCAAATTCAGATGATAGACCTTGGTGATGTCGCGTCCGACCACCAGGCGCTGCTTTTTGCGCTCCCCAAAGGGTGTCACCCGCACTGAGAGCATCAGAGATTGATTGTGTGCCGGGGTCATCTCGACCGGGCGGCTGTGATCACCGTTGGTGATGCAGTCATCCAGCGCCGGATGCGTACAACATTCGGCGAGCGATTTGCCGTCGTCGCGCGGAAACTGCACATTCATCAGCGCGACGGCCGCCGGGTTGGCCCATTCGATGCGCTGGCCTTTGTCCAGCACAATCAGGGCATCAGGCACGGAATTGGCAGCCTCGCGGAAGCGGCGGGTGACACGCGTTTGCCGTTTGCGCCCCTTGCGTCCGCGCTGCTGATAGCGGGCGATGGCGCGATAGACTTCGCCCCAGAGTCCGAGCGGAAAGGGCGGGGCTAGGCGATGCTGTCGGCGTATCAGGCGCACCAGGCGGATCAGCAACAGCAGATGGCGTCCCAGATAGGGCAGCAGCACCAACAGCAGGCTGTTGCTCCAGTGCAAACCCGTGAGCCGCAGCGCAGCGGCGGCCCCCAGCAGAATCAGCAGAAACGCACCTTCAACCAGGGCGTCGCGCATTGGGCTGCGGGTGGGGCGCGACAGCTGCTGTCGCAGTGACAGCGACGGTGCCTCGGATGCGGCGGGCGCCGAGGAGTGGTCGTGTTTGAGGTCGCTCATTGCTCGGAGAAGCGGTAGCCGACGCCGCGCACGGTCTGGAGCAGATGCTGATGTCCAGTTTGCTCCAGGGCTTTGCGCAACCGGCGAATATGCACATCCACCGTGCGCTCTTCAACATAGACATGATCGCCCCAGACATGATCAAGCAATTGCGCGCGGCTGAAGGCGCGATTGGCGTGAGTCATGAAAAAATGCAGCAGTTTATACTCGGTCGGTGCGATGTTGAGCGGCTGACCGGCAGCGCTGACCCGGTGTCCGAGGTGGTCAATGCACAGCCCGCCGATTTCAATCAGGTCCTGCTGTTGCTCGCTGTGGCTGCGGCGCAGCACGGCTTTGATGCGCGCCACCATCTCGCGCGGTGAAAAGGGTTTGGAAATATAATCATCGGCTCCGGTATCCAGCCCCTTGACGCGATCCTCTTCCTCGCCACGGGCGCTGATCATGATGATGGGAAGCGTGCGAGTGCGCGGGTTCTGTTTGAGCTGCGCGGCCAGTTCCAGACCCGAGCGGCCGGGCAGCATCCAGTCGAGCAGCAGCAGATGCGGAGGTTCGGTGGCCAGCTGTTTGCGCGCGGCGTCGGCGTGTGCGGCTTCGAGCACCCGAAATCCGGTTTCTTCGAGGGTGAAGCGAATCAGTTCGCGAATGTCGGGTTCGTCATCAACGATCAAGACGGTCGGCATCGAAACACCTTAAGAGTCAATCAGAGGGCGGTCAGGAATCAATCAGGGCGGGATAGACGAGTGTAGAGCCATTTGGTTAAGGAATCATGACAGCCAGGCCGCTGTTGGCCAGCGCCTGGTAGCGGCTACAATAGCTGCGTTCAACTGTCCCGTAAGCGACCTTAAACCCCACCGCCGTGATTGCATTTTGGAACCGCTATGTTCGATCAAGCCCAGCTGGCCGCGTTGCGCCGTCCCATCACCTTTGAGGCCGAGTTGGCCGGGCAGCGGCTACGGCTGCAATCGACCTGGGGGCTCTTCTCACCGCGCGAAATCGATGCCGGAACCCGCCTGCTGCTGGAGCGTATGGACGTGGCACCCGATGCGGAGTGTCTCGACCTCGGCTGCGGTTATGGCCCCATTGGTCTCACCCTGGCTCGCCTGGCTCCCCAGGGCCGAGTGCTGCTGGTCGACAAGGATTTTGTTGCAGTGGAATTTGCGCGCCAAAACATCGCCAGCAATGGGTTGAGTCAGGCCGAGGCTTTGCTCAGCAATGGCTTTGATCAGATCGATCCTCAGCGGCGCTTTGATTTGATTGCGAGCAACATCCCGGCGAAAGTTGGCAAGGAACTGCTCGCGCTCTGGCTCTATGATGCGCGTGCGCGCCTGAACCCGGGTGGAGCCCTGTATGTGGTGACCATTAACGGGTTGCGGCAGTTCATCAAACGCTATCTGCAAGAAATTTTCGGCAACTATGCCAAGCTTAAGCAAGGCCCGCACTATACGGTGGCCCTTGCCTATCGCGACTGAGTTTTAGGTAACGCTCATTATGCCACGTGTTGATACACATGAATTTTACCAGGCGGCCATTGATCAGCATGGCGCCACGGCCGAAGGGGTGCACTGGAATTCCCGCTACACCCAGGAGCGCCGCTTTGATGTGCTGCGGGCCTTGCTGCCCACGGATCTTAGCGCGCTGACGCTGGTCGATGCCGGCTGTGGTTTTGGTGATCTGTACGGCTACCTGGCCAAGGATGGAGCACGGCCGGGACGTTACATCGGCTTGGATGCGCTGGAGAACATGGTCCGGGTGGCGCGCGAGCGCACCGGTGCAGAGATCCACCAGCTCGACGCACTGACCGATCCCTTGCCCAGTGCGGACTATTACCTCTGTAGTGGGGCCATGAATACCCTCACAAAATACGAAACCTATTGTTTCATTGAGCGCTGTTTTGCGGCCAGTCGCTGCGGTTTTATCTTCAATTTGCTGCGTGGAGTGGATGATTCAGCGGTCTTTAACTGCCGGCACCCGGATGAGATCCGCGAATGGGCCGAGCAGCTCGGCGCCGCAGTGTCCTTCCGCGAGGGCTATTTGCATGGCGACTTCAGCGTCGCCATGCTGCAAGCCAGCAGTTAACTCAGAGTGCTTGTGCTTGGGGTTGCGCTTCCACTGGCGCAGCAAGGCGCGAGCGAGCTGCTGGCGTTCCTTGTGGCCATGCCGTGGGGTCTCGAAGTGGCCTAGCAGATAAACCGGCTCGTCGGCATGAATACGCTCTTCGGTCAGGCGGTAATGGCGCTCCAGCCCCAGAAAGGAGGTCAGGGATTGCAGCGGCGGGGGGCGGGTTCAAGCCGTAATACCCAGTCGTGAAAGGCGTGCATGGCGGCTGTATCAGCCGAACAGGGCATTAAGATCCGGATCTTGGCGCGCGGCGCGAAACTCAAGCAGATTGCGCGCCTTAAAACCAAAGCGACGCGCGATCCGTGTGCTTGAGTCTGACCAGATTGTTGTAAATCAGAATCCCATAGGCAAGCAGCAGGGCCAGGACGAGCAAGACGATCAGCAGCAGAGTCATAGGGTAGCGCGTGCCTCATCCGTCATGGGTTTGAGCCAGAAGACCATCGGCTTGGGAGATTCCTGGATTTCGCCGATTTCGCGCCAGCTGAAGCTGGTATAGAGCCCGGGGACGCGATGATAGCCGCAGCGGTTCCAAAAATTGTGCAGGTAGCGATAGTTGATTGGAATGCGCGGATCATCGCGCGGGCGCTCCACGGCGCAGAACGCATGATAGTCGAATCCACCCAGACGTTCGGCATGGCGCTCGCGTTCCTCGAAGAAGCGCGCGCCAATGCCGCGTCCGCGATAGGGCGGCAGTATGATGGATTCCCCAAGATAAAACACCCGCTCCGGGTCGATGCCATAGGCGCGGAAGGGGTCGCAGATGTCAGCTCCGGCATGCCGCATGGGGACGGCGGTAGAGGCGCCGATGACCTGATCACCATCCATGGCCAGCACGATCACGCTGTCGAGATGTTCGGCATAGGTGCGCAGATAGCGGGTTTCGTATTCAAGGTCACCGTCGTACAAGTAGGGATATTCCCGAAACACTTCGATCCGCAAGGCCGCGACAGCGGGCAATTTCGCGAGCAACTCGGGGCCGGTAATGGGGGCGATGGTGATCGATGAGATGTGAGGATCTTCTTGAGCCATCATGAGCATGGATTGTTCGGTTAGCTGGAGTTGGCGTGTGTGCTGGCGTCTTCGACCGGGGACCAGGAATAATCGGCTTCGAGTCGATAACTGCCGGCAAAGTCATGCGGCGGCTGACCACGCCAATCGGCGAGTGACAGCATAGACCAGAAGCGCCGACCATCGGCCTTACGGTACAGATGATAGGTACGACCCGGCTTGCGTTCAAAGGCGCATTCGGCCTGGTGCAGTGCCTGTTCCTGTTCGGCTTCCTGCAAAATGGTGCGGGCGCTGTCCTGTAACTGGCGGATTTGATCGGCAATCAGCCCCAGCTTGGCGCTGGTGCGTGCGCTCAGCATGGCTTCGACCCGACCGAGTTGATCGCGCAAATCGGGGGCATGAAAGGCCGGAGCCAGGCGGCTGACCGGATAGCTGGAGCTGTGGCCCGGTTGCGGATCGAGTGGGTTTGTGGTGTCGAGGGCTGATGCAGGGGTCTGCTGTGATGAGGTGCTGTGAACTGTCATAACCGTTACTATGATCCGTCAAGGCCGCTATGCTCGCAAGCCGCCATGCTTGCAAGCCGGAGTACTCGCAAGCCGGAGACTTGAAGGATGGATTTTATTGTTGCAGAGTGCGCCCACCGTCAACGGCCAGAATCTGCCCGGTGATATAGGGGGCATCCCGCACCAGAAATAGCAGGGTGCGGGCGATGTCTTGCGGGCCGCCGGGGCGTTCGAGTGCAGTGCGCTCCAGGATGTTGGCTTTGGTGGTTTCATCCATGCCTTGTTCGGGCCACAGAATGGCCCCGGGGGCGATACCATTGACGCGCACCGCTGGTCCGAGTTCGCGGGCCAGAGCCTTGACCATCATGGCATTGCCGGCTTTGGCGATGGAATACACCGGGTAATTTTTCAGCGGGCGCTCGGCATGGATATCGACCAGATTGACCACCGATCCGCGCCCGGCACTGAGCAGGGGCGCAAGGGCCTGGGTCAGAAAAAACGGGGCCCGCAGATTGCTGCCGAGCAAATCATCCCAGTCCGCTGGCGTCACCTGCGCCAACGGCTGAGGGTAGAAACTGGAGGCGTTATTGACCAGAATATCCAGCCGCTGGCGAAAACTGTGTGCGGCCTGCTCGAGCAGGGCGATGCCGTCGGCGGCATTCAGATCACACTGCAAGAGCTGGATGGAATCCGCACGTGCGTGCTCAAGCTCGGCTTGTAACGCGGCGGCGGCTTGGGCCGAGTGCCGATAATGCAGAATAAGATCGCAGCCTTCTTGATGCAGCGTGCGGGCGATTTCGGCGCCGATGCGCGCCGCTGCCCCAGTGATCAGCGCCACTTGACCGGCGAGGCTTGCGCCGCTGGGCGTTTGGGAATGGTTGTGATCTTCACTCATTAACAGGCACTCGCTTGCGAGAATTTAACACAGGACAGCATGAAACAATGCCAGCGGTTGATCAAGCGTCAGGTTCGCAATCAGAGTCAGCATTAGTGCCGGATTCAGCGCCACAAGCAGCGCCACAAGCAGCTCCAGACCAGCAGCAGGATCTGCTGCAACAGAGGCTGTTGAGGCAGATCCAGCAGCAGATTCGCGCCGCCGACGGTGCCTTGAGTTTTGACCAGTTCATGGAGCTGGCGCTCTATGCCCCGGGGCTGGGCTACTATGTCGCTGGTCTACCCAAGCTTGGTCCCGCAGGCGACTTTGTCACGGCGCCGGAAATCTCCCCGCTCTTTGGTCAATGTCTAGCTGAGCAGTGCCGCGAAGTGCTGGCGGTGCTGGGCGGTGGTGACCTGCTCGAATTCGGGGCTGGCAGTGGCGCACTGGCCGCTGCGATCCTGAGCTTTCTTGAGCGCCACCAAGCTTTACCAGGACAGTATTTCATTGTGGAGCCGAGCCCCGACCTGCAAGCCCGGCAGCGGGAACGCCTTCAGGCGCAGGTTCCGGAGTCCTGGCAGCGGGTGCGCTGGCTGAGTGCCTGGCCGAGCGATTTCAGCGGGGTGGTTCTGGCCAACGAGGTGCTGGATGCCATGCCGGTGCAGCGGTTTTGCATCGACCCGCAGGGTGCGCCGCTGGAGGTGTTTGTCAGCGAGGACGGCACCGGAGAATCTCTGGTGGAGCAAACCGGGCCGGTACGCTCCACGGGTCTGCGCGAGGCGGTGTTGGCGTTGCAAGCGCAGGGGTTGGTGCTGACCCCTGGCTATTGCTCCGAGATCAATCTGCGGCTGCCGCCCTGGGTGCAGGCGCTGGCTGCGGCCATGGAGCGCGGGCTGGTGTTGATCATCGACTATGGTTATCCGCGCAGCGAGTACTATCATCCGCAGCGCCACACGGGCACTCTGATCGGTCACTATCGACACCAGGCCGAGGCGAATATCTTTGCCCACCTGGGGCAGCAGGACATCAGCGCCCATGTCGATTTTTCCGCCCTGGCGGACGCAGCCCTTGCGGCTGGTTTCTCCCTGGCTGGCTACACAACCCAGGCGAATTTTCTAATTGGCTGCGGCTTTGATCAACTGATGATGGAGGCACTGGCCGACAGCCAGAACACACAGCAGTCGCTGAGCATTAGCGCCGGCGCACGGCAACTGCTGCTACCCAACGCTATGGGTGAGCGCTTTCAGGTCATGGGCCTGTCACGCGGACTGGATGACCATCCGTGGCGCGGTTTTGGTGTGCGCGATCTGCGGGCGCGACTCGGGGTGCCCGGTGCTTCTGATGCATAATTCACCTGGAGGAATCGACGAGTGATTGATTTCAATGGCTTCACGCGCACCAGCCTGCGGCTGATCAGTCTGGCAGGCTGGATCAGCCTAGTGGCCAGCAGTAGCCTGGCCGCTCCTGTGCCGGACGGCATACTGGGCGCTCCCGGGGGTGGGGGGGCGTCATCTGATGCGCGAGCGCGCCGCCAGCTCAGGCAACAGCAAGCGGATGCGCGGCGCTACGATGCCTTGATTGGCGAATTCGATACCCTGCCCAGCGCATCCCTGGCGCGGGTCGAATTAACAGACGCTGATCGTGAAGCCATTTCCCAGCACAATCAGCGCGACGGTGCGCGCGGTCCGTTGCAAACCGGAACGGTGAAACCAATCGCCTTTGCGCTTGACCTGGCGCAGCTGCGACGCGCCCTTGTCCGCCGCGACATCCAGCATGCTCAGGGAGGAATCGCCCGTGTCGCTGCCACACAGGGCATTACCTGGGTTGGTCGCATAGAAGTGTCAGGCGCTGCTGCGGTGCGTCTGCGCTTTGACGATCTGCACCTGCCGCCCGACATTGCACTCTACCTTTATAACGACGCCGGTGATGTGCGCGGTCCCTACCAAGGCGATCACAGCACCCTGTGGAGTCACAGCCTGCCGATTGCAAGCGGCGCGGTTTTTGTTCAGCTCACCCAGGCGCCAGCGTTGGTCCCGTCCTATCCTTCAGTCACCGCGCCACGACATGCAGAGAAAAGCGCTCGAGCACTTGTCCAGCCACGCCCGGGCTTTCGCGTTGGCGCTCTGGCGCTGACGCAACCGCGCACTCTGTGCAATAAAAACGCATACTGTATTCAAGATGCTTCCTGTTATAGCACCTCTGATTGGGCAGAGATCGATCATGTCCGCAATGCTATTGCCCACATCAATTTTATCCATGGTGGCGGCAGTTATATGTGTACTGGCGGACTGGTTAATGATACCGACGACACCAGTGAGATTCCCTATTTTCTAACCGCCAACCACTGTATTGCTGATGCTGACACGGCTCGCACGGTTGAGACCTATTTCCACTATCAGACTAGCGCCTGTGGTGGGGGCTGTCCCCGCACTGGCTTGCCAGACACAATTGGTGCTGAATTGCTGGATACCTCCTTAACAGACGATCACAGCTTTCTCAGGCTGAACGAAACCCCTGGTGGCGACATCTGGTACCTTGGGTGGACACCCAGTCCCGTCTACGATATCGAAAACCTCCCACTTTATCGTATCAGCCACCCAGAGGGTTCGCCACAGGCCTATTCGACGCACCGGGTGTGGAACCGGGCTCCTTTCGTTTGCAGCGGTCTGAGGCGAGGGTCTTTTATCTACAGCCATGATGAAATCGGCTCGACGGAAGGGGGCAGCAGTGGCTCACCAGTGCTGAATGTTGATGCACAAGTTGTTGGTCAGCTGTTCGGCGCTTGCGGTGACAATCTCAATAATGTCTGCGACAGTGAGAGCAATGCTACCGTTGATGGTGCCTTCGCCAGCTACTTCGACCGTATTAAATCATGGCTCGACCCGGACATCAGCCAAGGGCCTGACTTGATTGTCACCTCGGTCACTAGCCCCAGCACCGGCGTCGTTGGCGGCCAGATCGACGTTCGCAGCACAGTGAAGAATCAAGGCGATGCTGCCGCCGGCCCCTCGACGTTGGGTTACTATCTCTCGACAGATGCCGTTATTACCTTGTCAGACATCGACACAGAATGGGATTGTGCGGTTGCAGCACTGGACCCGGGTGACACTTGGCCCTGCGCTGGTAGCATCATCCTGCCTGCAGATATCGCCCCCGGCACCTATTACTTTGGCGCTTATGCAGACAAAGATGCAGCTGTCGCCGAAAGCGATGCAAGCAACAATGCGCGCGCTGCCGCCAATCCCATTGTGATCATGACTGACCAGGATCCCGAGTTGGTGACGCATTATCTGGACGCGAGCAGCGAAACCATCGAAATGGCCAGCCGTCCGCAGGTTACCGACCGCTATCTCGATTACGGCGGTCTGGACCGCTATGAGTTCGCCAATATTGAGGCCAATTGCGGGGGAATCTGGCTTATCGATCATCAGGCCAGCACCCTCGTGTGGCCGGCCGGATTAACCATCAGTGCCGCTGTTTTTGCCAGTGATGGGGCGGAATTTAGCATCAACGGCTGTCCCGTCAGGATACTCGGCACTCCGGCGCTTTTTGAATTTGAATTTGCTGGTGTCGAAACGCGCGGCTATCAGGCGACAGCCCGGCTGTTTGGAGCCAGTATCCCCGCCCCTGGAGCCGCTCCGGTCAGCGGTAGCATGTTTGGCACTATCCAGGCCGACGGCAATCTTTGATCGCTGTCGCGCACGGGTTCAGCGATGTTTTTCCTCGACCATGCGGTCGATGCACTGCACTACTTGGGTGCTGGCTTGCTCGACCTCGCGCATGGTTTCGGCAATGGCGTTTTGGATCTCGATATTGTGCCGCCAGTCCTGGTCGAGGTAGGTCAGCATGCGATGCACGCTGTCGTGAACCTGGATATGGGGTGACTCCAGCGCTGCGAAACTGTGCGTGGAGCTAAATTGCTCGCGTCCTTCCTGGTCGTACCACTGGCCGAGACGGCAATTGTGATGACCAACCTTGATGGGATCGGTGTAGGTGGCATCCTGACCATGGGTATGAATGGCCATGTAGGCATATTGCTTGTAGATGACATGATCGACCTTGACCAAACTGCCGAAACTATTGTCCTGAACACGCTCAGCTCGTGATTGGGTTTCTTGGGCGGAGACGGCGAAACGCGCGAAACGCTCTTCCATGGTGCCGATGCTGTGACGCGACTGATCTGCAATCTCACTCATGGCCTGGGAGGCCTCGAGCATGTGTTCGGTTTCGCGCTGGAAAGAACTCATGTTCTGGCCAATGGATTCGGAAGCGTTCTTGGAGTTTTCCGCCAGCGTGCGCACCTCGTCGGCCACCACGGCGAAGCCGCATCCGGCTTCACCCGCGCGGGCGGCCTCAATGGCGGCATTGAGTGCCAGCAGGTTGGTCTGATTGGCAATGGTGGTAATCAGCTGCACGGACTCGGTAATGTCCTGGCGCCGCGCGTTGAGCTGATTCACGGCTTCAGCCACCTGCTCGATGCGCTGGATGATGGTGTTGAGATGCTGGACAACCTGACTGACCATCTGCTGACTTTCCCGGGCTTCCACCGCCGTGGTGGTGGCCAGCGAGAGGACGACTTGTATTTCGCTATTGTTGTTGATCAGGTCTTGCTGATTTGAGGCCAGATTGGTGAGCAGGTGGTTGCTGTTAATTTGCTGTACCTCGGTCATCAACCGATTGTGCATTTTCTCAAGTTGCACCTCGGCGATGCCATCAAGCAAGTGATTGTGGTTGACCAGTCCGGCTTGGAAGCGGCCATGCAGGCCAGCGGTAAAGGCCTTACGGTAAAAATGCCCGTCAAGATGCAGACGAAAGGTCGTGGCTTGATCGCGAAAATAGGTCTCCAGTTGATCCAGCATATCGTTCATCTTCCAGCACAGGCGACCCAACTCATTGACCTGGCCAATGTTGAGAATACGGGCGCTAAAGCGGCCCTGCTGGATCTCATCGGTGAGGATGTCAAGCTTGGCGATGGGCGCCAGCCAGCGTTGCACCGCCGCCTGGCCCCAGACAGCTAGCGCCAGGGCCGGCACCAGCGGCCAGGACATCCAGGGACTCCAGGTGTGGAGCATCCAGGCCTGCGCAACGGTGGTCAGAATGAGTCCGGTCAGTGTCCACAGCAGCGCATTGAACTTAGATTGCAAGGACCAGTTCGTCATAGCTCATACCTTTTTCGGCCAGCAGGTTGGCAAGAATGTCCGTCGAGGCGGCAATGGCTTGTTGCGGGCCAACGCGGCGCTCCGTTGCGAGCATGGTACGATACAGGTCAGTCACAGTGGCGACGGCTGTCGCCTTGGGTTTACGCCGCACCGAGAAATAACCCATGATGCGGCCATCGGCATCAAGGTCTGGAGTGATATTGGCAAACACCCAGTAAAAGCTGCCATCCTTGGCCATGTTTTTGACATAGGCGTTGCATTCACGTTTGGACTGAATGGTGTCCCACAGCAGCTTAAACATGGCTCGGGGCATATCCGGGTGGCGAATGATATTATGCTGAGTGCCGATGAGTTCGGCTTCGCTGTAGCCGGAAAATTCAATGAAAATGCGATTGCCGTAGGTAATGCGCCCCCTGGGGTCGGTCTTGGAGACGATGAAATCGGTATCGCGCATTACTTTTTCGACCGACGTCGGGGTGATTGGCTGTTTCATGCTCTTGGCTAGCTAGCGCGTCACTTTAAAGGTGCTGACATCGCTTTGCAGATGGCTGGCCAGCTGCGCCAGTTCCGTTGTTGAGCCGTTTGCCTGCTCGGTGGCGGTGGCGACACGCGCCGTTTGTTCCTTGAGATTGCCGACATTGCGTGCGATCTCGTCAGCCACGGCGGTTTGTTCCTCGGTGGCAGTGGCAATTTGGTTGGTCATCTCATCGATCTTGCTCACCCGCCGCACAATGTCCTCCAGAGCTTTATCCACTTTATGTGCCTGCTCAACGACGTGCTCGGTTTGGGTGCGGCTATGGCTAATGCGCTCGACCGCTTGCTGCGTGCTGCGACGCAGTTGTTCGACCGTTTGGCGAATCTCCTCGGTGGAGGCGCGGGTGCGCCCGGCCAGGGTCCGCACCTCGTCGGCAACGACTGCAAAGCCACGTCCCTGCTCGCCGGCCCGGGCAGCCTCAATGGCGGCATTCAGCGCCAGAAGGTTAGTCTGCTCGGCAAGACTGTTGATCACCTCAACCACGGTATCCACGGTTTCGCTGGCACGGCCGACATCGGCAATGACATCGGCGCTCTGCTGAATATCGGTATCCAGCGCGCGAATGGCGTTCAGTGCCTGCGCTTCGACCTCACGGCCCTGGATCGCCTCGTTACGAGCCTGGTCGCTCGCCTGTGCGGTCTCATGGACGTTGCGCGCAACCTCTTGCAGGGTGGCGGACATTTCCTCAATGGCGGTTGCCACCTGATCGGTCTCGGCCACCTGCTGCTGGATGATCTGGCGGTTCTCGCTGCTCACCATGCTCAGCTCCCCGGCTGCCGTCGCCAGTTGACCTGCCGAGCCCTGGACAGAGCCGATAATCCCTTGCAGCCTCTCGACAAAGCGGTTGAAGCTGCCGGCCAGCTGCATGAGTTCATCGCGACCATCGATCGGAAGGCGCGCGGTGAGGTCTCCGTCCCCATCAGCAATTTCTCCGAGCAATTGATTCATGCGTCTCAGCGGCCCGGCAATAGCTTGAGTAACCGCCCAGCCAAGCGCGATTCCCACCACCACGGCAACAGCGGTCACTATCAGCATCAGCTGTGCGGTCTGATGAAACTTGTCATCGATTTGCTGGGTTTGCTCGTCCTGAGCATCGACCACCCGCTCGCGCAGCGACTCCGCCTTGTCGGCGATCATGGGGCCGATAGTATCCATGGTGCGGATCCCGGCGTTGCGCGCTTCAATGGCGACCACGACGCCCTCGAAGCCATCCTCGTAGAGGGCGAGTAAGTCTTGCGCCTGGCCGGCCAGCTTAAGCCGAGTCGGATCCTCCAGGGTATCGATTGCCTTACTGAGTGCCCCGATCACCGCTACAAACTCCTGCCGGGTTCGCTCCAGTGACGCGTTGTCATTCGTCAACAGATACTTGTTGGCATACAGACGTAACAGCAGCAGATGTTCCTGGACCATGCTCATCTGGTAGCTTGCCATAGAATTGCCATCGCGTTGCGCGCTTTCCCTGATCTCGGCAATGACATCGGCAAGCTTGGGGCCATCGACATCGAGCCGTTCTTCAACCAGGGCGTTGCGCCGCAACATGTTCGGCATAATCGCGGTTTCGAAGGTGCTGAGATACTCCTGCTCCAGGTCGTTGATCTCCTTGACCAGCCGGGCATGCTCTGGGTCGGTAATGGCTTTCCGGGCCTTGTTCAATGAGGTCTGACTGGTCGCGGTGAGCTGCTTGAAGGTCTCGGCATCACCGGGATCACGGGAGTGCAGATACGCCCGCAAGGCCAGACGTTGCTGTAAGAGATCCCTGAGCATCCCGGAGGCGGTATTAGAGTCGGCCATCAGATGCCCGGTGATGGCATAAACCTTGTCTTTCACCGATTGGTTGGCCTGAAGTGCAAAGCCCCCGGCAAAGATTAACAGCAGCACCAGGACGGTGGGCGTCAGCCAGACCTTGGCGCCAATGGAGAGGTTTTTCAGTAGGGCATTCATCGGGTTCACTCTTTATTCGCAGGGTGAGATCAGGTGATTCTACTCGCTCTCACCTGCTATTGCCGGCGGCTCTGTTCGGCATTAACCACTCCGGGGTTCTTCCAGCGCCCAACCCCGTGCTAGCTCCAGCGCCCGCCGCCAGCGCCCGACCAGATGCTGGCGTTGTTCCTCCTCCATGGCCGGGCGATAACGCACATCCAGTGCCCATTTCTCCGCCAGTTCCGCGCGCGAATCCCAAAACCCCACCGCCAGTCCGGCCAGATAGGCCGCGCCCAGAGCAGTGGTTTCGACAATGCTTGGCACCTCCACCGGCACCCCGAGCAGATCGGTCTGAAATTGCATCATCAGCCGATTAACCGCCGCACCACCATCGGCGCGCAGGGCACTGAGCGCGATGCCGGAGTCCTCTTGCATGGCTTCGATCACATCCAGGGTTTGGTAGGCCATGCTCTCCAGGGCCGCGCGGGCGATGTGCGCTCGGCTGGTGCCACGGGTCAAGCCAATCAGCAGACCGCGTGCATAGGGATCCCAATGCGGCGCGCCCAGCCCGGTCAGTGCCGGCACGAAATAGACCCCCTGATTGTCCGGCACGCTAGCGGCGAGGGTGCTGGTCTCGGCGGCCTGTTCGATAATGCCCAGCCCATCACGCAGCCATTGCACCGCCGAGCCAGTCACGAAAATAGCGCCCTCCAAGGCGTATTCCACCGGCTCAGTACCGATGCCCCAGGCGATGGTGGTCAGCAGCCGGGCGCTGCTGGCCACGGCCTCGGTGCCGGTATTCATCAGCACGAAGGAGCCGGTGCCATAGGTGTTTTTCGCCATGCCGGGACGATGGCAAGCTTGACCAAACAAGGCTGCCTGCTGATCCCCGGCGATGCCAGCCAGCGGGATGGGCCGGGTGCCAAAGAAAAACTGCGGATCGGTCTTGCCATGAATGGCCGAGGAGGGGCGCACCTCGGGCAGCATAGCGCGCGGGATCTTGAACAGCTCCAGCAGCTCCTGATCCCAGTCGAGCTGATGGATGTTGTACAACAGGGTGCGCGAGGCATTGGTGACATCAGTGACATGCACCCGGCCATTGGTGAGCCGGAAGATCAGCCAGGCGTCGATGGTGCCAAAGCAGATCTCACCACGCTCGGCACGCCGGCGCAGGCCAGGGCGATGTTCCAGCAACCAGGCGAGCTTGGTAGCGGAGAAGTAGGGATCAATCACCAAGCCGGTTTTGGCGCGAATCATCGCCTCCAGCCCCTGAGCCTTGAGTGCCTCGCAGTGCGCGGCGGTGCGCCGATCCTGCCAGACAATGGCGCGCCCGATGGGGGTGCCGCTGGCGCGCTCCCAGATCACCACGGTTTCGCGCTGATTGGTGATGCCGATGCCGTGCAGACTGTCAGCGTTGATGCGTCCCGCGCGCAGGGCCTCAGCAATCACTCCCAGAGTAACGCTGATGATTTCCTCAGCATCGTGCTCAACCTGACCTGGTTCCGGATAGTGCTGGGTGAACTCGGCACTGGCGCGTCCGCGCACCTGCCCGGCGTGATCGAAAATCAGCACCGTCGTGCTGGTGGTGCCTTGATCAATGGCGAGGATATAACCGTCTTTGGAGGTCGTCATAATCAAAAACGCGGCTGGCGCCAGGCTGCCCAGTCGATGGCCTCAACCGCTGCGGTGAATTCCCGCAGTGCGCGCGCCACACCAAGGTAGTAACCGGCGATGATGAGTGGATACAGCGGATCGACAGTGGGGGCTGCGGTATTCAGGTGTGTCAGCTCCGGTCGCACCCAGGCGCGCAGGCGGTCGAGTGCGGCCAGTCCAATCGGCTGTTGGGGGTGATCGAGGCGTACGCGCAGTTGCAGTAGCAGCACGGCGAACACCCGTCGATAGCGGCGCCCGAGCTGGGGTCGGTGCCACATCCCCGGTCCCTGACGTGATGCGGGCAGTGCTACGTTGGGCTGGTGACGAAAGCCCGCGCGCGCCCGCTGTAGCGCACGGGCGCGAATGCTCAGGCTCTGCGCGGCGGCCACCAGGGCATCAATGCGCGCTTGATCGTTGTGTGGTACACAGGGGTCGAATGCCAGGGGCGCGACCTGGCTCAGGCGCTGCAACAGCTCGCGTTGGTGCTGCTCTGCGCGCTGCATCTGCGCGATAAAATCGGGCGCGCGGCGTTCGGCCAATGCCTGTTGGGCGTGAGCGATGCTGGTCAGCAAGGCTTGCAGATGGCGTCTGAGCAGTGCATGGGGGCGTTGGCCAAGCCCGATGCCCAGTGTCAGCAGACCAAGCGCGTAACCGCTGAGGATGCTGAGCGCGCTGTTGAGATAGTCAATGAGGCTGTAGCTTTGCTCGGGTGCAAGCCGCGGCATTAAGATGGCCATCAACAACAGGCCAAGAAACACCAAATTGTGCGGCTTGTCATGGGCGTGGAAAAAATAGAGCCCAAGGTAGTAAAACGGCAGCAGCACCAGCAGCAGCTCAACCCAGCCATCCAGGCGTGGCAGCACCAGCAGATAAAGGGGCGCGGTGAGTAGGGCTCCGGCCAGGGCGCCAAGGAACACCCGCCGGCCTGGTTGCTCGGCCGGGCGATCATTCAGAGTGTCGATACCAACAATGACCACCGCCATCAACGCACCCATAAAACCGCTGGGTGGCCACTGCCATTGAAACCAGATCAACAGGCTGAGCCAAAAGGCCAACATGGCCACAATGGCATGGGGCAGATTTGCTTGCAGGCGCACCGACAGCGGTAGGGCCACCTCGGTCGGCAGCGCGGCGGCGGGCAGCGGGCGTTCAGCTGCAATGGCCGCAGTGGCTTGGCGCAAGCGGGTGATGGCAGTCGTTAGCATGCGGCACTGATGGGTGATGGCCTGCAAAAATGCGCTGTCGCGATGCACCGCCGGCCCGACACGGGGGGACAGTGCCGGGACATCAATTGCCAGCGGTTCAGGTCGCTCCATCCGCGCTTGGGGCGATTGCTCTTGGGCGGCCGGCGCACGACAGGCCGCAAGCGCCTCGGCTAGATCGTCCAGGGTTTGCGCCAGGGGGGCGCGGTGGCTGTGGTGCAGAATGGGGTTCTCGCCCTCGGTGGCCAGGCGCAGGGTTTCGACCAGGGCCAGCAGGGCGCCCGTGACGGCACTGAGCTGGCGAATCTGTGCCTCATAGGTGCGGCGCAAGCGGCGAAAGCCGCTGCTGTCGAGCGCGGCGGCAGTGAGGATCTCGCGCAGTCGAACCGAGGCGCCAAACAACTGCGGTGGTGCGCTTGGAATGGCACCAGCATCTGAGCTGCGCAGCGCTCCAGCCAGCGCACGCAGATACTCTACCGGCTGCTCCAGGGACTCAGCCCAACGCTGGCGATACACTCCACCGGCGGTGCGCGGCCAGAACAGCCCATTGATCACCAGCACAATCAGAATGCCAAGTACCGCCTCTGAGGTGCGATAAACCACGAGCTGAAATGCCAGCTCTGGTGTACCAAAGGCATCGGCAGCGATGATGGTGGCGGTGATTGCCAGCATGAACCAGGCATAGCCATAACGGCTGGCGCGAATCTGATACACCGACAGCCCAATGACCAGCGAAAGCGCACCGAGCAGCGCCCAGCGCTCCTGAATCAACCCGGCCAGCAGCAGGAGCACCAGCAGGGCACCGGCCAGGGTGCCAAACACCCGCATCAACCCCTTGCGCAGCGAGGCACCCAGATAGGGGGTTTGCAAAAACAGCACCGTCATAGGCGCCAGAAAGGCATCCGGCCATTGGAACCACAGCACTAACACCCAGGCGAGCAGAATGCCTGCCGCCGTCTTGGCCGCATTGACCGCAGCGGTTGGGCGCCAGCGCAGCCAGTCGGCAACCGTCATGGTGTGGCCGTGGTTTGGGGAGCGGCCTCAGGGCTGGGTAGGATGGCTACGCTGGCGGTGGTGCCGATGCGCAGCGGAATCTCCGGAGGGGGTTCGTGCAGGCGGATGTGCACCGGAATGCGCTGAGCGAGGCGGATCCATTCAAAGGTGGGGGAAACCTCGGCCAGCCCGCTGGGGTTGGTGCCCAGATTGCGCCGCGCGATGCCATGGGCGATGCTCGCCACCTCACCGCGCAGCGGCTGCTGCGGGTGGGCCATCAGAGTGACGGCGGCCGGTGCGCCGACGCGGATTGCGGGCAGATCGGTTTCCTTAAAATAGCCGGTGACCCAAAACGAATCCTGATCGATCAGCGCCAGCTGCGCCACACCCACCTGCGCATAGTGCCCGACATCCAGAGTCAGATTGGTCACATAGCCCGACACCGGTGCGCTGACGCGGGTCAGCTGTAATTTGAGCTGGGCAGCATCCAGGCGCGCCGCCGCCGCTTGCACGACCGCAGCGGCCGAGGTGCTGGCGGCGATTTTCAAATCATAGGCCTCATCGGCCAGATCACCGCTTTGGTGCAGCCGGGTGGCCCGCGCGGCATCGGCCTGGGCGCTCTGGGCCTCGGCCTGGGCCTGGGTCAGATCAGCCTGGGCCTGTGCGACAGCCTGCTGGTACAAGCGGGGATCAAGTTCAAACAGCAAGTCACCGGCCTGAATCGGCTGATTGTCCTGCACATGCAGGCGCACCACCGGTCCGGACACCTGGGGCGCCACGCCGATCACCTGTGCCAACACCTGGCCATCGCGCGTCCAGGGATGGGCCTGCTGCGACCGCCAGGCCCACAACAGCGCCACACAGGCAATGACCACCATGCTCAGGGTGATCAGCACCCGCAGTGGATCGGGAATGCTCGACCAGGAGCGGCGGTGCGGAGCGCGGGGTGGGGATGTGGCGGCAGAAGCCGAGGCGTGATCTTGGGGCATGCTGATCAACCAAAGCAGGGGAAGAAGGTAGCGCCCATCAACACCGAACAGGCGATGACCAGGGCGAGAAAAAACAGCGGTGGATGCCAGATCCAGCGACTCAAGCCCCAGGCATTGGCCAGCTGGCCCAGCAGCCAGGCCAGCAACCAGCCACTTCCCAGCGCCGGCAGCCAGGGAGGGATGAACAGGCCATTCAGGCTGAGTTCAGCGGGGAAGGGGGGCATGCGTGGTGCTTTACTGGCGATGCTGCTCAGTGTCTTGCTGGCGCACTTGCACGGTCAAGCGTTCCCGCCAATGCTGTCTTCCTTCCCGGCGATCAGTTTGCGGATGTTGCTGCGGTGGCGCCAGAACAGGATGCCGGTAATCACCAGCTGCATGCCGATGAGTTCGGGCTGCGGGTATAGCAGCCATACCAGCACCGGTGCCAGTGCCATGGAAATCAGCGCTGAAAGGGAGGAAATTTTCAGCACCTTGGCGACAAACAGCCAGATAGCGGCCACGCCCAGGCCAATCGGCCAGTAGAGGCCAAATTGCACGCCCAAGGCGGTCGCCACCCCCTTGCCACCGCGAAAACTAAAGAACACCGGGTACAGATGCCCGAGAAAAGCGGCCAGTCCGACGGCAGCCAGGGTTTCAGGGCCGGCGTCGAGCAGATGGGCAGCGAGCATTGGCAGCAGACCCTTGAGGCTGTCGCCCAGCAGGGTAATCCCGGCCGCCAGCTTGCCCTGGTCACCGGCGATACGCAGCACATTGGTGGCGCCAGGGTTGCCGGACCCCTGGGTGCGCGGGTCTGGCAAGCCCATGAGCCGGCAGACGATAATGGCACTGGAGACGGAGCCGAGCAGATAGGCCGCAACGCTGAGCACAAACGGTAGAGTAACAGTAATGATGTTCATAGGTGGCCATTTGACTGTTTGCCTGCGTCCCGGTCAAGTGTCCCAATCGAGTCACCGCTGGCGGCGGCCCGAACAGCGCTGGTCAGGACGCAGGCGATGGCCTATCCTGTTGAGGATTTCCACTGCCGATTGACAGCGAAAGAATGGACATAGTTTTTCTAACCGGCCTGCGAATCGAGACCACCATCGGTATCTACGACTGGGAGAAAACAATCCGCCAGCCGGTGATTCTGGATATCGAAATGGCCGCTGATGTGGCCGCAGCGGCCGCCACGGATCAGATTCAACAGGCACTGAACTATAAAGCAGTCGCCAAGCGGCTCAAGCAGTTCGTGGGCGAGGCGCGCTATGAGCTGGTTGAGACCCTGGCCGAAGCGTGCGCGACCCTGATTCGTGAGGAATTCGCAGTGCCCTGGGTGCGTCTGCGCCTGAACAAACTTGGTGCGGTGACTGATGCCGAGGGCGTTGGAGTGATCATCGAGCGGGGCTGTCAGCCCGGCCGGGATTCTTAGCACAGCCATCATGGTGTCTTGCTGGATCAGCGTTGGCAGCAATTTGCGCCGAGAAGCCTCGATTGCTGGTGGCTTGCGTGAGTTGCGCCAGCGTTTTGGCACGCTGCGGCTGTCACCCATCTACGAAACCCAGGCCATTGGAACCACCGGGCCGCCGTTTTTTAATCTGGTAGTGGGCATTCAGACCCAGCTGACGGTCAGTGCCCTGAATGCAATCCTGAATGCAATTGAAGACGCTCAGGGCCGCGAACGCAGCGAGGACAAATTTGCTCCGCGCACGCTCGACCTGGATCTGCTGACCTATGGTCAGATGATCGGGCCGATTGAAGGATATCAGGTGCCCCGCGAGGATATTCTCGACTATGCCTTTGTGCTGGCGCCCCTGGCAGCTGTGGCCCCCGAGGAATGTCATCCGCAACTCGGGCTGAGCTATGCCACTCTGTGGCAGGCTTTCGATCTTGATGCCCGGGGCCAACCGGCGCCGGTGCTGGTGTCGGTTGCGCTGGATTGAACTGCGCGTCCCCGGTCCTCAGGAAGCGGTGCTGCGCGTCAGACGCTTGCCGAGACGGTGAAAGATGTCAAGCCGCTCAGGGGTAATCTGACCGGCCGCCACGGCGGCGCGAATCGCGCAGTCCGGCTCGGCATCATGGCTGCAATCGGCAAAGCGGCAATGACCAAGATGCGGGCGAAATTCCCGAAAGCCCTGTTCCAACTCAGCACGACTGAGCGGCGGCAGGCGAAAGCTGCGTACCCCCGGAGAATCGATCAGATGTCCGCCGCCGGGCAGCCGATAGCAACTGGCCGTCGAGGTGGTATGGCGCCCCAGTCCGGTGGCGCGCGATAACTGGCCGATTTGCACTGCCTGATCGGGTAGCAAGGCTTGGGTGATGGAGGATTTGCCCACGCCGGATTGCCCCACCAACAGACTGGTCTGATGATGCAGACACTCCAGCAGGGACGCCATCCCGAAGCGCTGGTGCATGCTCAGATAGAGCAGCGGATAGCCGATACGCTCATAGGCCGCCAAGCTTGCAAAGAAGCCTTGCGTGTGCTGATGTTCATCAAGCAAATCGGATTTGTTGCACAGCAGCAAGGCCTGAACGCCGATGTGTTCGGCGGCAATCAGATACTGATCGAGCAGATCACCGGCGGGGGCGGGTTCCGGCGCAAATACCACGGCGATCTGAGTCAGGTTCGCGGCCAGCGGTTTGGAGCGGCCACCGCCATCCGGGCGGCTGAGCAGACTGTGGCGCGGTTCAAGGGCGATCACCACTCCGGTGCCGGCGCCGGTGGGCTGCCAGATGACGCGGTCACCACAGACCGGATCACCAATATGACGCCGACTGACGCAATGAATGATTTGTCCGTCGGCGCCCTCCACGGCTAAATTGGCGCCATGGCGCACCGCCACTCGTCCCTGTTGCGCTGCGCCATCCTCCGCCGCGCCGGCTTCGGCGAGTTGTTGCTCGGCGCGCGTTTCGCGCTGGCGACGGCGGCGGTCCTGAATCGCTTGGATGCGTTTCAGTTGCTGCTCGGACAGGCGCCGCCGTGGCATCTTGGTCAGCGAAGCGATTAGGGTTTGAATAGGCCTCTGATCGGGGTAGGATGCTCGCGAAGTTTGGAGTGTGGGCGCGTGGATTTTAGGCGTTTCATCGGTGTTGTTCTGAACGAAAATGGACGTGACATAGCATGGCGGGCAGTGAAGATAACCTGATCTGGATGGATCTGGAAATGACCGGGCTGGATCCTTTCACCGACCGCATCCTGGAGATGGCGGTTATTATTACCGATAGTCAGTTGGAAGTGGTGGCTGAAGGGCCGTGCATTGCAGTGCATCAATCGGAAGAAGTGCTAGCGGGCATGGATGAATGGAATCGCCAGCATCATGGTGAATCCGGCTTGATCGAACGGGTGCGCTTCAGCGATCAGGATGAAGCCAGTGCCGAGCGGCAGCTGCTGAGTTTTGTGCAGCGCTACTGCCAGGCCGGTAAATCGCCGCTGTGCGGCAACAGCATTTGCCAGGATCGGCGCTTTCTCGCGCGCTTCATGCCGCGACTGGAGCATTTTTTTCATTATCGCAATCTGGATGTCAGCACGCTGAAAATTCTTGCTCAGCGCTGGGCACCGGCGCTGACGGAAGCTTTCAAGAAGCAAAATCGTCACGAGGCGCTGGCCGATATTCGGGAGTCCATCGCGGAACTCAAATACTATCGAGCCGAATTTCTGCGTGAGCAATAGCAAACCAAGCGGTCGCCTAAGCGCGTCAACTACCCCGGCCTGAAGGCCGGAGCTTGAAAGAGCTGGGTTGACCAGGGAAAGCGGTGAAAATCCGCTGCGTTTGCAACAGGTCGTCAAGACCCACTCCGGGATGCTTCCTCAGTCCCGGACTCTGGAAGATCAGGAGGGTGCGGCCTCGACAAGATGTTATTTCGAGGAGTATGCTCTAAGCCTCTGTAAATGATGAGGCGAGGAGCGATCATGGCCACGGTTGTTCGGCGTTCGGGCGAAGAGATCACCATCGAAGTGAGCC
>NZ_NRRS01000010.1 GCF_016583795.1 Rhabdochromatium marinum | reverse complement strand
ACCGAGCATACGCTCACCGTCTTGCAGCGCCTGCGTGAACTTCACCCCCATCGTGAGTTGATTGTCCTTTGGGATAACGCCTCTTACCACCGCTCGCTTGATGTCAGCGGACTGGCCGAGCAGTTGCGCATCACACTGATGCCACTGCCCCCCTACAGTCCTGACTTCATGCCGGTCGAAGCCCTTTGGCGTTGGTTGCGCGAAGAGGTGACCTATCACCACTGCCATGCAACGGCTGAAGCGTTGGTTCAGCGCGTGCATCAATTCGCCAAGAACATCAACCGCAACGTCTTTGAAGTAGCGGATCGCCTGTGGGTAAAGATCGCCCTCGACCCAGAGGAAGAAAAACTACGTATTCCAGGTTAGGCGCGGTTTAGCAGATTCGCGCTGGTGCATTTCCAATCTGTTCCTGAACCTGCCCGATCAGGGCGTTCGCAAATCTGCTGTTCAGCTAATACCCTCTGACTAAGCAGCTTGTTTTGCTATTCTTTTGGTGTCCATCGACATCCGCATCACTATGACTGAAACCTTACTTGAAAACCCTGAAGGCTTGGAACAACTGCCCCTGCATCTGTTTAGCGAAAAGGCCTATCTCGACTATTCAATGTATGTCATTCTTGACCGCGCTTTGCCGCAGGTCGCCGATGGCTTAAAACCCGTTCAACGGCGCATTCTTTATGCCATGTCAGAGCTGGGACTCTCAGCCAGCGCTAAATTCAAGAAATCAGCTCGCACTGTCGGCGATGTCTTGGGCAAGTTTCATCCGCATGGCGACAGCGCCTGCTATGAAGCCATGGTTCTCATGGCACAATCATTCAGCTATCGCTATCCCTTAATTGATGGCCAGGGTAACTGGGGCGCACCGGATGATCCCAAGTCTTTCGCGGCTATGCGTTATACCGAAGCCCGCTTGGCACCCTATGCTGAATTGCTGCTGGCTGAGGTCGGACAAGGCACAGTCAATTGGCAGCCTAATTTTGACGGCACACTCGAAGAACCGCAGCAATTACCCGCACGGCTGCCCAATATTTTACTCAATGGCGGCTCAGGCATTGCCGTTGGCATGGCCACCGATATCCCACCGCACAATTTGTGCGAAGTAGCTAACGCCTGCATCTGCTTGCTGAAAAAACCCAAGGCAAGTTTGGATGAATTATTGGCTTTACTGCCTGGCCCCGATTATCCCACTGGAGCTGAAATTATCAGCTCGCGTGAAGAGCTCAAGCGCATTTACGCAAGCGGCAGTGGCTCAGTCAAACAGCGCGCGCGCTATCAAATTGAACAGGGGGACATTGTCATCTCGGCATTGCCCCATCAGGTCTCAGGCAATCGGATCATGGAGCAAATCGCCGCTCAGATGCAGGCGAAAAAACTCCCGATGATTGAAGATCTGCGTGATGAATCCGATCATCAATGTGCAACGCGGCTAGTCATTACGCCACGCTCGAATCGCGTTGATCTTGAGCGCCTCATGCTGCATTTGTTCGCCACCACTGAGCTTGAAAAAAGCTATCGGGTGAACATGAATGTGATCGCCCTGGATGGACGTCCACGAGTGATGGGTCTGCATGAGTTGCTAGAAGAATGGCTGAGCTATCGCAACAGCACTGTACGACGGCGTTTACAACATCGACTCGATAAGGTCGATGAACGTTTGCACCTGTTGGCCGGTTTGCTGATTGCCTTTCTGAATATCGATGAAGTCATTCGCATCATTCGCACCGAGGATAAACCAAAAACTGTACTCATGGAGCGTTTTGACCTCAGCGAGACGCAAGCCGATTATGTGCTCAACACCCGCCTGCGGCAGCTGGCCCGACTTGAAGAAATAAAAATTCGCAGCGAAGAAGCCGAACTGCGCAAGGAGCAACAGCAACTCAAGCGACTACTGGGCAATCAAGCAGAACTGACCCGGCTGATTATTGGTGAAATTCAACGCGATGCCAAAAAGTTTGGCGATGAACGTCGCTCACCCATCAACGAACGCCCTGCGGCTTTAGCACTCGCGGAAACAGACCTGACTCCCAGTGAAGCGCTCACTGTTGTACTCTCAGAAAAAGGCTGGGTGCGAGCCGCCAAGGGACATGACATCGATCCAAGCGCCCTGACCTATAAAAGTGGTGATCGTTTTGCGGTCGCCGCGCGACTGCGCAGCCAGCAGCAGGCCATTTTCCTCGACTCCACCGGTCGCAGTTACTCATTGCCCGCACATAGCCTGCCCTCGGCACGTGGGCAGGGGGAACCCTTAACCGGACGGCTTGAACCACCGCCTGGTGCTGTTTTTCTCAGCGTTCTCGCCGGTGAACCCAAGACCCGCTATATTTTGGCCTCCGATGCCGGCTATGGTTTCATCTGCAGCGTGGAAAATTTATTTGCCAAAACCAAAACCGGCAAGGCGCTGATCAATCTGCCCCAGGACGCACATCTGCTAACACCCGTTGTTGTTGAACCGCAGCGGGATCAATGCGTCGCGGTTGCGACCAACGCAGGTCATCTGCTGATATTCCGCTTAGCAGACTTACCGGAACTGGCGAAAGGTAAGGGGAATCGCCTGATCGGCATTCCCAAGGCCCGAGCCATACAGGATGGTGAGCGAGTCAGTGGCTTAGCAGTATTAGCCGCAGGAGAAACCCTGGTCATCGAATCTGGCCAACGCCAGTTTCAACTGAAACCAAAAGACCAGGCGCATTATCAAGGGGAGCGAGGGCGACGCGGTTCCCTGCTTCCCAGAGGTTTCCGTCATGTCGACAGGCTAAGCCGTATCAGTGCGATAGCAACAGCGGATAACAGCTAAATCAACGCTGTCCGCCAAATGCGGCGGACAGCAAACTTGCACTCCCGAACCAGATGCAAGCAATCAAATATCGATATTCCCCGCCTCAAGTGCATTGCGCTCGATGAAGTCGCGGCGCGGCTCGACCTGATCCCCCATTAGGGTGGTAAAAATCTGATCGGCAGATACGGCATCCTCAATCGTCACCCGCAACAAGCGCCGACACTCCGGATCCATCGTTGTTTCCCACAGTTGCCCCGGATTCATCTCCCCCAATCCCTTGTAGCGCTGGATGTGGTAGCCGCGCTTCGCCTCAGTAAGCAGCCAATCGTAAGCACTCACGAAACTATCAATTTCCGCTGATTTTTCGCCACGCTCTATACGCGCACTCTGACCAATCAGGCCATCGAGTTTTTCGCTCAACTCTGCAATGCGCAAGTAGTCAGCCGAAGCAAAAAACTCCAAGGGAACAATGCGCGTTTCAGGAATACCATGCACCAAACGAATGAGTTCGAGTGCATTCAGAGTCCCGTCTTCTGCGAGAACAGTCGCTACCCGATAACCGATTGCTGTTCCACTGATAGCCGCGAGACGTTCGGACAAGGTGGTGATCCACTGATCCCGCTTGGACAAATCATGCCAGCGTTCCTCATTAAAGCGCGGCAGATTCAGAAGTTCACCGAGAAATAAAGAATCGTAACGATTCGACAGCCGCGCGATGATAGCACGATACACTTGAAATTCGCGCGCCAGTTCCTCAAGACCCATCGCGGACATTGGCGGTGTCTCGGCATTGAGATACAAGCGCGCATTATCCAGCGCAGTACGTAACAGCGAAGTCCCAAGCTCGGCATCATCAAGCAAATAATCCTCCTGCTTGCCACGCTTGACCTTGTACAGCGGCGGCTGGGCAATATAAATATAGCCCCGATCAATTAACTCTGGCATTTGCCGGTAGAAAAATGTCAGCAGCAGGGTGCGAATATGGGCACCATCCACATCAGCATCGGTCATGATAATGATGCGATGGTAGCGCAGCTTATCCAGATTATATTCATCGCGACCGATGCCACAGCCCAAGGCGGTAATCAGGGTGCCAACCTCAGCCGAGGACAGCATCTTATCGAAGCGCGCTTTTTCAACATTCAGAATCTTGCCCTTGAGTGGCAAAATGGCCTGAAACGCGCGGTCGCGGCCTTGTTTGGCCGAACCACCAGCGGAATCACCCTCGACAATAAACAATTCCGAACCCGCCGGATCTTTCTCCTGACAATCCGCTAACTTACCTGGCAATCCAGCGATATCCAGCACACCTTTTCGGCGTGTCATTTCCCGGGCTTTACGCGCAGCCTCGCGTGCGCGCGCCGCTTCGATCATCTTGTTGGCAATGACCTTGGCTTCAGCGGGATTCTCTTCAAGAAAGCTGTTGAGATGCTCGCTAAACAGCGCTTCAACAATTGGTTTGACATCCGAGGAGACCAATTTTTCTTTGGTTTGAGAAGAGAATTTTGGATCCGGAACCTTCACCGAAACCACAGCCGTCAAACCTTCGCGTGCATCATCACCGATCGGACGAGACTTTTGATTACGGTCAAGCGTTTCGCGTTCAATGTACTGATTCAGGGTGCGTGTCAGCCCCGCTCGAAAACCAGCCAAATGGGTTCCCCCATCCTTTTGGGGAATGTTATTGGTGTAGCAAAAAATTGTTTCCTGATAAGACTCGTTCCATTGCAAAGCCACCTCAACGACATGCTCGTTGCGTTCATCCGAAAAGCAAAAGACGGACGGATGTATAGGGGACTTGTTGCGGTTCAGATGCTCCACAAAGGCACGAATCCCGCCTTTGTATTCAAACACATCTTCACGATCAACCCGTTCGTCGCGCAGGCTGATCTTAATTCCGGAATTCAGAAACGACAGTTCACGCAGACGCTTGGCCAGAATTTCATAGTGAAATTCACAGTCAGAAAAAATATCGGCGGCCGGTTTGAAACGGATCTCAGTACCCGACGCCTCCACTGTTCCAATCGCACATAATGGTTTGATGGGTTCCCCCATGTGATATTCCTGCTCATACAAAGTGCCTCCGCGCCAGATGCGCAAAGTCAACTTTTCTGACAAGGCATTCACCACAGAAACTCCAACCCCGTGCAAGCCACCTGAAACCTTATAGGAATTATCATCAAACTTACCCCCGGCATGCAGCACAGTCATGATCACTTCAGCCGCCGAACGGTTTTCTTCCGGATGGATATCAACCGGAATCCCTCGACCATTGTCATTGACTGTCACTGAGCCATCTGCATGGATGATCACTTTGATTTCATTGCAATGTCCAGCAAGGCCTTCGTCGATGGAATTATCGACGACTTCGAAAACCATATGGTGCAGACCTGTACCATCATCTGTATCACCAATATACATTCCCGGTCTTTTGCGAACGGCATCCAGGCCCCGCAGAACCTTGATGTTGGAAGAATCGTAAGTCATGGAAAAATTAAACGTTAGTTGTACTTCAAGGTTGTAATTATAGCGCTGTTCAGCACTTCATCGGTGTTGCAACAATCAAGCTAGTATTTTTTCCTGCACAATCCCTTGTTCCACGTGAAACAAACGGCCAACATCAACAGTTTCTGGTTTTAAGGCGGTCAAAAATACTTGTTGTCCTTGTTGAAGAATGTGCTGCAACAAGGACTGCGCATTCTCCGCAGCAAGCTCGGAACCAAGATCATCAACCAACCAAATATCCGTTCGGTTGTCGCCTGACATGACTCGACTCGCAACAAGCTGAAGCAAAATTGCCGCAGTTTTATTTTCTCCCCTTGATCCCAATCCAGGCCGCTTAGGAGCAAGCACCTGAAAATCCGTGCGATCTGGACTTAAAAAAGTAAAACCGCGTTTTTTGTCAGCTGCGTGCATACGCTGCAAATCAACTTCCAAAGTCTCGGAATTAAAACCTGCCAGCCACTTCAGCTTAAGGCCACCCTCGCAAACAGCTAAACCCGAACTCATATCAGCCAAACGTTCATTCAAAGCATCGCAAAAAGCCTGTCGATATTGTTCCACTCGCCGACAGAGCGCAACATAGTGCTGGTCCCAAACAGCCGGCCCCCAAGCCCCTGCTCTTAACCAAGCATTACGCTGACTAGCCGTGCGCCGATACTGACGCATGAGTTTCCCGTACCCAGGTTCCACGTGGAACAAATTCCAATCAATAAAGCGTCGCCGTAACTCCGGACTTCCCTCAACCAACTGGTAGATTGAATCGCTTATCAACCGAACCATAAACCCCCTTGGCTTGGGAAAAGACTCCTGTGGAGCTTCGCTCAAGGTATTTCCACAGACTTGCTTTCCTCGCCATACAAAGCCATTTTGATCTTCAAGCCAGCACTGGACAAAACAGCGTTCGGCACCAAAGGTACGAATTCCACCAGCTTTTTTGCCGCGAAACGTATTTCCCCGATGCAAAAAATAAATAGCTTCAAGGAAACTGGTTTTACCGGCTCCATTTCCGCCATAAATCAGATTAAGGCTTGACCCGCATTCCAGATCGAATGGTTTGAGATTTCTAATTCCCTCGGCCTGCAAGCGCCGAATCCACATCAGCTCACCTTAACCTCACCTCATCTTTCATGGTTAGCCGCTAAATCCGCATTGGCATCACAACATAAAGTTCTCCGGATGATTCCGGATCCACCAAAATAGCGCTGACTTCTGAATTTAAAAAGCGAATTTCAGCCGTCTTACCATCCATGACCGTTAAAACATCCAGCCAGTAGCCTACGTTAAAGCCAATCGTGATTGTCTGCCCGCTGTAGTCAATTCCAACTTCTTCCTGGGCTTCTTCATGTTCAGGATTGCTGACTTCAAGTCTTAGCAAGCCTTCCTCAAAGGTCATGCGCACGCCTTTTTGCTTTTCATAGGATAAAACTGTGGTGCGTGATAAAGAGTCACGTAACATTTCCCGATCGACAACGGCTGAACTTTCCAAATGAGATGGAATCACACGCGCATAATCAGGATAACGTCCGTCAATCAGTTTGCTAGTAATAACAGTTTCAGCTGCCCGAATCACGATTGATCGATCACCAATGTCCAGTTGCACAGTTGCGCCGACTTTGCTGCTGAGTAACCGCTTAAGCTCCGAAACGGTCTTGGCTGGCAAAATAAGTTGCTTGGTGTCTTCACAGGAGTTTAGAGCCGCAATTTCGGCTTCAGCTTTGGCCAAGCGATGGCCATCGGTAGCAACGGCAATCAATTTTCCGGGACAAATTTCCAACAATAGGCCATTTAAGTAATAGCGCACATCCTGATGTGCCATCGCAAAACTGGTTCGTTCGATCATTTTCGCCAATACAGCGGTTTCCAGCTCGAAAAATTGTTGTCCTTCCTCACCTTCAAGTGTTGGATAGTCTTCAGCCGGTAGGGTACTCAGGGAAAACCGACTGCGACCACAACGGATGCTGGCTCGATTCTGCGAAATTTCAACACTGATGTGAGCTTTTTCCGGCAAGGCTTTACAGATGTCTGCAAATTTTTTAGCCGGCAGGGTAATTGAGCCCGGCTCAAGAACCTTAGCCTGAACATGGCTGGAAATTTGTAATTCCAGATCTGTTGCTGAGATTGAAAACCCTTGTTCTGTGGTTTTAATCAGCAAATTACCCAAAATAGGCAATGTTTGCCGTCGCTCAACAACGGCGGCCACTCCCATCAGGGTGGGAACCAGATCTTCGCGCTGCACTTCAATCTTCATAGTAGTCTTAAAAAACTCAGTAGTCGTAGTAAGGGCTGTGCTTAACTGGGCAAGTCAAAATATGCCAGTAATTTCAATATCTTGCTGCTCTAGTGCGAGTTTACAACAGCCAGATCCACCTGTGGATAACTTGTCTGCATCTTTTTACTCACGGCTGTACCGGACTTATCCACAGTTATGATGTCAGAGTTCTCAACAGGTTCTTGTAATCTTCATCGATCAAGTGATCGGTGGTTCGCAACTCCTCGACTTTTTTGGCCGCATGAATCACTGTGCTATGGTCGCGTCCGCCGAAAGCCTTGCCAATCTCTGGCAGACTGTTCTTGGTTAATTCTTTTGCTAAGGCCATCGCAATTTGACGTGGTCGCGTGATGGATCGGGTTCGCTTGGCCGAAAGCAAGTCCGAGGTGCGGATTTTGAAATAATTCGCCACAACCTTTTGGATATTTTCAATCGTAACCTGTTTATCCTGAGCAATCAGCATGTCGTGCAAAGCCACACGAGCAAACTCAAGGTTGATGGCCACACCAGTAAAACTTGAGTTCGCACCCAGCCGGCGTAACGCACCCTCGAGTTCACGAACATTTGAGCGTAGTCGTTTGGCAACAAAAAAGGCGACATCTTCAGGTAAATCAATCCCAAACAGGCTCGCTTTACTTTGAAGAATGGCAACTCTGGTCTCAAGGTCTGGCGGTTCAATCGCAACAGTCAGCCCCCAGCCAAATCGTGAGCGCAGACGCTCTTCAAGTCCGCTGACCTCTTTGGGAAAACGATCACTTGACAGAATAATTTGCTGACCTGTCTCAAACAAAGCATTAAAAGTATGAAAGAATTCTTCTTGTGATCGTTCCTTCCCGGCGAAAAACTGTACATCATCAATTAATAGCGCATTGACACCCCTGTAGCGACTTTTAAAATCATCCATCCGATTATGTTGCAGCGATTTGATCATATCCGATACAAAACGCTCAGAATGAACATAAACAATTGATGCCGTATCATTTTGTTCCAGAATGGTATTGCCAACGGCTTGCATTAAATGTGTTTTACCTAGTCCAACTCCGCCATAGATAAACAATGGATTATAGGCGGTACCAGGATTGCACGCGATTTGAATCGACGCAGCGCGTGCGATTTGATTTGATTTTCCTTCAACAAAGGTTTCAAAACGAAAAGTTGGTGACAAGTTCGCGGCGCGCCGGCGCTCACCAAGTCTGTTGCCGGGTGCGGAGGCCTTTGGGCCTGAGGCGGTTGTTTTTGGTTCCGCCATGTCGGCGTGAGCCGCCCGGCCAGTTTCCAGAGTACCAATCTCAAAGCGAATGTCCTTAATGTCGCCATCGCTGAAGGTATTGCACAGTTCTTCGATTTGATGTTCATAATGCTCGCGAACCCAGTCCCGTACAAACCGGTTTGGCGCGAAAAGCCGTAGCTGCGAACTTTCCCGGCTGGCCTGTAGCGGGAGTATCCAGGTGTTGAACTCTTGAGGGCTTAGATCCCCTTTCAGACGTTCACAGCATTTCTTCCAAATACTTGACAATGTTCAAGCTCCCAAAAATTAACCCGACTCCTGTTTACCTGTTGTCGACTGCATGGCCCTTACTTACCTGCGCAGACTTTCACTGAACAAACCTTGCGGCAGGGCAAGCCTCAGATAGCAGAGCATTCAGTCTAGCGACTGCGAGGCAAGTTATCCACAACGCTTGAAGGCGTCGGCTGCGAACAAGGCACTTGACCCGTTCGCCGAATCCCGGTATTTTTGGGAGTCTTTTTCCGGGTCTCTTGGCACTGATTTCGTTGCGCGCCAGAGCGCTCTTGCTGTCGCAAACGAGAGCAGGCAGCGACTGTTGCACAGCATCTGATCTACGGCTTGTTGATCCTGATCCAACTGATCTCAATCCATAAGAAGCCAAGCCTGAAATGGCATTTGGCACAACCGTTTCGGAGTCCGCCAGCATGAAACAGACGTTTAATCCGAGCCGTTTGAAGCGCGCTCGCACTCATGGGTTTCGCGCCAGACTCGCGACCCGCAATGGCCGTAAGGTTCTGAAAGCTCGGCGCGCCAAGGGGCGTTTGCGTCTGAGTCCAGCCTAGGTTGCCGGCGCCGCAGCAAAGTCGCGCGTTATCCAGGCTTGAGGTGTGAGCATCCAGCATCTGGCACGGAGTTTTCCCAGAGGCCGCCGGTTGCTTAACTCCTCCGAGTTTGCCAGAGTCTTTGCTAGGGGAGTCCGTTCGGCTGACGCATATTTTGTTGTCATTGGCGTGGTTGATACCCGGCGTAATGACATAGATATGCAGCAATCTCGGCTTGGCTTGGCCATTTCGCGCAAAGTTGCTCCTCGGGCCGTTGACAGAAATCGTATTAAACGCATCGTACGCGAGTCATTTCGCTTAGCACAGGCCCAATGGACAGATCGCCACATCGACTTCGTCGTCATGGCCAGACGCGCGACGGCCAGCACCGGGAATCACGCCCTGTTTCATTCACTGCAACGACATTGGCTCAGACTGTCGCGGGATTGATCTCACGCACGGTCGTGATCGCCCTGCGCTGGCTCATTCGAGTCTATCAACTCACCTTGAGTCCCTTCGTCGGCATGCATTGCCGCTATACTCCGAGTTGCTCGGAGTATGCGCGCGAAGCTCTTGATCGGCATGGTCCCATCCTTGGCCTTGGCTTAGCCATCCGCCGCATTTTTCGCTGTCAGCCTTGGGGTTCCAGCGGTTTTGATCCAGTTCCTGGAAAGCATACAAGACATTCCAATGGATAATATTCGGTTGATTTTAATTCTGGCGTTGGTTGGCGTCCTCTTTATGATCTATTCGGCCTGGGTCGAAGATTATGGCAAGCCTGCCTATACCGCGCCTCCCACCACCGCGATGTCTTCGCCGGGAAGCATGCAGCCAGATGCGGATAAACCCGCCTTACCAACCGATGCTCCTGCAGTCGCTCCCACACCGGTTTCAGCCGATGCCTCGGCAGCTAATGCGGATTTGGCAATCATGCAGCCTGTGGTTGTGGAGACCGATGTGCTCCGTGCCGAAATATCGCCGCGTGGTGCGACCATCAATAATCTCTGGCTGCTTGACTATGCCGTCACGGCTGAGAACCCGGAGCAGAAATTTCAGCTCCTCAAGGCACATGTGCCTAATTTGTTTATTGTGCAATCCGGTCTGCTTGGCCAACCCCAGGCCAATTTTCCCACCCATGAGGCAGTCTTTACACCTGAGGCCAGCCAGTATGAACTCGCTTCGGGGGAAGATGAGCTGACAGCCATTCTGCGTTGGCAGGGACCGACGGGGATCGAGGTTGTCAAAACCTATCGCTTTCAACGCGGAAAATATCTGGTCCAGGCCTCTCAGGAGATTATTAATCACAGCGAGGCGCCGGTTGCTGTTCGCGCCTATCAGCAGCTACAGCGTACCGAGCTGAATGATCCGAATAAGAACAAGTTCGCCAGAACCTACACCGGTGCTGTCTACTTTGGCCCGGAGGTCAAGTACAAAAAAGAAATTTTCAAGAAAATGGCCAAGGAACCGCTGGATGTGCAAATTACCGGCGGTTGGGTGGCCATGATTCAGCATTATTTCCTCGCAGCCTGGATTCCACCCGAGGCGATACCGCAAACTTTCTATACCAAGGTTATCGACCAAGGTTTGGCTGAACCGCATTACATTATTGGTCAGTATTCGGATGCTCAAACTATTGCACCGGGAGATCGATACAGTTTTACCGATAAGCTGTTTATAGGGCCCAAGCTATCAGATCGGCTGGCGCAAACCGCTCCGGGATTGCAACTTGCAGTTGACTATGGATGGTTGACCATTCTCGCTGAGCCAATCCACTGGTTTTTGTCGTTAATTCATAAGGTTGTGGGTAACTGGGGATGGTCGATCATTATTCTGACGATCCTGATTAAACTGGCCTTTTACAAGCTCTCCGAGACCAGCTACAAGTCCATGGCGCACATGCGCAAGCTGACGCCACGCATGAAGGCTTTGAAAGATCGCTATGGAGATGATAAAGATCGCCTGAACCAGGCGATGATGGATCTGTACAAAAAGGAAAAAATCAATCCTCTGGGTGGCTGCTTACCCATTTTGGTACAAATTCCAGTCTTCATTGCCCTGTATTGGGTACTGCTGGAGAGTGTCGAGCTGCGTCATGCCCCCTTTATTTTCTGGCTGCACAATCTCACCTCACCGGATCCTTACTATGTGCTGCCCCTGATCATGGGTGTTTCCATGTTTGTGCAGCAAAAGCTCAATCCGCCACCGCCGGATCCGATGCAGGAGAAGATCATGCTGTCGCTGCCGGTGGTTTTCACCGTGTTCTTTGCCTTCTTCCCGGCTGGATTGGTCCTGTATTGGACGGTGAACAATCTGTTGTCGATTGCACAGCAGTGGTACATCACCAGAAAAATCGAACAGGAAACGCGTCATCACAGCAAGGCGGCTTGATGGCTGTTTCCACCGGAATAAGCGGCTGAATTGGCGCGGCAATGGTCGCTGTCGTACCTGATACCATTGCCGCTATTGCCACGGCGCCCGGTCGCGGCGGCATTGGTGTCGTACGACTATCGGGATCACTTTCCCACATTGAGGTGATTGCTGCGGCCCTGCTCGACAAACCTGTGCCGCCACGCCGAGCGGTGTTGGCATCCTTTCGTGATGCCAGTGGGGAGGGGCTTGATCAGGGGATTGCCTTGCTGTTTCCCGCGCCGGGTTCCTATACCGGCGAGACAGTGCTTGAGTTGCAGGGGCATGGTAGCCCGGTAGTGTTGGATCAATTGCTGGCTCGAGTACTCGAGCTCGGTGCCCGGCTTGCGCGCCCGGGTGAATTTACTGAGCGGGCTTTCCTGAATGGCAAACTCGATCTCAGCCAGGCCGAGGCTGTGGCGGATCTCATTGCCAGTACCAACCAAACCCAGGCCAGGCTGGCCAAGCGCACGCTGCAAGGTGCGCTGGCAGCGCACGTTCAAGGGTTGCAGACCCGACTGACGCAGATACGCGTTCGGCTTGAGGCGGGGCTGGATTTTTCCGATGAAGACATTGAGCCTGATGACTGGAGCCTAATCGGGCCGGAAATTGCCCAAAGTATCGCTGCCGTCAATGAACTACTCGCTCTCAGTCATCAGGGTGAACGGGTTCGTGATGGCCTGACGCTGGTGATCGCCGGTCCACCCAATGCCGGAAAGTCGAGCTTGTTGAATCGGTTGTCAGGTCAAGAGACGGCAATTGTAACCGCAACGCCTGGCACAACCCGCGACCTGATTCACAGCGCAATCCATCTTGATGGTATGCCCCTGCATCTGATTGATACAGCCGGAATACGCGACAGTGCGGATGCCATTGAACAGGAAGGTATCCGCCGGGCTCGTGAGCAAATGCAATACGCCGACCGGGTGCTGTGGCTGTATGACGCTGCTGAAGGCGGTCGGCCATCGCCGGACAGCTTGCAGCAGGCCGCCGCCGGTCGCCCCATCACTTTGGTGCGCAACAAAATTGACCGTCTCGGTGAGCCGGCCGGAATGAGCAGCGCTTTAGCGGGCGACTGTGCCTACCCGGAGCTGCGTCTTTCAGCCAAGACCGGAGAGGGAATTGAGCAGCTGAAGGCGCATCTTAAAGAACAAGCCGGCTATCAGGCGCCTGCCGAAGGTGCCTTCATTGCGCGGCGTCGCCATGTAATAGCGCTGGAAGATTCCCGGGCATCGCTGGAGCAGGCACAGAGCAATCTGATCGCACAGCAGCCGGCTGAAATCATTGCTGAAGACTTACGTTTAGCGCAACGGGCACTCGGCACAATCACTGGAGAATTGCGCTCGGATGACCTGTTGGGAGAAATTTTCGCGTCTTTTTGCATCGGAAAGTAGTGTAGCTTGCCCGTTGCTGCCGAATCACACAAAGTCCTCGGGGTGATTGAGATTGGCAAAGGCATCAGTTGAGCTATGCGCTGAAGCCGAAAAATCGGCCAACGCAGGTTGATGCGCCTCCAGCCAAGTCCCCAGGCGGCGCTCACCGCGCGCCAGAGTGCTGTGGAGATCATCCAGCAGCCTGGTGGAGAGCAGCGCGTATGTGTAGTGGGTCTTGATGCCATCGCAGGCGAGTGCCACCGATGCAGGCTGGTTTTCAAGTGCAGCGGCTAAACGCTCGACCAGGTTGAGTGGGAACACTGGGCCGTCGCATGGCACCGACAGCAACCAGGGTGTGCGTGCCGCTTCGAGTCCGCTGCAGAGTCCGGCCAGGGGTCCCTGGTAGTTGTCCAGCCGGTCTTGGAAGACTGGCCAGCCGAAGCTTTGGTATTGGTCGAGATTCCGATTGGCACTGATTAAAATCGAGCCAACCTGTGGCTCCAGACGCTCCAGTATTGTGGCGATCAGCGGGCGGCCCTGGTAGCTGAGAAGCCCCTTATCCTGCCCATGAACCCGGCGTCCGCGACCACCGGCCAGCACCACAGCGGTAATGTCATCGGTGTGGATCAATGAATCAGGGCACCCGAGTCACCGGCATCATCTCAGTATCACAGTCGCCACCAACGCTCACGCGTTCCTCGCTGGGAGCTGCTGAGCAGTTGGCGCCGCGACTTTGAACGCGACAGTTGATGGTCAGAGGCTTGCCGGCGCTTAGCCAGCTGGGGACGGTTCGATAGCGGTTTACCCGGTTGAATTTGCAGGAGCGTGACACGCCATAGGGTGTGCAGCTATGGCCAGATTTCAGACTCACCTTGCGCCCATCGACGATGAAGCCCGGGTAATTGTCAAGCACTTGCAGCTGATCGCCAGCATCGGTGTGCTCGAAACGGAATTCCTTGAATCGATACCCCTTGCCGACGCGCTGGCCAACTTTGATGCGGGTGTTGGCAATTAACGCAAACTGGCCGTCCTTTTCGGCGACGGCGCCGCTCATGTATTCAATACGCTCTTGTTGCGGAAAGCATTTGCGCATCGCCGGTGGG
Source organism: Rhabdochromatium marinum (assembly GCF_016583795.1). Classification (GTDB taxonomy): domain Bacteria; phylum Pseudomonadota; class Gammaproteobacteria; order Chromatiales; family Chromatiaceae; genus Rhabdochromatium; species Rhabdochromatium marinum. The sequence goes on along the minus strand of NZ_NRRS01000010.1, from coordinate 61,194 downwards.
TGATAATAATGCCGCAGCTCGGTTAAATCAGACATCGACGTTCCAGGAAAAACTTGTTCCAGGCCCGGTTCGCCGCCGTAGAGAATCTGTTCAGCATCACCAACATTTTGCTGATACATGCGCTGAATGTGCTGATAATACTCCTTGTCTGCCAGGTCAGAGCGCAAGTAACAGGAAGTAAGTCCGGAGATCTGGGTCAGGAAGTTATCCCAGATGTTGTATTGCGACGGATCTGAGGAAACGCCCTGAAAGTCACCGGGGAAACGGCATCCCCGCCCTTTTGAACACTGTCCAATCGCCCGGTTGCGGATGGAGAGCACCACCACATTACGCTCACAGGCACCATAGGCATTGCAGCCGCGATCCAAGTGCCCTTCATAGAGCGCTGTGCGCATGCTGTAGTCCAGATGTTTGGCGCGCGCGAGTTGGTTCGCATCTTCTGTCGCGCGCTTGCGGGCAATGAAGTCATCCCAGGCACGCGCCAAGCGCGCGCGCCGTCCGAGCAGCGAAGAGTCAACACTGGCGCAGTCCTGCGAGTTGTGAAACTCGCGAATCAGACGATCCAGTGTGGAGTCAGCCGTTCCCTTATTGCTATCCCCGGATGCGTTGACAGGTGGTTGTCCAGTGCGGGGCGGATCGAAAAAAGGCGCCTTGGTTAACTGATAGAGTTCGCGCACATTGAGAACATGGCGCACATCGGGCTTGCAATGGTGATTGTCAACGTTAAGCGAAGCCTGCCGCGCCAGGGCCTGTTTGAACGTCTTGGTGGCTTCAGGTCCGGCTGTTGCTGAGTTGACCAGGACTTCAAAACCAACATAGGGCGTACCCTGGTTGTCGGTCAGCGCCTGACCATTGCGGACGACCAAGCAGGGAATGACGGACGAACCCTGGGTTAAGTAGCCCGCAATGGCTCCCGGTCCAGAGGCACCGATCTGATAGTAGGGAACGCGCACCGGCCCGTTGAATTTGTACAGCGTCATCACGGGGGCGGCCGGAATGGCTGCTAGCAGGCTGTGGGTCGAGCCGAGCAGCATGCCGGCGAGCAGGATTTGCCCGATCATTGATCGGAACCCATGGGTAGGATGACAGGAATTGGGTTGGCGGCTGTGCAGTCGCCAGGCAGCGGCCGTGCAACGCAGGACAGGCGCGGAAAACACAACAGGAATCGGCATGAATGGCCCCAAAATTCAGAATGCTTTAGAGCCTATTGTCATGGAACAGGTGGCCCGGCGTCGATAGCTCTGGGGTTAAAAAGACCAAGAAAATTGACTGCCGGGACCGCATGGGTCTCCGGCAGTCAGGTTCAGAGTTCCAGCTGGACGCGCAATTTTTTCATCGCGTTCTTTTCAATCTGGCGAATGCGCTCGGCCGAGACGCCAAACTGCTGCGCCAGATCATGCAGCGTCTGCTTTTTCTCGGATAACCAGCGTTCCTGCAGGATGGTCTTGCTGCGCTCATCCAGGCTCGACACAGCGGCTAGCAGACGTTCGCGTTCATAGGTTTCCGCGTTCTCGTGTTCGAGCTGACTGGCTGGTTCCATGCGCATGTCGGGCAGATAGGTCGAAGGCGCTGAGGGCGACTCGTCATCCTCATCTTCATAGCCGTCGAAGGCCATGTCGTGGCTCGCCAGGCGCGATTCCATTTCAAGCACGGTTTCCGGTTTGACCCCCAGATCAGCGGCTACTTCCTCCACTTCCTGCTTGGTGAACCAGCCGAGACGCTTTTTCGCGCTGCGCAGATTAAAGAACAGCTTGCGCTGCGCCTTGGTGGTTGCCACCTTAACGATGCGCCAGTTGCGCAGGATATATTCATGAATTTCTGCCCGAATCCAGTGCACTGCAAAGGACACCAGGCGCACGCCGACGTCCGGTTCGAAGCGGCGCACCGCTTTCATCAGACCGACGGTGCCCTCCTGGATCAGATCCGGCAACGGCAGGCCGTAACCCATGTAACCGCGGGCAATGCGAATAACGAAGCGCAGGTGCGAGAGCACCAGGCGTCGTGCGGCTTCCATGTCTCCATGATCACGCAGCCGCTCGGCCAGGCTGCGCTCTTCTTCAAGGGTCAGGACAGGAATCTGGTAGGCGCTACTAATGTAAGCGTCGATGGTTCCGGTCGATAACCAGTTCCGCGAAGCGATGGCTTGGCTCATAGGATAATACCCCAGTAATTTGCTCAGGATTTGAGTCTAGCACCAGTGGATTTTGTTTTGCAATAGCTGCAACAGGGTTTTTGAGAAATTTTGCTTGGCGAAGTTCCCAAGGGGGATAGGTTCGCTCCAACATTGAGTTCAGCGTGCCAGACACCCATCATGGCTGCAAGTGCAATTTACCATTGTCAACCTTGCGAAAAGTGGCTATCGTCTACCCTTCCAGTCCGCATGCGCAGGACAGCAATTCCAGCTCAGACTCCACATTTCCATGTCAACCGGCCATCACACCGGCGATCAAGCAAGCGAACTGAAATCGGCCCCCATGCAAGACCTGCACATTCTTGATAGGACTGTTGCATACACTCCCCCTGAGCCGAGTTTGCGCGCGTTGACCGAAGCACTTGAGGATGCTGTTCTCTTGTTCGACTCTCAGGGTCGGCTGCTGTGCGCCAATCAGGCTGCCCGGCAACTACTGGAACCGCTTGAAGCACTGGTTGAGGGGCATCGGGTTGAACTGCTCGACAACGGCTTACAAAGACTAGACGGCTCGGTACTGCCAGCGGCTGAGTGCCCTTTGGCGCGTGCGCTCAAGGGGGACACTCTGCTTAAGCAGCGGTTTTACTTCAGCGCAGACTCGGAAGTCTTGCCCATTGGTGTCAACCTGACCGCTAAGCCACTATGGGAATCGAGTGATGCCTCCCCTGCGGGGGTTTTACTGCAGATGTGTCCCCTCAGCGCTCAGGCAGTGGCCCGCACGGATCCGCCCACTGAGCAGTCATCCATTGCTCGGTCACACGACCTGGTTCCAGAGTTCTCACGCGACTTTTTATGTCGCATCATCGAGACCCTGTCCAGCGGCCTGACCATCATTAAGGTCGAAAATGCTGCGACCCGGGTCATCTACGTCAATTCCGCTGAGCTGGATATTACCGGCTATTCGCGCGATGAGCTGCTGGGCCAGCCGTGTCGTTTGTTGCGCGATGAGTTCAGCACCGCCTTTTCAGCCGTTGAGTTGCAGGATCTACATGATGCCTGTTACGAAGGGCGCCAGTTTGAAGTGCGCCTGGCGGACAAGCGCAAGGATGGGACCGAGTTTTGCAATTATGTGCGTCTCAACGGCCTGCGCGATGCTGAAGGTCGCGTGACGCACCTGCTAACCTTGCAGGATGACATTTCTCCAGTAATTCAGGCCGATACCCGGCTGCGCCAGGAACGCGACCGGTTGCGCGCCACGCTCGACAGCCTGCCGGCGATTTTTTTCACCATCGACAGTTTCGGGGGCTTTCTCGCTTACAACCGTCAGCTGTGCCAGAGTACTGGCTACACCCATGAGGATATCCGGCACATGACGGTGTTCGATTTCGTCAGCGGTCGTGCGCGCGAGGAGCTCAAAAACGCCATCCAGAACGCCTTTAACACCCAGGGATCCTTCGACCTCGATCTGCCGTTAATGAGTCACGCTGGCGAGCAGATTCCCATCACCCTCTATGCGGCGGTTACGCAACAGGCCACTGGCCTGGAACTGACCGGAATCGCCATGGATGTCAGCCATCTGCGCGAAACCTTGCGCGCCTCGGCGATTAGTGAAGAACGTCTGAGCCATAGCCAGGCATTTGCCAATATCGGGCTCTGGGACTGGAATCTGCGCACCGACAGCGTCTATTGGTCGGATCGTGTCACTGAGCTGATCGGCTCCACCACCTCACGCATCAAGTTTGGTTTCCATGAGTTTCTCGCCGCCGCGCATCCACTGGATCGTTCTCGCCTGGCAACCTCAATTGAAAACTGCATCAGTGGACATGATGTTCTCGATGAGGAATTCCGTATCCATCGCCCTGATGGCAGCGAACGCTGGATGCTCGCTCGGGCCAACCTGCTCCATGATGAGCAGGCACAGCCGATACGCATGCTCGGTGTCATTCAAGACATTACCCCACTAAAGCATGCCGAATTTGTCGAAAAGCGCGCGCGCGAACAGATTCAGTCCATCATCGACTCTCTGGAAGCGCGCATCTGTGTGGTGGATGAACATGGCGAGATTATCTCGGTGAATCGCGCCTGGCAGCATCGCCCCTATCGCCTGCCCGATCGTGGTAAGAGTCTCGCCTCCGGCGGCAATTATCTGGCCTTCTGCGATGCGCTCGCTGGCAGCGGTCGCACCGACATGGCGCGCTTGAGCGAAGCCGTGCGTATGGTCCTCAGGGGCGAGGCCCGATCCCTGGAAACAGAAGTCAATACCTGCCAGGGTGAAGAGGAGGAAATTCATCTGGTGCGCATTACGCCACTGCGTGGTTCCAGTGAAGAGCATCCGCGGGTGGTCATCAATCATCTTGATGTCACTAAGCGCCGCCAGATTGAACAGGATCTGCGCCAGGCCAAAGACGAAGCCGAGCGCTCCAGCCGCGCTAAATCAGAGTTCCTGTCACTGATGAGCCATGAACTGCGCACGCCCATGAATGCCGTCCTCGGTTTTGCGCAGCTGCTGGAACAGGACGACAATCTCAATGAGGATCAGCTGGAAAACATTGGCGAAATTCTCAAGGCGGGTCATCACCTGCTGCATCTGATCAACGAGGTGCTTGATCTGGCGCGGGTCGAATCCGGGCGCATCGAACTGACGCTCGAGCCGGTCATCCTCAGCGACCTGGCGATGGAATCCATGGTGCTGGTCGAAACAATGGCGTCCAGCAAAGAGGTTCAAGTCCACATTGATCCACTCTACGACCTGGCGGTCATTGCTGACCAGGTGCGCCTGAAGCAGGTGCTGATCAATTTGCTGTCCAATGCGGTTAAGTACAACAAACCCGGTGGTCAGGTGCGACTCGGTGCCCAGCGTATCGATCAAGGCCGTATTCGTATTGAAATCCGGGATACCGGCCTTGGGATCGACAAGGACGATATCCCCGGTTTGTTCAGCCCCTTTTCCCGCTTGGAACGTGACATCCATTGCGAGGGCACGGGTATCGGGCTGGCTGTCTGCCGTCGTCTGATCGAAGCCATGGGTGGCGTCATCAATGCCACCAGCCAACTCGGTGAGGGCAGCTGTTTTTGGATGGAGCTTGAGGCCTTCGATGTGTTGGCCGCTGCACAAACTGAACATGACACCAGCCTTGAGGCGCCTGAGCAGCCAGCATGGCCGGCATCGGTCGAGCGTATTTTACAGATCGAGGACAACGCCTCGAACCTCAAACTTATGGAGCGCATGCTCAGCCGCTATCCGCAGGTGCAGGTGACAAGTATCGACACCGGTCAAGGCGGTGTGGAACAGGCACTTAAAGATCTACCTCAGCTGATTCTGCTTGATATTCACATGGTAGGCATGAACGGCTACCAGGTATTGCAGGCGCTACGCTCCGATCCGCGTACCATGCGCATTCCAGTGATCGCTGTGACGGCTAATGCCACGACCGAGGATATTCAGCGGGGCCAGGCCGCCGGCTTTGATGGCTATTTGACCAAGCCGATCAATATTCACGATTTGATCGCGACGATTCATCAGGTTTGCGTTGCGTCAGACGCCAGACCAGAGGCCGATACAGCGCTGCTCTGAGCATTCGCCCAATCAACCCCCTCTCGGGTGCGGCTATCTGCTATGCTTGATGCAAACTGTTCGCAACCTTGGGAGATGTTCCGCCGTCTGTTCCGGACGCGGCCACCACAACGCCTCAATGATCGCTCCCGCCAAACCCTCAGGCGCAGATCGCCAGCCTGACGGCTCCTGGACGCTGATTGCTCCAGTCTTTGATCATCATCGCCGCCGCAGTGGCCTGTGGCTGGAAATGGCCTGTGCGAGCGACGAACAAGCCCGTGCCATCGCCGCAATACTGCAGGAACGCTTGCAATCCAAGATTCCAAAGTGGTTGTTTTTGTTCGGGACGCAGGAGTGTCTGCATCCTTACCTGCCCCTCAATCTATCCAGTGACCAGATACTGGTGTACCCCGTAACCGAGCAATCCGAGCGCCCACCAACGCCAGATGGGCTTCACTTGGCTCTGCGCGGATCCCAACGCGAACTGGCCCATGCAACTGGTGCAGATTGGTGGATTGTCACTGATGCGGCCGGTTCGGCCGGTTCCACATCCAGCCTGGCCGATGGTCTGGCCGGTTGGCAGCCGTGCCAGTCGCTGGTCGGTCTTGGCTGGAGCGCCTTTCTGATCACCGGCAACCAGCGTTCTGCGCGCAAACAGCCCAAGGCGGATCAAATCGCCCTGACCCGCCTGCTGGGACTGGTCAGCAGCGATGCCGATACCGATGAACTTGAATCCTTGTTCAAGACTCAACCACGGCTCGCGTTCGATCTGCTTAACCTAGTCAACTCTCCGGCGCTCAGCCTGCGTACGCCGGCGACCAACTTCCGTCATGCCATCACCCTGCTCGGGCGCCGTCAGTTGCAGCGCTGGTTGCAATTGCTGATGTTCACGCGCCAAACCAGTCATCACGAAGTCAATAGTCTGCTCTGGCATTCCGCGTTTCGCGGGCGCCTGATGGAACTCACCGCCCAGCATCTCGATTGGAGCCCGACCTTAAGCGATCAGGCCTTTATGGTTGGAGTCTTTTCGCTGATCGATGTCCTGCTCAATGATCAGCTCCCTAACCTGCTCAAACCCCTGGCGCTGCCAGCAGCCATTGAGCGTGCTCTGCTGGAGCAACAGGGACCCTTGGGTAAGCTGCTGTGTCTGGTGAAAGCAATTGAGCGGCGCGACAACGTCGAACTGCGCGCGTGGGCCAAACATTTTTCACTCAATGCGCTGACGCTGCTTGAACTCCAACTCGACAGCCTGTTTTGGGTTGAGTCATTTTCATCAGGATGAATCCATGGTCCCATTCCCAGCGGTACCCAGTGGAGATGCAGAGGACGTGTTGCGCTGGTTTGAACAGCATCTGCGCGCAGTTATTGCACCAGAGGGTTTTTGGTTAAATCTGCGCGGTCCGGATGGAGACAGCACCTCGGGCGCACCGCACTGGTATGCTGCGGCTGAAGTCAGTGGTCATGTGTGGCAATTGCCGATTGCCAGCACTGGTCAGGAGCTGATCTTCGCCCTTGCTGAGCCACCTGAGGCAACCACCGGCGCCCTGTTGTTGCCCTTGCTGACCATGCTGGCTGATCAACTCAGCCGCAGCGATCGCAGCAAAACCCTGTGCTGTCAGACGCTGCGCCAAAATCAGCGCATGCTTGATGCCATCAACAGTTCCGTGATCGGCATGGATTTGGATGGCTATATCACCAGTTGGAATCAGGGCGCCGAGCGGATGTTCGGCTATGCCAAGGACGAAGCCCTGGGTCGGCATGTGCTGTTTCTCTATGCCGATGCTGATGAAGACAACAGCCTGCTGGCTGAGGCCAGTGACAGTGGCTGCTGTGGCGAGATGCTGGTGCAACGCAAGCGTCGCGATGGCTCGGTCTTTTGGGCCAGTATTCATCTCACGCTGCTGATCGACGAAGATGGTGAACCCGAAGGTCTGCTCGGTTATCTGGTGGATGCGACTGAACGCATTCGCGCGGAAGAAAAACTCCGGCTGCAGTCGGCGATTTTCGAATACAGCGAAGAAGCCATCATGGTGACCAATTTCAAGGGCCAGGTGGTCTCGATCAATCGCGCCTTTACCCGCCTTTTTGCCCTCAAGGAAGAGGATGTGTTGGGGTGCGAGCATGATTTTCTGCATTGCCGTCGTTATGATGCCGACTTTTGGAGCAACCTGCGGGCCGAGACGGAGCGTGAAGATCATTGGTTTGGCGAAATTCGTTGCAAACGCAATAGCAAAACCAGCTTTCCATGCTGGCTTTCCTTTAGTGCCGTGCGCAATCTGGAAGGTCAGCTGACCCACTTCGTTGCCATGTTAATGGATGTTTCCGAGCATCAGCAGGCCAAGGAACAAATCTACCAACTGGCAAATTTTGATGCCCTCACTGGCCTGCCCAATCGCTCGATGCTGGGCTTACTCCTGACTCAGGCGTTGCATGAGGCCAAGCGTATGGGTACTTATGGTGCCTTGATGATGGTCGATATCGACCGCTTTAAGCGCATCAATGATGCCCTGGGAGTTTCCGCTGGCGATGAATTGCTGGTGCAGGTCGCCGAGCGCATTCGCAACAGTTTGCGTGCCGAGGACGTGGTGTCCCGCAGCGGGCCGGATGAATTTGTCATCGCGCTTTTTGATATTGCGCAGCGTGATCATGCCAGTATCGTGGCTGACAAGGTGCTCAAGGCTCTGAGCCAGCCCTTTACGCTCAGTCGGTTGCCGCAGCGCGAGGAAACCTTGAGTATCACGGCCAGCATTGGTGTGGCGGTGTACCCCGAAGATGGTGCCGACTCTGAAAGCCTGCAACGTCATGCCAGCATCGCCATGGGTCGGCTGCGGCAAATGTCTAACTATGAGCACAGCTATCTGTTTTTTGATGCTGATATGAATGCCCAGGCTTTGGCGCGGCATTACATCGAAGAAGACCTGCATGAAGCACTGCGCCAGGGCGAGCTGTTGTTGCACTACCAACCCCAATTTAACCTGGCCAATGACAAGATGCAGGCGGCCGAGGTATTGCTGCGCTGGAAGCATCGCGACAAGGGCATGATTTCTCCGGCGACCTTTATTCCGGTGGCTGAGGAGACTGGTCTGATCCATGAAATCGGCGACTGGGTGCTGGAGACGACTTGCGCCACTTTGCGGGATTGGATTGACAGAGGTATTGAGCCTTTGCGTCTGGCGGTCAATATTTCCGCGCGTCAGTTACGCCCCAAGCTTGAGGAACGCGTGTTAGGGTTGCTCAACCAGTATCAATTGCCTGCGTACTTGCTGGAATTGGAAATCACCGAATCCATGCTGATCGCTGACGATACCAAGACATTGCATATTCTTGAAGCCCTGCGCGCCGCCGATCTCTCGATCGCACTGGATGATTTTGGCACCGGCTACTCAGGACTCAGTTATCTGCGGCGACTGCCCATCGACAAACTAAAAATCGACCGCTCCTTCGTCGTCGATCTTCCCGGCTGCAAGCAGGAATCCGCCCTGGTGCTGTCCATCATTCGCCTGGCGCAAACCCACGGCCTGTCTGTGGTAGCCGAAGGCATTGAAACGCAAGAGCAACTTGATTTTCTCCGTCTGCATGACTGCCCCCTGGTGCAAGGCTTTCTGCTCGCCCGCCCCATGCCCCGGGAAGACCTGGAAGCCATGCTGAAATCCAGTGACTCTTGTCGCCCCTCACCGGCCGAATAAGTGCAGCGCATCTGGATTGAGGAAGGGGACTTAAGGCCGACGGGCCAATTCCTGCTCCAGGCGTCGTTCCCGTTCCCCTGGTGAACTGGTTCGGCGTGCGAGCAAATCGTAAGCCACGGGTACGATAAAAAGCGTAAAGAGCGTCGCTGCAACCACACCAAACAAAATCACCGTGCCTATCACGGCGCGCGTCTCGGCTCCAGCCCCACTGCTCAGCAATAAGGGCACCGAGCCGGCGGCGGTGGTAATGCCCGTCATCACGATCGGTCGCAGCCGCACGGCGGCGGCCTCGCGCAATGCCTCCTGAAAGGCCTGCCCCTGATCGCGCAATTGGTTGGCAAATTCAACAATCAGAATGCCATTTTTGGCTGACAGACCCACCAGCATGATGAGTCCAATCTGGCTGTAGATGTTCAGCGTTTGTCCGGTCAGCCAGAGTCCCAGCAGCGCGCCGGCCATGGCCAAGGGCACCGTCAGCATGATGACCAGTGGATGCATCCAACTCTCAAACTGTGCTGCCAGCACCAGATAGACGACGGCCACGCCCAGCAGAAAGACGAACAGGATTCCACTGCTGGAATCGCGGAAATCCGCCGATTGGCCCTTGTAGTCGATCACCACCTGCTCGGGCAGATGTTCGGTTGCCAGGTTATCGAGAAAGTTCAGCGCCTCGCCCAAGGATAAACCCTCAGCCAGATTGGCCTCAATGGTAATGGCGCGAACCCGGTTATAGCGATTCAGTTCATTGGAGGCGGCAGTTTCGGTGACCCGGACTAGATTCGATAATGGCACCAGTTGGCCGCTGCGCGCTGAGCGCACATAAAGATTCTCCAGACTGCCGGGGGTGCGCTGGGCATCGCGCTCGCCCTCAAGAATCAGATCATATTCTTCACCCGCATCCAGATAGGTGGTCACCTTGCGCGAGCCAAGCATGGTTTCAAGCGTGCGCCCAATGGTGTCGATGCGGATGCCCAGATCGGCCGCGCGGTCGTAGTCAATCTCCACGCGCAATTGGGGCTTGGTTTCTTTGTAGTCCCAATCGATGCCAACTAGGCCAGGATTGTTTTCGGCGATTTTGGCCAGCAGGATGTCCCGCCATTGCGCCAATTCGGCGTAAGTACCGCCACCAATCACAAATTGTACCGGCTTGCTGATGCGTTGCCCGAAACCGCTGCGCATCACCGGAAAGGCGCGCACGCCAGGCAGGTCGGCTAGTTTGGCGCGTATCTCATCAATGACCACCCAGCTGGAGCGGCGCTTGTCGAAGCTGTTCATAACTAGAATCACAATGCCGTTATTAAAGGCCTCGCCGCCACCATGACCACGGGGCGCACGCATCAGCACTCGGATCGCCTCGCCGGATTCAGCATAGGGCAGCAGTCGCCGCTCGATTTCATCCATGTACTCTTCCATATAACGGAAGGTCGCGCCCTCGGGACCATTCACCAGCACAAAGAAGGCGCCGCGATCTTCCTTGGGGGCGTACTCCTGCGGAATATGCGTTAGCAGCCACCAGGCCAGGCCGATGGTGACAACAAACAAGAGCACAATGATCCACTTCTGGCGCAGAAAAAATCTCAGCAGCGCGGCATAACCAACCCGCACATGCTCAAACAGCCAATCGACACCGCTGCTCAGGCGCGCCCTCCCCGGCTCGCCAGCCTGGGCCGAGGGCAGAATCAGCGAGGCCAGCATGGGCGACAATGACAGGGCAACAAAGGTGGAGAACACCACCGCTGCGGCCATGGTCAGTGCAAATTCCGAAAACAGCCGTCCGACATCGCCACGCAGAAACACAATGGGCACAAAGACCGCCAGTAGTACCACGGTGGTGGCAATAACGGCAAAGCCCACCTGCCGCGTGCCGCGAAAGGCTGCAACCAGCCGGCTTTCGCCCAGGCTTTCCATGCGCCGATGGATGTTCTCCAGCACCACAATGGCATCATCCACCACCAGACCAATGGCCAGTACCAATGCCAGCAGCGTCAGGATATTGATCGAAAATCCCAGCGCCAGCAGTACGCTGAACGTGGCGATCAAGGACACAGGCACCGTCACGGCCGGTACCAACATGGCGCGGGCGCTGCCGAGAAACAGAAAGATCACCAGCACTACCAGGCCGATGGCAATGGCAAGGGTCTTGTAGACCTCTTTGATGGCATCCTTGATAAACACCGAGGTGTCATAGCTCTGCTTCAGCTCCATGCCCTCGGGCAGGGTCGGATTGAGTCGATCCTTCTCCGCCTTGGCACGCTCGGCAACGGCCACTGTATTGGCTGTGGATTGTTTGATAATGCCGAGCCCAACCATGGGCACACCATTGCCACGAAATACGGTGCGATTTTCCTCAGTGCCCAGTTCCACTCGTGCCACATCGCCCAGGCGTACCAGATAGCCATCCTCTCCGCGGTCGATCACCAGCCGTGCGAACTCTTCGGGGGTGCGGAAGTTGCGCTCGGTGCGCACGCTGAATTGCCGGTCGAGTGACTCGACACTGCCCGCCGGCAGCTCGACATTTTCGGAACGCAAGGCCGCCTCGACATCTGCCACCGTCAGTGCGCGCGCCGCTAGCGCATTGCGATCCAGCCACACGCGCATGGCATAGGTCTGCTGACCGCCCACCCGTACCCGCGCCACGCCGTCGAGCACCGAGAAACGATCCACCAGATAGCGACGCGCGTAGTCGCTCAGCTCCGGCACCGTCATGCGATCACTGACCAGATTCAGCCACATGATCACATCATCGTTGCTGTCGACTTTTTGGATATCGGGTGGCTCGGCCTCAACCGGCAGTTGATCCAGCACTCCGGACACTCGGTCGCGAATATCATTGGCGGCCCCATCGATGTCACGGCCGATGTCGAACTCAATGGTGATGCGCGAACGCCCATCCTGCGAGCTGGAGCTGATGCTTTCGATGCCCTCGACTCCGGCGATGCGATCCTCAATCAACTGGGTGATGCGTGTCTCCACCACATTGGCCGAGGCGCCAGGGTAGACGGTGTCGATGGAGACGACCGGCGGGTCAATGTCCGGGTATTCGCGCAGTGACAGGCGGTCGAATGAAACCAGACCGAAAGCCACCAGCAGCAGCGACATCACTGTCGCCAGCACCGGCCGGCGCACCGAGAGATCGGACAGCATCATGGCTGAGCGGCTCCATTAGAGCTGCTGGCAGGGCTGCTGGCTTGCTCGCCGGCCGCGAGCATCTCAGCCAGGGAGCGTGAGCCGTCATCCACTGCGATAATCTTGACCGGCGCCCCCGGTTTGACCTTCTGCAGGCCGTGAGTGACCACTGACTCGCCGGCGCTGAGGCCAGCGAGTATTTCCACCTGGCCGGGCTGGCGAACGCCGATGTCGATCTGACGCTTTTCAATTAACTGATCGGAACTGCTGACCACAAAGACGAAATGCTCCTCGCCCCGATGCAGCAGCGCCGATTCCGGCACCACCAGCGCCTGACGTGGATTGCGCAGCAGTTCCACCGTCATCAACTGCCCGGGGCGCAGCAGGCGCTGGTCGTTGTCAATCAGGGCGCGCACCTGCACCGAGCGGGTTACCGGATCGACTCGGCTGTTGATACTGCTGATGGTGCCGCGAAATAGCCGCTCAGGAAAGGCGCGGCTGCGGGCTTCCACCTCGACACCCGGGGCCAGTGATCTCAGAAACACACTGGGCACTGCAAAGTCAAGCTTCAATCGGGAGTTGTCATCCAAGGTGGTAATCACATCACCCGGCTGCACCAGAGCCCCCAGGCTGATGTTGCGCAACCCCAGCACGCCATCAAAGGGCGCCTTAATCAGCCGGTCGGCCAGGCGCGACTCGGTGGCCACCAGGGTCGCGCGTGCCGTGTCGAGATCACGTCGCCGTTCATCCAGTAGGGAGGCCGAAGCCGAACCGCTCGCCTCCAGCGACTTGACACGCTCGTACTGCCGCTGCGCTTCCTTCACCCGGACGCTGGCTTCTTTCAGCACGGCATGTTCCTCACCGCTCATCATCTCGACCAGCACATCGCCGGCTTTGACCTGATCGCCGTCGTCAAAGTGAATTGCCGAGATGGAATCAGTCACATTGGCCGTGATCACGACAGACTCGCGCGCCTTGAGCGTGCCCAGCGCTTCAATGCGATCCGCCAGTGGTGCCTCGCGCACTTCGGTCACAATTACGCCCGGCACTCCGGGCGCTTTCGCCAGCACCGCCCAGGATGCAGCCGACAGGATCAGCAGCGCTAACAGTGGAACAAATAACCGCATTTTGCCAACTCCCTCAGCAATCGCCACAGAACCAGGAACATTAAGGCAACGGACAGCAAACCCAAGCGATTGCCCTACAACTATCCCCGAGACTCAAGGTGTCCCCAAGGCTCAAACGGCGCTGCTTTCATTTGGCCCAGCGCTTGGTGCCCCCATCTGCCAGTCAATATGACATTCAAAAAGCCAGTCCATCATGTCTCAGATCCTGCTTGTCGATAACGGCTCCAAACGTGCTGAGGCCAACCTCTCGTTGCGAGCTTTGGCTGCTCGGCTGCAAACGCATACCCAAGCGCCGGTCAATCCGGTTTCTCTGCTGCACGCTGATGCTATCGATGCGGCCGCGCTCAATGGCCAGCCGGCGCAGATTTTCGCCCCCTATCTGCGCCGCCAGCTCGCCAATGGCCAGCGGGATTTCCTGGTCGTGCCGTTGTTTTTTGGTCAGAGCCGCGCCCTGACCCATTTTATTCCTGACACCGCAGCCGCCTTGCGCAAGGAATTCGGCGCTTTCCGTCTGCGCCTGGCTCCACCATTATGCCCACTGCCGCAAGGCGAGCCGCGTCTGGTCGAGATTTTGGTTGATCATCTGCAAATCTGTCGCAGCCAGGCACAGCAACCGCCCGAGCATGTATTCCTGGTCGATCACGGCTCACCCTTGCCCCAGGTCACCGCTGTGCGTCACTGGCTCGCGCAACAGCTGGCCGAGCGTATCCATGACTGGGCTGATTTCACCGAAGCAGCCATGGAGCGTCGCCCCGGCCAGGAATATGATTTCAACGGCCCCCTGTTGGCCGATGCTTTGGAGTCACATGCTTGTGTCCACCCAAAAGCCAGCATTGCCATCGCCATGCAATTCCTGGCTGCTGGGCGCCATGCCGGACCTGATGGTGACATCGTAAACATTTGCCGAGACATCCAGCAACGCCACCCGGATTTTCACATTAGCTTATCGCCCCTGATGGGAGGTCATCCTCGGCTGCTCGATATTCTCCGTGACCGACTTAATTTTTTGGCCCAAACAGCAGCCATAGCATAAAGCCCAGCAAGGGCAGCAACAGAATCAGCACCACCCAGAGCACCTTGCCTAAGGTGCTGGCTCGACTTTGTACTGTTTTGATAATCGCGTAGATATCCAGAATCAGTAGTAGCAGGCCAAAAAAACCTGTTACCTGCACATCAATCATGCGCCCCCCTGCCCTTGCGGCTTAATGGATCAGTATGAACACTCATACGCTGCATCATAGCATTGAGACTCGGTCTTGGCGCCGATGCGCCGGTTGTGTTGCATGTAATCTTTGCCAACGACGGCTGCGTTTGGCTGGCCATGTCTGGTGAGCCGATGGAATTTAAGCGGATTCGCCCAATCTTCTACGGCTTGTTGCAAGATCTTTTACAGGAAATCTTATGTCCCGTTTCGTCCCTATTTCAGCCGACCGTCATGCCAATCAGGGCTGGCAGCGGTTTTCCTCCTACGATTTTGCCCAGCCGGCGCATCTGGTGTCGCTGGTTGGGATCGAGCTACCGAAGGCGACGATGGCGTTGCCCATTGTTTTGGTGCCACGCCCAGCGGTGGATGGCAACAGCAGTGAATCACGCGGGTTCATGTTTGCCGCTTTGCTGGGGTTTGAGCCAGGGGTTAATCTGTTTGTTGCGCCGGATGGGCGCTGGCTGGGGCGCTATGTGCCGGCGGCCTTGCGCAGCCATCCGTTTCGTCTAGCACGAATCGAGGGCGAACGTCTGGCGCTCTGTATCGACGAGGACAGCGGCTTGCTGGACGCGGAGGGGGGCGAACCCTTTTTTGACGCCGCTGGTGAGGTGGCAGCTCCGTTAAAGCAGGTGATGGATTTTCTTACTCAGGTCGAGGCTAATCGCGTCACCACACAGAATGTCTGTGATCGCCTCCAGGTGCACGGACTGATTCAGCCGTGGCCAGTTAAGGTGCAAGGGGCCGAAGGTGAGCGCACGCTCGAAGGCTTGTTTGGCATTAATGAGGTGGCGCTCAACGCCCTGCCCGCCGAAGCGCTGGTTGAATTGCGCGATGCCGGCGCGCTGTCCCTGGCCTATTGCCAACTGCTGTCCATGCAGCAGTTGGGTTTGCTCGGCGAACTTGCACAAGCGCGTGCGGCCGCCGCACCCAAGCTCAATGATGTGTTCAGCTTTCCCGATGACGGGGTGCTGCATTTTGGCGACTAATCTTCTGCACAGGCATCGGTCGGCGGTGGTGGCAGCGTCGAAATGATGGCGTGTGCGAAGGCTTGCAGTGTCAGGCCCAGCTGCTCAATCGGGGCGCGCAGGTTCTCATCATCAAGGCCACTGCGCGCGGCTAGTTCCAGGTCGGTGGCGTAGCGGCTGATACGCTCGGCGCCCAAGGTGGTGGCCACGCCCTTGAGTCCATGCGCGAGTTGGGCGATGGCTTCAAGATTGCCTTCGTGCAGCAGGGCGTTGAGCTGGTGGGCGTCGTCGCTGTGGTCTTCAGTGAAGCGCGCCAGCAGGCAGCGGTAGCGGGCAATGTCGCCGCGTACCCGTTGCAGCCCGAGGTGGGTGTTCAGTCCCGGAACAGCCTCCAGCAGTGCCAGAGCGCTGGCATCGACATCGCTTGGCGCACTGGCGATTGCCTCCTGCTGTTGGTCAATACGCCGCTGATCCTGATCGGGTAACCAGCAGCGTAAAATCTCGGCCAAGGTCTCCGGTTCAATGGGTTTGCCGATATAGTCGTTCATGCCGGCTTCGAGCGCGGCGCGGCGGTCAGTGTCAAACACATTGGCCGTCATGGCGATGATGGGAATCCGCTGGCGGCCGGGCAAGCCACGAATGGCGCGGGTGGCGCTGAGGCCGTCCATCACCGGCATATGTATGTCCATGAGGATCAGGTCGAATTTACCGCGCCGGACGCGCTCAAGCGCCTGGTGACCATCAGCGGCCAGGGTGACCTTGGGGCCCAGAGCGGTGAGCAGTTCGCGGGTGACATCCTGGTTGATGGGATTGTCCTCCACCAGCAGGATGCGGCCGCGATAGCCAGGAGGTTTCTGAGCCAAGGGGGCGGGCGGTTCAGCTGTCTCGCGTCCTGTCGTTCCATGCGCTCCAGGCTCTCCGTGGCTCGTGTGGCCTTTAATGCGCGGTCCCAGTGCGAACAGCAGCGCATCGCGCAGCTTCGACGGCGTCATGGGTTTATTCAGCACCCGGGCGATGCCGGCGTTGGTGGTGAGATCGACGGGCAATTCATCGCCAAAGGCGGTGATCAGGATCATCGCCGGCGGCTGTTGCAGCGCCAGAGCGCGCACCTTGCGGGCGGTGGCAATTCCGTCGAGTTCTGGCATTTTCCAGTCAATCAACAACAGATCAAAGGGCTGTCCAGCATGCTCGGCCTCAGATGTGGCGGTGACACCCAAGGCGCCGTTTGAGGCGATGGCGACGTTCATGTGCAGGGCTTCAAGCATTTGCACCAGGCTGGCGGAGTCTTCCACGCGGTCTTCAATGATCAACACGCGGCAGCCGCGCAGCGCACTAAGCACTTGATCAACCACCGCCGGGCGTGCCGGTGCGAAGGGAATTTCGACCCAAAAGCAGCTGCCTTGCCCTAACTTGCTGTGTACGCCAATGCGCCCGCCCATGAGTTCGGTCAGTCGCTTGCTGATCGCCAGGCCCAGCCCGGTACCGCCGTATTGTCGGGTGGTGCTGGTATCGGCCTGCTCGAAGGCGAAAAACAGACGCTCAAGCTGCTCGGGGTGCAGACCGATGCCGGTGTCGCGGATCTCGAATCGAAGCATCAAAGGCGCGGCGCTGGAGGTAAAGAGCTGCCGCACGGCTGCCCCTGTTGTGGTTCCAGAAGCGTCGCTGCTTGCCGGGGTTGCGGCTTCGGTCAGATTTTGGCCGAGAATGGTGATGGTGCCGCCGGCGTTGGTGAATTTGGCTGCATTGCTGAGCAGGTTGAGGATGATTTGGCCAAAACGGGTACTGTCGCCGCGCACACGTATAGGTAGATTTCCCAGATGCACGAACAGCTCGATTTCCTTGTGCAGCATGGTGGGTGCGACCAGGCCGCAGACGTTGTCAATGATGCGGGCCGGCTCGAAGTCGTCAGTTTCAAGCTGGAATTTTTCTGCTTCGATCTTGGATAGATCTAGCACGTCGTTGATGATCTGCAACAGATGCTGGGAGGAGGCGGAGAGTTTGTCGAGTTGCTCGCGCTGCCGTGCGGTGAGGGGATCACGCCGGATGAGATGCGAGTAACCGACGATGGCATTCATCGGTGTGCGGATCTCGTGGCTCATGTTGGACAAAAAGGCGCTTTTGGCCCGGTTGGCGCTTTCCGCTGCGGTTTTAGCGGCCTCCAGATCAGCGGTGCGTGAGATGACTAAGTCCTCCAGGTGCAGCCGATAACCTTCAAGCTCCAGGTCGGTCTGAACTCGTTCGGTGATGTCCTGGACGATACCCAGGCCGGTGAGCGGTTGTCCGTCACGGTCGTATTCGATCTCAGCACGTTCTTCAACCCAGCGCAGTTCCTCGTTGACCTGGATGCGGTGCTGAATGCGGTAGGGTTTGCCGGTGAGCGCCTTGGCCCAAGCCTGTTGCACGGCATCCCGATCTTTCGGATAGGCCAGGGCGAAAAAATCCTCCAGCGTCAGCTCAAGCTCTGGTGCAACGCCAAAGATACGGTAGGTCTCTTCCGACCAGTGCAAGCGGTTGTTGGGGATGTCCAGGTGCCAGTGCCCGGTTTGGGATACGGCTTGAGCGCGGGTGAGAAAGTCCTGCTTGCGGCGCAGCTCCTCGACCAGCTCCAGGCGCTCGGCATTGAGCAGGGCGATGCCGAGCTGATCGGCCACCTGAGTGCCAAAGCGCACCTCGTCAGGCGACCAGGCGCGCTGGCTCCCCACTTGCTCCAGGCGCAGAATGCCGCGAATCTCGCCACGCAGGTTGATGGCACAGTCGAGCATGGAGCGAATATCTTGGGGACGTAGATAGGACTCGATATAGCCAGCGGTGCGCGGATCATGCAACGCATCCCAGACATTGATGACGCGTTGGGAGCGGATGGTCGCCAGCTCGGTTTGGAAGTCGTTATTGGCCAGGATCATGCCGTCATGGTGTTTCTCCTGGCTCAAGCTATAGAGATCGATGCAGCACAGATCGCTGTCGTCGGCGGCGGTGCCATAATTGTTGAGACTCTGGTTCAGGCAGGATCCCCATAGCCACACTGATACTCGCGTGATCTTCAGCGCGCGGGCCAGCGGTTCGGTGATCTCGCGCGCCAGGGTCGCAAACTCACCGTCGATGCAGGCCTGCGACTGGCTGAAGGTGCGCAGCAGGCGATTTTGGGTGCGCAATGCCTCGCTGCGGGCGAGTTGTTCGCGTTCACGGCGTTTGCGCTCGCTGATATCCTGCCAGACACCGGAGATTAACGGCTGTCCCTGGTGGTCAATGAGGCGAAAGTTGAAGGCGACATCAATGATGTGCCCGTCCTTGGTGCGATGTCGGGCTTCGAGTCCATTCATTTCACCGGCGAGGATGGCGCGAATATCGGCCTGAATTTCTCCCGGCGTCTGCTCGAGCTGGATATCGGCAATGGAGAGCGCGGCGAATTCCGCGCGACTGTAACCGAGTGAATCGCAGGCGACATCGTTGAATTGCACAATCCGGCCATTGGTGGGTTCGACCAGCACAATGGCATCGGTGGTCTGGGCAAACATGGTAGCGAGCAGGGATTCCTGCTCGTGCAGGCGCCGTGAGGTTTTCAGCTCATCGCTGAGGTCGTGCACTACCAACAGATAACGTCCGGTGGCAAGCAGGCGCCCCAGTCGTGCCTCAAAGGTATGTGCGCCATTCGCCATCGGCAGTACATACTGAAAGACCACAGAGGCGTCGGACTCGCGTGCCTGCACAAGTGCTTCAGTGAAGCGGTTGACGACCTCGGCAGGCATCACATCGGCCGGTTGGCGGCCGAGAAAATGATCGGGCGGTACATAGAGCGTCGCCGATGGCGTCTGGTAGTAATCGGTGATGGTGCCGTCAGATTCGAGCACAAACACCAGATCAGCCGTTGCCAGGGATGATTCCATGGGGTGGCTACTCCAGCCAGCGCTTAATGGTTTCCTTGAGCGCTGCAATCTCAATGGGCTTGGTCAGAAAGCCATTCATCCCCGCCGCAAAGGCCGCATCACGCTCACCCGCTACCGCTTCCGCAGTCAGGGCAATAATCGGCACCTGCGGGTTGAGAACGCTGGAATCCGGGGCACGAATCGCGCGGGTGGCCTGATGACCGTTCATCTCCGGCATGCGCACGTCCATCAACACTAGATCGCATGGCTGTTGCGAGAGTTTTTCGATCGCGTCACGGCCATTGACGGCGACGACGACCTGATAGCCGAGTTTCTCCAGCACCTTTCTCAGCACGATCTGATTGGTGGGCTCATCGTCGGTGATGAGAATACAGGCACCCGGCTCGGCTGTTGCTCCAGGCTCTGTTGCCAAACTGGTTGACCCTGGGGTTGAACTTGGCCCTGTGGTGGATCTTGTTCCAGATCCGGGTTCGGTTCCGGCTCCTGCTTGGGGTGGTTGGCTCGGTGGTGTTGGGGGCGGGGCGCTTTGCAGCACATGACTGAGTGCCTGCCTGAGTTTGAGGCGTTGCACAGGTTTGCTGAGCACCAAGTGGGCCTGCTGGCGCAGTCCGGTTAATTGGCCATACAAGCCACTGGACGCCAGCACAATCATGCGCGGCGGCGTTGCTGTGAAGCTGTCGCTCAGGGTACGGATAAGTGCTTCGGTACTGCTGTCAGCTCGATGGTAGTCAATCATGATCAGGTCTAAAGGCGTCGCTTCCAACCGTCGGACAAGAGCGACAGGATCATGGCTGGCGGTTTCCACCTGCATTTCCAGCGCGCTCAGATGACGGCACAGAACCTCGCGCAACGGCTGATTGTCCGCCACGATGAGCGCGCGTCGGCCTGGCCAGGTCGGTTGCTGAAAAGCCAGGGTTGGTGTTTCAAGCGGCTTGAGCTGCAGGGTAAAAAAGAATCGGCTCCCCTGGCCCAGATTGGAGTCAAGCTGCAGGGAGGATTGCATCAGGCTGACTAGGGAGGCGGCGATGCTGAGTCCCAGGCCGGTGCCGCCAAATTGTCGTGTTGTCGAGCTGTCGGCCTGGGTGAAGGCTTCGAACAAGGCGGTCTGGCGCTCCGGTGCAATGCCAATGCCAGTATCCTGTACGGAGAACTCCAGTGCTACGCTGTCAGTTTGTACATTGTCAGTCGGCCCCCTTGCTTCAAGTCGGCGCACCCGCAGGATTACCTCGCCCTGACTGGTGAATTTCACTGCGTTGCTGAGCAGGTTAATGAGCACCTGCTGCAAGCGCAACGAATCACCGGAAATCCAGGCGGGAACCTCCGGAGCAATATCCACAATAAGTTCCAGTCCCTTGTGCTTGGCCTGCACGGTGGCAACGGTGACCACTTCATCAATCAAGGGATCGAGTGCAAAGTCGGCCTGTTCGAGTGTCATACAGCCTTTTTCGATTTTGGAAAAGTCGAGAATGTCATTAATCAGGGTCAACAGACCACGACTTGCACTGCGCAGGGTCTCGACATACTGGAGTTGCTCGTCATTGAGTGAGCTTTCGTTGAGCAGATCGGTGATGCCAATGATGGCCGTGAGCGGCGTGCGGATTTCGTGGCTCATATTGGCCAGGAACTCGCTTTTGGCCTGGCTGGCTGCCGAGGCTTGTTTGGCGAGTTCATTGGCGCGTTCATGTGCAACTTGCAGTTTGGTATTCAGCGATTTAAGTGACTGGTTGGTATCGCGTAATTGTTGCTCGGCGAATTTGCGATCCGTGATATTAAACATCAAACCATAGATGAGGCTCGCTTTGCCGCGTTCCGTGCGTTTTATAAAGACTCGATCTTCAATCCAGACCCAGTGCGAGCGATCATTGGTCCAGGCGCGATAATTTAGTATGGTGAACGTATTATGCGATGTCACTAGGGCATTGAGTTGCGCAATGGTGGCTTCGCGATCTTCCTGATACAAAAAACTGACAAAAAAATCCGGTAGTGACAAAACATCTTCGGTTTCATAGCCGAGCAGATAGCGAATGCCCTTGCTAATAAATAAAGTTTGGAACGTATTGGCGTCCGCTACATAGAGCGCACCAGGCATGGCCGCAGCGGCGGCGCTCAGAACCTCGTTGCGGCGTGCCACCTCGTGCTGTTGTTGCGCCCGCCGCCAACTCATGAGCGTGATTGACAGCAATAAAAAGAATAGAACCAGTATCAGCCCGATGATCACCTGCCGCTTGATACAGGGGCCACAAACCACCATGCGTTCCATCGTGGTCATGACAACCCAGGGACTGTTGGGAACAGCCGCAAAACGCACGAAGCGTTTGATCCCTTGGTCGTCGATAAAGGTTGCGGGGGAGGTCTGCCCTTGCGCTTCCCAGGCGGCCAGTGCTTTGGCCACTACCGCTGGAGCCTGGCGCAGATTCCACTGGATTGGGCGTGTTTTGGTGACGCCCAGTTGAATGCCATCCTGTTTCTTAACGCGATCAGTGTTTATGTGCGCGTCTTTTTCAAGCCGTTCTTGCGCCGGAAACGCCGGTTTGGGAGCAAACCAGAGCAAGTCATTCGGGCTCTTTTGCAGCAGCACCGCATGTGTCCCATCTGGGGTGATCGCATGAGTGCTGAATAGCCAGGTTAGCAACGACTCTGGCTGAATCAAAAAGTTCAGTTGTCCTTCGCGCTGTCCCTGATGCCATAACGGAACTCTAAGTATCAAACTGGCTTCACCTGTGGTGTGGAGGTGTATTAACGACAGTACAGGCTGTTTTCCTTCAATGGGTTGTTCATTGAGTTGGTCCAGGGGGTCGAGGGCCACGCCATCCACAACCTGGCTCAGAATGATGTCCTGATTGGCGTCAAACAGGCGTGCTCCAGAATAATTGTACGCCTCAAGTGTGGCCTGTAACCGAGTCCTCAATTGCGCAAGCATGGGAGTTTGGATCAAATTTTGTTGTCGCCAGCGCGCCAAGCGCGCTGGCAACCCAGCGGAAAAAGTCTTCCCATCGGCAACTCGCTCGGAGCGCCATTGCTCCAGCAACTCGGCATCACGGGTTGCCGTCGCTGACAGTTGCCACAGTGCCGCAGAGCGGGTTTGACGCAGCTCCGAGACAGAGAAAAAGTAGAAGGCAACCGTCAAGCCAACGCCGAGCACAGCAAGGATGAGGTTAATCCGAGGCAGGCGCATTGGTCAAAAAACCTTATAAATAATTGCTAACGTTATAAAAAGATTGGCTATACGGAAACCACTGAAGGATATGAGCATAATAGCAGCATCGTCTGTCTGCATCCTGTTATAAGCTCCAGCAAGTGCGGTTCACCATGGCGCGCATTCTCGACTATGATTGAAGCGCATGCCGCGCTGCGGCGGGCAGTGCACAGCGGCCGATCAGGATTGAGCAACACAACACTGGGCAACAAAACGGGCAAGCATGACAACAACAATGAGCGCATTCGGCAAGGCGGCTATCGGCGACTCCATCTATGCCATCAGTCGTTGGGGCGAAGGTTACTTTGAGATCGCCGACACCGGCCATCTGACCGTGCGTCCCGATCCGCGCTCTGCAACCCGCATCGATCTGGTTGAGCTGATTGAGCGTCTGCGTGAGCAGGGACTATCACTGCCGGTGCTGTTGCGCTTCGATGATATCCTGCGTGATCGTGTGCGTCGTCTGCATCAAGCCTTTGCTGAGGCCATGGCGCGCCATACCTACAGCGGGCGCTATCGCCCGGTTTATCCAATCAAGGTCAATCAGCAGCACAGCGTGGTGCGCGCTTTGCTGGCGGGCGGCGGCCTGGGACTCGAAGCTGGCAGCAAGCCGGAATTGCTGGCGGTCTTGGCGCTAACCCCCGATGACCAGAGCATTGTCTGCAACGGCTACAAGGATCGCGAGTATGTGCGCTTGGCGCTGCTCGGGCATCGTCTGGGGCGGCGCGTGTTTATTGTGATTGAAAAACCCTCGGAGCTGGATCTGGTCATCGACGAGGCGCGGCGCCTGGATGTTGAGCCACTGCTGGGCGTGCGGGTGAGGCTGGCGGCCGCAGCGGCTGGCAACTGGCAAAACAGCGGTGGTGAAAAAGCCAAGTTTGGCCTGTCGGCAAGTCAGATTCTGGCGCTGTTGGAGCGTTTGCAAGCCCAAGGCATTCTGTCTTGGTTGCGTCTGCTGCATGCGCATCTGGGCTCGCAGATTCCCAACCTGCAAGACATTCGCACCGGCGTGCTGGAGCTGGTGCAGTTCTACGCTGAATTGCGCGCCGCTGGCGCGTCCCTGGACACGTTGGATTTTGGTGGCGGTCTGGGCGTTGATTACGAAGGCACCCGCACCCGCGCCTATTGTTCAGTCAACTACAGTCTGAATCAGTATGCCGACACCCTGGTCAGCGCGGTGGCCGAGTGCTGTCGTGAGCGACAGCTGCCGGAGCCGGATTTGATTACGGAGTCCGGTCGGGCGCTGAGTGCTCATCACGCGGTGCTGATTACCGATGTGGTGGATCGTGAACAGGCTCCCGGACAGGAGGTGCCGAGCCAGGATCCTCTCGACCGCGAGCATCCAGCGCTCGCCGAACTTTTGGCCAATCTGGCAGCTGCTGCCACTGAGCCGCCTCAGGAAGTCCATGAGCGCGCTCAGGAGTTACGCGCTCAGGTGCAACAGGCATTTGCGCGCGGCGAACTCTCGCTGCGCATACGGGCACGCGCCGAGGAGCTGACGGCGGCCACCCATCGCGCGCTGCGACCGCGCCTGTCGCATGGCAACCGTCGCCAGCGCGAACGGCTCGACAGCATCAATGCAGTGCTGGCGGACAAGATATTTTGCAATTTTTCCTTGTTTCAGTCCCTGCCGGACATCTGGGCCATCGAGCAAATTTTTCCCATCCTGCCCCTGCAAAAACTCCATGAAGCGCCGACCACGCGGGCGATTGTGCAGGATCTGACTTGTGATTCCGACGGTTGCATTGGTCACTATGTTGATCAGGATGGTGTCGAGGCCAGCCTGCCCCTGCATGATTTCGACCCCAAAACGGATCCCTATCTGATTGGCTTTTTCATGGTCGGTGCCTATCAGGAAATTCTTGGCGATATTCACAATTTGTTTGGCGATACCGATGCCGTTAATATCGAGCTGGATCCCAGCTCACCAGATGGCTATCGCCTGCGCGACCTGGAGCGCGGCGACTCGACCGAAGAGCTGTTGCGCTATGTCCATTTTGAGCCGCGTGCGCTCTTGTCGCGCTATCGCCAACTCTTGCAGCGTGCTGATCTCGATACCGCCACGCGCGAGGCGTTTTATCTGGAATTTAAGGTCGGCCTCTATGGCTATACCTATCTGGGTCGCCTGTGACTCCTCATCGACTGACCGCCGCTGGCAGCTGCGCCTTAACCATGCATGAATTGTCTATTTGTCTGTCACTCCTTGACCAAGTCCAAGCGATTGCCGCCGAACATCAGGCGCAGGGCGTGACGCTGATTCGGCTGCGCATCGGGCCGCTGTCCGGGGTGGAACCGCAATTGCTCGCCAATGCCTATCCACTGGCTGCCGCTGGCACCCTCGCCGAGCATGCTCGGCTGGAGATCGACTCGGGCCGCATTGAGGTACGCTGTCGCGACTGTGGCGCAACCAGCGAGGCGAGTCCCAACCAGCTGCTATGCGCACATTGCGGCAGTTATCAGACCCAGTTGATCAGCGGTGATGAGCTGCTGCTTGCCAGCCTGGAGCTGGACATTGATACCGATGCCGCAGCGGCGGATGTCAGCTCAAGCGGCAACTAAACTCTGTTATCCACAGGTCCCGCGCATTGGGGCTGCTATACTCAAAGCTTTGCAGAACACTGTCGTCGGCGTGCCGTCAGCCCTACAGAAGACGGCGAGACATCCAGCATCAAACCCCATGGAGGTTCTTCTATCATGTGTGATACCTGCGGCTGCAACATTACCCCCGGCAATGCCCATCTGGTCACAGGCGAGGGCCGCCATGCGCATACCACCGATGGCCAGGCCAGTGTCGAGGTACTGGCCAACCTGCTGAGCGAAAATGATCATCAGGCCGCGCATAACCGTCATCACTTGGCGGCACATGGCGTTTTGGCGATCAATTTGATGTCATCGCCGGGCGCGGGCAAGACCAGCCTGCTTGAGGCGACCATTGATGCCCTGGCCGATGACCTGCGCATCGCGGTGATTGAGGGTGATCTGGAAACCGAAAACGATGCCGAGCGCATCCGCGCCCATGGGGTGCCGGCGGTTCAAATTGCCACCGGCAGCGCCTGCCATCTTGATGCCCATTTGGTGCATGATGCGCTGCATCGGCTCGATCTTGACTCCATAGATGTGCTGTTTATCGAAAACGTCGGCAATCTGGTCTGTCCGGCCAGCTTTGATCTGGGGCAGCGGCGCAATGTCGCCTTGCTGTCGGTGCCGGAAGGCGATGACAAACCCGCCAAGTATCCGGTGATGTTTCGCAGCGCCGATCTGGTGCTGCTGACTAAGACCGATCTGCTGCCGGTACTGGAGGATTTCTCGCCCGCCCGTGCTGAGCATTACCTGCGCCAACTGGCCAGCCCAGCTCCCTTCTTGTCTACAGCGGTGCGAGGCACTGCAAGCGACATTGTGCCCTGGCTCGACTGGCTGCGCGCCGAGCGGCAGTCGTTGCAGGATCAGGTGCGCAGTGGTGCACAGGAGCCAGTGCCGCCGCATCACCACGACCATCGCCACCACCACCATCATCATCATCATCATGACGGACATCATCATCATGGCTGAGCGCGCCTTGTCACACTCCCGCGCGCGCGTGCGGTGTAGCCGATGCGGTGCTGGCATCCTGCTGTTGGCACTGAGTATCATGCTTGCGACCGCCGCCCTGGCGGCTGATCGCACCACCGCATCCAGTGCTGTCTATGTCAGCGACAGTGCCTTTGGCGATGTGATGGATGGGTTGCGTCTGGCCATTGAGGAGCGCGGGCTGGTCATCAATAACATCATGCACATGAATGAGATGCTCGAGCGCACTGGCGCCGATCTGGGCATGGATCAACCGCTATTTGGAGATGCGGAGTCAGTCGAGTTCTGTAGTGCGGTGCTATCGCGGCGCATGATGGCGGAAGACCCAACGCGGATCGTCAACTGTCCCTTTATTATCGCGGTCTATACTCTGCTCGATCAGCCTGGCAAAACCTTCGTCACGCACCGGCGCTGGAGCGCCGAAGCACTGGCGTCCAGCCAGGCCATGACCGAAGTGGCCACCATGCTGGAACAGATTGCTGAGCAAGCGGTGACGTGGTAACCCGACCGGCACGCTGGCACATCCTGGCGACCACGCTTAACTTTGCACCACCCCTAACCCTTCGGTTAGGCTTTTGGGAACAGATTATCGTGACACAGCAGATTCACTCGTCCGTGGGGGCTGAAACCATGAGCATTGAGCACAGGATGCCGCGCCAGGTGCCACTGGCCCTGATCAAGCCCGGCTGGTTGCTCGCCGCCCTCCTGGTCAGCTTGTTCGCCAGCGGTTGTGCCTCCGTGCCGCCGGAATATCGCGATCCGCGCGATCCCTGGCAGCCCTACAACCGGGCGATGTTTAAGTTCAACACCGACTTCGATAACGCCTTCATCAAGCCCACTGCGCGGGCGTATCAGAAGGTCATGCCCGAGCCGGTCAACCGTAGCGTGACCAACTTTTTCGATAACTTCGCCGATCTGACCTCGGCGGTGAACAATCTGCTGCAATTTAAGCTGCTGCGCACCGGCAGCGATATTGGCCGCGTCCTGGTCAACAGTACCGTTGGTGTGCTGGGATTTTTTGATGTGGCCACCAACATGGGCATTCCGAGCTACAAGGAAGATTTCGGCCAGACACTGGGTTACTGGGGCTTTGTCGATGGTCCGTACTTTGTGATACCCATCGTTGGGCCAAGCACCGTGCGCGACACCTTTGGCTTTGCCGGCGATATTGTGATCGATCCCTTCTACAGTCTGGACAAAGATGAGATATACTGGGGCTTTATCGGGCTGCGAGTGATCGACGAGCGCGCTGGGCGGCTGGCGGCTGGCGACATCTTCGGCGAGGCTGCAATCGACCGCTACAGCTTTGTGCGCGATGCCTACCTGCAAAATCGTGCCACGGGCGATTACCCGCGCGACGATGTGATGGACGGCAAGGACTGGGATCTTGATGTGGTTGACTAGGGGTCACCACTCACCAACCGACGAGCAATCACGCAATGGATGACACGCTTAAACGTCTGCTTGACGCGGAAGTGCGCGCTGAGCAACTGGCTCAGGAGGCCGAGCGCGCGCAAGAGCGCGTGATCCAGCAGGCGATGGAGGATGCGCGCCGTGCTGAAGAACGCTTTCGCGCCTCAATCCCGGAGTTGCATCGTGGTCAGATCGACAAGGCCGATGAGCGTGCCATGCAAACTGTGGCTGAATTGCGCCGCCGTTATGATGAGCGCCACATACAGTTGCGCGATATGGCTGAGCAGCGCGAGGACGATGCGCTCGAATCCGCCTTTGCACTCCTGATCGACACTAGCCTGTGAAAAGCCTTGCTATAGTGCGCGCAAGACGGCCCCTGATCCGGTCAGGTATCCTGACGTTATGAGTGCCGCCGCACACGCCTATCTCAACACCCGGGTTTCGGTGATGAGTGCCCGGCTGCTTGATGCGCAGCGGGCCAATGCACTTCTTGAGCTACCGCTTCAGGAATTGGTCGAGCGCTTGGATCTGGCTGCGATCATTGAGGAAGAACTCTCGACCCATGCCAAAATGCGCGCGGTTGAGCAGGCACTGATTCAAACCCTGCTTGCCGATGTCTCCATCCTGATTCGCCCGATGAACCCGGCCGAGCGCGCGCTGGTGTTGAGCTGGGGACGCCGCTATGCCCTGTTTAACCTCAAGACGCTGATTCGCGGCAAACTCTACGATTTGGATTCGGCCGCCATCCGCAAGGATCTCTATGATCTGCCGCCGGGGTTGCGCCTGTCGCGTGATGAGCTTTTTCGCACGGAAAATGTGCTGGAGCTGCTCAGAGTGCTGGAGCGCGGTCCTTTTAGCCTGCTGGCGCGCCAGGCGCGCGAGGTCTATGAGCAAAAACGCGAGCCTTTTGCGCTGGAAGCGGCCATCGACCAGCAGTATTACAGCGATCTGGTGCGGCAAACCCTGCGCTTTCAGGGCGACAGCCTGCAACCGCTGCGGCGGCTGATCGGCGCTCTGCTGGATCGCGTGGATCTGATGTGGATGCTGCGGTTTCGCTTCGCCTACGGTTTCTCGCCTAGCGAAACCTTTTATCAGTTGGTGCCCTCGCCGCGTTTGCTGCATCGCGCGCGCCTGCTGGATCTGGTCAACCGCGAAAACCTGCGGCAGTTGCTCAGTGCCTTGCCAGACCCGCTGGCGGAACAACTGGCCGAAGCGACTGATCTGATTGAAGTCCAGCGCCTGACGGTGGCCCATCAGGCCACCGAAACCCGACGCATACTGAGCCAAAGTGCCTCCGGAGTGACGCGTGCGCTGGCCTATCTCATCCTGCGCGAAATGGATCTGATGTTTCTGCTGGCACTTATTCAGGGCGGACTGCTTGGGCTGCCGCAGGATGTTATCAAGACGGCCGTGGATCCGCATACGCTTGACAGCTCCGGCATGAGCCGCTCTGCGCTGGCGGCGGCCGCCTGAAGGATGCTTTAAGATGGACAACGCGATCTGCCCTCAGCAAGAGCCTCTTCAGTCATGAGCCGCTTCCCCGTTCCCACGACCGCCCTCTTTACCGACCTGGCCAGCAAGGCGCGGGCGGCTGTGACGGCGCTGTGGCAGGAGATCAGGGGCCGGGTTGAGGACGACACCCGCCCACGGCTGCTACCCTTGCCGATGCAGCATGTGCGCCTGATGCTGATGGCCGAGGATTTGCCGCGCGCCTCACTGGCGCTGGCTGAGACGGAACAATTCCATCCCGATACCCGTCTCCCCGAGGAGCAGGCACTGGTCAGCCTGCCGGGACGCGATTATCGCGACACCTTTACCCTGGCCCGCTCGCGCCTGGATAAGATCGCTAAGATTGTCGCTCTTGAGGAAACCCCGGTGCTTGAAACCCTGCGGGTGATCGATCACTACGAGCTGGAGACGCTCAACAACCGACTCGGCGAGCTGTGGCAGGAAACCTCGCGCTTGGACGAAGACTTGCGCAGCCTGGATGCCGAAGATCGCCTCCTACGGGAACAGGAAGCCGCACTGGCAAACTTCGCCAACCTGAAAGTCGATCTGGGTGCCCTGAAGCGCAAGACCCGCTTTCTGGATTTCTACATCGGACTGGTGCCGCGCGAAAATGTCAGCCGTCTTGAAGGCGCTGTTGCGCTCGCCGGTCATCTGTTGCTGAATTATCTGCAACGCGACAATCATGCGCATGTGGTCATCATCGGCCCGAGCGGCGAGCGAGAGAACCAGCTCGGCTCGGTGTTGAGTTCAGCCGGCTTTCAAGCGCTGCCGATTCCCGATGGCATCATCGATAAGACGCCGGCCGAACTTGAAGCCGACTTCCGCCTGCGCCACCAGCGTCTGGAGAAAAACCGCGCTGCCTTGCAGCAGCAGCTGGCCAACTGGCGTCAGGCCCATGCCGACACCTTGATCGCCGCCCGTGAGACGCTGCTGTTGGCAGAACCGCTGATTACCCTGGACCCGTCCATTCATGGGGTGAAGAGCTTGGCGGTGCTGTGCGGCTGGGTTCCGGCACGTGCTTTAAGCCGCCTGCGGGATAATTTGCAGCAGCAGTTGCAACAGCCCTTTGCGCTTGAAGCGCGCCATCCAACCGCTGAGGAACGCCCGCTGGTGCCCACGGTTCCGACGCACAATGCACTGCTCACGCCTTTCTCCACCCTGGTCAAGCAATACGGTATCCCGCAATACGGTGAGATCGACCCGACGCCGCTGTTTGCGCTGACTTTCCTGCTGATGTTCGGCATGATGTTCGGCGATGTTGGCCATGGCGCGGTGATCGCCTTGGCGGCCTATTTGGCACGCGACAAGCTCAAACATTTTGCTACCTTTGGCATCGCGGCTGGCGTGTCATCAATGCTGTTCGGCTTTGTGTTCGGCAGTATCTTTGGTGTCGAGCACTGGCTGCCTGCGCTCTGGATGCCACCGTTGGAAAATCCGATTCTGATGCTTGAGGTTGCCTTGATCTGGGGCATTGTGTTTATCATTGCGGCCTGCTCGCTGGGGATTTACAACCGCTTTGCTGTCGGTAACATTCAGGGCGCGCTGCTGGCTCCGCACGGTTTGGTCAATCTGCTGTTTTATCTTGGGTTTCTCAACGGTGGCTGGAATCTAGCCACCGAAGGCAGCTTCGGGCTGTGGCCAGCACTGGTGGTCGTGGGGGCGCTGCTGACCCTGGCCGTCCATCAGTGGCGCCATCTGTCCGGCCCAACCGGTGAGAAAGTGCTGATTGTGGTGATCGAAACCCTCGACACTGTGATCGTTTACCTGTCCAATACGCTGTCGTTTTTGCGCGTCTCGGCCTTTAGTTTGAACCACGCCGCTCTGGCAATCGCCATCTTTACTCTGGCCGATATGCTCGGCACCTTTGGTACCATACTGACCTTGATCCTGGGTAATCTGTTCATTCTGGTGCTCGAGGGTGGCATTGTGATGATTCAGGTGATGCGTTTGCAGTATTACGAAGGCTTTTCGCGCTATTTTTCCGGTGACGGTCACGAGTTTGCTCCGCTGCGACTGCAATACCGTCAACCCGCAGCAGCGGTGGCCCAGCCGGCTGCGGACACCACACCTCTTAACCATTCCCCGGCGGTTTCGACCCGCTAATGCGCTTTTTGTCACATAGCTTTTTGTCACATCAGGAGTCGCCTACATGTATTGGCTCGTAGTTCTCATGTCGTTCGCCATCTTCTCGCTGGTGGCAAGCGGTTTGTATCTGGAATTTCAGCCGGCCCAGGCGGTTCGCGTGCGCACCTGGCTGCGACCGGTGCTGAGCACCCAATTGCTGAGTTTTTTCGGTGCCCTGATCGGCCTGTTGGTGCTGGGCGTTGGTGACGCCATGGCCGAGGCCGGAGCCGTCGCCAATCAGGCCGTCGAGATCTCTACTGGCATGGGGCTGGCTATTCTTGGCGTTGGCATCCCCACCGGCCTTTCAACCATTGGTGCCGGCATTGCGGTGGGCCCCATCGGCGCCGCTTCTCTGGCCGCCGTGATGGAACGCCCCGAGGCACTGGGACGCAGTCTGATCTTCCTGGGTCTGGCCGAGGGCATCGCCATCTACGGTCTGGTCATGAGTATTTTGCTGCTAAATCGTATCTGATGGTGCTTATATCGCCAGGGCAAGGACGAAGCGCATGAGCGAAGCAGCACCGGCCAGCAGTGCAGCGACCAGCCCAGGGAGCCCAGTGGTGGGTTCCCAGACCCAGATGCTGTTTTTCGGTGAGGAGGCGCTAGCCGACGGTTTCCGGCTGATCGGCTTCGAAACCTATCCCGATCCGGCACCGGAACTGGTGGACAAACGGTTGCGTGAGCTACAGCGGGATCGCGCGCGGGCCTTTGTTATTGTGGATGACAACCTGATGCAAGCCGATATCGCCGCTCTGCATCAAGCCCGTCGTGAGGGTGGGCGCATTGTGGTGATTGCCGTGCCGCGCCTGTGCGCCGATCCGCAACTGCACAGCGAAGTGGCCGAGCGGCTGAGCGCCATGTTCGGTGGCTCCGCGCTGCACGGATAGCGCCAGGCATCCATGATTGTCCACTCTTAATAAAGAACGATAATTGACCACCGCCTACTGACCATCACAGGTTTGATCGTGACTCAAGCACAAGATTTGGAACAAGCCATCCTGGCCCGGGCCGAACGCCTGGCGCAGGAGTATCGCGAGCGCGGCCAGCGCTCGCGCGATGCCATTTTGCGCGAGGCGGCGAGCAAACTGCGGCTGCGCGAGGAGCGTGAGGACAGCATTGCCAAGGCACTTGGCGAGCGTACCTTCCGCCAACGGGTGCAGGCGCAGGAAATCAAAATGCAGAGCGACCTTGACCGCACGCGCTGGAATCTGGTGCGCAATGTGGAAGCACGGCTGACCGAGAAAATGCTTGCGCATACCGAAAACGAACCCGCGTATCTGGAAACCCTAAGCGGCTTCATTCGAGCGGCTGCCGAGGAAATTGAACACCATGAACTCAGGGTTCATGCCAATGCGCGGGATTTGAAACGACTCCAGTCACACTGGGAACGCATCCTGGCGGTGGTTCCGGACCAGGTGCAGCTGAAGCTAGCGGAAGATCCGATCAACACCCTGGCGGGCGTGCTGATCAGCAGCGCCGATGAGCGCATCCGCGTCGATAACACTTTTGAGGGTCGCCTCGCCCGCCTGGGCACGCGTGTGCAGCAGACCATTCTGGAGCGTCTGCTGCCGAGCGGCTTCGATACCGGCAACATCTTCGGTGGCTGAATCTCATGACTGATACTCAACGCAGCGGCCGAGTGCGCGAAATCAACGGCCCCATTGTCACCATTGATCTGCCGGGCGTGCGCAGCGGCGAGCAGGTAAAAATCGGCGAACTGGGGCTGATCGGTGAGGTCATTTCCCTCAGCGGTGAGCAGGCCGTGGTGCAAACCTATGAGAGCACCGATGGCGTGCGCCCCGGCGAGCCGGCGGTTGGTTTGGGCTGGCCCCTGTCCGCCGAGCTTGGCCCCGGATTGCTAGGTGGGATCTTCGATGGCGTGCAGCGTCCGCTGGAGAAAATCGCCATGGAATCTGGCGACTATATTCGCCGTGGCCTGGCTCTGCCGGCGCTTGACCGCACTAAGCAGTGGGACTTTGAGCCTAACGACGCACTGGAGCTCGGCGCCCGCGTGGGCCCTGGCACCGTGCTTGGCACAGTGCAGGAAACCGCGACCATCGTTCATAAGGTTCTGGTGCCACCCAATGTCCAGGGTGAGCTGACGGAATTGGCACCGGCCGGTGCCTATGACATCGAATCCACCATCGCTCAGGTGCGCGATGCGCGGTCAGGTACAACGCAACCCGGCCCCAGTCATCGGCTCAGCCTCTATCATCGCTGGCCGGTGCGGCGCCCGCGCCCCTATGCCCAGCGCGATGATGGCATCTCGCCACTGATCACCGGCCAGCGCGTCATTGACAGCTTCTTCCCGCAGCTCAAGGGTGGCAAGGGCGCCGTTCCGGGTCCCTTTGGAGCTGGCAAGACGGTGGTGCAGCAACAGGTGGCGCGCTGGTCGAATGCCGATATTGTAATTTACGTCGGCTGCGGCGAACGTGGCAACGAGCTGGTCGATGTGCTGGAAACCTTCCCTCAGCTCGAAGACCCTTACACTGGCCGCAAGCTGATGGAAAAGACTCTGCTGGTGGCCAATACCTCCAACATGCCGGTGGTGGCACGCGAGGCGTCGATTTATATCGGCCTGACCATGGCTGAGTATTACCGCGATATGGGCTATGACGTGGTGATGCTGGCGGATTCCACCAGCCGTTGGGCTGAGGCGCTGCGCGAGGTTTCGGGCCGCTTGGGACAGATGCCGGTAGAAGAAGGCTATCCGGCCTATCTGGCCTCGCGCCTGGCGGCGGTCTATGAGCGCGCCGGTCGGGTTGAAACCTATGGTGCCGGCTCCGGTTCTGTCACGCTGATCGGTGCGGTGTCGCCGCCGGGTGGCGATTTCTCTGAACCCGTCACCAGCCACACCAAGGACATTATCGAGACTTTCTGGGCGCTGTCCAAGGAACTGGCCGATGCACGCCATTATCCGAGTATCGACTGGGTAACCAGCTTCTCGGCCCATGTGCATACAGCAGCTGAGTGGTGGCACGAGCAGGTTGATCCGGCCTGGGAGCCACGTCGTGCCCAAGCGCTCGGGTTGTTGGCACGTGATGCCGAACTGGCCCGCATCGTGAATCTGGTCGGTCCCGAGGCGCTGTCCGATACCCAGCGCTGGGAGCTGGAAGGCGCATCCCTGGTCAAGGAAGGGGTGTTGCAGCAAAGTGCGCTTGATGAGGTGGATACCTTTTGTTCGCCGCAAAAACAGTTTGCGCTGCTGGATCTGGTGTTGTCCATCTATGACCAAGGCGCTGAGCTGGTCGAGTTGGGCGTGCCGGTCAGCGAATTGCAGAACCTGCCTCAGTTGGCTAAGGTGCGCCGCTGCAAGTCGATGTACAACAGTGATCAGGTTGACAGTATTCGCTCCTTTGCCCGAGAGGTTGGGGAAGCACTCGAGAAAATCCGCTTGGAGTATGCCAAGCAGAATCAGGCGGCTTGAAATCGGCGTATAGTCCCGGCTGATGATTTTTCCCCCTGCCAAGGCTGGGGTTTCTTGCGGAGAAACCGATGAGTATCAAGGAATATCGCACTGCAAGTGAGGCGCGCGGCGGGCTCATCGTTGTGCGCGACACCCCTGGGGTCGCTTTTGGTGATCGGGTGCGCATTACCGACGAGCGCGGGGAGACGCGCGATGGTCAGGTGATTCGCGCCGCCGATGATGAAGTCCTGATTCTGGTGTTTGAGGGCACCGACGATCTGGATTTGTCTGGCATTTGGGTGCGTTTTCTCGATCAGCCGGTCGAAATTGCTTTGTCACCGGAGCTGCTCGGGCGTGAATTCAATGGCCTTGGTGAGCCGCGCGACGGGCGCCCGCCGGTGCTGTCGAATCTGCGCCGCGCGGTGGGCGGTTCGGCGATCAACCCGGCAGCGCGCACCTATCCGCGCGAATTCATTCAAACTGGTGTTTCCACCATTGATGGGCTGAACTCGCTGGTGCGTGGGCAAAAGCTGCCGATCTTTTCGGGCTCCGGTCTGCCGCATAACCGACTTGCAGCTCAGATCGTGCGCCAAGCCAAGCTCAAAGACGAGGATTCCAGCTTTTCCATTGTCTTCGCGGCTATGGGCGTGTCCTATGCCGATGCCAAGTTCTTTCGCGATGAGTTCGCCAGCTCCGGTGTGCTGCGTAATGTGGTGATGTTCGTCAACCTGGCTGATGATCCACCGGTCGAGCGCCTGACGCTGCCACGCACCGCGCTGACCGCTGCTGAGTATCTAGCCTACGAACTCGACCGCCATGTCCTGGTCGTCATGACCGACATGACTTACTATGCCGAGGCGCTACGTGAGGTCGCAACCGCCAAGGGCGATGTGCCGGCGCGCAAGGGCTATCCCGGGTATCTGTATTCGGATCTGGCTGAGATCTACGAGCGCTGTGGGCGTATCCACAACCGTCATGGTTCCATCACCATGGTGCCGGTGGTGTCCATGCCCTCCGATGACATCACCCATCCAATCCCCGACCTGACCGGCTATATCACCGAGGGGCAGATCGTGCTGTCGCGCGAGCTGCACAACCAGGGCATCTATCCGCCGGTGCACATTTCTCCCAGTCTGTCGCGTCTGATGAAGGACGGCATCGGCAAGGATGACACCCGCGAGGATCATCCTCATGTCGCCGCTCAGCTCTATGCGCTCTATGCCCGCGCTCTGGAGACGCGCAATCTGGCCTCTATTATTGGCGCCGACGAGCTCTCCGAACGTGATCGCCGCTATCTGAAATTTGCCGATGATTTCGATCAGGCCTTTGTGGGCCAAGGTGAGTCCGAAGACCGCTCGATTGAAGCAACCCTAAACCTGGCCTGGGAGCTGATGAGTAAGTTCCCGCGCGACATGCTCACCCGCATGTCCGAGACTGAGCTGGCCAAATACTACCAAGGCTCGGCCTGACGGCTGAATCATGGCTCAACAGATCCTCAGGGTTCCACCGACCAAAAACACCCTGCTCGCGCTCAAGAAGCAGACCAAATTCCTTGAAGACGGTCATGATCTTCTTGAACGCAAGCGCGAGCTGCTCACGCGCCTGGTCTATGAGCGCATTGGTGAATACCGCCGCCTGCGCGAGGAGGCCGAGGCCAAGCTCAAGGAGGCCTATCGCTTTCTTGGCATCACTCATTTGCGCATGGGCAGTCGTGCTCTGCATCAAGCAGCGCTGGGAGCCAGTCCGGCGCTGGATGTGAATATTCTGCCGCGACGCAGCCTGGGCGTTGAATATCCGTCGGTACATGCCGAGCCCTTGCCATTAAAACCCAGTGGCCTGCTGGGTACGGATGCGAGCTTTGACTCTACCTGTCGCCAACTTGCCGAGGCCGCCGCCGTACTGGCCAATCTGGCCGAGGTGGAGATTGCCCTCTATCGCCTGATGGAAGAGCAACGCAAGGCGCAGAAACGGGTGAATGCACTCAAATACAACATTATCCCGCTCTATCGGCGCACGCTGCATTTCATTCAATCCACGCTTGAAGAAGAAGAGCGCAACACGCTCTTCCAGGTCAAGATTCTGCGCGAACGCGCGACCTGAAGCCGGCCCGTAAAGTTGCGTTGAAGCAACAAGGTGTGGTAAATTAGCGGTTGTCGTTGTAATTTCGCGACGGCATACACCCAATTTATTACGCTTATGACTCAAGCACTGCATACCTCCCC
Source organism: Rhabdochromatium marinum (assembly GCF_016583795.1). Lineage (GTDB taxonomy): Bacteria > Pseudomonadota > Gammaproteobacteria > Chromatiales > Chromatiaceae > Rhabdochromatium > Rhabdochromatium marinum. Next base: position 24,084 of record NZ_NRRS01000010.1, on the reverse strand, counting down.
CATCGCGGCGGCGATTCCCCCGAGGGCGCGCCGCCCCTATCTGCTACTGGCAGGTCGTTTGACTGGCGTCGCACTATTGCTGTGCACGACGGGCGCCTTGGCCAACCCGGCAACTAAGGCTGAACTTGAGCGCCGTGTTGCCGAATTGCAACAACAACTCATCCAGGCCGAGCAGGCACTGGCGGCAGCCAATGCTAAGGCTGCGACAGCCGAAGCCAAGTTGGCCGATGCCGCGCCAGCGCCGGCTGAGAAAATTACCCTGGGGCCGCTCACTGTCGGCGGTGCCATCCGTGCCAACTACACCCTAGGCAGCTACCCCGGAGGTGGCGATGGCCCCTCGCGCGGCGGCAATGGTGGCAACTTTGCGCTCGATACCTTTCGGATCAACATGGACCTGAAATATGAGCAATTGGTGGGCAAATTTGAGTACCGCTGGTACAACGGCTACAACTTCATGCACACTGGTTGGCTGGGCTGGGACTTTGACGACGGTAGCCAGCTCCAGGTAGGTGTGAACCGCGTTCCCTTCGGCCCCGGCCCCTATGGCGTGTCACAGAGCTGGTTCTTCGATCAGCACTACTATGTTGGTCTGTCCGACGACATGGATCTCGGGATCAAGTACAGCACCAGTCTGAACAACTGGGATGTGGATCTGGCCTACTATGCGCGCAGCGAATGGAACGGCAATGGCACCAGCCAGGACAGTGCGCGCTACAGCTATGACATCGTTACCTGGGATTACGGTCTTGATGCTGATGGCAATGTGATTAGTGCAGCGGCCAATGGTTATGAAGAGCGCAACCAGTTCAACATTCGCGCCATCTATGGCATTGATGGCACAGTTGATACCAAGATCGGTGCCTCCTTGCAGTACGGGCAGCTCAAAGGCCGCCGTGCCGATGATGGTCATCAATGGGCGGTTTCTGCGCACATGACCAATGCCTGGAACAACTGGCTGCTGGCCACCCAGATCACCCGTTATCAGATCCATATTGATGATGACAATCTGCTCGGTACTGACGAGCTAATTCCCATGGGTGCCTACGACTTTGCTTGGCCGGCGGCCACCGATGCCTGGATTCCGGCGATTTCGCTCAGCTACAAGTACACCACGGGCAGCATTCCCTGGCTTGATTATGTGCGCCCCTATATCGAGTACAGCAGCATCGTGAAGGAAGACAGCGATTTCAACGACAGTCAGCTGGTCACTCTGGGTGCGGCCTGGGCGCGCGGGAATTGGTACATTTATACCGATCTGGCGTTCTCTGACGGCAATTACTTTGTCGGCAACGAAAATAAGAATGGCGATCCCGAAGGCTACAGCAATATCTACTCACCCACGCTTGGGGTGGGAGACTTCGGGGCTGATGCCAACGACTACTGGAACTATCGCTTTAACATCAACTTTGGCTACTACTTCTGAGCGCGAGCAGCCACACAAAAAAGGCCGGGCAGCGCAAGTCAGCGAATGACGCTTGCTGCCCCAGCCTTTTTCGTTAGACCAAAATACTCAGTTGGCGACTGGGCTCCTCAGAAGGAAGCGTGAGACGCACGCTCAGTTGGACGCGCTGGCTCATATAGCTGCTTAACTTCTTGGCGGCCTCCTGAGCAGTTGCCTCTGTTCGGCTGCCACCACTGTTGTCGGTGCCAGGGGTAGCAGAGGCGTCGGAGGAGTAAAACCAGCTGCCTGAATCAGAATCTCCACCAGCGGCGATACGGTAACGGGCGGCCACTTCAGCATAGCTGCGCCTGTTGGTGGGAACCGGGTTACGTGCGACAGGCTGCTGCCCGGCGAGGGATGATTGAATGCCGGCGCGCCGCTCGGAAAAGGCTGCCTTGGCACTGGTTGGATCCGGCGAATTGAGTGCGCGATCAGTTTCAGGAATCGCGCTGACGCGACCGACTCCAAGCCGTTCAGACCCCGTGGGCCGTCCATAGGGTACAAAGGGAACATAAATGGGTGCATCGATCATTGTGAAGCCCTCCCATCTGTTGTGCGCAAACGCTGCCTTTCCATTGCGCTCATGCGGCTGATCTGCTGGCGACTGCTTAAGCGACCAGAGCCGCACTGAGGCTGGCGTTTTTGACGCTCTCTTACCTTATTAGTATAGCTCATCTTTCGAGCCTTTGACTTCACTGGGCTGCGTTCGCCGTCGGTGCGCAGCTTTCTTGCGTATCATGAGGCGGTTCCGGGCAACTTGGCAAGCGCACAACGTCAAGGTATCGACAGCCGTGCCTTGCAATGGCTGACGGCCTTGGGCGCGTTGGGATACGCTCCTGCCTTCCGGCGACTTGTGACCAAGCGTTTATAATCTTGGCATTAAATCTGCTTTATTTTTAGGTTAACGCACAAACAGCGCGCGTTTTCGCAGTCTCGGGTGCGCACACCCGCTGCCCGTCTATGGTATTCAACCGGCTCTCGCGTCCATTCATTCGCTTATGTTTGACCCCATCGCCCTTGGTCTGATCAATACACTGAACAGACTCGATCCCACTATGTTGATCGGGTTTTTCACGCTGATGTTGATTTTCATGTTCGTAACGGCGCTGCTGACGACCTTTCGCGGCTATGCGAGTCCTTTTGCTTACAGCATGCCGACGCTGCTGACCACTGTTGGGATTCTCGGCACTTTTCTGGGGATTGCCATCGGGTTGCTGCAATTCGATGTCAGTCAGGTCGAAAACAGTATTCCGACGTTGCTCGAAGGGCTCAAACTGGCTTTTCTTACCAGTATTGTCGGTATTGCACTCAGTGCCGTGCTGCGACTGGTGCTGGTGCTGGGCGCTAAAGCGGGCAGTGCGTCCCGAACCGGCGTGCAGGACACAGAGCATGCAACTGGCAGCCAGGGGCAGCTCGAACTGGCGGCCGCACAGCTCGCTGCCACCAAGGCGTTGAATGAAGGCTTGAATCGTTTTGACCAACGCCTGAACTCAACCCTGGAGACCCATCATCAGCACCTGGTCACGGCGCTGGACAACTTTGCTGCGCAACTCAGTGAGCTGGGCACCCGTCAACTAGTGACCGCGCTTGAGGAAGTGATTCGCGACTTTAACGATAAACTTGGCGCGCAGTTTGGCGAGAATTTCCGGCGTCTCGACAGTGCTGTGGGCAAGTTGTTGCAATGGCAGGATCAATATCGCCAGCACATGACCAGCCTTGGTGATCAGCTCGATCGTGCTACGGCCGGCGTGAACAAGTCCGAGGTGGCGTTAAAATCCTTCACCGAGCAAGCCTTGCAAATTTCGCAACATGTCGCGGACCAACAAAGCACCCTGGCGAGCCTGAGGCGTGAAACCATGGAGCTGGAAGCCTTGCTCGGTGCCATTGCTGAGCTGCGCGACAAAGCCAAGGAAGCCTTCCCGGCCATGGACAGTCGGCTGACGGCGATGTTGGAAAGTATTGAAACCGCTGTCCTGGCTGCGCAGAGTACCGAGCGCGCCTACATCGAGCCACCCCCCAGTCGGGCGCCCAATCAAGCCCCTGCCAATCAGGCCCCCGCACAGCGTAGCAGTCAAAACACCAAACGATCTCAAACGAGACAAGGCCAGTGAGCATGCTGTCGCTGCCAAACCAGGATGAAACCGGCCCGGGCGCCGATGGCGAGAGCCACTGGCTGGTTATTTCTGACCTCATGGCCTCGCTGATGATGATTTTTTTGTTCATCGCGCTGCTCCACATGGTCCAGCTGGAGCGCGATCATCAGGTGGAGACAGAGGCACGTCTCACCGCAGCAGAATTGCGCGAGGCGATCTATCTGGCCCTTGAAGAAGAATTTCGCACCGATCTGCCGCGCTGGAATGCTGAGCTGGATCGCCCGACCCTGACGCTGCGCTTTCGTGAACCGGAAGTGTTATTTGATCGCAATTCCGCGCGCATTAAACCTGAGTTTGAAACCATTTTGAGCGATTTTTTACCCCGCTACCTGGGTCAACTAGAGCCCTTTCGTCAGGTCATTCGCGAAATCCGCATTGAGGGGCACACCTCAAGCGAATGGGGACCGGACAGCAGTCCGCTGGAGGCCTACTTTGCCAACATGGCACTCAGCCAGGAGCGTACCCGGGAGGTCCTGCGGTTTGCTTATGGCATTGAATCCCTTCAGCAGGCCTCCTGGTTTCGCTCCCGCGTTGCGGCGGTTGGTTTGTCGTCATCGCGACCAGTGCTCGATGCCAAGGGTATGGAAGATGCTGAAGCTTCGCGACGGGTGGAATTCAGCGTGCTGACCAACTTCGAGGCCAGTTTGCTTGCAGGGCGTCTGCTGCCATCGTCCCCGGAAAGCCCTGCCACACCGGCTGACGCCATGCATCCAGCCGATGAAGCCATTGGTGTCAAAAATCCGACGCAGCGCTAAAGCAACGCCATTCAGCTGCCGCTCAGGGCTAAATCGTGCAAGGCTTCGACCGACAAGACCTGATATTGGGCTTGCTCAATCACGGGCATTAGGGCATCGGGTGAAAGATTCAGCAGTGGCCATACATTTGGATCGATCGGTGGAGCATCGGCCAGGTCGCGCGAATCCAATTCGGCGAGATGCGCCCCTGTGTTGGAAATGTGCACTAAAGCCACGGCTTTACGGGAACTTTCGGGTGCGGACATCGGCTCATGGTGGAAGCGCAAAATATCACACAACACGGTTGGCAATTCCCAGTGCTCGGCTAGCGCACCGCCGAGCTGAGCATGATCGAAGCCCAGCTGATCGTGTTCCGCCGTTTGTGGGTTAAGTGCCTGTGGAGCGCCCAGGCTGTTAAGAAAGGCGCGTTGGGTTTCTTCCGGCACCTCGGAAAACAGTACCAGCTGGCCCAGGTCGTGCAGCAGACCACCCAAAAAAACCACCCCCTCAAGCGAGCGTGCGGATCCTTGCGCCAACAGACGCGCGATCACGGCGCAATAGGCCGAATGGCGCCAAAAAAACTCCAACGGCAGCAGTTGCTGTTTCGGCAGGCGATCCGCCGCGCCGGTCACGGCACCGGCAATTACCAGACGCCGCACTTGCTCGCGCCCAAGCAGCGCCAGTGCTCGTTCGACTGAATCAACCGTGCGACTGGGCGCGAAAGCCGCACTATTGGCCAGCCGCAGCAGCATGGCGACCAAGGCCGGGTCTTGTGCCATGGTCTGGGCAATCTGGGCCTGCTCGCTATTCGCATCATCAAGCAGGCGCGTGACCTGGCCCACCACGCGCGGAATGCTTAGCAACTTCCCGGTGGATGTGACGAGCGAATCAATCGTCATGGATGACAAAACAGAACCTCCCTTGGGCGTTGTGCGCCGTTGTTTGAAACATCCACTAGTGGGCGGCCGCTTTTCCAGCCGGCGCGCGCCTGTAGTCTCGCCGCAAGGCTTGAAGAAGACAAGCTGGTCAACAGAACTTCCTGGCTCAGGGAGTCTCGGGGTTAAGCAGAACCTGCAAATGCTCCAGGGTTGCTTCGCTTCCATCAAGCTCAGCCACCACGCCATTAGCCTGTGGTTGCTGCATGTTCAGCACTGAAAATGCCGGTACCTCGGCGGCCGGCGGCCGGGGCTGATCATAACGCGCCAGTGCCGCCCAGCGCGCGACAATGTTCAGGCTGGCATAATCGGGTTCGGCGGCTTGATAATCCCAATTTGTGCTTTGTTCCGCCACGGCTACCAGATCGGAGCCCAGCTCCCAGTAGTTAATCACCAGAATTCCCGTCACGTTCAGCAGTTTTTCGAGCAGCTCCTTGAGTTCCGGTGCTCCGCCCACCTCGCTGTCGTACTGATCGAAAAACTGGATAATAGGTACAGCACCGACGTCGGCCAGCAGCCCGGCCAGCAAGGCGCGATCTGGATCAAGCTGATTCAGTCGTTGTGACAGCAGCTGGCAGTAGGTTGAGCGCAGCACACTGTTTGCCCAGACTTCCGCCATGGCCTCGCGCGTCACCTGACGCCGCGCCTCAAACACCTGGCGCAACGCCAGATGGGTGGCCAGGGTGCGAATGTTGGCAAAACCAATGCGAACAATGGCATCGCGAACCGAGGTAATTTCTTTAGTGGCACGGTAGTGTGCGCTGTTGGTGGCATGGATCAGGCTGCCGGCCAGGGGGGCATCACTCTGGATCAGCTCGACCAGCTCTGTGATCCCGGTATCGGGGTCGGTGGTCAGCTTTTGAATGCGTAACGCAACCTCGGGTCGTGCGGGCAATTCCAGCTGATCGGAGTTGATTTGCTCATAGAGGTTGGCCAGAAACTCGCCTTCGGTATCATCGAGTTCGATATCCTTTACCTGCGCGCGCGTGTTGCCGGTTTTTGGCAAGTATTGTGTTGGAACTGCCAGCAACAGACAGGGGGTTTGGGTGACAATCGCATCCTCGCCGGTGCTGGTGTCCTCAAACAGCTCAACCGGGTCGCTGAGCCCGAGACAGCTGTCAAGCTCGCGCTCAATCCCATTGCAAAGGCGCACGGCATTCCCATCGACCAGAAACAAGCGCTGATTGCTCAGTTGATCTTGCAGTAGCCGCCGGTTCTGGTCGAGGCGCAGCAATTTCGCATGCGCGGCAATTGCTGCGCGCTCCTGCTTAGGGAGCCCTTTGGTGAGTTCCATCTCCGCGAGCACGGCCGATGGAGTAACGCCTTCCAACATGAGTCAATGTCCAGCCGTCTGGCTAACCCTAAAGCCAATAGTTTAGCAAGAACCGGCCAAGCCGTGAGGCAAAAACAACTCATACACGAGAAATTGCGAAGGTTTTAGCTGTCAAGCCGCGGACGGCGCAGCTCCCCGATGCTCCAAAACTGATCGCCGCGTAGATAGCCGGCCGATACCTGATCAACCAACACCATGGGATGCCCCTGATCATCGCGTTCTGCCACCCAGGTTGCTGGCAGCGAATCGAGCAGGTGTACGCTTGACAGGCGCCCGTCATCGAGCAGGCACAGCCGTACCTGCCCGTCGTGATCATGGCGGAATGCAGGCAGGAAGCCAGCCGCCAGTGCGGGAGATTGTGCACCTTCGGCCGCCGCAAGGGGCGGAGAGCAGAACGAATCGGCGGCGGCCTGATGAAGCATCATGAAACTGTCCCTCTGGAAAAGCCTTCACTAAAGTAACGACGTATCAGGTTCAAACTTAAACCCAGGCCGTCGCGCCAGACAGCGCTGCACTGGCGCCAAATTAAGCGGTATAAAATCCAATAGAACATGCAGTTGCGAGAATATCAAGAGAAACTCTATCAGGAGTCGCTCATTTCCACAAGATCTTCGTGCTGGCTTCTGGCCGTCGAACAGGAGGGCTGTGGGCGGTCCTTCGCATCATGGGGGATGCGATCTTGGTGATCATCAGCTAAACTGCAATTAGGTAAGGAATTTTTACCTGCCCTTAGGTCAGTGCATACCGACGGATGCCCGTTGTTTTGCCTCACCAGAGCAGTGGGTTCGCGAGTCTGGATTTTAGGAGCCACCATCCATGGATATCGCTTCAGTATCGGGGATCGCCAGCTTGGCGATTAACACCAATAACACCAACAATGCCGAAGCCGTTAATATCTCAGTGTTGAACAAGGCACTTGACATGCAGGTGTTAGGTGTTGCGCCGTTGATACAAAGCATCGCGCAAAGTCCACAGCCGGGGGGTCTCGGCCAATATGTTGATGTAATGGTCTGAGGCGGCCTCAGGCAAATTGACTCAGACTGGCGCCTTGCGGCGCCGCAAAGAACTCGGCGACACGTTGTTGCAGACGGTTGCTGGCGTCGAGTGCGCTGGTACTGATTCTTGGGCTCGCGGCCACTGGTGAGGCGGCGGGTGGTGAGCGATCCGCGATGCTTGCACTTGCGCTGGCCGAGTCTGGGCTGGTCGAATTTGCGGATGCTGCTGTGGAGTCGCTTGAGTCTTTAGCCTCTGAGCCACCTGTCTGACCAACTGGGTCAGCCGTTTTCTCATCGGATCCAAAGACTTCGGACTGGTTATTGCGCAGCATCTCGGCACGCGCCTGTGCCTCCATGCGCTGCGCTTCTGAGGCCACGCGCTGATCCTGGGGCGAAGGTTCCGCTGGGGCCAGGGCCGCACGCCGAATCACACGCGCCTTCTCCATAGTCGCCTGCGGATCGTCCGGCACGGGTGAGATGTCAATCGAAACCTCGCCGCCGACCGCATACCGCCGTTTGTCTGGACCGATTTCGTAATCATAGCTGGCCGCCTTGGTTACATAGCGGCCGCCCGCTGCAACATGGGCCTGCTCGTGGGCGCGAACCTCTGTGTCACGCTGACGCAGTTGCTGCACCTCGCGTTGCTCGTCAGTTGTGAGTTCCTGGGACGATTTTTCGGTTTTGGCTTCTGCGGGGGATGCTTCGGCAGTGTCAGAATCTTCAGCGGCGTCAGCGTTTTCAGCGGCATTGTTTGCATCGGCTGCTACGGATGCAGGTTTTTGGTCCGAATCGGGATCAGCATTGGTGAGGCTTTGATTTTGTGCCGACATCCTTTCTAGCGCCGTGCCTGCTTCGACCACTCGAACGGGGCTGGAGGATGCGCTGATGATTGTGGCAGGCGGAGGAGTTTGCGCTGGTTTGGAGACCGGTTGAGCGGCGGATGGCGAATTCGGTGCTTGCCCGATGCGTCCAGCTGTTGTGCCACCTAAGGCTGCGGGAGGCAGGTAATGATATGAAGATGTGCTAATTCCAATTGGCATGTCGCTAACCTGTTCGCTGCGGCAGGCTCAGAACACCTGCTCTACCTAAAACCCTGTCGGTCATTAACCCGCAATAGACCTTAACGGCCCGGGTTTAGCGCAACTTGAACTGAATGTTCACTTCAACATCCGTGCGCCCTAATCCCGCAACGACTGTCGCACCGAGCTAATGGAACGAATCCAGTACCCCTGCTCGCGCAGCGTGGCGGGTAACTTGGCCAGCGCGCGCTCAGCAGCCGCGCGCGCGGGATAGACGCCGGCGAGTATGACAACAAAGTCTTCTGAACGGCTCCGAGTGGGAACGAAGTGTAGATCAAAGTCGCTTACTCCCTGTACATATTGTCGTGCTGAAATCAGGGATCGCGTGGCGGCCAACTGAATCGTGAAAGCATCGCCCGACTGTTGCAAGATCCAGTCGCGATCTAGCCCTGCGTCATTCGAGGCAATTGGCGTGTCATTGTTCGCCCGTTCCTCAACAGTTTCCGCTGGCGGCGAGGCTGGTGGAGGTGGTTCCACCGCCGGGCGTGCGCTGGTTTCGGCCGTTGCATCTGCCTGGTCTGCCGGTATCGGTGCTGGTGCTGGTGTCTGTGCAGGTATCGAGGCAGGCGGTGGCGTCTGGTCCCCTCCCCATGATTGCGCGATGCTGGGGGCTGGGTCAGTGTCACCAGACAGAATCAAGGGAACATCCAGTTCACGCTGTACCAAGGGTGGTGTGGCAGGCTCCGGCTCCGCCGATCGCCCGGGTGTCAGTCGGGGAACACCCGGAGCCAGCGGTGGACGTGGTTGAGGCGCATTTGCTGGTGGGTCGATTGAGCGCACAGCGGTGGATACACCCGTGTTGTTCGAGTCTGGCAGTTGCCAAAGCAAGGGAACCAGGAGGATCAACAGACTAAACAGGGCGACTCCCGGTACAAACCAGGGGCGATTCCATAGGGGGACGGTCGTGGGGATGCGCGTGGCTTGTGTTTTGGAGCGAGACTTCGACTTTCTGGCGCGACGCGGCCTGGTTGGTGGCGGATCAGCCGTTTCTTCAGCTTGGGCGGCGGCGAGACTCTGGGCAAAGGTTGCGGGGGAGGATTGACTGTCCGCCATCTGGCCGGCGGCGGGTTCTTGCAGTGCCTCGCGCGAGGCATTGCGCAGGGCTTCTAGCGCTGCCATCGCTGTGACCATGGCATCCTGCGGTGCCAGCTCCTCCTCAGCATCCGGAGGACTCTCGGCAGCGGCAGGAAGCGCTGCTGTTGAGTTTGAGTTGGTTGTTGGGGTGAGCGCCGGCCCGCCCGGCTCGCAGTAGGCTTCCAGCCACTCCTGGGCTAGGGCATTGAGCAACTTTGGCAGTCCGCTGCTGTCGCCATGCAGGCGTTCGACTAGGTCGCGCTTGACCAATCGTTCCGGTTGCGCATGCCCGGCCGCCCGCAGGCGATGAGATAAATAGGCTTGCGTTTGCTCGCGATTGAACGCTCGCAAATGCAGCCGTGGTGTGCGCGCATCATCCTCAGCATCCAGTCCGGGCAGCGGGTTGCCAGCGAAGGTCGGATCGCCGACCAGAAAAAAACGCATCGCCACGCCTTGGCGCTCAAGCAGTTGACGGCGTATCACAAAAAACTGTTCCAGTACCGAGGGCGCGAGCAGATGTGCATCATCAATCGCCAGTATCAGTACTCGCCCGGCGCGCAACCGTTCACCAAACAGATGGACCAGGGATGCGTGCGAATCCGCGCTGCCCAGTTCCCCCAGATGAAAGCGCAGCGTGGCATCAATGGCTTCAAAATTTACCCTGGGGCGGGCGCGAAACGCAATCAGTTCGATATCATCACCCAGCAGGCTCAGGATTTGTTGCAGTTGCGTGCTACGTCCCACGCCGCCGACACCCGCAAGCATCAGTACGGCACTGGGTTCGGCTAGCGCGCGCAAGGCAAGATCGCCAAAGCCATCCAGCAGGGTGTCGCGATAAAGCGCCGCCTCCTCGGGCACCGGGTCAAAGGGCTCGGTCTGCAAGCCAAGCTGGGCAAGGCATTCAGGAGTCAGCGGCATGGCAACCAACCAGGTGCGAGGTGGCCGTTATTCAAGCCGCTGGAACGCGCGATACCAGATTTGCGGCAGGCGCAAGGCGGCGCCTGACGTTCCCACTGAAGCCATTGAACGAAAACCATCACTATGCGTGCTGAGAGTGCCTTAAACCAATAACCACTATAACCCAAATGTCAAACTGGGCTGCGATGTCCTTGCGATATCAGGCATTGCAGACCTGTCCCAAAATGTTCGCATGATCCGGGGGGCCGACCGGATATTCAGCTTAACTTTTGCATGTCAGGTCCGTTAACAGAACAAAACCCTGTGAGCGAGCGCAGCCTCGGGTTGTGAAAGCTGCGCTATGACGCTCTGTCGCCATAATGACAGCGATCTACCTGAGGTGATCCGCCCATGAAAATAGCCAGTTCGGATATGGTGCTGCAAAGTCAGCACAAAGCGATTAAAGAACATGAACGCCATGAGCGTCTGAATCTGTGGGTGGGCGAACGTCCCACCGACAACGCCAGGGGCTCAGGCCGTGCTCAAGCAAGCGTCATCAGCCAGGTGGATCAGCTTGAGTTGTCATGGGCCGCGCAAGCCTCGCAACCCCAAAAGGCCTCTGCCGCTGTCAGCACGGACGAGGGTAAACCGGAATTGACCAGCGAAGATGAGCTCAAGCTCTCATTATTGAAGCGCATGTTCGAGTTCCTTACCGGCAAGAAGTTAGTGATGGCTTCGCCCGGCGATTTCGCCAAAAAAATGGAAAAGGCTCAACAGAATGCTGAAGCCACAGCCGCTGAACTCAACCGTCTGCACAATCAGGCGAACGCCGGATCGGCTGAAAATCAAAGCGCCGGTTTTAGCATTGAGTATGACTACTATGAGCGCCACTATGAGGCGGAATCTACCCAGTTTTCCGCTCAGGGCCAAGTCATCACGGCCGATGGTCAAACCATTGATATTGGCGTAGAACTCAACATGAGCCGCGAGTTTCTGCGCGAGCAATCGGTCAGCATTCGGGCCGGCGATACCAAGCCCAAGCTCAAAGATCCATTGGTGCTGAATTTTAATGGCAATGCCGCCGAACTGACCAGCACTCGGTTTGAGTTTGATATCGACTCGGATGGTCGTGCTGATCAGATAGCCTTTGTTGGCCCCGACAGTGGCTTTCTCGCGCTGGATCGCAACGCAGACGGCAAGATCAATGACGGTCGTGAACTCTTTGGTCCCAGCACTGGCGCCGGCTTTGCTGAACTGGCTGAATACGATGACGACGGCAATGGCTGGATTGACGAGAATGACAGCATCTATAAGGATCTGCGCATCTGGTCAAAAACTGCCGATGGTCAGGATCAGCTCGTTGGGCTTGGCGAGCGCGGCGTTGGCGCCATTTACCTGGGCCATGTGACCAGCCCCTTCGAGCTTAAAGATCAGGACAATAACCTGTTGGGACAGGTACGCTCATCTGGCGTCTTTCTCTCCGAACAGGGCGCATCTGGCACCGTGCAGCAAATCGATCTGGCTGTCTGAGTCGCTGCGAGCTGGCTATTCCCGTCCTCTGCGTCCAACCGCCTGGCCCGGTTCAACCCGGTGTCGGGCTTTTTTGTCTGTTGCGCGCTGGTGCACAAATTCTGTGCGCCGCATTGTCCGTGCGCGGCGGTTTGCAGGTATTATTGGTTAAGCCGGCGGCAGACGGCATACCGCCACTCCGCCGGTTTCAGTGTACCCATTCGGACTTCAGATCTGCATGCATTGATTTGAAATAGAGGACAGCCCCATGATGCAAAACGACGAGCGCCGCAGCTTCATGCGCCTTTCAGCAGACACCAGTGCCAGCATCACGCATCTCGACAACCGCTCCACCACCGAGGTCAAATTAGTTGATCTCAGTGCGGGTGGATGCAGCTTCTATGCCAGCATTCCGCTCGCGGCGGGTGACCTGCTGGAGTTTGCTGTTCATGGCACCAGCCGACGGATCGAACCGCTGATTAAGCGCGGCCATGTCGTGCGCATTATCGATGACGACCAGGGTAAGCTGGTTGCTTTTGAATTCGACGCATAGGCTGCGTCCCGCATCGCTTCTTCAGGCCCGGGCTCTCTATGGCTAACGGGCCATTCCCGGTGCCAGCAATCAGGCCACAACCGGAAAGGTTGCCGTGATGCTCAGGGCGAACACCAGGGCGCTGGCCAAGGCGCCCAGCCACGGCTGCCAGGTGCGCCGATACGAGAGAAAATCCAGCCATCCGTAGACGATAAATAGCAGCAGAATCGCCGGGACAATAATTACCAGGAAGAACAGCTCGTTTAGATTCAGCACCACAGCCAACGCCAGCGACACCAGAAACAGCCCCTTGGTCAGGAGTACCGCGCCACGTGCGCTCCCTGCGCCATGGACCATCCAGGCATCGGCGCTGGCATATAGCAGAGTGCCAAATAAGAGCGCCAACAAGCTGGGCAGACGCCCAAGCGGTGGGAAAAAGCTTGCCACCAGATGATCCGTTGACCAGCCAAACGCACCCACGGCGTAGAGCAACCAGACCAGCACGCCACCAGCGAGAACCGCAGGCGAACTGGCACGCAAGCCATCCATCACAACCGCTCGATCCGGCAACCGCCCCAGGTAGGCCAGCACGGCCCAGGTCAGCACGCCATACACCATAAAGTGCAGCGCCAAATAATCACCAATCAACAGCGGCAGAAAATCGTTCGGCATGGGCCAGAGCAGTACCGGTGTCAGAAGCGCGGGTATCAGCGCTGCAATGGTTAGCGGGCGCCAGCGCAATCCCGCGCCCAGCGGGCGGTTGGCCATGGGCGGCAACAGCAGGGATAGCGGCCAGGCGAGCAGGCAGAGCCCGGTGTAAAACCAGGCCAGCCCCGCGCCGGCGGTTAGGATCGGACGCGTCGGTTTCTGTGTTGGCGCGCGTCGGGCAAAACTGGCATCCAGCCAGTCCAACGCTTCGCGTTGCGTCTGAGCATTAAAGAGCACGCCAATATGTTCCACGCCAGCAGCCATGACCAGGCGTCGTGCACCGCCCTTGACCGGATCGCCATAGGTGGTCTCCAGTGCCACCGGTGCCGCAACCACCTCTTCCATTGACTCCCGACCCTGCGCATGAATCATCTCAGGTTCATAGGCGCCGTAGACAAACAGCAAATTTGGGGCAAAGTCCGCGCCCACTGGCTCAGACAGATAGGGCGAAACGGCAACGATTGCGGTGACTTGAGGATGTGTCTTGGCATAATTCACCAACACATCCCCAGCCATTGAGTGACCGAGCAAGGCCAGCCTGCCGCCATGTGCGTGCTGTTCAGCCACATCCACAGTCTTGCTCAGTGCATCCAGCAGGGAGGTCAGGCGCTCCGGAGAGCCCAGGCTGCCACCGAGAGGGGCGCTGTTGTGGCCATGGCCGGGGAAGTCGAAGCTCACCGCCAGATATCCATTGCGCGCCAGATTGAGCGCGAAGGAGCGCATCAGCTGATGCGAGCCGGCAAAGCCGTGCGCAATCACGACGGCCGGAACCGGGCCGTCGCCCTGGTCCCGTGCCTGATAGAGGGTGATGGGCAGATCGTCCACCCGTAGGTGAGTGGTCTTGATGCCGGCCGCCATGCCAAACAACATCCAGCCGCCATAGAGCACGGCGGCCAGTCCCAGCATCAAAGGTACTCCGTGCCATGGCCGCCAGCACGGACGCTCCGGCACGGATGGGTTCCGGTCAGCCTCGGCGGTCATAGCCAGTGCACCTCACTCAGATTAATGGTCTCGGGTCACTGGACTCAGGTCAGCGGTGTCACGCGTTCCTCATCCGTGAGTGCTTTCATGCTCAGGCGAATCCGTCCCTGCTTGTCGACTTCCAGCACCTTCACCCGCACCTGATCGCCCTCGGAGAGCTTATCGCTGACACTCTGCACGCGCTCTTCGCAGATTTGCGAAATGTGCACCAAACCGTCGCGACCTGGCAGAATGGTGACAAAGGCGCCGAAATCCATCAGACGAGCCACCTTGCCTTCGTAGATCTTGCCAACCTCAACATCAGCGGTGATCAGACGGATGCGTTTCTTGGCCTCCTCGCCAGCGGATTTCTGTACCGAGAAGATCTTGACCACGCCTTCGTCGTTGATGTCGATGGTGGCGCCGGTTTCCTCGGTGATGGCACGGATGGTCGAGCCGCCCTTGCCGATGACATCGCGAATTTTCTCGGGATGCACTTTGAACTCAATGATACGCGGAGCATGCTCAGACATTTCCGAGCGGTGATGATCAATGACTTTGTTCATCTCACCGAGAATATGCATGCGCCCATCCTTAGCCTGCGCTAGCGCCTGCTGCATGATCTCGCGGGTGATGCCCTCAATCTTAATATCCATCTGCAGGGCGTTGATGCCCTCGGCGGTACCGGCAACCTTGAAATCCATGTCGCCGAGGTGGTCCTCGTCGCCCATGATGTCGGTCAACACGGCGAAGTCATCGCCTTCCTTGATCAGGCCCATGGCTACACCAGCCACCGGGCTCTTGATGGGCACCCCGGCATCCATCAGCGACAAGCTGGTTCCACACACGCTAGCCATGGAGCTGGAGCCATTGGATTCGGTGATCTCCGAGACCACCCGCACCGAGTAGGGAAATTCCTCCAAGCTGGGCATGGCTGCCATGACGCCACGCTTGGCCAGCCGACCATGGCCGATCTCACGGCGCTTGGGACTGCCCACCCGGCCGATCTCACCGACGCAGAAGGGCGGAAAGTTGTAGTGCAGCATGAAGGGCTCGCGACGCTCGCCATCCAGGGCGTCGATAATCTGCGAGTCGCGCTCGGTGCCCAGGGTGGTGACCACCAGTGCCTGGGTTTCGCCACGGGTAAAGAGCGCCGAGCCATGGGTACGCGGCAGCACGCCGGTGCGAATGCTGATCGGGCGTACGGTCTTGGTGTCGCGCCCGTCAATGCGCGGCTCACCGCGCAGAATGCGACCGCGCACAATGTCTTTTTCCAGTTTTTCGACCATCGCATAGACTTCCGCCTGCGACCAGTCTGACTCCTCTCCGGCCAGCGCTTCATAGAGTGGATTGCGCACCTGATCAAGTGCCTGATAGCGCTCCATCTTGTCCTTGATGCGATAGGCTTCGCCCAGGCCCTCCGCCGCTTGCGCCTTGACGCGCTCGGCCAGTTCGGCATCATCGGAGGCTGGTGTCCACTCCAGCGGCGGCTTGTTGACCTCAGCGGCCAATTCCTTAATCGCGGTGATGGCCGCCTGCATCTGCTCATGGCCAAACAGCACCGCCCCCAGCATCACTTCTTCTGACAGCCCACGCGCTTCGGATTCCACCATCAGCACCGCCTGTTCGGTACCGGCGACAATCAGGTCGAGATCGCTGTCCGGGGTCAGGCCAATCATGGCCGGATTGAGCAGGTATTCGCCATTTTTGTAGCCAACCCGTGCCGCACCGATGGGGCCGTTAAAGGGTGCTCCGGAGATCGCCAGCGCCGCTGAGGCGCCAATCAGGGCCGGCACTTCAGGGTTGACCGCCGGATTCAGCGATTTGACCGTTGCAATAATCTGCACTTCGCGACCAAAGCCGGCGGCAAACAGCGGACGGATGGGACGGTCAATCAGCCGGGATGTCAGAATTTCGGTTTCGCTGGGGCGGCCTTCACGGCGGAAAAATCCACCGGGAATCCGTCCGGCGGCATAGGTCTTTTCCTGATAATCAACCGTCAGTGGGAGAAAGTCTTTCTCCACAGTTGCGCGCTTGTCGATCACCACGGTCACCAGCACCACGGTATCGTGGACATTAACCAGAACCGCGCCGTCCGCCTGGCGGGCGATTTCGCCGGTCTCAAGCGTGACAGTCTGGTCGCCGTATTGAAAGGTCTTGATGAGATGAGTCACTAGAAAGGAGCCTCGCTAGGTCTGTCGCTGGGTCTGAAGGAAGGCTGACTGCGCACAAGCCGATGGCCTTGCGATACAACCGCAGGGTAAGGTCGGGGGCGCTTGGCGTTTAACACGGCGGCCGGGCATGTCTGCGCCTGCACCGCCGTGCCAAGCGCTATTATCGACGCAGGCCGAGCGTTTGAATCAGGGCGCGATAGCGATCAATATCCTTGCGTTTGAGGTAATCCAGCAACTTGCGCCGCGCATTGACCATGCGTACCAGACCACGACGGGAATGATGATCGTGCTTGTGCTCACTGAAGTGACCGGTCAATTGCTTGATGCGCGCCGTGAGCAGGGCGACCTGC
The DNA here is from genome assembly GCF_016583795.1 of Rhabdochromatium marinum. Lineage (GTDB taxonomy): Bacteria > Pseudomonadota > Gammaproteobacteria > Chromatiales > Chromatiaceae > Rhabdochromatium > Rhabdochromatium marinum. The sequence goes on along the minus strand of NZ_NRRS01000010.1, from coordinate 7,210 downwards.
ACCTCGGGCGAGCCGGTGTCGTTGGTGCCGCGCGCATGCTCGGCGATGATCTGACGTTTGTCGTCGGCGGTCATGGTCATTGTGGGTCTCCTGTGTGGGGTTGCGAATGCTGCTGTCTTCCCAACAATGACTTCAGGAAGACCGGCTCGGGGGTGAAATAACTTTAATAGCAAAAACTTCTATGGCAAACGGGCGTCGCTCAGACCAGTCGCTTGGGCTGCACCCGTCCATCGTCGAGAATACTCCCGACGCCTAAAAAGCGTTCGGACTGGTCATAGAGCCGCACCAGACCTTCGGTTGGTGCCTGGGGTACCAGCACCGGCTGACCCTGCGCGAGATAGAAGGCCGCATCTGCCGACAGGCGCAGGGCTGGACAATGTCCGAGTGCGGTATCGAGCGACAGCAGGTGCGCATCCAGGCGTTCCAGGCGCTCGGCGCGCTCAGAGGCACGGCCATCCGCTTCGGCGGACTCAACGTCCTGCGACTGAGTTTCTGTTGCGGGAGCCTCGGCCAAAGCCAGCAGCTCATCCATCGTCACGAAATGGGTGTCGCCTTCGATGTAGGGGCCGACACCGGTGCGCCTCAGGCCGACGACATGACCACCACAGCCCAAATCGTGACCGATATCCTCGGCCAGGGTGCGCACATAGGTGCCTTTGGAGCAATGCACGTCAAGCTCGATATCCGGCAGGGCGAACTCCGTGAGCTCCATGCGGTGAATTCGAATTACGCGCGGCTGGCGTTCGACTTCGCGCCCCTCGCGAGCAAGCTTATACAGCCGCTGGCCCTGATGCTTGACGGCCGAATACATCGGTGGCAGCTGTTCGATGTCGCCGAGAAAGCGCTCCACACAGGCGCGCACGGCCGCTTCTGTCACCCCATCGGTGGGCTTGCGCTCGAGAATCTCGCCTTCGGCGTCGGCCGTGGCGGTGGTCTCACCTAAGCGCACGCGTACCCGATAGCGTTTATCCGCGTCGAGCAAAAAGCCCGAAAACTTGGTGGTGTGGCCCAAGCAGATCGGCAACAGGCCGGTGGCCAAGGGGTCGAGACTGCCGGTATGACCGGCCTTGGCGGCCTGAAACAGATGCTTCACCCGCTGCAGTGCGTGGTTGGAAGTCTGCCCGAGGGGTTTGTCGAGCAGCAGAATGCCGGCGACCTTGCGACCCTGTTTGCGTCGTCTTGCCATGGATACTAGTGGTTCTGTTGGTCAGCGACTGGTGATGACTCCGGGGACCGATGCTCTGGAGGAATCGCCGCCACTGCTTCGTCGATCAGAGCCGTCAGATGTTCGCCGTGGTGAATGGATTCATCATGCACAAAGCGCAGCTGAGGAATGGTGCGCAGGCGTTCAGTGCGCGCCAGCGCATGGCGCAGAAAGCCGGCCAGTGGGCCATTGAGCAGTGCCTCGCGCGCTACGCTGTCTTCATCGAGCGGAAAACAGGTGAAATAGACTTTGGCATAGGACAGATCGCGACTGACGCGCACCTCCTGCAAGGTGACGCTCCCCAGTCGCGGATCCTTGACCTCGTCACGCAAAATCACTGTCAGCCCACGCAAAAGTTCCGCCCCAACCCGCTCACTGCGCTGGAAATCCCGACCGTTGTCGCGGCTCATGGACAGGACTCCAGGCGCACGTCAGGTCGGGCGAATGGCCTTGCAGGTTGGTTCTGTCGTCCCTGCATCATAGCTCCCGCGCTCGCACCGTGCGTTCAAACACCTCGATCTGATCGCCGACTTTGACATCGTTGTAGTTCTTCACGCCAATGCCGCATTCAGTACCCGCCTTGACTTCCTGCACATCGTCCTTGAAGCGCCGCAGGGATTCCAGCGCGCCTTCATAGACCACGACATTGTCGCGCAGCACGCGAATCGGGCTGTTGCGGCGAATGACGCCCTCGGCGACCATGGAGCCGGCAATGGCGCCAAACTTCGAAGAACGGAATACATCGCGCACCGTAGCCAGGCCGATGATTTCTTCAGTAACGATGGGACTCAGGAGTCCGGAAATGGCCTTTTTGACATCATCAATCAGCTCATAAATCACTGAGTAATAACGCAGATCCAGACCTTTTTCCTCAATGGTGCGCCGCGCGGCGGCATCGGCTCGCACATTGAAGCCGAGCAAAATGGCATTGGAGGTAATGGCCAGGTTGGCGTCCGACTCGGTCAGACCACCGACACCGGAGCCGACAATGCTGACCTTAACTTCGTCATTGCTGAGCTTGAGCAGGCTGTCCTTCAGCGCTTCCAGACTGCCCTGCACGTCGGCCTTGAGGATGATGTTGACGCTCTTGCGTTCACCCGCCTTCAACTGCCCGAAGAGCGAATCCAGGCTGGCGACACCCTGAGCATCAATCTTGGACTGGCGATCACGCGCGGACCGCAGTTCGGCGACTTCGCGCGCGCGCTTCTCGTCCGTCACACTAATGACATCATCCCCGGCATTGGGCGCGGCGGAGAGTCCTAGAATTTGCACCGGGGTCGAGGGGCCAGCTTGCTTCACGGCACGCCCCGCCTCATCGAACATTGCCCGCACCCGGCCGTACTCCGAGCCACTGACAATCATATCGCCGGTGTGCAGCGTGCCTGACTGCACCAGAACAGTGGCGACTGGGCCGCGCCCTTTGTCGAGACTGGACTCAACAATGGTGCCATGCACCGAACCATCGACCGGCGCCTCCAGCTCCAGAACCTCAGCCTGCAACAGGATGGCATCCAGCAGATCATCAATGCCATCTCCGCTTTTAGCCGATACCTGCACCATCATGGTATCGCCACCCCATTCCTCGGGAACGACCTCATGTTGCGACAGTTCCTGCATGACCCGATCCGGGTTGGCATCGGGTTTGTCGATTTTATTGATCGCCACCACCACTGGCACCTGGGAGGCGCGCGCGTGCTGAATGGCCTCAACGGTCTGTGGCATCACGCCATCGTCGGCAGCGACCACCAAGATCACCAGGTCAGTGACCTCGGCGCCGCGCGCCCGCATCGACGAGAACGCAGCATGGCCGGGGGTGTCGAGAAAACATACCGTGCCACGTTCGGAGGTGACATGATAGGCACCGATATGCTGGGTAATGCCGCCTGCCTCACCAGCAGCCACCTTGGTGCGCCGGATGTAATCGAGCAGCGAGGTCTTGCCATGATCGACGTGACCCATGATGGTGACTACAGGCGCACGCGGACTCCGAGTGGCTTTCTCGGTTTCGGCTTCAAGATAGGCGAGCAGAGTGTCCTCGGCATCGCGATCCTTGGCCTCAATGGCGGTATGGCCCATTTCCTCAACCACGATGGTCGCGGTATCGCGGTCAAGCAATTGGTTGATGGTGACCATCACCCCCTGCTTGAACAACTCCTTGACCACCTGCGAGGCCTTAACCGACATGCGCGCGGCCAGATCGCCCACCGAGATGGCCTCGGGAATTTCGACTTCGCGCACCACAGGCGCGGTCGGGCGCTGGAAGCCATGCTTGTCCTGCAGTTGCGCCTTGGCTGGCTTTTTGCGTCGCCGCACAGCCGGGCGGCTGCTGAGCACGGCATCATCATCGCTGCTGCTGTCGTCTTCGAGAACCACATCGGTATCGAGTCGCTTGCCGCGACCGGGGTCTTTGCGCGCGCCTTTCTTGGCGGGCTTCTCTTTTTCGACGGCCTTTTCCTTGCCCGATTTGTCTTTGCTGCTCAGCTTGTCCTTGTCGCCGCGTTCAGCGCTTTTCTTGGGTGCTTTGCGGCTGCGGGTTTTCTCGCTGGCCAACTCATCGACCGGGGTGTCAAGCACGGCCTCCGCCCCGTCACCTGTGGTGTCATCCAGAGGTGTGTCCAGGGCGGCATCGGGAACATCGCTGGGAACGTCATCCGGGGACGTGACAGCGTCGTCGGCTGCGTGGGTGGCGGACTTTTCCATCAGACGCGCCTGCTGAGCCTGTTCCTCAGCCTGACGGCGGGCCTCCTCCTTGGCTTTGCGACGGGCTTCCTCTTCGTTGCGTCGCTGTGCCTCAGCCGCACGTTCCTGGCGCTCAAGTTCCTCGCGCTCCGCCAGCCGTCGCGCTTCCTCCTCGGCCCGACGTGCTTCGAGCTCGGCCCGCCGGCGCGCCTCGGCCCCGGGGTCGCGCGCTCGGGTCGGGGCACGCCTCGACTCTGAACTGTCCGGGCGACGGCGACCAGCGGCCGATTGCGGCAGCGTCTGGCGCGCGGTGCCTCGGCCCGATGCCGTGCTTTCGGCTTCGCCGCCGCGCGCATAGCTGCGTTTACGCTTGACCTCGACACTGACCGTCTTGCCACTGCCGCGCTGGCCGCTGCCTCCACGTGGGCTGACCGTCGGTCGTGACCCAGCACCTGAACGCTGCGGTGCCGCGCTTTGGCGTGACTCACTGCCACCACCCTTACGTTTGGGCGCCGCTTCCTCCTCATCCGGCTTGCCATGACTGCGCCGCAAAAATCCCAGCAGTTGCTTTTTTTCCTGCTCGGTAATGGTCGCCTCGGCATCTGCCACCTGGATATCCGCGTCACGCAACTGCGTGAGCAATCGCTCCACTGGGATACCAACTGTGTTGGCCAGCTGTCTGACCGTGACTTCGCTCGTCATTCGCACCTCCGCGGGCTAATCCTGATTCGACTGAGGTTTCGAGTCTTGCTTTGACTCAGCAAACCAGGGCTCGCGCGCTTTCATAATCAGTGCTGCCGCACGCTGTTCATTCATGCCATCGATGTCCATCAGTTCATCGACCGACTGTTCGGCCAGGTCATCCATGCTGGTCACTTGGCGCCGTGCCAGCTCCTCCGCCAGAGCCTCATCCATGCCATCCAGCGCGAGCAGTTCCGCACTGAGTTTGGCCGTTGCCGGCCCGGCAACTTCAGGCGTCGTTTCCGGCGGTTCCGAGGCTGCGTCTGACTCAAGGGCGTCAAGTCCGATATCAGCCTCAGCCTCGCTGGCTTCGTCACCACTGTCATCACTGGCAGTGGCTTCCTGGCTTAGCGCCCGTTCCTTGGCACGCTGGCGCAGCAGCTCAACAATATCATTATCAAATTCGGCAATGGCTTGCAGTTCTTCCACCGGGACATAGGCCACTTCATCGATGGTGGTAAAGCCCTCATCGACCAGCACGGCGGCGACGCTCTCATCCACCTCAAGCTGAGCAACGAAGTGATCGACCAGCCGCTGCCCTTCTTCCTCATTCTTGGCGGCGGCATCGGCTTCACTCATCACATTGAGTTCCCAGCCGGTCAACTGACTGGCCAGGCGCACGTTCTGCCCGCCCCGTCCAATGGCCTGGGAAAGATTCTCCTCCTTGACGGCCACGTCCATACTGTGAGCGTCTTCATCAATCACGATGGAGACGACATCCGCCGGCGACATGGCATTGATCACGAATTGCGCCGGATTCTCGTCCCAAAGAATAATATCGACTCGCTCACCATTGAGTTCATTGGAAACCGCCTGCACGCGCGAGCCGCGCATTCCGACGCAGGCACCAACCGGATCGAGGCGCGGATCGAAGGTGCGTACGGCAATTTTGGCCCGCAGCCCCGGGTCGCGCGCGGCGCCCAAAATTTCAATGGTGCGCTCGCCAACCTCGGGCACCTCCAGCCGAAACAGCTCAATGAGCAAATCCGGAGCGGTACGGCTGACGAATAACTGCGGCCCTTTCATCTCGGCGCGCACTTCATATAGCAGTCCGCGCAGGCGATCCCCGGGGCGTACCGTCTCACGCGCAATCATTTGATCGCGCGGCACCAGCGCCTCAGCATGACCGCCCAAGTCCAGCACAATGGTATTGCGCTCGGCTTTCTTGACGATGCCGGTGACCAGCTCGCCCTCACGATCACGAAAGGCCTCGACAATTTTGGCCCGCTCGGCCTCGCGCACCTTCTGCACGATGACCTGTTTAGCTGTCTGTGCGGCGATGCGCCCGAACAGCTCGGACTCGATTTCCTCCTCGATAAAGCCACCGAGTTCGATGCCAGGTTCCAGCTCGGAGGCGGCGGAGAAGGTAATTTGCCGCTCAGGCGCCTCCAGAGGGGTGCCATCGGGATCGGCCACCACCTCCCAGCGGCGGAAGGTTCGATAGTCACCCGAGTGCCGGTCAATACTGACCCGCGCATCCATGTCGCCACCATGTTTTTTGCGTGTCGCCGAGGCCAGCGCCGCCTCCATCGCCTCGAAGATAATCTCCTTGGCCACGTCTTTCTCGTTCGAGACGGCCTCGACCACCAACAGAATCTCTTTGCTCATGCGTGATATCCGCGATCAACCAACCCACAACCTGTAACGACGGTGCCGGGTGCCTTGAATCAAAACTGTGGTACCAGCCGCGCGCGCTCAATCAGCGCCAGCGGGCAGGACTCAACCTCGCCATCGTCGAGCTCCAGATGTAGCTCGTCATCTACCACAGCCCCCAGTACGCCCTCAAAGTTGCGCCGCCCGGCGCGTTTCTCCGCCAGGCGCACTCGCGCGCGCTGCCCCTGAAACCGCTGCAACTGCTCCACCGTAAACAAAGGTCGGTCAAGCCCCGGCGAAGACACCTCAAGCTCATACTGACCAGGAATCGGGTCTTCGAGATCGAACTGACCACTGAGCTGATGACTGACCAGCGCGCAGTCATCGACGGTAATGCCATCCGGGTGATCGATATACACCCGCAGCACGGCGTGCTGTCCGCCCCCCAGATACTCAACGCCCACCAGCTCATAGCCGAGTGGTTCGACCACCGCGCCGACCAGCGCGCTCAGCTGTGGATTGGCCTGACGCATAACAGTTACCCGGGTTTGCCCGAAACTCTCCAGTCCAAAAACAAAAAATGGGCGCAACGCCCAGTACTTGATTACTGCCCGCTTAGGCAGCAACCGGCTCTAAGATCATAAAAAAACCCCGATGACGGGGTTTTTAGGATCGCTCCCTGACCGCCGCAGCGCCCTGTGGGTCAGGGTACATCAGGCGGGCGATCTTGCATGTCCCGGCGGCTGTGCGCAGCGATTCATCGACCAGCGATGAGGCGCGCGCCCCGATATCGGGCTACCGCACTAACCTAAGCCGTCAAAATATACAGACATGCCTTCCTGAGCGCAAGATAAGTGTGATCTGGGCAGCAATTCCCGCTGACCTCTGTGGCGAGCGGTTGCGATGGCCCCGATCCGCCGTTGAAAATCAACCGGCACGCGAACACCTCGCGACAAAGAAGCGCTGTGGTACGCCCGGCTTGTTCTCACCCTC
>NZ_NRRS01000009.1 GCF_016583795.1 Rhabdochromatium marinum | reverse complement strand
AGGGCGAGCGCGTATTAACGCTAGATCTGACATGATGTTGCGGCCCCCTGTTAGCCAATCGCCTTGAGGAGCCTTGAGTGTCCGCCAGCATGATCGAGCATTTTGCCAGCCTTGAAGATCCCCGTATTGAGCGTAACAAGCTGTATCCGCTTGAAGAGATTCTGCTGTTGACGGTCTGCGGGGTACTGAGCGGGGCGGACGGCTGGGAGGCGATCGAGCAGTTTGGAGAGGCGAAGCTGGAGTGGCTGCGTCGCTTTTGTCCGTTCGAGAACGGGATTGCGTCGCATGATCGCATTGCCAACGTGATCTCACGGCTCAATCCCAAGCGGTTTCAAGATTGCTTCATTCGTTGGACGCAGGCCGTCACCGGGGCCACGCAGGGCGAGGTGATTGCGGTGGACGGCAAGACGGCCCGAGGGTCGCGAGACCGGCGCCGGGGACGGGCGGCACTGCATATGGTCAGTGCCTGGGCCGTGTCGAACCGTTTGGTGCTCGGGCAAGAGGCCACGGCGGAGAAATCCAATGAGATTAAGGCGATCCCCGAGTTGCTCGAGCTTTTGGAACTCAAGGGCTGTCTCGTCACGATTGATGCGATGGGCTGTCAGCGTGCCATCGTCGAGCAGATCCAGTCCCAGGGCGGGGACTATGTGCTTGGACTCAAAGGCAACCAGAGCACGCTGCAAGAGAGTGTCGAGGATTTCTTCACCACCGCCGTTGCGGGCCAATTCGCCGGTGTCGCCCATGCCTATACCGAGGAAACCGACAAAGACCACGGACGCCTGGAAATCCGCCGTTACTGGATCACGGAGGATCTGAGGACGGTGCCCAATGCCGCGCGCTGGGCGGGCTTGCGCAGCCTTGGAATGGTCGAACGTACCTGCTGGCAGAACGGTGTTCAGAGCGTTGAACAACGCTACTACATCGCCTCCATTGGTGCCGATGCCCAGCGCTTCGCCGCTGCCGTGCGGGGGCACTGGGGCGTAGACAATCGTCTCCATTGGCGCTTGGATGTGATCTTCAACGAGGATGCCAGCCGGATTCGTAAAGGTCAGGCTCCGGCCATCATGACCGCGATCCGTCATTGCTGCGTCAACCTACTCGAGAAGGAAGGCTCCTCGCTCAGCATGGCGCACAAACGTCGCAAGGCCGCCTGGGACGACGACTATCGCGCTAAGATCCTGGCTGCTTGACGATTAATACGCGCTCGCCCTGCGCCGCCCAGCAGATGCTCGCCTACATCGGCCAGCTCTATGCCGTCGAGAAACGCCTGCGCGAGGCCACGCCCGCCGAGCGCCATACCGCGCGCTTGCAACAGAGCCGCCCCATCCTCGACGCCATCAAGACCTGGCTCGAGGCCACTGTCACCCGCACCCCGCCCAAGGGGCTGCTCGGCAAGGCGGTGCACTACGCGCTCGGCCAGTGGCCGATCCTCACGACCTTCCTTGAAGACGGTCGCCTCAAGATCGACAACAACACCGCCGAGAATGCCATCCGGCCCTTCGTCATCGGACGCAAGAACTGGCTGTTCGCCGGCAGTCCCAAGGGCGCCGAGACCAGCGCCTTGCTCTACAGCCTGATCGAGACGGCCAAGGCCAATGCCCTCGAGCCCTGGGCCTACCTCAATCATCTCTTCGAATACCTACCCTCGGCCAAGACCCCAGAGGCCATCGCGGCACTGCTGCCGCACAATCTGACAATGGACGATATCAAGCCGGTTGGGTCAATCCTGTAGTTCTCCGGACGCTTACGTCGTTTGGTCCAAAACCCTGCTATAAAGTCAGGTATTAACAACTTAACATTACAAAATCAAAGTGTTACGGGGGAGTCGGAAGCGCTGCCTGGCTGGGTGGACCAACCGGTGATCAAGGCCGATTCGCGCCTCGGCGTTTCGCCATTGAGTTTCGCGGACATCCCCCAAGGGGGCTCAGCCGCCGGAACCCACTGAAGTGACTACGACGGGCTATACCTGCGCGTAGCGCCGTCCTTCAGATCGGCGAGGATGTCAATGGCATGCTGAATATTGATGCCAACAAGAAAAGCCAGGCTCGAAGAGGATTCGAGTCTGGCAGGTTTGGCGGTTTGGCTAAGAGGGTTAGGTTAGCGCAGTTGTTCCCAAGATTGGCGGCCTATTAGAGAGGAAAGCTTTCGATCAAGATCTTTTCCGTCTCCAATTTGACCACTTCCATCAATTGTTCTACCAACATTTGGAGCGTCTGCAAGGGCTACAACTCTCATTTGTTCGCCAGTGCCATATTCAACACCACTGACAGAAATCCATTCATCTTCCCCCGCATCGTTGATAATTTTAACCATGTCACTCTTACCAAAAGCACGGTCGCCATCAAAATCAAAAACTGCGTTGTCTGTTCTGCCGCCAGTTAAAAAATCAAAATCCATTACAAAGCCAGTAGACGAAGGTGAGCATGGCTTATTATCTGGATTCGGAATTAAAGTGCTAAAACTAATTCGACTATCAAGTCGCATTGGGCTATTCACGACACGCTCACCATCTGAGGTATCAAAATCGAGGTACCAGCCATTATTTACAGACAAATCAACAGGATAATTTGACAACTGTCTAACCGTTCGGGTGTCGTCACCGAAGGTTTTAGTACCTTGCTCTTGAATCTCTTGTTTCACCAAGCTGGCACGGGTAACACCTAAACTGTCATCAATTATTCCGTAGATGCTTTGTATTGGAGCACCGGGAACATCTTGCCCATCTTCTAAGCGAAAATAACTGCCAGTAGCAAAACTTACCATAAGCGCCTCATTGCCTTCATCATCTTTTTGAACCGCTGCGACATAAGGCGCTGATGTAATCGGTTGAACCTGGCCATCATCATTGACGGCGGTAAAAATTTTGGTCGCACTAAATGAACCTCCAGCAACATTAAAGCGCCACAGATTACCGAGTAGATCGCCGGCATAGATTGATTGTGCTTTTACTTCTGAATCTGGCCAATCAGTCCAAGTTGGAATAGATAACCCATTAGGATTGCTTAAATCACCAACTTCAGTATCAATTTTCTCAATAAGTTCACCTGTTTCAAGATTGACGATGAATAGCATCGCGCGGTGTTGAGCACTGTTGTAACCATTGCCAAAAATAGCAACCCATGTTTCATCGCTCATGCGTGCAATTTTTGCTTCATGTACACCATAACCGAGATCAGGATCAGAAAATTCCCAGAGCACTTTGTCTGCCGAAAAGTTTTGCGGCTCAGTAACATCGAGTGCGAAGACACTACGTCCCCCTGCTCCCATCGTGCCAAGTAAAACACGCTTCCACTGACCACCAATTTGCACTTCACTAATCGTTGATGTTCCATCAACAAAAAATCGCTTGCCACTTTCGATGTAGTCTGGATCCATTAAAATGTTGATCGGTGCATCAGTAGAGTCTTCACTTGGGCTAAGTAATTCACCCGGTACAAAGGCGAACAATTCATCAAACAAATTGCCACAACTAGTTGAAAGCGTGCTGCAATCATCATTATTGCAGTCAGCTCTAAAGGCATGTAGCATCCCACCATTGGAACCAACATAAATAACTTCTGGCTGATCGCGGAATGCAGGAGCACCCAATAAGCGCTCAATCCCAAAATAGCTTTTTTTCACTAATGCGGGATTCGAAGACACAATATCGCCGAGCAGTTTGCCTTCACGATCTCGAAAATTAGCGTGCGTTGTTGCGCTGGTAAGCCAACTGATCCGCTCTGCTCCTAAATCATCATCTGCATTCAGTGCTGTTTTTTGCAGATCATCGAGTTGAGTGAAATCCAGACTGATACCATCAGTGGTTTGCTCTGTTGCATCCCCTGGAATATAGTCAATTTTCGTTGTGAAAACTTTGCGATTCGAGTTATATTGTAATTTACTACCTGCCTCACAGCCTGAGTAAATGCTTTGATAATTTTCTACTAGGTGCGCTTTTAACTCTCCAGACCAATCCTCGCTGTCATACCCGACAGTAAAAATCACACTTCCGTCGCTTAATTGTCCGGCACTCACCGCAGCGGCAGCGGTTGCCCGCTGATCGGAGATGGTTTCAAATATTTTTGCCATACTCTCAGCAAGTTTTGCCGGGTCAATAGCAAAGAAATAATTATCTGGCAATCCATCGCCATCGCGATCCCAGGAAGCGGTATCCGTTGGGAATACTGCGCTGCCATTTTTACGGTAACCACCCCATTTAGCTGCATAGAATGCCGGTTCGCGAAGGAGTTGAGCTACTGTTCCGCTAAGGGTATAGGTGTTTGAAGTAGGGTCTTCATTAACATTGCAGTTACTACAACCGGTCACGCCAGTGGGATCCGTATAGTTATAATTATTAATTCCCGAATGAGAATGATAGCCATCTTGATTGGTTCCACTAATAATATAGCCAAATCCAGTAGCGCGACTGCTTGATTTAGCCCAAGTTTGTGTAGTCACAGTGATATTGTCGTTAGTGATGAGATAAGACAACGTACCATTAATGTCTTGGTCAAAGTCACTGCCCCATTCATGCACATCCCACTGGATGAAAAACGTACCCGTACCCGCCACTATATCTTGCTCAACGATGCGAAAATCCGTTAATGCACAACGTAAACCGCCATCTCCAGTATTTTCACAGGCGGGAAGAATGGTGACTGCAGTTTTGGTTTCTCCAGGCTTTGGGATGGTAATTCGAGGGACGGCAGGTGCCAAGGTCACACCATAGGTTTTAACATTAACATCAGCGGTTTCATCGTCATTGTTTAGTAAGTCGCTGCGAATGCTCTCAGTGTAAGCATAGTGTGCCAATCCTGCAATTTGGAAAGTGCCATCCTGATTAGGAGCTTCCGGGCACAGACCTTCAACGTCCGCAAGGCTTCCAAGCGTTTTGGCATTACACAAAGCATCAGATCCGCCAAAAAATCGGGATTGACCATCCAGCCCTTCGCCAGTCCCAACTTTGTTCGTCCAAGTATCAACGCTGCCTGCCCCAATATCGGAAAAGCCGCTTAGCTGATCACCATCAAAGGAAGATACACTGGCATTAAAGTTGATGATGCTGGAAGCAGCACACCAATTATCTTGAGATAATGGATCTTCCCAGCTATCGGAAGTGAGTCCTGTCAACTTGTCTACGCCTGAGACCGCAAAAGCCGAGGTAGCAGTCTTGCCCGCAAAATAGCGTAGACTTTCGAGAAATATCTCAGACTGTGGATTGCCCCAGCTCATGCACTTTCCATCTGTCATCTGATTCTTCCGAACACCGACGCCACAACTTTCACCCGTCCCATCGTAAAGACCATCACCGTGGTCATACCCATAGAGCCGCAAAGCATCGAGTGCATCCACTATGGAGCCGCCTACACTTGGGGTAATAAATTGACCAGTCTCGGGATTGAACTCATTATCAAACTCGCTAATGTTCTTACGCAAGGTGCCACCAGAGAGATTTTTGGTATAGCTTCCGCTCATCAAACCAAAATAAATGTTACCTTCTTCAGCATAGCGTTGTAACAGCCCGATTGGTTTGTAATTACCAGAGGGATATTGCTTGCAGTTTTCCTGACCAATTAGACTGCTGTTGCAGACTTCAACGCGAACCGTATAATCATCTAAACCTAGTCCAACCTGATTGCGAATCGGATTTGTGTTGTTAGCAAAAAGGCCTGATGAAGAATAAACATTCTTGTTTTCAGCAGATTTTTCGGTACTCCAGCGACATTGCCAACGTTCATTGGCAGTCCATAAACTGTAATCACCTTGAGCCACACGCAAGAGCGGTGGGGTTGTTACACTTTGAGATGAGTTAGCTCCAACTGTGGTACTACAAAAACTTACGCCGCGCCGCGAGTTGTTCGTCAAATTCCAAGCACTGCTAGTTTGACCTGCCCCTTCTCTGTCTATGATCCGAATTTTTACGTCGCCGTTGGTTCTGGATGACACATAGCCAGTCATCCGCTTGTTAACCGGATCGCTTTGATCCTCGATAATGATTTGATCGCCGATCTGCACAAGCTCGTTGCTAGTCCAAGAAGTGGAGAAGGTTAGATTTGTGTCGCTTGCTGGGATGGTAATGCTAGAGGAGCTTGTGGTAGTAGTCGCTGAAGGCAATGAAAACGGTGTGAGTTGATTAATGTCGCTACCTTCATAGAAGCGCACCCAAGAATGGGCATCGTTGGGCAGATAGGTGCGCTCCAAAATTGTTTGAGATGCGCTATCAGTAGAGCGATAGCCGCCATAGAGAATTTTACGCACTACATCAATGCGAGCCATAGTCAACCAATTGAGAAAATTTCCGCTCCATTGACTACTGCAATACTTATTTTCTGTTGTAGACGCAGGTACAAAAACACCGCTGCTATAGTTATAGCATTTATAAGAATCAAAATAGCCATAGTAATCAAATTCATGTGTATAAGTAGTATTTGGAGCGCCGTCACTGTCAAGATCGGCATAATCCGGATAAGCCTCAAAATAAAGCTGATTATCATTAGAAACATTGAGCATTACCAGAGAAGGAACAGACTGAGTCACGCGCAATGGTGTATCAGAGATTAAAATTTCGGCATTGGCCGATGCTGCGTTAAATAGCATTAAGCATAGGCCGATAAAACTATACTTTAACCACTGTTGAGTATGCTGATAAGCAAAAGCAGTTGCTGAAGTGTTCATCATTACCTCCGCAAAGATGATGCGGTCTTTAAATTAGATTGAAAGCTACTAAGTTTGTTAATAATCATGAGTCACAAATTCCGTAGTAAGTTCGTAGCACCACAGTTGTCGTCTCTAAGCGACCGACAGATCTTGAGACTACTGGATGTAAATTGCAAATTCCTGAATCAATATCACCTTTATATTTCTGGCTCTTGTTAGGTTTACCAATATGATACACAGGATCTGCGTATAATTGATCACTGAACTGATCATGCGAACCTATGGGTTCAGGATCTACGCCATCCCATTGTTCAGCAAGATCTCGCGAAAGATCGTATTTCTCTTCATCGAAATCTTCTTTGTATCCATTTTCTTCAAGCCACCCCTCCCCCTCTCGCAATGCTGCTTCCGCCGCTTGAAAGGCGATATTCTTGTCTCGCAAATTACCCGCCATGCGTTCATCGAGCGTGGTGGTCTGGATAGATGTGACGCCGATCACGGTCATGAGAAGAAGAAAAATGAGTCCGATCACCAGAACCATCCCTTGCTGGTGGTGGACGCCGAATGCTTGGTTCGTCATTGCTGGTCTCATTAGGGCAGTCGGTTCCGTAGGGCGATTGTGGTGCTAAACATCTGGTAGATCCGTCGGTCGGTGGCGGTAAAAGGGGATGTGCCATCGTTTAACTCGAAAGGAAGTGACATGGGAGCGTCTACCAAATTGTTTTCGCTGCTGCCAAGTAAAAGATCGATTTTGACGGCGACAACCATAGTCCACCAATTAGTTCCCACAGCGGGATCGACATAGTCGGCATCGACATAGCCATCGAGTTGATTATCGCTGTTGGTATCGAGGCCATAACGCACCTGCATGTTATAGACACCTTCTAATAATTCTTCAGAATCATCAGCGTCGATTTTTTGCCGTAGTCCAGGCGCTTCGCCTCCACTGGGCATAGGGCCGACGTAATAAAGGATTTGGCGCGTTACAAAAGAGCTTGAATCAGAATTAAAATCGCGATATCGGATTCTGAAAACATCGGTGTCATCAGTATACGTTGTCAAGCCTTCAGTCGACGGATCTGAATTTGCCCCTTGCCATCCGATGATAATTGGATCGTCTATTGTGGCAAAGGCAGTATTATCGAATTCTCTGAATCCAGCTTCACGAACGTCCCGCGCTAGATATTCAATGGCAAAGCGTCCGCTTTCCTGCACCCTGGCCATGCCTTCATTCACGCGGTAACTCTGTTTGGTACCAAGAAAGAGTGCGATGACGCCAGCGGATAAAAACAGGCCGATGGTCATAGCAACCATCAACTCGACGAGCGTAAAGCCTCGCTGAGTTGGTGAATTGCACGAACAATCAGGTAAAAATGGGATTTTCATAGCTCTGTCGTAAAAGTAAATGATTGAGTTGTATCAGAGCCATCTGTTTCCTCACCTTCAAAACGGGTTTCAACCCAGGTAACGGTGATTGTAGGCGTTGTATCTGAAACCGCGATGGTGCCGCTTCCGCCCGGCAACAGGCAAGCAAGGCGGTTTTGCCATACGGCGAGATCAGCTACCGCAATTTCGGTTCCCGATGAATAAGATGATGCATAAGTTAGGGTTTGATTACAGGTCGTAGTAAAAGTCCCTGCGTAATCTGATGCGTTACTCTTATTGGCGCGTATCGAATCGGCGATCTCATAGGCCAGATTGGTTGCCTGCACGCGCAGATAGGAGCCTTGGCTCATTTTTAGCGAGACCGCTTGCAGCCCGGCCAATCCCAGCAGACCGATTGCAAGCACCAAAGCAGCAATTAAGACCTCAATAAGAGTGAAACCTTGCTGCTTTAAGCGATTTGGAATAAAGCACTGAATAATCATGTGCAGGTTCCTGTCTCAATTTTGATGCGCCCAATGTTGTTAATAATAATACTACGTTGGTTGGATGCAATACAGACATTGATGCTACCGTTAGAGAAATTGTCGGCTCCCTGAGCACGTCCATCTGGTTGAAACCTCAAAAAATCGTTAAATCTTGTACTTGTTGTAATAACAGCACTACCAATCGACGGCTGCCCTAAACGCAAAGGAATTTCGCCGCTATCAAGAGAACCATCATTATTGGTATCAACAAAAACCACCCAACCATCCTGCCAGTTGGCGCTGGCATTACAGGTTGGAGTGCTATCGGTAATGTCATCCGATTTGCAAACCGTCACCGTCCTCCCACGTTTCACTGCTTCAGACCGGGCCAACTGCAATGCACCACGTAACTCATTGGTTAGACTGGCAATCCGGTTGGTAGCGGTGATGTTTTGAAATGAAGGGACACCGATAGCCAGCAGAATGGCCGCAATCGCCAGCGTCATCACCAACTCAACCAGCGTCACCCCCTGACACCGAGCACGATTCAACTTCAAGTGTTGTGCTATAGCCATGATTTAAACTCTAAAATATCAACAACGGCTTCCTTTAAGCTGACCAATAATTCTTCCTTTGTCTTTTCCTGGGCATTAGCGCCAGGAATTTCTTTAACCCACCCAAGCCACCAGTCATCCTCTTTTTTCACAATCGCGGTAAATTCAGCTTTCATCCAGGTTCAAACTCCCAATGTTCATTCAACCCGCCCAGTGCAGTGGCTGCAAAATCGCCGTCAACAAGCCTCACTTTCATCTTAGCATCCGTTTTCAAAGATTCGCCAAGCATTGGACGAACGGACATGCCGGGTCGATCAATCACCACAGCATCAGACAAGTGGCACAATTTGCCGGTTAACCGGCAGGCCGCCATGTGAGACTTGACACAAAATTGCTTTCCTCGCCTGCCCAACATAGCCAGCCAAGGCCAACTACTGTCAATTCAGCTTCCCCCCGGCATGGCCGCCAGCGCCTGCTGCACCTGCGCCAACTCGCCACGCGCGCGCGCTGCCACCCTCGGCGTCTTGATCTGCGCGAGATAACGCTGCGCCGCCGCCAAATCGCGCGCCCGCGCCGCATTCAGCATTAAAAGCTCCCAACCCTGCTCTTGGCGCGGATCATCCACAAGCCCCTGCAAACGCGCCTCAGCCGTCGTGAAATCCGCCTGACCACTGACCCGACTGCGATAACGCGCAATCTCACCCAACAACAACACCTGCATCAACGCCTCATCCTTCAACCGCCCACTAATGGACTCGGCATGCTGAAAATGCGCCTCACCAATGCGCGCATCAGCACTGGTGCGCCCCAGCATGGCATAAGCGCGCGCCTGAGCGACGGGCGTGGCAATCATCTCCGCCACCGACGCCAAACCAAAAGACTGACCACCCAACGCCTGCTGCTGAAGCACATCAAGCAACACAGCATCACGCTGCGCCGCACTCAACCCCTGCGCCATATCCACCGCGCGCGGCAAATCCCCCCCTTGTACCCAGGTGCGTGCCAAGGATGCCAGAGCTTCATTGCGCGCCTGCGGTGACTCGATGTCCTCAGCCAAAGTCCGCGCCTGGGCAAGAATGTTTTCCGCATCCGCACGCGCGTCACCTTGAAACAGTGCTGCGGCCAGTTGACTCATCGCCTGGATCCGGGCGGTTGCCGACATGGGATCGCTCAGTGTGGCAACGGCTCGCTGGAGGCTGATGTTGCTGTCCTGGGTGAATCCCAGCCAGGCCTCGGCCCAAGCCTTGCGGGCCCAGGCCTGGGCTAGCTCGCCGGGCGCTTGGATGGCGTTGAGCCAGGGATCGATGGCGGCCAGCGCGCTGGCGGCCAAAATAGGTTGGTTGGCACGCACCAGCTGGGGCACCAGATCGGTAGCCAGCTCTATGCGTCGCATCAGGGACGGGGTGGTGGCGATGTTTTGCAATGTGCTATTGAGCAGAGCATCGGCGGCACTGCGTTGCCCGAGGCGCTGATAACCGAGCACGATGTCGATCTGTGCTTGGTAGCGCATGGGGATATCGTTGATTTGTACAGCCAGACGAGTGGCTTGCGCCAGGGCATCCTGGGCCACGCTGGTTTGCACTTGACTGAGCAGGTAGGCATCCCATTCGAGATCCTGCGCTGGACTGATGCCTAGCGGTGGTGGAGCGCTTGGAGTCTCGGTTACTGTTTGGGTGGCGTCTTGTGCGAGCTGTTGTGCAGCGGCGGGCGATTCATCCGGCGGGGCAGCGCCGTTCTCCGCGTCAGCAGCTGCGGTGGCGTCAGCGACGGCGGCTGCGATTGATGCATCGGAGGCGGGTGATTCGGGTCCGGCGCCAGCATCAGCTCCGGCTCCGGCCGCCGTTTGAGCGGCGGCGATTTGGTTGGCGGTGCTGGCCAGGGTTTCCAAATCCAAGCCACCGGCGGCAGCCAGAGCGGGCGCTGCGTCTGAAGGTGGCAGCTGTTGTGGCTCGGAGAGAAACAATTTGCTGACGACAACGCCCAGACCAAGACCCAGGAACAGCAGCAGGGTGGCGGAACTGATCAGGCCGGTGGGGGTGTTAATGACTTTGGCCAGACCGAGCTGTTTGCGGATGTTCTCTTCAAGGTTCTTTTTGCGGGTTTCTTCTTCTTCCTGCTGGCGCTTGCGCTCTTGCTCCGCGCTTTGTATATGTTGCATGCGTTCGAGACGCTCGCGTATCTGTTTTTCTTCCTCGTAGCGTTGGCGGTTTTGCTCGAATTTGGCAAAGACGATATGGCAGTGCGGACAAATAAGCGGGCGCTCTCCGTTGTCGTCGTTTTCCACGGGCTTGTTGCATGCCGGGCATTGACTGACCGTCTCTTTCTCTTTCATTGGCACCAATTCGAGCTTGGTCGCGCTGGAGGCGGAAGGCTTGTAATTGGCTTTGACCCCTGCGTTGGTGAGTCGGGTCTGAAACTGCTCGGCGGTTGTAGCTGGGACGTTTTTTTTGATTAAAGCACCGCTTGGCTGCTTGAGCAGCGCCTCGGCCTTGTCAAGGGGAATCCCAAAGGCTGTGGCAATGGCTTGGGCCACTTTGGCAGAATCCTTGTCTGGTTGAAGACCAAAAAAAACGACGTCGTAGAGTTGTTCCATAAGCCCGCCCAAGTCATTGACCAAAAGATGTCCTGCACACTGAGGAGATGATGGAATTGTAGCCTGTTATTGTGCCGAGTTTCGAACGGATCGACGCTGGCGCGACTGCGTCAGGCTTTGTAAATCCGCGCGCTTTCCTATACTCTTGGCATCTTTAGCCTAAACGGCTGCGTTTGCCGCCGTTGCCGTCCGATAGACGCCGTTTGCGCAACAGTTTCTGGTTTCCTCTATTTCTGGTTTCCTCTATGTCGGCCATCCTCTGCCTCAACGGTCCCAATCTGAACCTGCTCGGTCAGCGCGAGCCTGGAACCTATGGCCAGGTGACCCTGGCGCAGATCGAACAACGCCTGCGCGATCTTGCCGAAGCTGCTGGGGTACGCCTGCTGTTTGTGCAGAGCAATGCCGAAGCCGTGCTGATTGACCAAATCCAGCAGGCGCCGGGCGCTGATGTGGGCTTCATGATTTTCAACCCGGCGGCCTTCACCCATAGCAGCGTTGCGCTGCGCGATGCGATCCTGGCCGTGAGCCTGCCCTTCATTGAGGTGCACTTGTCGAACATTGCTGCGCGCGAGCCCTTTCGCGCCCATTCCTATTTTTCCGACATTGCCAGCGGCGTGATCAGCGGACTGGGCGCCGATGGCTATGAACTGGCGCTCAGCGCCGCGCTACGCCGTCTGGACACTGCCAGATTACCCTGAACCACTCATCACCATAACGACAATCAGCACCGGATGTGATCGGCCGCCACCCCGTCGGCCCGGTCAAGCCCCACTGAGCCCCGGTCAGCCCATTGAGAGAAACCAAGCCGCATGGACATCCGCAAGGTCAAAAAGCTTATCGAGTTACTCGAAGAATCGAACGTCGCCGAAATCGAGATTCACGAGGGCGAGGAATCAGTGCGCATCAGCCGCCAGGGCCATGCCGCACCAGGGTTTTTCATGTCCTCCGGGGCGCCACCTGCCGCCGCTCCCGCCGCACCAGGACCGAGCGCACCGGCGACCTCTGAACCGGCCCCGGCGGCCAGTGAGCCAGACGACGGCACCATCGTGCGCTCGCCGATGGTCGGCACCTTCTACCGCTCGCCCTCACCCGGCACCAAACCCTTTGTTGAAGACGGCAGCGAGGTCAAACTCGGCGATACCCTGTGCATCATTGAGGCGATGAAGATCCTTAATCAGATCGAGGCGGAAATCGCCGGCCGCATTCAGCGCATCCTGGTCGAAAATGGCCAGCCCGTGGAATACAACCAACCACTCTTTGTCATCGCATGATCGAGAAGGTCCTAATTGCCAACCGCGGCGAAATCGCGCTGCGCATTCAGCGCGCCTGTCGTGAGCTTGGAATCAAAACCGTGGCGGTGCATTCCGATGCCGACCGCGATCTCAAGCACGTCCTGCTCGCCGATGAGTCGGTCTGCATCGGCCCGGCGCCCTCGCGCGACAGCTATCTGCATATCCCGTCGATTATCAGCGCGGCCGAGGTCACAGATACCGTCGCCATTCATCCGGGCTATGGGTTCCTGTCGGAGAATGCCGACTTTGCCGAGCGCGTCGAGCGCAGTGGCTTTGTCTTCATCGGCCCTAAACCTGAGACCATTCGCCTGATGGGCGACAAGGTCTCCGCCATCAGCGCGATGAAAGCCGCCGGCGTGCCCTGTGTGCCCGGCTCCGACGGCCCACTGAACGATGACCCCAATCATCTGCTGGAACTGGCGCGCGAGATCGGCTATCCGGTGATCATCAAGGCCGCTGGAGGCGGCGGTGGTCGCGGCATGCGCGTGGTGCACTCAGACGCTGCGCTGCTCAATGCGGTGTCCCTGACCAAGGCCGAGGCCGGCGCCGCTTTCGGCAATGACACTGTTTACATGGAGAAGTATCTGGAAAACCCGCGCCATGTCGAGTTCCAGATGCTGGCTGACAACCACGGCCATGCCATCCACTTAGGCGAGCGCGACTGCTCCATGCAGCGCCGCCACCAAAAAGTGGTCGAGGAAGCACCCGCGCCTGGCATCACCGAGGAACAGCGCCAACGCATCGGCGAGCGCTGTGCCGAGGCCTGCGTGCGCATCGGTTATCGCGGACTGGGTACCTTTGAGTTTCTCTATCAGGACGGGGAGTTCTATTTCATCGAAATGAACACCCGCGTCCAGGTCGAGCATCCGGTCACCGAGATGGTCACCGGCATCGACATCGTCAAAGCGCAGATTCTGGTCGCCTCGGGCGAGCCATTAAGCCTCAAACAAGAGGATATCGTGCTGCGCGGCCATGCCATCGAGTGCCGCATCAATGCCGAACACCCGGAGACCTTCATGCCCAGCCCGGGGCGCATTGAGGACTTCCACGCCCCCGGTGGCCCCGGCATCCGCATGGACACCCATATCTACTCGGGCTACATGGTGCCGCCCTACTACGACTCCATGATCGGCAAGCTGATTGCTCACGGCGAAGACCGCGCCTGCGCCATTGCGCGCATGAGCAACGCACTGCGCGAGACGGTCATTGAGGGCATCCAGACCAACATCCCACTGCATCGCCAGATTGTGCAGGATGCGGCCTTCCAGGCCGGCGGTACCAATATTCACTATCTGGAGAAAAAACTCGGGCTCTAAGGCCCGAAACGTACCCTATGTCCTGGCTGCAATTGGCTCTGATCGCTGCGCGCGACCAGGTTCCCCTGCTCGAAGTCGTGCTGGAGAATGCCGGCGCGCTGGCGGTGACCCTGGATGATCCCGAGGATCACGGCCCTTACCAGCCTGAGATGCTGCGCCCGGCCGATCTCAGTTTACTTGAACCCGCGCCGGGCGCCATGCCGCTGTGGGCGCTGGTGCGCGTCACCGCCCTGTTCGAGGATTGCCCCGAGGCGCGCGCCAGCGCTGAGCAGGCCGCCACGCTATTGCGCGACAGCCTAGCCGCGCCGGCGACTCTGGAAGCACTCGCAGATCAGGTCTGGGAACGCGCTTGGCTGGAGCACTGGCGCCCGCAACGTTTTGGACACCGGCTCTGGGTGTGCCCGCATGAGCAGGCGCCGCCTGCGGCCAGCACCATGCCGCCCCCGGTCATCGTCAGCCTCGACCCCGGACTCGCGTTCGGCACTGGCTCACACCCCACCACCGCGCTCTGTCTGGCGTGGCTCGATAGCCTCGACCTGCGCGGCAAAACCGTCATCGACTACGGCTGTGGCTCTGGCATCCTGGCCATTGCCGCGCTCAAACTCGGCGCCGCCCAGGCGCTGGCCATCGACTATGATCCCCAGGCACTGACCGCCACCCTAAGCAATGCTCAAGCCAACGGCGTGGCCGACCGGTTGCAGGTCCAAGACACTGAGACCAAACCCACCCGCCCGGCTGAGGTGGTGGTGGCCAATATTCTTGCTGGCATCCTGATCGAGCTGGCACCGACCCTGACCAATCTGTGCACTGCAAACGCCCAGGTGGCATTGTCCGGCCTGCTGGAGCCGCAGATCCCGCCGGTGCTGGCGGCCTATCGCGAGCACATCACTTTTGCCGCTCCCGTCATCCAGAATCAATGGGCGCTGCTCAGCGGCCAGGCCCACCACAGCCGCTAAACAGTCGCTCGCGTCCCCGGCGGACTCGCTCAATGTCGGAATCTCCCGTCTCGTCTCCTCCTCCCTTACGCATTGGCGCGCTGGAACTGTCCTCGCGGGTGCTGCTCGCGCCCATGGCCGGCATCACCGACCGCCCCTTTCGGCGCCTATGCCGCCACTTTGGCGCCGGACTGGCCTTTTCCGAAATGCTCTCCGCTAACCCGGCCCTGCGCCATACTTCCACCAGCGCGCAGCGCCTGGATCACCAGCGCGAAGCCCGCCCCTTTGCGGTGCAGATCGCCGGCGCCGATCCGCTTGCCATGGCGGATTTTGCCCGCTATGCCGTCGATCAGGGCGCGGATTTGATCGATGTCAACCTGGGCTGCCCGGCCAAAAAAGTCTGTCGCCAGGCCGCCGGCTCGGCCCTGCTGCGCGATGAATCCTTGGTGGCACGCATTCTGCACACCCTGGTGCGAGCCGTCGAGGTGCCGGTCAGCGTCAAAACCCGCACCGGCTGGTCGCCTCAGACGCGCAACCTGCCACGCATCGCCCGGATTGCCGAGGAGGCGGGCATTGCCCTGTTAACTGTCCATGGACGCACCCGGGCCTGCGGCTACCAGGGACAGGCGGAACATGACAGCTTGGCCGCCCTGCGCGAGCACACCACTCTGCCCCTCGTCGCCAATGGCGATATCAGGAGCGCCCTGGATGCTCATAAAGTGCTTGAACACACAGGAGCCGATGCTGTTATGATTGGCCGTGGCGCCTTGGGACAGCCTTGGATCTTTCACCAGATCCAGCACTTCCTGGCCACCGGTGAGCACCCCAAGCCCCCTGATCTGGCAGGCATTCGCGATATCCTGTTCGCGCACCTCACCGAACTCTATGATTTTTACGGGGAAATACGCGGCTCCCGAGTGGCACGCAAGCACATCCTTTGGTACTGCCAAGCGCTGCCGGGCTTTGCCACCGCGCGCCAAGCTCTGTTAACCGCCAGTTCAGCGACCCAACAATTCCGCCTGATGCAAGACTACTTTTCCGAACCAATGGACCGACCTGATGACACGGGAGAATGACGCATGAATTCAGCCACGGCATACAGCGCCAAGCCGAATCCCTGCTGCCAGGGGCACGCACCCGACAACCGTGCGCAGGCTGAACCGGAGCACAGCATTCCCCTGCGCGATTGCGTGCGCACCGCCCTGGAGTCCTATCTGCAACGCATGGGGGATCACCAGATCAATGACTTCTATCGTTTTGTCCTCGATGAAGTTGAGCGTCCCCTGCTGGAGGCTGTACTGCACCACAGCCACGGCAACCAAACCCTGGCAGCGCGAACGCTGGGCATCAGTCGTGGCACGCTGCGCAAGAAGATCGCGCAGTATGGCCTGAAGTCAGCCAATGACCCGCGCAACCTCTAAACCCGTGTTCGCATTCTGACACGCTCTATCTCTACAATTCACACAGCAGCCACTGAAACCGCTATGCACCCCATTCGACGCGCCCTGATCAGTGTTTCGGACAAAACCGGCCTGCCTGAGCTGGCCGCCGCTCTCGCCCAGCATCAAGTTGAGATCCTGTCCACCGGCGGCACCGCGACCCGCTTGCGCGCACTCGGCCTGCAAGTCACCGAGGTCGCCGACCACACCGGCTTCCCGGAGATGATGGACGGTCGGGTCAAGACCCTGCATCCCAAAATTCACGGCGGCATTCTCGGGCGGCGTGGCACGGATGATGCCGTGATGCAAGAACATGGCATCGCGCCAATCGATTTGGTGGTGGTCAACCTCTATCCGTTTGAGCAGCAAACCGCTGATCCCAATTGCCCGCTGGCCGATGCCATTGAGCAGATCGATATCGGTGGACCGACGTTGGTGCGTGCAGCGGCCAAGAATCATGCCGCTGTCGCCGTGCTGGTGGAGCCGAGCGACTATCCACGCCTGATCGCGGAGCTGGACGCCAACCAGGGCCAGGTCAGCGATGCCTTGCGCTTCGATCTCGCCGTGCGCGCCTTTGAACACACCGCAAGCTATGACGCCGCCATCGCCAATGAACTCGGCCGACGCCTGGAAATCGCCCGGACCACGGCTGAAGTCCAGACCCCAGCCAGCGATGCACTCATCTTCCCCCGCACCCTGCATACGCATTTCCGCCGCCAGCAATCGCTGCGCTATGGCGAGAATCCACATCAGCACGCGGCCTTTTACGTCGAGCCCAGAACCCCCGGTGGCTGCATCGCCAGCGTCGAGCAACACCAGGGCAAGGAGCTGTCTTACAACAACATTGCTGACACCGATGCGGCGCTCGAATGCGTCAAGCAATTCACCGATGCGCCCTGCTGCGTCATCGTCAAGCATGCCAACCCCTGTGGCGTGGCCGAGGGCGCAACCCTGAGCGAAGCTTATGAGCGCGCCTTTGCCACCGATCCGGAATCCGCCTTTGGCGGCATCATTGCCTTTAACCGTGAGTTGGACGCCGCCACTGCACAACTGATCATCGACCGCCAGTTTGTTGAGGTGATCATTGCCCCGCGCGTCAGCCCGGGGGCAATTGAGGCCGCGCGGGCCAAGAAAAATGTCCGCCTGCTAAGTTGTGGCGACTGGACGGTGGCCGGCTCCAGCGCTCCGCTCGACTTCAAGCGCGTCACTGGCGGACTGCTGGTGCAAAGCGCCGATCAACTGGTGGCCGCCGAGCTGCGCCAAGTCAGCGCGCGGGCGCCCAGCCAAAGCGAAATGGCCGATTTGCTGTTCTGCTGGCGGGTGGCGAAATTTGTCAAGTCCAATGCCATTGTCTATGCGCGCGAGCGCATGACCATCGGGGTCGGTGCCGGGCAGATGAGTCGGGTGAATTCCGCCCGCATCGCAGCCATCAAGGCCGAACAAGCCGGACTGGAGGTCAAGGGCGCCGTGCTGGCCTCAGATGCCTTCTTCCCGTTCCGCGATGGATTGGATCAAGCCGCCGCCGTCGGCATCACGGCCGTGATTCAACCCGGCGGTTCCATGCGCGATGCTGAAGTCATTGCCGCCGCCGATGAGCACGACATTGCCATGATCTTTACCGGCACCCGGCATTTCCGCCACTGAGACTGCAGCGACGCCATGAGTATTCATCCCAGCGCTTTGGTCGCACCGGATGCCGACATTCATCCGAGCGCCAGCATCGGCCCCTACTCCATCATTGGTGCCGGCGTGCGCATCGGCGCCGACTGCGTCATCGACAGCCATGTGCGCATTGAGGGCGCGGCCGTGCTGGGCGTTGGCAATCGCGTCTGCCACGGTGCCACCCTGGGCAGCGAGCCGCAGGACATCCACTTCCGCCCGGAGGATTCGCGACCGCTGATCATCGGGCAACACAATCACTTCAAGGAAGGCGTCAACATCAGCCGGGGCGTCAAGACCGAGGCTGGCACCTGCATCGGCGATCACAACTATCTGATGGCCTTTGCTCATATTGGCCATGATTGTCACGTCGGCCATCATAATATTTTCGCCAATACCGCCACCCTTGGTGGCCATGTGCAGCTTGGAGACCATTGTTTTCTCTCCGGCCATGTGGCGGTGCATCAGTTTTGTCGCATCGGTGATTCCTGCATGATTGGCGGTGTCAGCGGCGTCACCCAGGATATTCCACCCTTTGCACTGACCAACGGCCAGCGCGCGCGCCTGATCGGCATCAACACCGTTGGCCTGCGGCGGCAGGGCTTCAGCGCCGAGCAGCGCCGTCACATCAAGGCGGTCTATCGGCTCCTGTTCCGCTCTGGACAGCCACTCGTCCGCGCCATGGAAGCGGCTGAAGCCCAACTGCCCGGCCCCGAGACCGAGCGTATTCTGGCCTTTATCCGCGCCGGCGATTCCGGTCGCGGCCTCACCGCTTTCGAGCGCAAGCCGCGCGTCTGAACCGCCACTCATTCAGCCAGTATCAGTCACTCAGTTATCAGTCACCCAATTATCAGCATTTGCAACCATGAATCTACTGATCATCGGCGGCGGCGGGCGCGAACATGCGCTGGCCTGGAAAGTCCGGCAATCCCCCCTGGCCGAGCGGGTCTGGGTCGCGCCGGGAAATGGCGGCACGGCTCGCGAGCCTGGCATCGAGAATGTTTCGATCAGCGCCAATGACATTCCCAGTCTGGTCGCCTTTGCCCGCGAGCAGGCGGTGGAACTGACCATCGTCGGCCCCGAGGCACCGCTGGTGGCTGGCATTGTCGATGCTTTTGCGGCGGCCGGGCTGCGGTGCTTTGGTCCCAGGGCCGCTGCGGCCCAGTTGGAAGGTTCCAAGCAGTTCACCAAGGATTTCCTTGCCCGCCACGGAATCCCCACGGCGGACTACCAAAGCTTCAGCGACGAAGCTGAAGCCCTGGCTTGGCTGGAGGCCCGCGCCCCTTTCACCCGTCCGGTGGTGATCAAGGCCGACGGTCTTGCGGCTGGCAAAGGAGTGATCATTGCCGAGGATCTGGCCCAGGCGCGCGCCAGCGTGCATGCCATGCTGAGCGAGCAGCAGTTTGGCGCCGCCGGACAGCGGCTGGTCATTGAGGAGTTTCTGAGTGGCGAAGAGGCCAGTTTTATTGCGCTGGTCGATGGCAAGACGCTGGTGCCTCTGGCCAGCTCGCAGGATCACAAGGCTCGCGATGAGGGCGACAATGGCCCCAACACCGGCGGCATGGGCGCCTACTCGCCAGCACCGGTGGTCACCGCCGAACTGCATGAGCGCATCATGACCGAGATCATGCGCCCCACAGTGTGGGCACTGGCCGAGGAAGGCCTGCGCTATCGCGGCTTTCTGTACGCCGGGCTGATGATCGACGCCGAGGGCGCGCCCCGGGTGCTGGAATTCAACTGTCGTCTGGGCGACCCGGAAGCCCAGCCACTGCTGATGCGCTTACAGAGCGATCTGGTGCAACTGTGCCTGGATGCCTGCGACGGCCACCTGAGCGAGGCCCCATTGAACTGGGACTCCAGGGTCGCCCTGGGCGTGGTCATGGCCGCCGCCGGCTACCCTGACCGCCCCAAGACCGGTGATATCATCCAGGGGCTGGAGGCTGTGGCACAAACCCCCGACTGCAAAGTCTTCCACGCCGGCACCCAGGCCCAAGAGGGCGCAATTCTCAGCAGCGGCGGGCGGGTGCTGTGCGCAACCGCTCTGGGTGCGGATGTGGCCAGCGCCCGCGCCACCGTTTATGCCAACCTGGAGCACATTCACTTCGACGGCGGTTTCTATCGGCGCGACATCGGCCATCGCGCCCTGGCGCGCGTGACAGCGCCAGAGCAGGCTTCATGAGCAACCTGGCCACACGCGCTCAGCGTGGATTCACCCCCACAATGGTAAAGCCCTGATTAGCCTCCTGCCAGCGCACCTGAGTGGCCAGGCCCGGTGCGGGGAAATCCAGGATGCCGTACTCAGCCGTTAATCCAGTCACAAAAGGCTCGCCCAGCGTCTGCACGCTGAAGGATGCTGTCGCAAAGGCCAGATCATCGGCATAGGCGGTGATCTGATGGGGGCCATCACCCAGGTTGTTGTAGTTGATTAGAAAGCCGAAGCCATTGTTGGTATCGCCACAAGCCGACAGCGTATCGGCCCGGCCGGTGCCATAGCCAGTCTCCAGCAAAGGCCCGCCATCGATCTGAATCGACACGGTATTGGCGGTGCAATACCAACCAGACACCAAGCCAATGCCACTCTGATCCGAGTCCGGCTGGGGAATTTCCAAATAGCCTGGTCCCGTCGGCCCGGTGGCACGCGCGACCGCCTGTCCGGCGGCACGCACAGTTCCGCTGCCGGCAATCACAAAACTCTGATTGGCCGTCTGCCAGCGCAACAGGGTGCTCTGCCCCACCGCCGGAAAGTCCTCCAACCACTGTTTGGCCGCCAGATCCTGTCGGAAAGGCGCGCCAAGCGTGCGAACCTGGAAGGTCGCCTGTGCCGCCGGCTGCCCGTCGAGCCATACCTGCACGCGATGCTCGCCGTCGGCCAAATTGTTGTAGTTGATCAGATAGCCGAAGCCGTTATTGGTATCCCCACAGATCGGGCGGGTGTCCTGGCGCGAGGTGCCATAGGCGACCGGAATCGGCACGCCATCATCAATTGAAATGTCCAGCGTGCGCGCCTCGCAATACCAACCAGAGACCAGACCAATGCCGGTCTGCACCGAATTGGGCTGGGGAATTTCCAGCACACCAGCCGAGGCAGCCGGCATGGCGCGCGGGCGCAAACAGGTGCCGGGAGCATCATCGGCAATATAGTCATAGCGCCGCCCCATCCAATAGGCCAGCAGATAATCAACCCCGCCATAGAGGCGATTCGGCACGCCGGGATCCTCCAATTTCCAGGGCTGACGCTCCCAGATGAAGCTGGCCGGCACCCGCTGGCTGACATCCACGGCAACCGACGACAGCCCCGGACAGCTGGGGTTTTCGGGATACTGGCCCACCAGATTGACTGGCCGCGCCTCATTGGGTGGGGGGGGGAAACCGGCCAGTTGCGCCACATGATCTGCGACAATGCTGCTTGTATCGGTTTCGGCCGGGGCCTGAGAGGCGTAAATGAAAGCAAAGAAGACGTTCTTATCTTCCGCCACCGCTGGCCACATGCGCCCCTGCAACAGATTGCGCTGCAAACGATCCTTGCGCACCGGATCACTTTCCAGCCGTGTCCAACTATACACCGGCATGAAACCGATATTGAGGCCATGATAGCCGTCGCCACAGCGATTGGTATTGCTCCAGCCTTCGGCGACCGTCAGCCAACCGTCGGCCTTGGCGGCATAATAATCGGCCAGCGCCTGAGAACGGCTTTCATACCCTGGAACCTGCTCTGACATCTGCAAGGCGATGCGAAACGCCGCTCCCAGCTGAATCGCCTGAGTGGGCAGTGGAAGCGACGGAAACCAGCCAAACCCGGGGATCTGGCGGATATATTCCGCCGGATCGGGCCAAAACACCAGGATGCCCTGACCCTTGACCTCACCAGTGTCGAGATTAATCTCCAGTGTCGGCACACCATCGGGCATAGCCGCTGTCAGATACACGACGTTCTCCAGCATCATGTCCAGAGACACAGTCCGATCATTGATTTTAATATTGACCGTGCGGCGCTCGCGCTGCATCAACTGCTCGGCAAACTCCACCGTATCCGCGCGCAAGCGCTCCATGGTCGCACGAGCAACTGCACCATATTCAGGATTATCCTGCCAGGCGGCCAGCGCCTCGTAAGCCAGAGAGTAGCCAAGCAGCACTCCCTGATACTGGTCACGGCTCACATCGCCGCGCCAGTCCCAAAACACGCCGTCATAGAGCCAGTTCTGATACACTTCGTCATCATCGCCGGGCAGGGTGGCCTTGATTTCCGGCGGACTGCTTGAAGGAGCGGCAAAGCGGGCCAGATAGCCAGGATCGCCGGGGATATTCCACCAGCGATGCAGGGTGGCGGCTGTTTCCACCACCTGATGAAAGGCGTCCTCAGCCCCGGTCGTCATCAGGCGCAACGCCTCGGCGGCCAGATAGCTGCCAGTCCAGATCGCAACATCCCGCTCGCCCCCATAGCTCGCGACCTGCTGATAGCTCGCATCGGTAAAGATCGCGCTCATCACGCCGCCGGCAGGCATCAACTGTTGCCGCAGCCAGGGTAAATACGCGCGGGCACGATCATGCATCGAGCCAACGCCCAGGTCCGGCGCGTCAATCCACTGCCCGGTATTTGCATCCCATAGAGTACAAAGCGACTCCGCGCCCGGCTCGCCGAGCAAACAGGAATCAGCACAAGTGGTTGATTGAGCCTGAGCCGAGCCAAAGATTAGCGTCAGCCCTATAAAAGATGACAGCACAAGGAACGCACGGGTCGATTTTTTCATCAGAACTGACTCGCTGGTTTTCAAGGATAATAAACAGTATAGCCGTATGAATTATGATCGGTATCATCAAAAATCGGCTAGTTCAAAGGGGTAACACAGGCATGGTCAGAAACAGCTGGTATCTTGAAGGATATGTTGGTGAATCCAAACGCCTCAGACGCATACACCTGTATCAGTTCCCCTTTCTAGTTGGTCGCCACCCGGACTGCGCGCTGATCCTCGACAGCACCGAGGTGTCACGCCGTCATGCCGAACTCGACTGCATTGAGAATCAGCTTCTGCTGCGCGACCTGGGTTCAACCAACGGTTGCTATGTCAATCATCAGCGCATCGAACGCGAACAAGGGCTGCTCGCCGGTGATGTGCTGCACTTCGCCGATCAGGAATACCGCCTGATTGAACAGAAGCCCACCGACGACAACCTAAGCGACCGCACCAGTGTGCGTAGCGGCGCCCTGCCCGAGAATTTGCCACGCGGCGCGCGCGAACTGCAACTGTTATTGCTCAAGGGAGCGGTCACCGCTGCCTTCCAACCAATCGTGGATGCCAGCGACACAACCTTCGCCTATGAAATGCTCGGCCGCGGCGCCTTGGACAACTTGCCACAGGCGCCATTAGCCCTGTTTCAGATTGCCGAAAGCCTAGAAATGGAAGTACACCTGAGCGAACTCTTTCGTCAAAAAGGCTTGGAGATCGCCAACACGCTGCGCCCTGAAGGACGCTATTTCTTCAACATCCACCCCGGCGAACTCGCCAATCCGGAACGTCTGCTGCGCTGCGTTCAGAGCATCCGCACGGCTTTTCCACAACTTCAGCTCGTGTTTGAGATGCATGAAGCCGCTGCGACTAACCTGCCCCTGATCCGACGTATTCGCGATGACCTGCAAGCGCTGAACATCGGTTTTGCCTACGACGACTTTGGCGCCGGCCAGGCGCGCTTGATCGAGCTAACAGAAGTGCCACCGGATTACGTTAAGTTTGACATCGCGCTAATCCGCGACATCGACACTGCCCCGGAAGCCAAACGCCAGATGCTGGAAATGTTCCAGCGCTACCTGCTCGATATGGGGGTAGCAACACTCGCGGAAGGTGTGGAAACCGAGTCAGAATTCCACGTACTGCGTGATCTGGGTGTACAGTATTACCAAGGCTACTATTTTGGCAGGCCCAGCGCGCAAATGAACAGCTAAAAGGTTAATACAGATTTATAATTGGGCACACCTTGATACCATCCAGCGTTCTAATAAAGTCTCAACCAAATTGGCATCACTCCTGCTTGATTGGCATCACTCCTGCTTGAATAATCGGCTGCCCTCCCCTAGTTCCGAGGTAATAACCCTAAGCATTACCGGAGAACCACCATGCGAATGGATAAGCTGACCAGTAAGTTTCAGATGGCGCTGGCCGATGCGCAGAGTCTCGCCGTCGGTCGCGACCACCAGTTCATTGAGCCGTTGCACCTGATGATCGCGCTGCTCGATCAGGACGGTGGCAGTGTACGTCACCTGCTCACGCAAGCGGATGTGAATGTCAATCGCCTGCGCTCGGCGCTGGGTGAAGCGCTGGAGCGCCAGCCCCAGGTCTCGGGCACCGGCGGAGATGTGACCCTCTCCAACAGCCTGAACCGGATGCTCAACGTCACCGACAAGCTCGCGCAGACGCGTAATGATCAGTACATCAGCTCCGAGCTGTTCGTGCTCGCGGCGCTGGAGGACAAGGGCGAACTCGGCGGTGCCCTGCGCGACGCCGGAGCGAGCAAAAACGCGCTTGAACGCGCCATCGACAACATGCGCGGCGGCCAGAAGGTCGAGGATCCCAACGCCGAGGAACAGCGCCAGGCCCTGGAGAAATACAGCATCGATCTGACCGAGCGCGCCGAACAGGGCAAGCTCGACCCGGTGATCGGACGCGATGATGAAATCCGCCGCACCATTCAGGTGCTCGCACGGCGCACCAAGAACAACCCAGTGCTGATCGGCGAGCCGGGGGTGGGCAAAACCGCCATCGTCGAGGGACTGGCGCAGCGCATCGTCAACGGTGAAGTGCCCGAGGGCCTCAAAACCAAGCGCCTACTGGCGCTCGACATGGCCGCGCTCATTGCCGGAGCCAAGTTCCGCGGCGAGTTCGAGGAACGCCTGAAGGCGGTACTCAATGATGTCGCCCGCCAGGAAGGCAACATCATTTTGTTTATTGATGAGCTGCACACTATGGTCGGCGCCGGCAAGGCTGAGGGCGCCATGGACGCCGGCAACATGCTCAAGCCCGCACTAGCGCGCGGTGAGCTGCACTGCATCGGCGCCACCACCCTGGACGAATATCGCAAGTATGTCGAGAAGGACGCCGCGCTCGAACGCCGTTTCCAGAAGGTTCTGGTGCAAGAGCCAAGCGTGGAAGATACCATCGCCATCCTGAGGGGCCTCAAGGAACGCTACGAAGTGCATCATGCGGTTGAGATCACCGACCCGGCTATCATCGCCGCCGCCACCTTGTCGCACCGCTACATCACGGATCGCCAGCTGCCGGACAAGGCGATTGATCTGATCGATGAGGCCGCCTCGCAGATTCGCATGGAAATCGACTCCATGCCCGAGGAAATGGACAAACTTGACCGCCGTCTGATTCAGCTCAAAATCGAACGCGAGGCGCTGAAAAAAGAAGCGGATGAGGCCTCCAAGAAGCGCCTCGGCGATCTGCAAGACGACATCGCCAAGCTGGAACGCGAGTTTGCTGACCTCAATGACATCTGGCAGTCCGAAAAAGCCGCTGTCCAAGGCACCGCACACATCAAGGAAGAACTCGATCGCGCCCGGGTGGAGCTGGAAACCGCGCGCCGCGCGGGCGATTTGACCCGCATGTCGGAGCTGCAATACGGACGTATTCCGGAACTCGAAAAGCGCCTGGCCGCCGCCAGTGACAGCAAACAGAGCAGCAACCGCCTGCTACGCAACAAAGTCAGCGATGAGGAAATCGCCGAGATTGTGTCCAAATGGACCAACATCCCGGTGTCAAAAATGCTCGAAGGCGAGCGGGACAAACTGCTGCGCATGGAAGAAGCCCTGCAGCAACGGGTGGTCGGCCAGCAAGAAGCCGTGCGTGCCGTGTCCAATGCCATCCGCCGCTCCCGCGCCGGGCTGTCCGACCCCAACCGCCCCATTGGCTCCTTCCTGTTTCTCGGCCCCACCGGGGTGGGCAAGACCGAGCTGTGCAAGGCGCTGGCGCACTTTCTGTTCGATACCGAGGAATCCCTGGTGCGCATCGACATGTCCGAGTTCATGGAGAAGCACTCGGTGGCGCGCCTGATTGGCGCCCCGCCCGGCTATGTTGGCTATGATGAAGGCGGCTATCTGACCGAAGCCGTGCGCCGACAGCCCTACAGCCTGATCCTGCTCGATGAGATCGAGAAGGCCCACCCGGATGTCTTCAATGTGCTGCTGCAAGTGCTGGATGACGGCCGGCTCACCGATGGTCAGGGTCGCACCGTGGACTTCCGCAACGCCGCCATTGTGATGACCTCCAATCTCGGCTCGGATGTCATCCAGCAAACCGCCGGCGAGGCCAATTATGACGAGATGAAGGCGGCCGTCATGGGCATTCTGCGCCAGGCCTTCCGCCCCGAGTTCATCAATCGTCTTGATGAAATTGTGGTCTTCCACCCGCTCGATATTGAGCAGATTCGCGCCATCGCTGGCATCCAGCTCCACTACCTGCGCGAACGCCTGGCTGGACGCGACATCGGCCTGCAAATCAGCGACGCGGCCATTGATCACCTGGGTGAAGCCGGCTTCGATCCCGTCTATGGTGCCCGACCGCTGAAACGGGCCATTCGTACCCAGCTGGAGAACCCGCTCGCCCAGCAGATTCTGGCCGGCCATTTCAAACCCGGTGATCTGATCGACATCAATCTTCAGAACGGGCAACTGCAATTTCATTCGCTACCGGGGCACGCAATGCCACAATAACCGGCAACGACCACCAAGGACAGGTCAGTCTCGCGCAGGCTGCCACACCAATCCGCCCCATGACATGGGTCAATGGTATGGTTAGAACCAGCATTTTACCTGTAGAGGCAAATATTTTATGCAAAGAACTTTGCGAACTATGCTGACCTGTCGTTGCGTGGCAATTAGCGCGAAAACGCTGTTTGCAGTTATGTTGACGGTGTCAGTGATCAAGTGGGCGGATGCCGATGGATTTGATGTCTCTGAAGGGCGTTGGACGACCTCAGCGGCTTTCCCGGTTACTGGCTCTTTCGGTCAGCTGGATATTTCCATCCGGGGGTTGACGCGTGGCTTCTACAACGCGGTTTTTCTTGCCTCAGAAAAGATACCCATCACTTGGAATGGAGACGTGGATAGCTGTGTGGCGGGGACGATTGCCGCCGATTTTCAAGCCGCCACCTTGCTCCGCTATAATTATTTCAGAGCCATGGCCGGTGTTCACACGGATGTTAACCTTGATGAGGCTGCCAATGAGAAAGCGCAGCTTGGTGCGTTAATGATGAGCGCCAATGATGAACTCAATCACTCACCGCCACCAAGCTGGTTGTGCTACACCGCCGATGGAGCGGAAGCAGCGGATAATTCCAATCTCTCTGGCGGTACCAATGGACCCGGCTCCATTTACTCGGCTTTCCGCGACAACGGCGATAACAATACACGCGCGGGGCATCGCTACAAAACACTGCTGCCAACCATTGAAGTAATAGGAACTGGGGACATCCCGAAGGTCGGGGAACATCGGGCGCGGCATGTCACCTATTTCCCAGAAAGGGATTATGGACTGCTGTGGCCCGCGAGTCGTGATAACTTCATCGCTTGGCCCCCACCTGGCTATGTGCCTTACCCGGTCGTTTTTCCGCGCTGGTCTTTCATGTATGAGAATGCCGATTTCTCTGGCGCGACCGTGACCATGACCAAAGATGGCGAGACGGTTCCGACCGAAGTCCACTCGCGAAACAATGATTATCAGCAAAGCATTGTCTGGGCACCGGTTGGTTACTATGATCCACAAGACCCTGGTGATTGGCCTCCCGTAGAACGGGATACACTCTGGTCGGTCACGATCGATAATGTCGTCATCGACGGTGTTGCACGCCGTTTTCAGTATCAGCTGACAATTTTCGATCCAACTGATCCAGGGAACGAGCCAGAACTCAGCATCGACGGCCCGGCATACCTTGCTGCGGGGAGCGAAGCAGACTACCAATTCGATACCCTTGCCTGGTCGGATCGCTATGAGATTCGCTCCTTCGATTTGACCCCAAGTGCGTTTTTCACCGGGGCGGAAAATGGCGATCCACAGG
The DNA here is from genome assembly GCF_016583795.1 of Rhabdochromatium marinum. Lineage (GTDB taxonomy): Bacteria > Pseudomonadota > Gammaproteobacteria > Chromatiales > Chromatiaceae > Rhabdochromatium > Rhabdochromatium marinum. The sequence goes on along the minus strand of NZ_NRRS01000009.1, from coordinate 52,256 downwards.
TTATCCCTGAGGTCTCAGAAGGTTACGCGTTGATATCCGACGAAGCTTCAGCATCTGGGATAAAGGCTTTTCATCTTCTGCATCCAGATGGAACAGACCAGTCTTTTCATTTGCCAAATGAATATCTGCTAAGCCAGAACAGCCGTCTGCAATTTCAGAGTCGACTTGGATATGCCAATGCGGGACAAGTGGCTCGCGTACAGATTTCCTTGGATTCTGGCGCAAGTTGGAGTGATATTTGGACTCAGCAAGGCACGGGTGATCAAGGAGAAACCGCCTTTGACCCAAAGAATGTGTCTCTCGACGCAGCAGCGAACAAAGTCGCTCAGTTCAGGTTTACCTACACCCGGCAGGATCGTTATTACAGCGGCATCGAAGAACGGCATGGCTGGTGGATCGACGACATTGAGTTGATCGATGTGAGCCGCGTCGGCGATGCCGATATTTTGCCAAGTAATGGCTCCGGAACCTTCACCTTCGCAGCAGCGAGGGCGGGATCCTACGGTCTTCAAGTTCGAAATGCCCCTTGGGCAGGCTTCTCGGGACTCACCTGGGGGCCGGTTGCGCAGGTTGAAGTCGGTGCTGATGCCGAACCGCCGATGACTGAGTACCTCGATGGCGGCGATCAACAGACAACCGTCGTCGGTCGTGCGCTCGAAACAAGACGCTATCTGGATTTTGGTGGCAGCGATACCTATGCCGTGCCCGTTGAATTGGGCGGTTCAGTGACGATTGTCGACAAACAGGCAGGTTTTTTGGTATTGCCAGCGGGATTCAAGATTGATGAGACGCTATTCGCCGCAGATGGCCTGCGTTTGAGTTCCAATGGTCAGCATTTGACGCTTCTCGGCAAACCGGCGGCCTTTCTTTTCTCTTTTGCTGGTACGCTGGAGGATCCGGCCTCCGGAATTCTTCGAACCTATGCCGACACAGCGACCTTGTTTGGAGCAGAAATTCCCGCTGTTGGGCAGGCGCCTATTGCCGGGAGTGTCGTTGGAACCATCTCCGCAACAGGAGCGATTCTGCCTTGAATGACAACCTGAGTACCCTTCGGTTGGGGTAGCCTGCTTGAAAATTTCAGACCCAACCGCTCTTGCTCAGCCGTCCGGATCAAACAACTCCAACCAATGCACCACTGGGCGTGCGGTTGCGGTTTGCAGATGGGTTTGACAGCCGACATTGGCGGTGACAATCAGGGCGGGGTCAGTAACTTCCAGTGTTTGGAGCTTGTCATCCCGCAGTTGATTGGCCAGTGTGCTGTGCAGGATGGAGTAAGTGCCGGCTGAGCCGCAGCAGCTGTGACTGTTCTGCACCGGCAGCAGTTCAAAGCCGGCTTCCCGCAGCAGGTGTTCGACCTGGCCGGGAAGTTGCTGGCCGTGTTGCAGGGTGCAGGGGGGGTGAAACGCCAGGCGTTTGGACTGGCTTGCAACTAGGGGCACCAGCTCCTCGGCGCTGAAATATTCGCTGGGATCCTGTGCCAGGGACACGATGTGCGCGGCGCGCGCGGCATAGTCGGGATCATCGCGCAGCCACCAGCCGTAATCCTTCACCGCCGCGCCGCAGCCGCTGGCCGAAACCAGAATCGCCTCGGCTCCGGCTTCCACCAGCGGCCACCAGGCGTCGATGTTGCGGCGTATCTGCAGCTTGGCTTGTTCGGGAGCCGCCAGATGCGCAGCGATGGCTCCGCAGCATCCGGCCCCCGATGCGCGCATGACTTGAATGTCGAGCGCCGCGAGAATGCGCTCCAGCGCGACGACCGTGGCCGGAGTGAGCAGAGGCTCAACACAGTTGTCGAGCACAATGACCTGACGTAATCGGCATGATTGGCGCGGTTGGTAAGCACCAAGCGAACACTCGACTCTCGATTTATCTCTGGACTCGTCTCTGGATTGGACGCTGGATGCGGCAACCGCCACCGCTGCCACTGCCGGGCGCAGCGCAGCAGACACTACGGGGCGATGGCGAGGTGGGAACTTGTCGCGCAGTACCGCTGGCAGCAGCGGGCGCAACCGCTGCGCGAACCACAACAGCGGACGCAGACGGTGCGGATAAGGCAGGATGGTCCGCAACCCCCAGCGCAGCAGCCGTTCGTGCAGCGGTCGTGCAACGGCCTGCTCCACATGCTGGCGGCCGATATCGAGCAAATGGTGGTACTTAACCCCGGATGGGCAGGTGGTTTCGCAGTTCAGACAGGTCAGGCAGCGGTCGAGATGCACCTGGGTGGCGCGGGTGGCGGCCTCGCCTTCCAACAGGTTTTTGATCAAATAAATCCGCCCACGAGGGCCATCGAGTTCATCCCCGAGCAGTTGATAAGTCGGACAGGTGGCGGTGCAAAAACCACAGTGCACGCAGGCGCGCAGAATGGGCTCAGCATCCCGACCTGCAGGGGTGGCGCGCACGGAGGGGCTGAGTTGCGTCTGCATGGGCGGGGCTAAGATGCGGAGGCTCAGAGATCCGGGTACAGGCGCCTTGGATTGAGAATCCCCTGGGGATCAAAGGCGCTTTTGAGTTGTTGATGCAGGCGCTTCACCACCGGTTCGAGCGGGTTGAACACCCCATCAGCGGGCATGGGGCCACGCCCTGGGCGAAACAGGGTGGCATGTCCACCCGCCGCTTGGGCGAGGGCGCGCAGCTGAGCAACATCTTGGTCGCCGGTCAGCCAGCGCAGCGCCCCACCCCACTCGATGAGTTGATCTTCGGCGCCAGGCAGGGCATCAGCCGGGGTTGCGGGACTGACGGACAGGCGCCACAGCGGCGCGTCACCGAGGAAGAAGGCGTGGCGCTGATCGCGCAGCACGCGCCAAGCCGATTCCGCCACGTCCAAGGGCGTGCCGCCCAACAGGCGGTGACTCTCGGCCAGGGCTTCGTCACTGCCAGACAGCCGGATCATCAACCGTCCCTGATACCAGGCACTCGCGGTAATCGGCAGCGGACGCCTAGCCCAGCGGCGTAGCTGCTGCAGGGCCGCCTCCAGAGAACACTCATGTACTAGGGTGAGAGTGGCAGGCGGCGTTGGAATCACCTTAAGCGACACCTCCAGCAGCACGCCCAACACCCCGAGGGCACCTGCCATCAGGCGCGAGAGGTCATAACCGGCGACGTTTTTCATCACCTGACCGCCGAAGTGCAGCACCTCGCCACGTCCATTGAGCAGCCGCACCCCCAGCACTGCATCGCGCACACTGCCGGTATAAGGACGGCTTGGCCCGGACAGGCCGGTTGCCACCAATCCGCCCAGGGTGCCACCGCCAATATCGTCGCTGCCGGTACCGTCGCCAAAATGCGGCGGCTCAAACGGAAACTGCTGGCTCTGCTCGGCGAGCAGGTGCTCAATCTCCAACAATGAGGTGCCGGCACGAGCGGTGATGGCCAATTCACTGGGCTCATAGGCCACCACGCCCCGATGTCCAGTACAATCGAGCACCGCCTCCGCCGGGCAAGAGTTGCCGTAAAAGGCTTTGCTGCCAGTGCCCTGAATCCGCAGCGCCCGCCCCGCCGCCTGGGCCTCGTGCACCTGGGCGACCAGTGCAGCCTCGCTGTCCTGGACATTGCCGCCAATGCTAACGTCAGTGCTGACGTCAGGGTTGGGATCCGGGTCGGAGCCAGTGCTGAAAGAGGGGTCAGTCATGGGAATCAATCATGGCGGAATGTCAAAACCGTGGCAGCTCAGGGAATTTCAGTTCACCGTGATGCACATGCATGGCACCAAATTCAGCACAGCGGTGCAGGGTCGGCACCGCCTTGCCCGGATTCAGCAGACCGTGCGGATCAAAGGCGGCTTTCACGCGGTGCATTTGCTCAAGCTCGGTGGTATTGAACTGCACGCACATTTGATTGAGCTTCTCGACACCCACACCATGCTCGCCGGTCACGGTGCCGCCGACCGCGACGCACAACTCCAGAATGGCACCGCCAAGTTCCTCGGCGCGCTCCAATTCACCGGGATGATTGGCATCGTAGAGAATCAGCGGATGCAGATTGCCGTCGCCAGCATGAAAAACATTCGCCACCCGCAGACTATAATCTGCCGCCAGCTCGGCGATGCGACGCAGTACCCGGGGTAGCTCACGGCGTGGGATGGTGCCATCCATGCAGTAATAATCTGGTGAGAGGCGTCCAACCGCCGGAAAGGCAGCCTTGCGTCCCTTCCAAAACAGCAGGCGCTCGGCCTCATCGGCGGCGGTGCGCACTTCGGTCGCGCCGGCGCTGAGCAACAGCTCGCGCACCCGCATCACCTCAAAGGACACCTCGGCATTGAAGCCGTCGAGTTCGCAGATCAGCACCGCTTCGGCCTCGACCGGGTAGCCGGCCTGGACAAAATCCTCGGCGGCACGAATCGCCGGGTTGTCCATCATCTCCAGCCCCGCCGGGGTGATGCCGGCGGCGATGATGCCGGCGACCGCTGCGCCAGCGGTTTCGACGTCGGCAAAAGCGGCCAGCAACACCTGGGCCCGTTCCGGCTTGGGCAGCAGCTTGACGGTGATTTCGACAATCACCGCCAGCATGCCCTCGGAGCCGGTCAGCAACGCCAGCAGATCCAGCCCGGGGGCATCGAGCGCCTCGCGACCGACCTCAAACAGTTCGCCCTCAATGGTCAGCAGCTTGAGCTTGAGAATGTTGTGTACTGTAAGGCCATATTTCAGGCAATGCACCCCGCCGGAGTTCTCCGCCACATTGCCGCCGATGGTGCAGGCAATCTGCGAGGACGGATCCGGGGCATAGTAGAGGCCATAGGGCGCAGCGGCTTCGCTGATGGCCAGATTGCGCACCCCGGGTTGTACCCGCGCGCTCAGACTGTCGGGATCAACGGCCAGAATCCGGTTGAATTTTGCCAGCGACACCAGCACCCCATCGGCCAGCGGCAGCGCACCGCCCGACAGCCCGGTGCCCGCGCCGCGCACCACCACCGGCACCCGGGCGTCATGACACAACCTGAGCACCTGTTGCACCTGCTCAATGCACTCGGGCAACGCCACCACCATTGGGCGCTGGCGAAAGGCGGTCAGGCCGTCGCATTCATAGGGCGCCAGCTCGGCGGCGGAGGACAACACCGTCCCGGCGGGCAAAACGGCGCTGAGCGCCGCGATGATGTCCGGTTGCGGATTGAGCGGGCGTTCGTCAGGAATTCTGGGCATGAGCCGGACTCGACAAGCGGTGATAGGCCAGCGCCAGGGCGTCATCGTCGCCAACATTGCCGGGAAAAATCACCACCGGCAGCCCGGGAAAGCGCGGATGCTCCGCCGGGCAGCGCACCACCGAGCAGCCGGGCAGAATTTGCCCCAGCACCCGGGCGGTCCGCAGCGCCAACCCCTGGCTTAAGGTATCGTTGGAGGTGATGCCCCCTTTGCTGATCAAAAAGCCGATGTCCTCGGGCAGGGTCTGGACGATCCGCACCAAAAAGGCCGCCACCCGCTCGCCGAAAGCCAGGCGCGCTTCGCGGGTTGGAAACTGACGCTCGCCGCGACTGGTGTAGAGCACCACGCCCTGCCCAGTGCGGATGACTGCGCGCACCTGCTGCTGAAGCTGTTCCAGCAGCGCCTCACCCTCAGTGTCGATGCGGTCGATGGCGATCTCCAGGGGAAGCACACCCGGCTCCGCACGCCCGGCCGCGATCAGGCGTTCGAGCTGGCGGCTGGATTTCTCCACATGGGAGCCCATCAGCACCACGCCCGGCTGGCCGTTGCGGGCGAACTGCCCCATGTCGGCTGCCGCCACTGGCTGAGGCGGCAGTTTGGCCAGCGCGGTCAGTAGGCTGGCGGCGCTGCGAAACAGAAAGCGCTGACCTGCGGCGGTGGCGGCCAGCACCTGGGTGCAGAAACGGTCCAGGTCGGAGGGCTGTTCGGCATCGACCACCACGCATTGATTGCCGTGCAGGGCGCGCAGTTGCGCACTGAGATCACCCTGTATCGCCGCCAACCCCAGCTGCACCACTTGCCCGGCGGGAATGCGGCCTTGAGTTTTCTCCGCCACATAGTCAGGCAAGTAGGCGGTGCTGAAGCCAAACACCGAGTCACGAGCAAATTCAGTCTCATGCACCGGCACCAACTGGCCATCGACGCGCAGATAATGGATGCCATCGCGGGTGATACGTCCGCCCTCAAAGAAGGCCGGCACCAGAAAATGGGCATCGAAAGGGCCGAGTTCCTCGGCAATCACATCGGTTTCGACCGGATAATGTCCGCGCAGGGTGCTGTCGGAACGGCTGACGACGAGTGGCTGAATCCGCAGCCCTTGGGCGGCGAGTTGTTCCAGAGCAGTGCGCAGCTGGCGACAAATCTCCCGGGTCACTGCGGCGGCCTGCTCCGCGCCCATGCCGCGGGTGTTGCTGAGAATGAAAAATAGCGGCGCGGCATCGCGCAGCCCGGTCAGCAGGGTCTCGACATCCCAGCGCGTCAGCAGCAGACAACTGTGAACGGTCTGGGAGCCGGTCGGGTCGTCGTCGATGACGATGATTTTGGTGACAGCGCTGGTCATGGTCACAACAAAGCCAGGGTCCGCTCGGCCAGGGCCGTGCCACTGAGGCCGTTGTAGGCCATGATCTCCGCCGGGCTGGCGGTGGTCTCCCCACGCTGCCAGCCGATCAGATCCCGCGCTGCTGCGCGCGCGCGCAGCAACACCGGCTCTAGTGCCAGAGTGCCACCGCCACTGACGCCAAGCAGCACATCGCCGTTGAAGTGTTCAGCAAATTGAGCGTCATCCATAAAGGTCGCATCCGGCTCGGCACTGTGCGACCAGGCGACATCCTGCGAGCGGAACAAGCGGCGTGGGTTGACCACCGCAACGATACGCACCCGGTGCCCGGCGGCTTCGAGTGCATCCTTGGCCGCGAATACCGGCAGATAGACCATGTCGCCGGTGACGGCAAAGACGATGGTCTGGCCGGTGCCAGCGGGGCTTTCGTAGAGCGTCATCGCACCCTGCTCGACGGCGGTTCGTGCCTGCTCGGGCGTGCTGTAAACTGGCAGCGGCGACTTGCTGGCGATCAGGCTGATGCATTTGTTGGACTGTTCCAGCGCCCAGCCATAAGCGGCTTGCAGCATGTTGGCATCGGCTGGATAAAGCAGATACACATTGCCATTGCGCTGCTGCCCAGCGATATAGTTCTCCAGTTCCGGGCGCTGATGGGTCCAGCCATTGCGCCCCTGCTCCAGAGCGCCGGCAGTGAACATGGTAATCACCGCCGGGGTTTTGCGGCGCAACTCAGCCATCGCCTGGCCGACAGTCTGCACAATCGGCCAGCCATTGATGGCGAAGCTCTCATAGGACAGCCACAGCGAGCGCCCGCCAAACAGCGCCAATCCGGCGGCGAAGCCAGCGCAGGCGTCCTCACTCAGCGGCTCATAGACCTGGCCACCGGGGGCTTGGTTGTAGAGCGCATCCTCAGTGGGATGGCGGATCTTGAGCGCCTCGTTGATCGCCTTCATGGCCGAGGCTTCGTTGCCATCGGCATTGGTGACTACGAATTCGGGATCGCGCCGCCCCAGTTCGGCCACCATGGCCGCCAGGGCGCTGGCCGGCACAGCTTTCTCGCCGAGCGGGAATGCCTGGGTTGGCAGAGTGCCAATGTCCGTCAATGGGCGCTCAAACTCGGTCACCACCGTCTTACCGGCTGGCCCGCCGCCAGCACGCTGCATCAGGGTGCGTACCAGCGCCCAGGCTTCGGGTGCCAGCGCCAGGCGTTGCAGCGCGGCAGCAATCGCCGGTTTTTCCACCGTATCGCCGGGGTAGAGGTTGTGCGACTTGGCGCCCTGCACATGCACACCGGCGCCCTTGAGCTGTTTGACGATCACCGCCGTCAGGGTGCCGTTCAGGGCCGAATCGGCGGCCTCCTGCATCCCCGCCAGCAGCGCCTGGGTGAAGGCATCGCGCGCGCGGTCGCTGAATCGGGTGCTGTCAACATAATCCCCCGGCTGACCGGCATCGTCGAAGTCCTTGGCATCAATCAGGATCACCCGCGCAAAATCATGCGCCTGCCACAGATTGACCATCTGCGCATTGCTCATACGCGAGACCATTGAGTGATGCTCCTGGCTGAAGCCATTCCAGATCAGCACCGGCAGGAAGTTGGTCACCGCCGGATAGCTGGTGTGAAAATGCTTCATTGCCGAGAGCACATAGGGCTCGCCCAGGCCGCCGTCGCCAATGGTGACCGGGAACAACTTCTCACGGTTGAGATAGGCCCCGGCCATGGCGAAATGCTGCCCCTGCCCGAGCGGTCCGGCAGGGGCGAGCAGACCCGGCATGGCCCCGGACAGATGCCCAAGCAGCCCGTCGTGTTCGCGAAAACGCTGTTGTAGCTCGGTCATCGTGGTGATGCCCATGGCCTCCAGCGAACCATCCAGGAAGATGGCGCTGTAGAAACCGGGGGCGTGATGGCCAACTTCAGTAATCAGGTTGGTGTGCCCCAGCAGGGTCAAAGCCGCGACCGCATCGGCGGCACTGGCAAAGCCACCGGGATGACCGGACTCTTTGGAAGCGCACAGTTGCAGGGTGGTGTAGCGCAGCGCATCGGCGACCAGACGAGTTTGATAGACCGCCGCCGGGTTGATCTCGTCCAGCCCATTCTGCCCCTGCGCAAGCACCGGCTGCTGGCCCAGTTCGGCGTGGTGAGGCGGCAGTGCCCCGAAGTGCAGCAGGCCTTCACAAAAGGCGGGGAGCGAGGCGGATGCGCCTGAAGACGATGTATTCATGAGACTAAGGAACCCTGGCGGTAGCAGACAACAGCCGGCCACTGGAGACAATGACCACTCAAGTATCCAGCCAAGGTGCGGACAGGAATGCGATTTCGCAATGGCCTAGCTGCGCCATCAACATTTGCGAGTCACAGCCTCCAGCGATGCTGCCGCATCAGCCATACAAGGCGGCGGCATGCGATAATGCCAGCCAATCGTTCGCTCGATAACATTCCTCAGATAACTTTCAGGGAGTCTCGTCATGTCCACACCCCAGATCAACAAAGTCGTACTCGCCTACTCCGGCGGACTCGACACCTCTGTCATCCTCAAATGGCTCCAGCAGGAGTATGGCTGTGAGGTGGTCACCTTCACCGCAGACGTCGGCCAGGGCGAGGAAGTCGAGCCGGCGCGCGCCAAGGCCCGGGCCGCCGGAGTCAAGGAGATCTATATCGACGATCTGCGCGAGGAATTTGTGCGCGATTTCGTCTATCCAATGTTCCGCGCCAATGCCCTCTATGAGGGTGAATATCTACTCGGCACCTCCATTGCCCGCCCGCTGATCGCCAAGCGTTTAGTCGAAATCGCGCGCGAGACCGGCGCCGATGCCATCTCGCACGGCGCCACCGGCAAGGGTAACGATCAGGTACGCTTTGAGCTGGGAGCTTATGGACTGAATCCGGAGATTCAGATCATTGCCCCGTGGCGCGAATGGGATCTGCTCTCACGCGAGAAGCTGCTGGCCTATGCCGAGCAGCACGGCATTCCGGTGGAGATGAAGCGCGACGGCACCAAATCGCCCTACTCCATGGACGCCAATCTGCTGCACATTTCCTACGAAGGCTATGACCTGGAAGATCCCTGGGTCGAACCCGGTGCGGACATGTGGCGCTGGACCTGCGATCCGCAGCAGGCCCCCGACCAACCCCAGGAGATCACGCTGCGCTTTGAACGCGGCGATATCGTTGCCATTGATAACCAGCCGATGAGCCCAGCCGAGGTGCTCACTGAGCTGAACCGCATCGGCGGTATGCACGGCATCGGCCGCGCCGACATTGTCGAGAACCGCTATGTCGGCATGAAATCGCGCGGCTGTTATGAAACCCCCGGCGGCACCATCATGCTCAAGGCGCATCGGGCGATGGAATCCCTGACCCTGGATCGCGAGGCCGCGCATCTGAAAGATGAGCTGATGCCGCGCTATGCCAGCCTGGTCTACAACGGCTACTGGTTCAGCCCCGAGCGCAGCATGCTGCAAGCGGCTATCGACCAGACTCAGGCAGTGGTCAATGGCGAAGTGCGCCTGAAGCTCTACAAGGGCAATGTGCTGGTCACTGGCCGGCGCTCAGCCAGCGACAGCCTGTTCGACGCCAGCATTGCCACCTTCGAAGAAGACGCCGGCGCCTATGATCAGGGCGACGCCACCGGCTTTATCCGCCTCAATGCGCTACGGCTGCGAGTGGCCGGACGCAAGGGGCGACTCTAAACAGGCCGTTCTGACGGGGCTTCACCACGTGCCTGGAGCTGATTGAAGGGATCCTCCCCACTACGTGAGCGCCCGGCATCGCGCAGCCGCTGCAAGTAATCCTGCCACAGCGGCTGCCAGCCCCGACCAAGTTTGTAGAGATAGCCCCAGTCAAACAGCCCGGACTTGTGCCCATCGTCGAAGAAAATCTTCACCGCATAATTGCCAACGGGTTCTAGATTGGTGATATTGACCTGTTCCTTGCCGATTTGCAGCTTAGCCTGATCCGGGGTATGGCCACGTACCTCGGCTGAAGGCGAGTAGACGCGCAAATATTCGCACGGCAGGCGAAAATGGGCACCGTCGTCATAGTGCAGCTCCAGCACTCGGGACAGCGTGTGCAGTTGAAGATCAGTCGGACGCGGAGAGTTTTCCATCGTATTGTGCTCACTTCTTTAGACTATTGCGAGCCTAGATGTGGTTGCCGGCGGGATTTTCCAAACCTACCCCATCAAAGCTCCCGTGCCGCCGGCAGCACGCGCAAGACTTCATCAACACTGGTCAGGCCGTCAGCCACCTTACGGGCTGCACTGAGACGTAATGGCCGCATGCCTTCCTGATAGACGCGGGCGCGCAGGGCGGGCTCGTCGAGAGCACCACGGATCAGCTCGCGAATGCCCGGGGTTAGCGTCAACAGCTCATAGAGTCCGGTGCGCCCCAGATAACCTGTCTGGCGGCAGGCTTCGCATCCTGCGGACACCTGCATCCCGGCCGGCGTCGGGAATGACCAGGGGCGGATCAAGGATTCCCACAGCGTGGGATCAAGGGGTTGGGGTGTCTTGCAGTAGGGACAGAGCGTGCGTACCAGGCGCTGCGCCAGCACACCAAGCAGGGTGGCATTGATCAAATAATGCGGCACGCCAAGATCCAGCAGCCGGGTAATGGCGGATGGGGCATCGTTGGTATGCAGGGTCGAAAGTACCAAATGTCCGGTCAGCGCCGCCTGCACCGCCATCTCGGCGGTTTCCAGATCGCGGATCTCGCCGACCATGATGACATCCGGATCCTGACGCAACAGGGTACGCACACCGCTGGCAAAACCGAGTCCGATGCCATGATTGACCTGCATCTGATTGAGCGCCGGCACCAGATTTTCGATCGGATCCTCAATGGTACACACATTAATCTCCGGTGTAGCCAGGCGGGTCAGGGTCGAATACAGGGTGGTCGTCTTGCCCGACCCGGTCGGCCCGGTCACCAGAATGATGCCGTGCGGCTGTCCGATCATGCGCTGCCACACCGCCTTTTCCTCGGGTTCAAAGCCGAGAGCGCTCAGGTCTTCCTGCAAGGCTTCTGGATTGAAGATGCGCATGACCAGTTTCTCGCCAAAGGCGGTTGGCATGGTGGACAGCCGCATCTCGACTTCCAGTCCGTCCTGGGTGCGGGTTTTAATACGCCCATCCTGCGGACGCCGTTTCTCGGCCACATCCATGCGCCCCAGGATCTTGATGCGACTGGTCACGGCCTTCATAACGGCCGCAGGAAACGGACAGACCTGGTGCATAACGCCATCAATGCGAAAACGCACCTGACCGGCCTCGCGGCGTGGCTCAAGATGAATATCACTGGCCCGCTGCTCGAAGGCATATTGCAGCAGCCAGTCAACAAGATGCACAATATGACTATCACTGGCTTCCAGAGCACTCGAACGGCCGAGCTCCACCAGAGCTTCGAGATTGTGCAGATCGACCGGCTGTTTTTGATGTCTGGAGCGGGCGCCGCGCATGGAAGTCGAGACCCCAAAGAACTCGCGGCGAAAGCGGTCAATATCGCGCGGATTGGCCACGACCCGCTCGATACGGCACTTGAGCACTTGCTGTAATTCGTGCATCCAGCCGGTTAGATAAGGCTCGCAGGTGGCGAACACGGCCTTCTCGGGCGTCAAGGCAATGGGCAGGATTTGGTTCCAGGTCGCATAGGCGATGGTGGTCAGCTCACCGATATTGGTCACATCAATCTTCAGCGGATCAATGTGCAGATAGGGCAAGCCACAATGCTGCGCCAGCCAGGCCGTCAGCACTTCCAGATCCAGGCGTCGGTACGGCGCCCGGGCCTCGATCAGTTGTTGCGCGGCAATGCGCTCCAGCGGATGCCGGGCCTGGTCCTCAGCACCTGTGCCAGGCTGCAACAGATCATCGGCCGTCTGCGGCAAAATCACACCGTCGGCGAGCAGATCCGCGGCCAGCCGTTCCAGCGTCAGCTTGCAATCCTCGCTGAACGGCGCCGCGTCCGGCGGCAACCTGTCCTCCAGCAACGGGGCTGTCTGGATCGGGTCTGATCTCATGGCCCGCCTCTGTCACTGTAAAGAATTATTCCTGCCCCACCGCTAGCGCCAGATGCTGCTGATGCGGACAGACGGCACCCTGACCGGCCTGCATGTCCGGCCAACCGCAGGTGTGGCGCGCGACCAGGCCGGCGAGCATGTCCAAATGCGCCGGGGCGTCATTGAGACAGGGGATGTACTCGTAGGACTCCCCGCCGGCCTCCAGGAAATAGCGCCGGTTTTCGACCTTGATCTCCTCCAGGGTCTCCAGACAATCAGCTGAAAAGCCCGGAGCAATGACATGCACACTTTTGACTCCATCACGCCCCCACAGCGTGAGTGTTTCGTCCGTGTAGGGCTGAAGCCACTCATCGCGTCCCACCCGCGACTGAAAGGACACCAGCCAGCGCGATTCATCCAGTCCCAGGGTATCGGCCACCATGCGGGCGGTTTTATGGCAATGGCAGTGATAGGGATCACCAGCGGCGAAGTAGCGCTTGGGTATGCCGTGAAAGGTAAACAGCAATTGATCCGGCTGGCCGCGCTCGGCCCAGAACTCACGAATGCTGGCGGCCAGAGCGTCGATATAGGCCGGATCGTCGTGATAGTGATTGACGAAACGCAACTCCGGCAACCAGCGCCAGGTGCTCAGCTCATCGGTAACGGCATCGAAGGTAGAGGCAGTGGTGGTGCCTGAGTACTGCGGATAGAGGGGTAACACCAGCAAACGGCGAACATTCTCCGCCTTGAGCCGATCCAACGCCTGGGACACCGATGGTTGCCCATAGCGCATGCCAAGCTCGACCCTCAGGTTCTCACCGACGCGTTGCGTCAGACGCTCGCGCAAGCCATCCGCCTGGCGCCGGGCGATGTCAAGCAGCGGTGAGCCGCGATCTGTCCACACGGCCTGATAGGCACGCGCGGAGCGCGCCGGGCGTACCCGCAGAATCACCCCATGGAGAATGAACCACCACAGCGGACGCGGCATCTCGACCACACGCGGATCGTTCAAAAACTCGGCTAGATAGCGCCGCACTGCACTCGGCGTGGGAGCATCCGGGGTGCCAAGATTCAGCATGAGCACGCCGAGTTTTTCGGGCAAGCCATGCTGAAAATCGACCACATTCTTGTATTTCATTCGGCATCCTCGGTGTCGAGTTCGTCTTTCAGGTGATCATAGAGCGTTTGGAAACGCAGCGGATCGAGTTGACCGAAGACCGGATCGGTCGCATTTGGCGCCTGTTGCTCCAGCTGTGCCCAATCCTGCGTAGACAGCAGGTCGCGCGCAACCGGAAAGAGCCGCGTTTCCTCATCAGCACAATGCGTGCGCAACAAGCCAATCATGGCACGTCCCTGTTCGGCCACAGCATCGCGCGACAACACCTCACCCTGCACAATCCCCTCCAGCGCATCCCGAAAAGCATGATTCATTTCCTGCAGCCGCTGATGCTGTGCCCGACATTCGTTCACCACCGCAGTCAGGGCGACGGCGTCAGCCCGTGGCTCATGTTCAGCGGTTTGCAGAACCTCGGTCAGGCGCGCAAACAGCAGCTCCTCACTGGGATGATGTACTTGATCGGCATAATCAACGACATATTCCAGCATTTCGCACATCAACTCATAATTGGGCTCATCGCCACCATGAAAACGCGCAACCAGGGCGTCAAGCAGCGTCATGATACGCCCAAAACGGCGGTGATCCCGCGTCAGCCGATTGATCAGCACAGTCATATCGGTATCCCCCTTTGCAAGCGTGATGGCGCGCTGCGCGCCGGTTCAGATCCGCCAGTGGGGCGGAAGATAGGGCTGGACCAAACGCCACAGGAATCCGGCTTGCGGGGCTTGCCCCAGTGCGGCGCTCAGGGTGTCCAGATCAAACAGATTCCAACGCATGCGCGCTCGTGCCCTGGTACTGCCACAGAGCAATAACCGATCGCCGGGTTGCAGCCGGGTCTCCAGATCAGGCAACAGATCAAGCTGCGCCGAACGCTGATGCAGCAGCACAATAGCCGACACGGTCTGATCCACTGCGCGCGGATCGGTCAACAGAGTGCCCAGCGTGGGCTGCAATCCAAGCGCAACGGCATGCAGGAAGGCCGGGGCCCCATCGCGATCCAGGGTATATTCCCACACCTCAGGCACGCGATCCTGAATCATCGCCGCCACGCGACTGACCAGGGCGCAGGCCCAGGTCTCGTCTCGTGTCCGCGCGAGGGTGAAAAATTCACTCAACAGAGGCAAGCGCAGCAGCGTGCGCACCCGATTGGCCACAATCAGACTCGGGTGCATGCGAATGTCCGCCGCCACGGCTTTGAACAGCTCCTGGTTGACCAGATGATTCTCCCGCGCCACCACATAAAGCTCCGGGTTCAGCGCCCGTGCCGTCATCACAATGGATAAATTGTTGGCATCATCATCGGTGCCGGCAATCAGGCCAACCGCCGAAGCAATTCCGGCTTGCTCCAAGGTTTCGGCCTCGGTGCCGCGTCCATGAATCCAAGCCGTCGGCGGTGTGCCAGTGCGCTCAGGCCGCGCCTCAATCACCATCAGTTCGCAGCCCAGTGCAGTCAAATCCCGATAGACCGCTTTACCAAAGCGCCCAAACCCGCACAGAATCCAGCGCCCCTCGGTTGGCGGCTTGCGTGGTTCGCCCAGTTGCGCATCATGCAGAGCCCCGAGCCAATCGTTGAGAATCGTCAGACAGTGCGCACTCAGAGCCAACTTCAGATGCAGCGCAAAGATTTCAAAGGGGTTGAGCACATGGTTGGTGTTAAAGGACAGCATGTTGGCGGAGATGTCATCGGAATCCGACCGGCCAATCACCGTCACCCCCGGATGCAACAGCTTGGCGGCCAGTGCCACCTTAAGATTGACCGCATTGGAGGAGGTTAGTGCCAGCACCGCCCGACAGCCTGGGCGCCGCAATCCGCCGCTTAGCAGCACATCCGGACGCTGGGCATCGGCCTGCAGAGAGGGGACATATTCGCGCAGTTTTTCCAGGCGCAGACCATTAATGCGTTCGCGATCGGCATCAATCACCACCGCGCGGATGCGCTCACTGGTCAGTGCCCGCACCAGATCGCGTCCGGTCTGGCCATAGCCAATTATCAAAAAGAAGGGCCCTTGAACACGCTTGACACGGGCGCTGAAGCGCCGCTCGGCCAGCGCGCGTTGCAGGCTGTCATCCTGCAGCAGAGCAATGAGCGAGCCAACCGAGTAAATCCACACCGTCACTGTGGCATAGATACAAAACAGCGTCCACAGCCGCTGCGCGTCGCTAAACTCCCGGGGCAACTCGCCAAAGCCAATGGTGGTGGCCATGTAGCTGACGAAATAAAATGCATGAAAAAACCCCAGATGCCAGGGATTGCCATCGGCATCGCGCCCCGGCACCAGCACTAGGCCCAAAACCGCGACACTGTAAACCACCACCAGCGCCAGCAAAGGCGTGCGCATGCGGCGCAGAATTGAGAAATAAATGTTATCCATTCAGCCTCTGCACCGCGCAGCGCCCTCGGATGACGGCCGCCTCAGCGCCGCAGCATCACGGTTTCGGCAATCAACAGGATCACGGAAATGACATTGGCCACCATGGCACCGCCGGTTAAGGACACGATGCTGACCATCACATCCGGCGTCATGCCGGACTCCCAGACATGAGCGGCGAGAATCCAGATCACCGCCACCGCCGAGAGTTGCAGCATGGCCACCAGGCCGGTGGCCAGCAACATGGCATCAACCTGACTGCGATCCCCCAGCTTCATGATCAAGGCCACCGCATTGACCACAAACAGCAACATAAATTCCCACAGATGGTGATGCTTGGGATTATCGACTTCGCCGATGAAGAAACCGAAATTAAGCGTCAACGCCAGGAAAATAAAAAACCCAAAGACGACCTTTTCCAGATTCATCGCCATCCCTCTCCAACGGCTTGCAGATCATAGAATAGCCCGACAGCCGCCGCGCCTTAGGTTAGGCCGCACGCTCCGCCGCTTGCACGGCCCCTTGTGGTGACGGCGACCCTTGCTGCGCCTGGCGTGCCCAGTGCAACACCAGATTCAACATCCGCATGGTGGCGCCAATGGCGGCGAACACCTGATTGGCATGCACACCACGGGTTTTAAAGTCGCGCGAACCCGAGGCCTGATCCGACCAACTGATGGTGCACTCGGTCAGCGCATCCGAGTGCCCGCCCTTGGGAATCCGCACCTCGTAGTCGATCAGCGTCGGCAAGCTCAGACCAAGGCCTTTGACAATGCGCGCCAAAGCCTTATTAAAGGCATCGAATCCCCCATTGCCGCTGCCGGTGGCGGTCAGCACGGCCTGATCAATGCGCACCTTGATGCTGGCGGTTGATTCCAACCCAAAGCTGCTGGAGACATTGCACGCCAGCAGCTCGGCATGATCGTAGTCCTTGCTCTCCAGCACTTCAGCAATGATGAAAGGCAGGTCTTCAGCAGTGATGGTTTTTTTGGAATCCCCCAACTCGACGATGCGGGCCAGTACCTTGCGCTGATTGACTTCCGAAAGCGCGATGTCGAACCGCTCCAGGTTCTTCAGCAGCGAAGCCTTGCCGCTGAGCTTGCCCAGCGCATAGACGCGCCGACGACTAAAGCGCTCAGGCGAGAGCTTGGTGTGATACAGGCGCCCTTTGTTATCGCCGTCCGCATGGATGCCAGCGGTCTGGGTAAAAACATCCCCGCCGATCACCGGCGCATTCTCCGCCACCCGCTTGCCGGAGAAGTATTGCACCAGCTCGCTGGCGCGCACCAGATGTGATTCATCAATGCCCAGCTCGAGTCCGAGCTGGTCGCGCAGATTAACCACCACCTCAGCCAGGGAGGCATTGCCGGCGCGTTCGCCCAGACAGTTGACCGTGCAATGCACGGCAGCGGCCCCGGCACGGGCGGCAGCCAGCACGTTTGCCGTCGCAAGACCGTAATCATTGTGCGGGTGAAAATCGAATTTTGTCGCCGGAAACCGTTCAATCATGTCGCGCATGGCGGCAAACACCCGCTCGGGTGTCATCACGCCCAGGGTATCGGGCAACATGACATGCTCAATGGCCGCCTCCTGTAATAATCCCATCAGCTCAAAGACATAGCTGGAATTATCGGCATAGCCGTTCGACCAGTCTTCCAAATACAGATTGACCCGCAGGCCCTGCTCGGTGGCCAGGCGCACCGTCTCCAATACCTCGGTGGCATGCACATGCAGCGACTTGCCCAACTGGGTGTGGCAGTGCTTTTCGCTGCCTTTGGCCAGCAGATTGATCACTGAGCCACCGGCGGCGCAAATCCAGTCGACGCTTTTGCCGCCATCGACAAAGCCCAGCACTTCAATGCGCCCATCCAGCCCCTTGTCACGCGCCCAATCCACCATGGCCGCCACCGCCGCCTGCTCACCTTCGGACACGCGGGCCGAGGCGACCTCGATGCGATCCACCCGCACCTGTTCGAGCAGAACTTTGGCAATGTTGGTTTTTTCATCGCGCGAAAAGGAAACGCTCTGCGTCTGCTCGCCATCGCGCAGGGTGGTATCCAGAATCTGAATACTGCGGTTCATCAGGGAATCAACGTCCTCTAGTAATGACATCAGTGGACCTTCGCCAGGGTATTGATGATGTGCTGACGCACCGCATCATCCTCCGCTGCAACCTCTTCGCAGCACGTTGGCAGATGCAGCAAGCCTTGCAGACAGGCCGGCGCCGGTGCATCCAGGCCAACGGCTTCCTGGACGGCTTCATTAAACTTGGCCGGATGCGCCGTGGCCAGGCACACCGCCTCTGGCCAGGCCGCTGCCGCGCGCACCCCAACAGCGGTATGCGGGCAGAGTAGATAGCCGGTCTCGCGGTAGGTGGCGCGCATTTGATCGAGGGTATCGGCATCGCTGACTGCACCGGCGACGAAGTCCGCCGCCGCGCGGCGATGTTCGGTCTGGCTGAACTCAATCCGACCGTCGTGCTGCATAGCCGTCACACGGGCACTCACCGCCCCGGCGTCTTCATCCAACAGATAATACAGATAGCGTTCGAAGTTCGAGGCCACCTGAATATCCATCGCAGGACTCAGGGTGTGATGCACCTCGGTGAGCGAATACAGCCCATGATGCACAAAGCGGGTCAGAATATCATTGCGATTGGTGGCCAGAATCAGCCGTTCAATCGGCAGCCCCATGCGTTTGGCCAGATAGCCCGCAAAGACATCGCCGAAGTTGCCGGTTGGCACCGCGAAGCTGACCCGGTGGTCAGGATTGCCACCACTGAGTCGTCCCCAGGCGTAAAAGTAGTAAACCGTCTGCGCCAGAATACGCGCCCAGTTAATCGAATTCACAGCCCCCAGACGATAGCGGGTCTTAAAATCCGGATCGCTGAACAGCGCCTTGACGATGCGTTGGGCATCATCGAAGGTGCCCCGCACCGCAAGATTATGCACATTCGCATCCAGCACCGTGGTCATCTGACGTTCTTGAATCGGCGACACCCGGCCTTTCGGGTGCAGGATGAAGATCTGAATCCGCTCCTTGCCACGCACCCCGGCAATAGCCGCTGAGCCGGTATCCCCGGAGGTGGCACCGATGATATTAAGCTGCTCGCCACTGCGTGCGAGAAAGTGCTCAAACAGATTGCCCAGGAACTGCAAGGCCACGTCCTTAAACGCCGCTGTGGGACCATGAAACAGCTCCAGAATGCGCCGCTCACCGGCCTGCGCAAGAGGCGTGATCTCGGGATGCTGAAAACTCGCGTAAGAACGCTGCACAAGATCCTGCAGCTCCGAGGCCGATAAATCATCCCCTACAAAGCGCTGCATAACCTCGCAGGCAAGCTCAGCAAAACCAAGCTTTGACCATTCTTGCAAGGATTCAGGCCCGATCCTGGGCAGCGACTCGGGAACCAGCAAACCGCCGTCGGTCGCCAAACCCATCATCACCGCCTCGGCAAAGCCAACCGGCTCCACGCCACCTCTGGTACTCAGATACTTCATAGATATATCAATAATTTAATCGATTGTTCCGCCCATATTCGCCGCCCGGCCCACCAGCTGCCCACATGGCGGATGCAGACGCCAGTGCGGGGAGTCATCCTAGCATCTTAAGACGTACACTGGCTTCCAGTGCCAGGCGAATCGGGTGTCGTCATTCATGCGCAGGACATTTTTCCACCATTGACAGGAACTAGGCGCGGGTCAGAGAATGCCGCACCGTCAGTGCTTCCAGGCAGAGAGGTCGCTGGCGATTATAAGCTGTAATGGCTTGATAGACTGGCTTAATAAAATCCTGAGGGGGGTGTCTGCCTGATCGAAAACGTTTCCATGGCTTGCTCCGTTGCAGGAATGATCGTCACGCTGACCAGCCGGCTGCCTTGGGCCAGACTCGACACTATGTCCGTCTGCCTGCCTTAAGTTTTCGATCACCTCGCCCCTCATTCAAACACGTCTCACAAGAAGGAGGGACACCAAGGTGACACCTGAAAATCGTACGGCCTATTGGAAGGCCAATCTGCGTTTACTCGCCATACTCTTGGTAATCTGGTTTATTGTTTCCTACGGGTTCGGCATCCTGCTTGCACCGACCCTCAATAGCATCAGCCTCGGCGGCTATCCTCTGGGCTTCTGGTTTGCTCAACAGGGCTCCATCTATGTATTCCTGGTACTGATCTTCGTTTATGCCCACCGCATGAACAAGCTCGACAAGGAATTTGAAGTCGACGAACAATAAGAGGATACGTCAATGGACAATCTCTCGATCTGGACCTATTCGGTGGTGGGCCTGACCTTTACCCTCTACATTGGCATTGCCATCTGGGCGCGTGCCGCCACCACAGCTGAATTCTATGTCGCCGGCAAAGGCATTCATCCGGTCGCCAACGGCATGGCCACCGGCGCCGACTGGATGTCAGCGGCGTCCTTTATCTCCATGGCCGGCCTGATCGCCTTCAACGGCTACGGCGCCTCGGTCTTCCTGATGGGCTGGACCGGTGGTTATGTACTGCTGGCACTGCTGCTGGCCCCATACTTGCGCAAATTCGGCAAGTTCACCGTGCCCGAATTCATTGGAGACCGCTACTACTCGCAAGCCGCGCGTATTGTCGCTGTCATCTGTCTGATTCTGGCTTCCATCACCTATGTAATCGGGCAGATGAAAGGCATCGGCGTCGCCTTCTCGCGCTTCCTGGAGACCAGCTATGATACGGGTCTCTACATTGGCATGGGCATCGTGTTTTTCTATGCCGTACTTGGCGGCATGAAGGGCATCACCTATACCCAGATTGCCCAATACTGCGTGCTGATTCTGGCCTACACCGTTCCGGCTATCTTTATCTCTATGAACCTCACCGGCAACCCGCTGCCACAGCTGGGCCTTGGCAGTGAATACATCCAGAATGGTGTGGCTTCGGGTATGAGTCTGCTGGACAAGCTCGACCAGGTCATCATCGACCTGGGATTCAAGGAATATACCACCCAAACGATGGGCAACACCTTGAATATGTTTGCCTATACCCTGTCCCTGATGATCGGTACTGCCGGCCTGCCTCACGTCATCATCCGCTTCTTTACCGTACCCAGAGTGGCTGACGCCCGCTACTCCGCTGGCTGGGCACTGGTGTTCATCGCCATTCTCTACACCACCGCACCGGCAGTGGGCGCCATGGCACGTCTAAATCTGATGGATACCATCCAGATTGGCCCGATTGGCACCGAGACTGGCAACCTGAAATATGAAGATCGCCCCGACTGGTTCAAGAAGTGGGAAACCACCGGTCTGTTGGAATTTGAAGACAAGAACGGCGACGGTCGTATCCAGTACTACAACGACAAGAACGAGGGCTTCGCCGCTCAAGCCGCAAGCTATGGCTGGAAAGGCAACGAAATGGTCAAGGTTGACCGCGACATCATGGTGCTGGCTAATCCGGAAATCGCCAATCTGCCCGACTGGGTAATTGCCCTGGTGGTCGCCGGTGGTCTCGCTGCTGCTTTGTCAACCGCCGCCGGTCTGCTGCTGGCCATCTCCTCGGCTGTTTCCCATGACCTGCTAAAAGGTGTGTTCAAGCCGAATATCTCCGAGAAGGCTGAACTCAACGCCAGCCGCGTCTCCATGGCGGGTGCGATCGTGGTGGCAGGTCTGCTGGGCTTGCATCCACCCGGATTCGCGGCTGGAACCGTGGCCATTGCCTTTGGTCTGGCGGCCTCGTCGATCTTCCCGGCACTCATGCTGGGTATCTTTGACAAGCGTATGAACAACACCGGCGCCATCTGGGGTATGGCTTCAGGCATTACCGTGACCCTGCTCTATGTCTTCCAACACAAGGGCTTTTTGTTCATTCCCGGTACTGAGTTCATGATGGGCATGGATCCCAACTGGTTCTTCGGCATCTCGCCGAACGCCTTTGGCGCTGTGGGAGCCGTCATCAACTTCGCTGTGGCCCTGACCGTGTCACGCCTGACCGCAGAACCACCCGAGAGCATCCAGGCCCTGGTCGAGGATGTGCGCGTTCCGCGTGGCTCGGGTGCCGCACCGCACCTCAGCGCCGCCCTGGATCACTGATCCCCGGCGTCGTCTGCCCCGGCTTCCCGGCTCGGAACATCAGGCCTCGCGCTTGAATCCGACGCCGGGAGGCATCAGGGCGGCCCAGTGACCGTGCAAACCGATAACGCCAACGGGTTCCGTTGGCGTTTTTTTTCGGCTGTAATACCCCCAAGTTCTTTTGCCCCTTGATCCTTACACTCTGGAAACTCCACCCATGATGACCACAACACGCCCTGCCACCCCAACGTCCGTCGCCAGTCTTCTACTCACGGCCTTGCTGTGCGCACTACCCAGCGCGTCGAGCCTGGCACAGGTCGCACCGCCCGTTGCCCCTCAATATGGACCAGGGTATGGGTATGGGCCAACCCCTGGCGCGATCCCCGGTCAATTCCCGATGTCGCCGGGTTATCAGCACCAGCCGGGTTATCAGCACCGTATGCCCCGTCCGACCTACTCCGGTCGAGCCGCACCCCGCTCACGTCAGATGCCGACGCTGATTAAAGACATGACGGACGCAGGCTATCGCCTAACCATCCGCCTGACGCCGCAACAACAGCCCCAGGACATCAAAATTGAGGCGCGTGGCCACAGCCTGATCATCCGCAGCGCGCAGACACAGATCACCCGCTCGGAACAATCGCCCACCCAGGGTCGCGGCTATAGCCGCCACTTCAGCGTCTCCAGTCGTCGTTTCCAGCGCCGGATTCGCGTCCCAGCGGATGCCAATCTCAGCGCCATGACACGCAGCGATGAAAACCAGGCTGTCGTGGTGATCCTGCCCCGGAACTGAACCGCCACAGCTCAGCTGCACAGCGATTGCTCGCCACCGACCAGCTACATGATCTAAAGCCCCATGCGCATCCGCCTTGAATCCATTGGCTGCCGACTCAACGAAGCCGAATTGCAGCACTGGGCACGCCAATTTCGGGCGCTCGGCCATGAACCTTGCCACAACGATTCCGCCGCCGAGCGCACAGCGGATGCGCCCATTGATCTTGTGGTGGTCAATACCTGTGCCGTCACCCAAGAAGCGGTGCGCAAGTCGCGGCAGTTATTGCGCCGCATGCAACGTTACAATCCCTATGCACGGCTGATCGTCAGCGGTTGCGCCACGGCCCTGGACCGGACAGAGGTGGATCTGAGTGGCATTGATCTGCTGGTTTCCAATGCCGACAAGGATCGTCTGGTTGAGATTGCCCAGCAGGAACTGGCTCTGCCCATCATGCCCGCGACGGCCGAGACCGAGGCCGCCGCGCTGTTCGCACGCGGGCGTCAGCGGGCGTTCGTCAAAATTCAGGACGGCTGTCGCTATCAATGCACCTTCTGCGTGACTACCCTGGCCCGCGGACCCGAGCGCAGCCGGCCCTTGACCGAGATCGTCACCGAAGTGCAGACCGCCGCTGCTAGCGGCATTAAGGAGGCGGTCCTCACCGGCGTGCAGATCGCCGGCTATGGAGCCGGGCATGGCGATGGGCTTGAGGAGCTGATCCAAGCCGTGCTGAATGACACCGAAATTCCGCGCCTGCGCCTGGGTTCAGTCGAACCCTGGGGGCTGGGTGAACGCTTCTGGCGGCTGTTTGAGAATCCGCGCCTGGCGCCTCATCTGCATCTGCCCCTGCAGAGCGGTTCGGATCGCATCCTGCGCCGTATGGCCCGACGCTGTACCACGGCGGCCTATCGTGAGCTGGTGACCCAGGCGCGCGCTGCGATCCGCGACTTTAACCTGACCACCGACATCATCATCGGTTTCCCGGGCGAGACCGAGGCCGACTGGCAACAAACCCTAACACTGGTGGCCGAGATCGGCTTCAGTCATCTGCATAGTTTCAGCTATTCGCGCCGCCCCGGCACTCAGGCCGCCACACTGCCGGAACAGGTGCCCGCCACAGTGAAGCGTGCGCGCATGCAACAACTGCAACCACTGGCCGAGCGGCTCAAAACCGAAGCCTTGCGCACCTATCTGGGACGCACCATGCCGGTGCTCTTCGAGGGCACCTCAAGTACGGCCGGCGACCAGGAAGCCCTGGGCTATACGCTCAATTATCTGCCGGTTCGCCGCGCACCCCAGGAACGTCGGCGCCCTGAAGACTCCACCTGGGTCAATCAGATCCATGCCCTGAAGCTGACGGGCATCAGCGCCGACGGCAAGGCACTGCTCGGTTCGCGCGAATAAAAAATTTCCTGACGCAGTATTTTCGCACTCGCGAGCACTCGCGCTATACTTCTTATGCACAAAGCCTCTGGCCTCGGTTCCCAGCCATACAAGCCGCCAACCGCGCACGCTGGTGACGGCCATAACCCCTCTCTGGAGCAGATAAGGATGAGCAACACTCTGAGTAAAATTCGCCAAAGAGCCAGCCAAACCGGCGAATCTCAGATGCTGGAGAAGGAAACCAAAGACACGCTGGCCATGAAGCGCGCCAAGGCCGCCGAACCGCTGCTGAGCGCTTTTCGCGAAATACAGAACGAATTTGTCAAAATCGACCTGCTCAAGCAAATTTGGCCGGATGATTTTGATCGGCGCAACGACCGCTTGGCCGGCCTGGTCACCGAGCAACTCGGTGGCGCGCAATATCCGCATGGCATCAAGTTTCTGGTCCCCGGTGGCTTCAGGAGTTTTTCAGTAGACATCTCCAGCGATGGCAATCTGTGCTATACCTCGGCACGCGAGCCCCACAGCGGTCGGGCACAGTACATTTCCTTCCAAAACGAAGAACAATGGATGGATTTCTTTTATAAGACCATGGCCTATATTCTTGAGGTCTGACAAAGTCTTAAGGTATAACGAGCCAATCACGTATTGTTATCACCCGCCATCAACTGACGGACCTTCGCCGCATCCGGCTGCTGAATCACCCCGCACTCGGTCACAATAGCATCCACCAATGACGCTGGCGTGACATCAAACACCGGATTGCGGGCTGTCGCCTGCTCAGGCCCCAGTCGCTTGCCTCCGCAGGCCAGCACCTCCTCGGCAGCCCGCTCCTCAATCGGAATATCCGCACCACTGGCCACGGACAGATCAATGGTCGAGGTCGGCGCGGCGACCATGAACTTCACCCCATAATGGCGCGCCAGGATGGCAAGCCCCAGGGTGCCGATCTTGTTGCACACATCACCATTGGCGGCAATACGATCAGAGCCGACAATCACCCAGCCCAGCTCACCACCAGCCATCAGGCTGGCCGCCGCGTTGTCGGCCTGCACGGTCACCGGAATGCCCGACCGCATCAGCTCCCAGGCGGTTAAACGACTGCCCTGCATCCACGGACGCGTCTCATCGGCATAGACCCGGGTGATCTTGCCCTCAGCATAGGCGCTGCGCACCACACCGAGCGCGGTTCCGTAGCCCCCCGTTGCCAGCGCTCCAGCATTGCAATGCGTCAGGATGGTCGTTGGTGCCTCAATCAAGGCCGCACCCAGCGCACCGATGCGCTGATTGGCCGCCACATCCTCGCAATGGATGCGCTGCGCCTCGGCCAGCAGCGCTGGCACCGGATCGATATGATCGAGGGATGCAATAAAGGCCCGCATGCGCTCAATAGCCCAAAACAGATTCACCGCCGTAGGACGCGCCTGGGCGAGACGTTGCAGGTCAGCTTCGATAGGCTCGCGCCACTGGCGACCGGCCTGCTGAAAGCGCGCCCGCGCTGCCAGCACAACCCCATAAGCCGCCGCCACTCCGATGGCCGGCGCCCCGCGCACCACCATGTCGGTAATGGCCTGGGCCGTGGCCTCCAGCGTCTCGCAGGCGATGAAGGTCTCCGTTTCCGGCAGCCAGCGCTGATCGAGTAAATACAGTCGCTCGTGGTGCCAGAGCACCGCATGATCCGGATGAGCGACCAAGGCTTGCGTGGTTTCCATGTTTCCGACTCTGAATGAAAGATTGGAAGAAAGATTTAGAATACGAATAACGACGGCATCATTGTTGACCCGAACGCCCGGTGACTCAAGCCGGTTCTTTCTTTCCCACCCGCAAGAGGCCCTAGAATGGACGCTGAACTCCTGATCCATGCCGACTGGATAGTACCCGTCACCGATGGTGACCCCACCCTCGCGCAGCACAGCCTCGCCATTGAGCGCGGGCGCATCGCGGCCATCCTGCCCAGAGCCGAGGCGCGGGAACAAATTCAGGCCCAGGAGACCCTGACGCTTGCAGGCCATGCCCTGATCCCCGGCCTGATCAATGCCCATACCCATACGCCCATGGTGCTGCTGCGTGGTCTCGCCGATGATTTGCCACTGATGACCTGGCTGCACGAGCACATCTGGCCGGCTGAGGGCCGCTGGGTCGATCCGGACTTTGTTGCCGATGGCACCCGGCTGGCACTGCTGGAGATGCTGCGCGGCGGCATCACCTGCTTTAACGATATGTATTTCTACCCCGAAGTCACCGCCCGAGTCGCCGCCGAAGCCGGCATGCGCGCCCTGGCCGGGATGATTGTGGTGGATTTTCCGACCCGCTATGCCGAGCATCCGGAGGAATACTTCAGTCGTGGCCTGGCGCTGCATGAGCGCTATCAACATCATCCTCTGATTCGCACCGCCTTTGCGCCCCATTCCCCCTATGCCGTCTCCGAGGAACCGTTGCAGCGGGTTGCCACCCTAGCCGAGGAACTGCAAGTCCCCGTCCACATTCATCTGCACGAAACCCGCGATGAAATCACCCAATCCCTGCGCGATCATGGCGAGCGCCCGCTCGCGCGCCTGGAGCGGCTCGGATTATTGAGCCCGCTGCTGGTCGCCATTCACATGACCCAGCTCAATGATGCCGAAATCGAGCGCCTAGCGGCCACCGGCGCGCAGGTGGTGCATTGCCCCGAATCCAACCTCAAGCTTGCCAGCGGCTTCTGTCCGGTCACTCAATTGCTCAAGGCCGGTGTCAATGTCGCCCTGGGCACCGATGGCGCTGCCAGCAACAACGATCTCAATCTGCTCGGCGAACTGCGCACCGCCGCCCTGCTGGCCAAGGGGGTGAGCCAGTCGGCCTCCGCCCTGCCAGCGGCCACTGCATTGCGCATGGCCACACTCCACGGCGCCCGCGCCCTGGGTCTGGAGAGCGAAACCGGCTCTCTCGAACCCGGCAAGGCCGCCGACCTGGTCGCGCTCGACCTGCGCGATCCACACACTCAGCCGCTCTACAATGCCGTCTCGCAAATCGTCTATGCCGCCAGCAGCCATCAGGTACGTCATGTGTGGATCAACGGCCAACAGCTCCTGCGTGACGGCGCACCTCTGACGCTCGAATCCGACAGCATAATCACCGAGGCTCGCGCTTGGGGCGAGCGCATTGCCGAGGCGCACCTGCACTGACAGCCCCTCGCGAATCGGATGCCCCGGATGACAATTCACATCTGCAGTAGCCTTGTGCCTGGATCTGCTGCTATACTGTCAGGATAGATTGACATCCATGTGAATTGACACTTTGAGCAACACAGCGTCCAACCCTGCATCTACCCCCTCGTCCGCCAAACCCCTAGCCGTCGTCATCGGCAGTGGCTTTGGCGGCCTGGCAGCCGCTATCCGCCTCGGCGCACGCGGCTATCGCGTCACCGTCCTGGAGAAGCTTGACGCTCCGGGCGGGCGTGCCTATGTCCATCAGATTGATGGCTTTTCCTTTGATGCCGGGCCAACCATCATCACCGCTCCCTTCCTGCTCGAAGAACTTTGGCAGCTGTGCGGTCGCCGCTTCGCGGATGACATCGACCTGCGTCCGATGGATCCTTTCTATCGGATTCGTTTCGATGATGGTGACACCTTCGACACCAATGGCGATGCCGAGGCCATGCGCGAGCAGGTGCGCCGTCTCGCCCCGGACGATGTCGTCGGCTACGAGCGTTTCCTCGCCGCCAGCAAAAAAATCTTCCATGTCGGCTTCGAGGAACTCGGCCACGTGCCCTTTACGCACTGGACCGACATAGCGCGCATTGTGCCCAAGATGGTCGCGCTGCAAAGCTACCGCAGCGTCTATAGCATGGTGTCCAGCTTCGTCAAGGACGAGCGCCTGCGCGTAGCCCTGAGCTTCCATCCGTTGCTCATCGGCGGCAATCCTTTCTCGGTCACCTCCATCTACACCCTGATTTCCTATCTGGAGCGCCACTGGGGCGTACATTCCGCCATCGGCGGCACCGGCGCCATTGTCAATGCCATGGTCAAGCTCATTGAGGGCCAGGGCAACCAGATTCGCTATCAGGCCGAAGTGGCGGAAATCACCACGGCTAAACCCAACCAAGCCAAAGCCGGGAAAGGCAAACCCAAGGCCAATGGCGTGCGCCTGACCAATGGTGAATATGTCCCGGCCGAAATCGTGGTGTGCAACGCTGATGTCGCCTGGACCCACCAGCACCTGCTACCGTCAGTCAAACGCCAGCGCTGGACCGATGCCAAGCTCAAGAAGGCCAAGTATTCCAACGGACTCTTTGTCTGGTACTTCGGCACCAAGCGCCAGTACCCGGACGTCCCTCATCACAGCATCCTGCTTGGCCCACGCTATCGCGGCCTGCTCAACGACATCTTCCATCGCAAGGTACTGGCCAAGGATTTCAGCCTCTATTTGCACCGCCCAACGGCGACCGATTCCTCGGTGGCGCCGCCCGGCTGCGATACCTTCTATGCGCTGGCGCCGGTACCCCATCTCGGTGCCGATGTCGATTGGGCCGAGCGCGCCGAACCCTTCCGCCAGGCCATCGCAGGCTATCTGGAAAACACCGTCCTGCCGGGCCTGAGTGATGCCATCCAGGTTTCCCTGGTCACAACACCCAAAGATTTCGAACAACGCCTGCTCTCCCCCATGGGCGCTGGCTTTAGCCTGGAACCAGTGCTCCTGCAGAGCGCCTGGTTCCGTCCCCACAACCTGAGCGAGGAAGTCGCCGGACTCTATTTTGTTGGTGCGGGAACCCATCCCGGCGCTGGCGTCCCTGGTGTCATTTCCTCCGCGCGCGTGCTCGATACGGTGGTCCCTGATGCCTCTGTTCATTCGTGATTCCAACTTTGCCGACCCAGCCGACCTGCTCGCCTGCCGGAAACTCCTGAGTAACGGTTCCAAGTCTTTCTACGCAGCGTCCTTTTTTCTGCCCAAGCGGCTGCGCGAACCAGCCACGGCCCTCTACGCCTTCTGCCGCTTGGCCGACGATGCCATTGACGACAATCCCGACGATCATCAAGTCGCCCTCGCTGGCTTGCGCGACCGACTCGACCGCGCCTATCGCGGCCAACCGATCAATGATCCAGCCGATCGCGCCTTTGCCGGTGCCATTGAGCGTTTCGACATCCCCCGCGCCCTGCCCGAAGCGCTGTTGGAAGGCTTTGAATGGGATGCCGAAGGGCGGGTCTATCAGGATCTGTCCGGCGTCTACGCTTATTCCGCCCGGGTAGCCGCCGCTGTCGGTGGCATGATGGCTGCCATCATGGGCGTGCGCTCCGCCTCGGTGCTGGCCCGCGCCTGCGATCTCGGCACCGCCATGCAAATCTCCAACATCTGCCGCGATGTAGGCGAGGATGCGCGCAACGGCCGCATCTACCTGCCGCTGGACTGGATGCGCGAGGCGGGACTGGATCCCGAGGCTTGGCTCCAGCGTCCAGTCTTCAACGACGCCATTGGCGATATCGTCAAGCGTTTGCTCGACAAGGCCGATGAACTCTATCAGCGCGCCGAGGCCGGCATTGCCAAGCTGCCCAGTGCCTGCCGACCGGGCATCTATGCCGCCCGCCTGCTCTATGCCGAGATCGGCCAGGAAATCGTGCGCAATGGCTATGATTCCATCTCCCAGCGCGCCTTTGTCAGCCCAGCTCGCAAACTCACCCTGCTCGGACGTGCCATGGCGGTGACGCCTTTGCCCATCAAGGCCGTTTGCACCGCCGAGCCACTGGAAGAAAACCGCTTTCTGGTCGATGCACTCGCCCAGCCCGAAGCTGACGCTGTCGAAGGCGGTGTGGGCGCCAAGGTGCTCTGGGTGCTGGATCTGTTCCAGGAGCTGGAAGAGCGTGAGCGTGCCGACGCAGGCTTCAACCAGGCGGCGGCTGTCAGCAACGGCTGATTATTACCATGCCACCTGTCATTGGCATTCTGTTCGCGCTGGTGGGCGCCTGGTTTCTCTACCAGGCGTTTCAGCGCCGCCGCTATTTGCGCAGCTTGCACTCAGACAGCGGATCGGCGAGTTCCGAGCAAACTCCGGATTCCGACGCAGCCCCGTCAAACCAACGCTTGCAACAGTTTGCCAGCGGCTGCGCCCCGGTGGTTGCCATTGGAGTCCTGCTGCTCGCCCTGGCGGTGGCCGCCATTGCATTCCTGATGGACGGGCCCCGGCGAATTTCCATCGTCGATATCCTGGGTCTGCTGTTTTTCGCCGCCGCCTATGCGTTCTCCCTGATGATGAGAACCTACGACAACATGACCCTAATGCCGGCTGCTCAGGCCGACAAGGCGCCAACGCAGTCGGCAGACGACAGCCGCGCTACCTGAACATCTGCCGATCACTTCAATAAAAAACGCGAATTGCCCAGCAGACAATTCGCGTTACAGAAATCTTAGCGTTTTTTCGCCTCGGCTCCGGGCCTACAAACCCTGGAGCCGAGGCGAGTTGGCGGATGGAAAACAACCGCCATCAACCCCCAAGGGCCATCACCAACGCTGGCCACCGCCACCACCACGCGCCGGACGCTCGGCACGCGGCTTCGCCTGATTAACACGAACCGGCCGACCTTTCAGTGGTGTTTCGTTTAATGCCTTAATGGCCGCATCGGCCTCAGAGTTATTTGGCATCTCAACGAAGCCAAACCCCTTCGATTGACCGGTAAATTTATCGGTGATCAGATTCGCGCTCTCGACATCGCCAAAGGCGGCAAAGGCTTCGCGCAGTTCGTCCTCAGTCACGCCATAGGCGAGGTTGCCAACGTAGATATTCATCAGTCTCATCTCATCAAAAAAATGTGCATTGCTGAACGTGCGCCTCACTCGGCCAATGCACTCACCGAGCAAAGTGAAGGCTCATGGCTTGGGTCCTGGCGGACAAAACTCCATGAGCTTTACAGACAGCACCCGAGCCAGCATCCCTGCGACGGTAAGCCCGCGTCCGGTTGAACCCCATACTCGCGCGTATCGTTTTTAGAATCAATTCAGGCGCTGATCCGGCAACCGCCGGGCACTCACAGGCTAAAACGCATCGAATGGCAGGGGGAGGGAATCAACTGGGCGAGAGGATCAGTCACCGATGTAGCGGCAGGTAATTCAGCCGTACAATACGCGAAAACCCTACCGGTGCAAAGAGAAATTTTATGGCCTGCGCTTGAATAGCCTAATAGTTCGACTTCAACACCAAACTCCATCATCAGCCCCCCAGCGCTGATGAACTGACTTATCACGCAAACGGAACATCATCATGCAATTTCGCTCTCATAAGACCAAAATCATTGCCACCATCGGCCCGGCTTCCGATGAGCCGGCCGTATTACGCCACATGCTCGACGCTGGACTGAACATTGCCCGACTCAACTTCTCCCACGGTGATCCACAATCGCACGCCGAGCGCATCGCGCGCATTCGCGAAGCGGCGCGGGACACCGGCCAGCGTGTCGCTATCATGGGTGACCTGCCCGGCCCCAAAATGCGCATTGGTGATCTGGCCGAGGAGCCGGTAGATCTGGTGCGCGATCATCTGTTCACCCTGACCACCGAAGACATCCTTGGCAACGCCGAGCGCGCCAGCGTCACCTTCAAACGCCTGCCCAGTGCCGTTAAACCGGGTGACCGCCTGTTCCTGAACGACGGCTTTATTCTGCTCAAGGTGGTTGAAGTCAATGCAACCGAGGTGGTGTGCAAGGTCCGCGCCGGTGGTGAGCTGCGCTCGCGCAAGGGGCTGAATCTGCCCGGCATTGATCTGGGCATCAGTGCCTTTACCGACGAAGACCACGACTGGCTGCACTTTGCCGCCGAGCAGGGCCTGGATGCCGTCAGTCAGTCCTTTGTCGCCACCGCCGCTGACATTCAGGCGGTACGGGACGCAGCGGCGGCCATCAACTATCAGCCCTTTATCATCGCCAAGATCGAGCGCGCCGACGCCCTGGACAATCTGGAAGCCATTCTCGAGGTCAGCGACGGCATTATGGTGGCACGCGGGGATCTGGGCGTGGAAATCCCCATCGAAAGCATTGCCGTAGCGCAGCGACGCATCACTGAGCTGGCCAATTTGCGCGGCAAGCCGGTGATCACCGCCACTCAGATGCTCGAATCCATGGTGATGTTTCGCCGCCCGACCCGTGCCGAGGCCACTGATGTCGCCAATGCCATCCTGGGTGGCACCGACTGCGTGATGCTGTCGGCGGAATCGGCCATGGGCCGCTTTCCGGTTGAGTCCATTGCCATGCTTGCCGGCATCGCCACCGCCACCGAGCCGGAGCGCGACAACCGCGCACTCGCTCAGACGCTGGGTGCCTATGGGCATGGAGGTGGCCTGCGCGCGGTGGATTTGATTGCCCGCAGCATCTATCACACGGCGGAGCGCAGTTCCCCACGCGCCATTATTGTGCCAACGCGCAGCGGTCACACGGCCCGCAACATCGCCCGCTTCCGCCTGCCGCACTGGATCGTCGCCTTCAGCCCTCTGCCCGCCACCTGTCAGGCCCTGGAATTCTCTTACGGCATTCAGCCCATTGATGTCAAAGAAGACCGCGCCGAATGGAGCACCTTCGTGCGTGCCTGGCTGCAAGATATCGGTGTACATGAAGGCCTGGTCCTGCTGGCTGAAGGGCCTTCGGCTGAGTATCCGTGCGGCAATCATCGCCTGGAACTCATTGAACTTGAACGGACGCGCGACGATGCCAGATGCTAACTTCCCCGCCTGCCGCACCCCGGACGGGCGGCGCCTCGCCTACCGTGAATTCGGCCAGCCCGACGGCCGCCCGGTGTTCTACTGTCACGGCTTCCCGAGTTCCGGCGGTGAAGCCGAGCTACTGCACATCCCCGCCCGTGCGCTGGGACTGCGCCTGATCGCGCCGGATCGCCCCGGCTATGGCGGCTCCGATGATCAACCCGGGCGTCAGATCAGTGACTGGCCAGCAGACCTGAGCTGTCTGGCCGACCACCTGCATCTGGATCGTTTTGCGCTCATCGGTCTGTCCGGTGGCGGCCCTTATGCCCTGACAGGCGCCTGGCAACTCGCCGCCCGACTCACCGCCTGTACCCTGATCTGTGCACTCGGCCCCGTCTACCGAGCCGAGCTGCTGCGTGCCATGCACCCACCGGCCCGCGCCAGTCTGGCACTGGCCAGACGATGGCCCGGACTGGCCCAGCGCGTCTATGGCGGCCCCACGCCACGGATCCTCGCCCGCTGGCCAGGCTTGGTCGAGCGCCTGCGCACTCTGGGTGCGCCAGCGGCGGATCAGGCTGCCCTGGCCGAAGGCGACCATCAGGCGATTCTTAACAGCACTATCGGCGATGCTATGGCGCGAGCTGCGCGTGGCGCCCGCCGGGATCTTTATCTCTACACCCACGACTGGCAGATTCCCTTCGACGCGATCCAAACCTCCATCACGCTATGGCACGGCAACGCCGATGCCACAGTACCCGTGGCGCATGCGCACTGGTATCAGGCCCATCTGCCCCAACTCACGCTCAATAGTCTGCCCGAACAGGGACACTACTCGGTGCCGATTCATTTTGCACCGACCATTCTGCGCGCACTCCAGCAGGCCATTGATGGCGCAAGCGATCGGCAAATCGACATCGATCACGACTGAGGCCATTCTCCACCCACGTCATAAGTTGTGGCGACGGGATTTCCGCTAAGATAGCCATCCAGCATAAAAGCCCCCCAGTTCAAAGTTTACAGTTCACAGATGCAGGAGAAGCCTAATGTCGGAGATACGCGTAGCCGTTGCCGGAGCCGGCGGCCGTATGGGACGCACGCTGGTGCAAGCAGTTCATGAAACCCAGGGACTATGCGTGGGCGCAGCCACCGAACTGGCCGGCAGCGGCCTGATCGGCGTCGATGCCGGAGAGCTCGCCGGTATCGGTCAAGTCGGCGCCCCCATTCGCCCCGATCTTGATGAGGTGCTGGCCGATTTCGACGTACTAATCGATTTCACCACCCCCAAGGCGACCATGCACCACCTGGAACTCTGCCGCGATGCCGGCTGCCGCATGGTGGTTGGTACCACCGGGCTGACACCTGATCAACGCGAAACCATCACCGAAGCCTGCATCGACATTGCCATGGTGGTGGCGCCCAATATGAGCATCGGCGTCAATCTTTCCCTCAAGCTGCTTGAACTCACCGCGCAGATCATGGGTCCCGAGGCAGACATCGAAATCATTGAGGCTCATCATCGCCACAAGGTCGATGCCCCTTCAGGCACCGCCCTGCGCATGGGTGAGGTCATTGCCGAAGCACTTGGACGCGATCTCGCCGAGGTCGCCGTTTACGGTCGCGAAGGCCACACCGGACCGCGCGATTCCCAAACCATCGGCTTCGAGACCATTCGCGCTGGCGACATCGTTGGCGAACACAGCGTCTGGTTCGTCACCGAAGGCGAACGCATCGAAATCGCCCACAAGGCCAGCAACCGCATGAATTTTGCCCGCGGTGCCACCCGCGCGGCATTGTGGATCAGCGAGCGCGAACGCGGACTCTTTGACATGCAGGATGTGCTCGGCCTGCGTCAGCGCCAGTAGCGGCATCCAGCGCCAGTAGCCCAGTGGCAAAGAGCAACCTGTCATGAGCTATTTAACCGATCGTTATGTGAACTTCTTTACCGACTACGGCTTTAAGCGGCTGTTCGGCGAAGAACCACACAAGGACCTGCTGCGGGATTTTCTCAATGCCCTGCTGTACGAGGAACAGGGTCAGATCGTCGATCTGACCTACCTGAAAGACGAGCAGATCGGACACACAACGCTGGATCGAAAAGCCATTTTTGACCTCTATTGCGAAAATGAGCGCGGCGAGAAATTTATTGTTGAGCTGCAAAAAGCGAAGCAGAATTTTTTTAAGGACCGCAGTGTTTTTTATTCAACCTTCCCAATTCAGCAGCAAGGCAGGAGAGGTGATGGGGATTTTCGCCTAAATGCCGTTTACACCATCGGCATTCTGGACTTTGTCTTTGATGAGGATACACAGGATACAGACAAATACCGCTATGACATCAAGCTTCAGGACATGGTCACCCATGAGGTATTTTACGATAAGCTAACCTTTATTTACCTGGAGATGCCCAAGTTCAACAAAGGCCTCGATCAGCTCGAAACCCAAGTTGACAAATGGCTCTATGCCATCAAGCATCTTAATCGACTCGACCGTGTTCCCGATGCGTTGCGCGAACAGGTGTTTGAGCGCTTCTTCGAAGTCGCTGAAATTGCTAATTTCAGCCGCGAGGAAATGCAAATCTACGAGGATAGCCTGAAATACTATCGGGACATGAAAAACTCGTTTGATACCGCACGAGCGGACGGATGGAATACAGGCCTGAAGCAAGGCTTACAGCAAGGCTTGCGGCAAGGTTTGGAGCAAGGCTTACAGCAAGGTGTGGAGCAAGCTACTTTGAATGTTGCACGCAACCTGCTTGATCTTCTCGATGATGAAACCATCGCCGTGAAAACAGGCCTGGATGTACGGACCATTGCGGCCCTGCGTGAGGGATCCTGAGCATCAGCTTTGTGCGGGCAATGCCCCAGACATCGATGCGCCGCGCGCCGGCCACTTCAGCAGGCACGCAAATTCACCAACGGTAGCTCCTGTGGTAAATAATCTTCCGGGACGGGACACCCCATGGAAACCAACCAATGACGCGCATAACCCGCCACCCCGCTTCCCCGGTCTCATCCGCTGTCAGACGGCTGCTGACCGCCGCGCTCAGCCTGATGCTGCTGGCTCGCGCCGCCACGGCGGCGGATGCGCCCCCCTTGGTTACTCACACACTGGAAGTTGAACTCATACCCAGCCAAGGGGAGCTCATCGCCACCGATCAGCTGCGCCTGCCGCAGCCCCAGCGTAGCCTTGAGTTCTCCCTGCACCGCCAGCTGCACCCCGAACTCATCGGCCCTGGGGAGCTGCAAGCTATCGGCAACCAGGGCCACCTGACTCGCTATCGCGTGCACTGGCGCACCCCAACCGCTCAGCTCAAGCTGCACTATCGCGGTCGCATCCGCCAGGCGCTGCAAAACGTGCGCGAAGGCATGGGCCGATCGCACCAGCAATCGCCCGGCACCATTGACGCTCAGGGTGTCTTTCTGACTGGCTTCACCGGCTGGTATCCGCGCCTGACCAATAATCTAGGCGGCGATCCAGCCGGTGACCTGACCGGCGTCATGGAAAACTTCAGCCTCCAGGTCGATGTGCCAGTTGGCTGGCTGGCGTTGTCCCAGGGCGCGGGACCACAGCAGGCCCGCATCGAGACGCACGCCCATGGTCCCCGCACCCGGGTGCAGTGGCACGAATCCCATCCCCAGGATGAAATCTATCTGATTGCCGCGCCCTTTCAGCTCTATGAGGACACCGCTGACGGGATTCAGCTCCAGGCCTGGCTGCGCAGCGATGACCCGGCTTTGGCCAAGCGCTACCTGGACGCTACCGGGCCTTACCTTGCGCGCTACAGTCAGCTGATCGGCGCCTATCCCTATGCCAAATTTGCAGTGGTGGAGAATGTTTGGGACAGCGGCTATGGCATGCCGTCCTTCACCCTGCTGGGGCCGCGCGTGTTGCGCCTGCCCTTCATCCTGCACACCTCCTACCCGCACGAGATCCTGCATAACTGGTGGGGTAATGGCGTCTTCATCGACTGGGATCAGGGCAACTGGAGCGAGGGGCTCACAGCCTATCTAGCCGATCATCTCAACAAAGCCCTGGCCGGACAGGCGAGCCAGTATCGCCATCAGCAACTCAAAGCCTATGCCGATTATGTGCGCGCCGCTGCCAATGCCGAGATTCCACTCAGCGCCTTTCGCGCCCGCCACAATCAGGCTTCCCAGGCCATCGGCTATGGCAAAGCGCTCATGGTCTTTCACATGCTGCGCCACACCTTGGGCGCTACGGATTTCATTGCCGGACTGCGCCGCTTCTATGCCGACAATCGTTTTCGCGTCGCGAGCTGGCCGGATCTGCAAACCGCTTTCGAGGCCGTCAGCGGGCGCGATCTGGCGGACTTCTTCACCGCCTGGGTCGAGCGCCCTGGAGCGCTGCGCCTGAGTCTGGACCAAGTGGCCTCGCACCAGCAGGCCGACGGGCGGTATCGCGTCAGCGCCCGTCTGCGCCAAGTCCAGTCCGCCGCCGTCTTACCGCTCAAGGTGCCGGTTGTGGTGCATGACCTCCAGGGCCAGCCCCATGAGCGCTGGGTTGAATTCACCAGCGCGCGCGAACAGCCCTTCAGCCTCAGTCTGGATCAAGCGCCGCTGCGGCTCGCTGTTGATCCGCTGTTTGACTGCTTTCGGCACTTGGAGCCTGGCGAAACCCCGGTCAGTCTGAGCACCCTGTTCGGCGCCCCCAGCGGCACCCTGATTGTGCCAGCCCAAGCGCCCCCCAAACTGCGCCGCGCATACCAACAACTGGCGACAGCCTGGCAGCAGGGACAACCACAGTGGCGCCTAGTGCTGGATACCGAGCTTGACCAACTCCCCGAGGGTCCGATCTGGCTGCTGGGCTGGGAGAATCGCTGGCTATCGGCCATGCGCCACGCCAGCGCCCATTTCAGCCTGGATCCTGAGGCGCACCAGCTGAGCATCGAAGAACAGCTCAGCCCAAATCAGCCCAGCCCAGATCAGCGCAACCCTCAGGATCTGAGCCTGGTACTGACCCGTTCCCTCACAACAGCGCCCTCCAGCAGCTCCGACAACGCCGAGGCGCCTGCTGCCTCAGGCCCACGCCCGCTCGGCTGGCTGGCCAGCGAGCAGCCGGATGCCGTGGCCGGGCTGGCGCGCAAGCTGCCTCACTACGGCCAATACGGTTATCTGGTGTTTTCCGGCCGCACGCCGACCAATACACTCAAGGGGCAATGGCCGGTGCAGGACTCGCCGCTGATGCACTGGTTTCGCAACCCCAGCCCCGAGACACTGGCACCGGTCCCGCGTCAGCCCCTGGTTGCGCACTAATCCGGTCGCGCCCCCAGCGCAGCTGCATAGCGCAGCAGCTCATCGGGGGTGTTAAAGCCCAGCTTTTTCATGATGCGCCGCCGATAGGTATCCACTGTTTTGGTGCTAATACCCATGGCGTCCGCCACCGCGCGCAACGCTGTATTGCGCGACATCGCCTCCAACAGCGCACGCTCGCGAGTGGACAAGCGGTTGGCCGCCAAGTCCTCCGCTGGCGCAGGCAGACTGGAAAAAAACACCCCGCCGGCCTTCACCTGGCGAATCGCGCGCAACAGATCCTCGGCCGACTGGTGCTTTTGCACAAAACCACTGGCACCAGCGGCCGCCATTTGCTGCACAAAGGGCTGATCGCCATGCGCCGAAAGGGCGATGACCCGTACCCCGGAGGCCAGAGTACAAATACGCTCGGATGCATCAATGCCGTTCATGCCGGGCATGCAGACATCCATCACCACCACATCCGGGTCCAATTCCTGACACAAGCGCACCGCCTCATCACCATCGCTCGCACAGCCGATCAGTTTAATATCCGTTGCATGCTGCAACAGGGCGCCCAATCCATCGCGTACCATCAGGTGATCATCCACCAGCAGCACCCGAATGGGCGCGGGCGGGATGTCGTTCAGCTGTTCGCCTTCGGCAATGTCTGCGTTGTTATCGGCGATCTCAGGCACGGGGAGCGCCATCATTTCAGTCAAATCCAGGGCTTCAGCATCGTATTGCTCATATTTCACATGCCACCTCCCTACGGCCAACGGCACTATTCGAATTAACCCATGCGGGTGATTCAATCTCCTTGTTTAGCATGCCCACCCATCACTGGCAACCAACCCCTGACCGATGCAACATGACATACGACAATTTTCCAGCACAGCTTGACTTCA
Organism: Rhabdochromatium marinum; assembly: GCF_016583795.1. GTDB lineage: Bacteria > Pseudomonadota > Gammaproteobacteria > Chromatiales > Chromatiaceae > Rhabdochromatium > Rhabdochromatium marinum. The sequence goes on along the minus strand of NZ_NRRS01000009.1, from coordinate 13,309 downwards.
CCCGCGACATTTGGAGTGTTTCGCGGCTGAACCGCGAGTTGTCCGCCGTCCTGCAGGGCAGCTTCCCGCTGCTGTGGGTCCAGGGCGAGGTGTCGAACCTGGCCCGCCCCGCCTCCGGGCATCTGTACTTCAGCCTCAAGGATCAGGCCGCGCAGCTGCGCTGCGTGATGTTTCGCAACAAGCGCCTGCTCGCCTCCGTCACCCCGAGCAACGGCCAACAGTGGCTGGTGCGGGCGCGGCTGGGCTTCTATGAGCCACGCGGCGATTGCCAGCTGATTATCGAGCACGCGGAACCGGCCGGTGAAGGCGCCCTGCGTCTCGCCCTGGAAGCATTGAAAAAACGCCTCGCCGCTGCCGGTCTGTTTGACGCGGCCAGCAAACGGGCGCTGCCGCGCTGGCCGCGCCAGATTGGCCTGATCACCTCCGCCAGTGGTGCAGCGCTGCATGACGTGCTGACCGTCCTGGGGCGCCGCTGGCCGCTCACCCCCCTGCTGATCTATCCGGCGCAGGTGCAGGGCGAGGGGGCGGCCGCGACCCTGGTTGCCGCCCTGGAATGCGCTGCGGCGCGCGCTGACTGCGATCTGCTGATCTTGGCGCGCGGCGGCGGCTCCTTTGAGGATCTGATGGCCTTTAATGACGAGGCCTTGGTGCGCGCCATTCACGCGGTCAGGATTCCAATCATCACCGGCATCGGGCATGAGGTCGATATCAGCCTGGCGGATCTTGCCGCCGATCAGCGTGCCGCGACCCCCTCGGCGGCAGCTGAGTGCGCCACTCCGGCGCAACAGGAAGTGCGTACGCGCCTGCTGGCGCTGCACACACGCCTCACTGCCACCACCCAGGCACGTCTGCAACAGGCCAGGCGGTTGCTGACCAACAGCGAGCGCCATCTGCGCCTGCTGCATCCGCAGGTACGCTTGCAGCAACAGACGCAGCGGCTCGATCACCTGGAGCAGCGTCTTCGCCAGGCGCTGGAACGCGTGCTCGAACGCCGGCGTCAGCCGTTGCAGCCGCTCCAACAGCGCCTGATCGGCGCCGAGCAGCGCCGCATCGAACGCGGGCGGCAACGCTTAATTGAGGCGAGCGCCGCCCTGGACGCCCGCAGTCCGCTCGCTACCCTGGCACGCGGTTACGCGCTGGTCACCCAGACCGACGGTCGCATCCTCACCCGTCAGCAACAGATACAACCAGGCGACACTGTTAAGATTCGCCTGGCCGATGGGCAGCTACGGGCGCGGGTCGAAGCGCGCCTGAGCGAGGAGTAAGCCCGTCTCAGCCGCCCTGGGCCTGCTGCGCCACCGCAGCCAGACGCTCCAGCGCCTGTTCCAGATTGCTGCGACTGGTGGCAATGGACAGGCGCACGCAGCCACTGAGACCGAAGGCCGAACCCGGCACCAGTGCCACACCGGCCTGCTCGATCAGGTACTCCGCCAGTTCCAGGTCATTGTTGACCCCGGCCAGACCATCAATCAGCCCCTGCACCTGCGGAAAGACATAAAAGGTGCCGTCGGTGGCCAGGCACTCCACTCCCGGCATGGCGTTGAGCGCCGCGACCACCAGATCATGCCGGGTGCGAAACGCCGTCACCATCGCCTGCACACACTCCTGAGAGCCCTCCAGCGCTGCCTGGGCGGCGACCTGTGAGATTGAGGTCGGGTTAGAGGTGCTTTGCGACTGAATTTTTTTCATCGCCTTGATGATAGGCTCGGGGCCGCCGGCATAACCGATCCGCCATCCGGTCATGGAATAGGCCTTGGACACGCCATTGAGCACCAGAGTCCGGGATTCGAGATCCGGACAAACATTGAGGATGTTGACAAAGGGCTCATCCATGTGCCAGCGAATGTGTTCATACATATCATCGGTGGCAATGAGCGCACGCGGGAATTCGCGCAGCACCTCACCAAGCGCTTTGAGTTCCTCGGCCGTGTAGGCCATGCCGGTAGGATTCGACGGGCTGTTAATCACTACCAGACGCGTATGCTCAGTCATCGCCGCGCGCAACTGTATCGGCGTGATCTTGAAGTTTTGATTGGCTCCAGCATTGATAAACACCGGAGCGGCCCCGGCGAGCAGCACCATATCCGGATAGGAGACCCAGTAGGGTGCCGGAACAATCACCTCATCGCCCGGATCCAGCACCGCCTGGGCCAGGTTGAAAAAGCTCTGCTTGCCGCCGCAGGAGACCAGAATCTGATCAGGGGCAAAATGCAAACCGTTTTCGCGCTCGAACTTGGCCACCACAGCCGCCTTGAGTTCTGGCGTGCCATCGACTGCAGTGTACTTGGTGAAGCCATCGCGAATAGCCTTGATTGCGGCCTCCTTGATATGCGCCGGCGTGTCGAAATCCGGCTCGCCAGCGCCGAGGCCAATGACATCTTTGCCGGCCGCGCGCAGGGCTTTGGCACGAGCGGTGATCGCGAGGGTGGCCGATGGCTTGACGGCCTGGACCCGGGCAGAAAGCTTGATCGTCATGGTTGTTTGACACCTAAAAGCAGTTGGGCGGAATCTTCAGGTCAGGATCGCGGGCATAAAAAAAGCTCCTTGCGGAGCTTTTTACCTGGCGCTAAACCAACGACCACTTAGGTGCCCTGCGGGCACCCATTGGAGCAATGGTTTAGCGCCACTGGATCGGCTGCGTCTTAGTTGACGAACAGCATGCCAGCAGGAGCAATTGCGAACACAGCAGCGTGAACAGCAATACCCAGTACCAGCAGAGACAGGAGCATTGGCATCAGCCAAGTGGAAGGATTAACAACCATCCATACTTTCCAGTCGTCTTGCGGATTTTGTGGTCTTGCGATGTCGGCCATAACGATTTCCTTTGTTCAGTAGGATTAACGAAGCAAATTTATCAGCAGTGCCTAAGGCTTAGAACCAAGGCTTGCCGCCGATAACCAGGATGTGAGCGACTGCGGCCAGACCGACAAATGCGGTGTAGGTGACTTTGAACTGCTCGTGGAATTCTTTTGCTTGATCGGGGGTAAGACCTGACATGTTTTGGGTCTCCAATGATGGATTGGTTACTAGGAAGACGGCCCGAAATACTTGAAACCGGGCGCTTAGTCCATTAAGCCTGCTCGCTCCATGGGTGTCAGTTTAGCCTGACAGCAAAATATGTCAAGACAAATTTACGTTTTTTTTATGCCCCTATCCAAGCCCTTTGAACTGCACTGTTCCTTCCAACCCGCCGGAGATCAACCGGCCGCCATTCGCGCACTGGCCGAGGGACTGCGCGATGGCGAGGCCGGCCTAACCCTGCTGGGTGTCACCGGCTCGGGCAAGACGTTCAGCATCGCCAATGTGATCGCCGAGCTGCAACGCCCAGCCATGGTGCTGGCCCCCAACAAGACACTGGCCGCGCAGCTCTATGGCGAGATGCGCGACTTCTTCCCGCACAATGCCGTGGAGTATTTTGTCTCCTACTACGACTACTACCAACCGGAAGCCTATGTACCGGCCACCGACACCTACATCGAAAAGGATGCCTCGATCAACGAACATATCGAGCAGATGCGCCTGTCAGCGACCAAGGCGCTGCTGGAGCGCCCGGATGTCATCATTGTCGCCACCGTCTCCTCCATCTATGGTCTGGGCGATCCGCAGGCCTATCTGAAAATGGTCTTGCATCTGTCGCGCGGCGACCTGGTCGATCAGCGCGCCATCCTGCGCCAGCTCACCTCACTGCAATACCGTCGCAATGAAATTGAGCTCAGCCGTGGCACCTATCGGGTGCGCGGTGACATCATCGACATCTACCCGGCGGAATCCGAGGAGGAAGCTCTACGGGTGGCGCTGTTCGATGACGAGATCGAGGAATTATCGCTGTTTGATCCGCTGACCGGCGAGGTGCGACGCAAGGTGCCGCGCTATACAGTGTTCCCCAAAACTCACTATGCCACCCCGCGCGAGGTGATCCTGAACGCCATCGAGCACATCAAGGACGAACTGCGCGAGCGCCTCACCTGGCTGCGTGACCAACAGAAGCTGGTCGAGGCCCAGCGCCTGGAACAGCGCACCCGGCATGATCTGGAAATGATGCAGGAAGTCGGCTACTGCTCCGGCATCGAGAACTATTCGCGCTATCTGTCCGGGCGCGGCCCCGGCGAGCCGCCGCCAACGCTGTTTGATTACCTGCCGGCCAACGCCCTGGTGGTGATCGACGAAAGCCATGTCACCGTACCCCAGCTCGGCGGCATGTACCGGGGGGATCGCTCGCGCAAGGAAAATCTGGTCGAATACGGCTTCCGGCTGCCCTCGGCACTGGATAATCGCCCACTGCGCTTCGAGGAATTCCAGGCTCGCCAGCCGCAGACCATCTATGTCTCCGCCACGCCGCGTCCGTTCGAGATCGAGCACTCCGGTGCGGTGATCGAGCAGGTGGTGCGCCCCACCGGACTGGTGGACCCGGAGGTCGAGGTGCGCCCGGCCCTAACCCAGGTCGATGATCTGCTCTCAGAAATCCACCTGCGTGTTGCCGCCAACGAGCGGGTGCTGGCCACCACCCTGACCAAGCGCATGGCCGAGGATCTGACCGATTATCTGTCTGAGCATGGCATCAAGGTGCGCTATCTGCACTCCGACATCGACACCGTGGAACGCGTCGAGATCATTCGCGATCTGCGCCTGGGCGAATTCGATGTGCTGGTGGGCATCAACCTGCTGCGCGAAGGGCTCGACATGCCCGAGGTGTCGCTGGTCGCCATTTTGGATGCCGACAAGGAGGGTTTTCTGCGCTCAACCGGCTCGCTAATTCAGACCATCGGCCGGGCGGCGCGCAATGTGCAGGGCAAAGCGATTCTCTATGCTGAACAGGTGACGCAATCCATGGCGCGCGCCATCGAAGAGACCGAACGCCGCCGCGCCAAACAGATCGCGCACAACGAGCAGCATGGCATCACTCCCCAGACCATTCGCAAAGCGGTGGCTGAAGTGCTGGAAGGCGTGGCAGCGGACGGCCCCTCACGCGGGCGCCGCTCAAGCCGCGAGTCAACCACCGAGATCGAGCCCAGCACACTGACCCCGGCACAATTGGCAAAAACCCTCAAAACGCTGGAAAAGCAGATGTTCCGCCATGCTAAAGCCCTGGAATTTGAGCAGGCCGCCGCCGTGCGCGATCAAATCAAGGCACTACGAGCGCGAGCGCTGACGGCAGGAATCACTTGATGCCAAAAAAACTGATACAGGAAAAACTGATACAGGAAAAAATAAACAAAAAGTGGAGAACATGAAAACAATTTATCTGATCGGCATCGGCCCCGGTGGGCCGGAATACCTGACCATGCAGGCCATTGAGACGCTGCGCCTGATTGACTGCTTTTTCATGCTGGAAAAGGACGGGCGCGGTAAGGACGAGTTGATCGCCGCACGGCGGGCAATTTTGGCGCGCTACCTGCCCGGAGCCAATCCGCGCGTGGCCACCCGCACCAGCCCAGAGCGACGCATGGATGCCGAGGGCTATCGCGAAGGGGTGCGTCAATGGCATGCACGCAAGCGCGAGCTGATCGCCGAAATGATCGAGCAGGAACTGGCCGAGGGCCAGCGCGGGGCCTTTCTGATCTGGGGCGACCCCTCGCTCTATGACCAGACCGTGAGCCTAATCAGCGAGCTGGTGGCCATGGCACCGGAACAGCTGGAGCTGGTGGTAATTCCCGGCATCACGGCGGTGCAGGCGCTCACCGCCGCACATCGGATTCCGGTCAATCGCATCGGCGAGTCCATCAGCATCACCACCGGCCGGGCCATTGCTCAGCAGGATCCGGCCAGCATCCACAACAGCCTGGTCATGCTGGACAATCATGCCGAGTTTCAGCATCTCGCCGGACAGGATCTTGATCTCTACTGGGGCGCTTACCTGGGTTGCGCGGATCAGGCCCTGGCCGCCGGCCCACTGGATGACATCAGCGAGGCGGTGCTGGCTCGGCGCGAGCAGTTGCGCGCGCAAAAGGGCTGGATCATGGACACCTATCTGCTGCGCCGGCGGCGGGAAGGCGCAGACTAAAGATGTCCATCCGCTTTGCTGTTCGGTTTTCCACCCGGTCGAAAGCGGCGCGGGAAAGCGCTGTCATAGAGCTTGGATGGCGTCAGCTCAGCGCGCGTACGCGCACCCAGCGCCGGGCTGATTAGAATCATCGCCTGGCGCTCGATTCCGGCTTCGCGACACTGCGCGGCAATATCGGCCAGCGTGCCGCGCAGCACCTGTTCTTCATCGGGCCAAGTGGCCTTGTGCACCACCACTACCGGCGCATGCGCCGCCCAGCCGGCTTGCTGGCAAATCTCCGCCACCTCGGCGATGCGCTCGATGGACAGGAAAACACACAGACTACAGCCATGCGCGGCCAGTCCGCGCAGGGACTCGCCCTCCGGCATTGGCGTGCGCCCGGCCAGACGGGTGAAAATCACCGTCTGCGTCACCTCGGGCAGGGTCAGACATTCGCCGGCTGCTGCCGCCGAGGCAAAGGCCGAGGACACCCCCGGACAGATGCCCACCGGAATTTGCGCCTGATCGAGCGGACGTGCCACCTCCGGTATAACCCCGTAGAGCGACGGATCACCGGTCTGCAAGCGCACCACGGTGGCATGCCGCTGCACCCGCTCCAGCAGCCAGGCACTGACCTGGGCCAGATCCATCGACTTGGAGTCGGCAACCTCGCAGTCCGGCTGCGCCCATTGCAGCGCAGTTTCCGCCACCAGGGAGCCGGTGTAGAGAATGGCACCGGCCTCAGCCAACAAGCGGGTGCCGCGCACTGTGATGAGATCCGGCGCTCCCGGACCGGCGCCAACAAACCAAACTTTACCCATAACAGACCTTACCCATGACGCACTATTCCGCTCGTGACAAGGCATTGACCGCCGCTGCGGCCATCGCACTGCCACCCCGACGACCGCGTATCGTCACATAGGGCACGCCACGGCTGTCCTCAGCCAGCGCCGCTTTGGACTCCGCTGCACCGACGAAACCCACTGGAAAACCCAGAATCAACGCCGGTCGTGGCGCGCCAGCATCGAGCAGCTCCAGCAGCCGAAACAACGCGGTGGGCGCATTGCCGATCACCACCAGAGCACCAGCCAGATGCGGCTGCCACAGTTCCAGCGCGGCGGCGGTGCGGGTGTTGCCGAGCTGTTCGGCCAGCGCTGGCACCTGGGGATCATGCAGGGTACAGAGCACGGCATTCTCCGCCGGCAGACGCGCGCGGATGACGCCTTCGGCAACCATGCGGCTGTCGCACAACACCGGCGCACCAGCCACCAGCGCCGCACGTCCGGCGGTGCCAGCATCAGCGGAAAACAGCAGATCATCAGCCGCATCGGGCATGCCACAAGCATGCACCACCCGCACGGCCACAGACTCAAGATCAGCGGGAAAACGCGCCAAATGAGTCTCGGCGCGGATAATGGCGAAGGATTCGCGATAGATCGCAGCACCGTCGCGGTTGTAGTCGAGCATCAGGGGATCTCAGGTGGAGGGGTGGAAAAGAAGCCAAGGGGGCGACGCCAGCCATTGGAATGGGGCAATATACCCGCCGGGACGCCGTCCCGCCAGCCGATCCATGCTTCCCCCCCTGACACCGAGTTTTGCCCCACCGATGACCGCACCGCCCTCACCCCTGCAAGCATCCACCCCCTGGCTGAGCATCGTCGGCATTGGCGAGGATGGCTGGGACGGCCTCAGCGTGGCTGCAAAGGATACCATCGCCGCAGCCGAGTTATTGATCGGCGGCGAACGCCATCTGGCGCTGGTGCCGCAACGCCCCCAGCAGGCGCGCCGCCCCTGGCCCAGCCCCTTCGCTGCCGCTTATGCACAGGTGCGCGCCGCGCGCGGGCGCCCGGTCTGCGTACTGGCCAGTGGCGATCCGATGTGTTACGGCATCGGCAGCCGTCTGGCCGCAGAATATCCACCCGACGAATGGCGCATCCTGCCAGCGGTGTCCTCGCTGTCGCTGGCGGCTGCGCGGCTTGGCTGGGCGCTCCAGGAAACCCGGGTGATCCCGGCGCATGGGCGCGCGCTGACACGGCTCAACCTCTATCTGGCTCCGGGCGCGCGCCTGCTGGTCCTCTCTGCGGATGCTGACACACCGGCGCGCATCGCTGCCCTGCTGTGTGCGCGCGGGTTCGGCCCCAGCCGTCTGATCGTTCTGGAACGCCTGGGTGGCCCGGACGAGCGCCGGCGCGAAGCGCTGGCCGCCGACTGGCAGGAAGTCCCCGGCGCGGCACTGAACCTGGTGGGCATCGAATGTCGCGGCCCAGGGAATGCGCGGCTGTCGCGTCGCGCTGGTCTGCCAGACAGCGCATTCGAGCACGACGGTCAACTCACCAAGCGCGACGTGCGCGCCGCAACCTTGGCACGACTGGCTCCCCAGCCCGGTGAACTACTGTGGGATGTCGGCGCTGGCTGCGGTTCGATCGGCATTGAATGGATGCGCGCCGAGGCCAGCAGTCAGGCCATTGCCATTGAATCGCACCCTGCCCGTCAGGCACTGATCCAGCGCAACAGCAAAGCACTCGGCGTCCCCGAGCTGCGTCTGGTCGCCGGCCGCGCACCGGAGGCCCTGGCCGAACTGCCCGCACCGGATGCCATTTTCATTGGCGGAGGGCTCACTTGTGCAGGTGTCACTGAGCATTGCTGGCAAGCACTGCGCCCCGGCGGACGCCTGGTTGCCAATGCCGTCACGCTGCAAAGCGAGACTGCCCTGGTGGCCCTGCGCACCGAACTCGGTGGCGAACTCACCCGCTTGTCTGTGTCCCAGGCCACGCCACTCGGAGGCTTTGATGCCTGGCGCCCGGCATTCCCCATCACCCTGCTGACGATTGAGAAGCCCGGACCAGCAGCGGAGCAGTGCCGGGAATGACATTCATGGTGTGATTAGGTGGTGGCAACCAGGCTTGCCATCCCCCCTTGCCAACCGTACCCTGACCGAGCCGTTCATTCTAAGAAATAAGGACGCTAGGCATTATGCTCAATCGCTATTCCATTGGCTTTCGCATCGCCTTCTGGTCCGGCGTTGCACTGGTTATCCTGGGTACAGTCATCACCGGATATGCCGTCACGCGCATGCAGGCCATGGCTGACAATCAACACATGGATGGACTGGAGGCCGCACACGACCTGGCGCGCAATGCGGCCAGTCGGGAGGCGGCAAGTATTGATGCCGCGCTGGAGGTGCCACTCGATGCGGTTCGAACGCTGGCGCAAGCCTATGTCTCGGCGGTGCGTCCGGCCGATGACAAACTCACCAATGAGGATTGGGAGCGGCTGCGCCATCGCTTCAAGCGGCTCGAAACAGCAGTGGATTTGGCCAAGTCCACCGTCGGGCGCTATATCGCCGCCGAGCAGCGCGGCGAGATGACGCGCGAGCAAGCGCAGGCGGCGGCACTCGATATACTGCGATCCATGCGCTACGAAGACGACAATTATCTTTGGGTACAGGACAGGCACACACCGGTGCCGCGCATGGTGATGCACCCAAACGCCTCTCAGCTTGAGGGTCAGATCCTGGATGATCCCAAGTGGAACAATGCCATGGGGCGCAACCAAAATCTGTTCGCCGCCTTGGATGAACAAATCGCTGATGATGGCGAGGGCTGGGTGCACTATAGCTGGCCGTTTCCGGGCAGCACGGATCTCCAACCCAAGCTTTCTTTTGGCCGCCTGATCCCGGAGTGGAATTGGGTGATCGGTTCCGGAATCTGGTCGCATCGCGTCGCCTTCTACTCGCGCAAAGACATCAATCAGATGCTGAAATCTGTATTGGAAGAAAACCCGAATTTTGTCAGTGTTTACACCGTTTGGGAACCAAATGCTTTCGATGCCCAGGACGAGTTCTATGTCAATACCCGGGGCACGGATGACAGCGGGCGTTTCATGACGGCTTGGACTCGCGACACCAATGGTGCCGCTGTGTTGGCCGCCGTGACCGATTACGACGCTCCTGGGGCGGGCGATTTCTACCAGGTTCCCAAGCAGACTGGCCAAGAGGCGATTATTGACCCACGTACGGAGCAGAGCCAGGGGCAGGAGACCATGATCTCCTCGCTGGTCGCCCCTGTAATGCTCGAGGGGGATTTTCGCGGCATGGTGGGTATCGATATGCGCCTGAACGAGCTACAGCGCATGGTTGAGCAGGCGGCGCAGAATCTTTTCGATGGTGCAGCCAGCGTAGCGGTTATTTCCCACAATGGCACGCTGGTGGCGAGCAGTCGCAACCCGCAACTGGTTGGCAAGACTATTTCAGCGTTGCACCGAAAAGGCGATCAGGTTGCTCAGGCAGTTGCGCGCGGCGAGTCGCTACAGATCAATTCCGTCTTACCCTCGGGTGAAGAGGAAATCTTTACCCTGGAACCCATTGAGTTTGGCCGTGCCACCACACCCTGGGCGGTGCAGGTAAAGGTGCCAATGGCCAAGGCACTCGCCATGGGGCAGGAGGCGGCGGCCAAGACGCGGCAAGCCGCTGCGGTGATGATGATCGTCTCAATCCTCAGTGTGCTGGCCGGTGTAGCCGGTATGTCCTGGCTATCCCTTGCCATCGTGCGCCGGGTGAAAACAACCAGCGCTACCATGCGCGAAATCGCCGATGGCGATGGCGACTTGACCAACAATCTGCCCGAGGATGGGCACGACGAACTCGCCGAGCTGGCCGAAGCCTTCAATCGCTTCCAAAAACGCATGCGTGACCTGATCGCCCAGGTGATCAGTGCCAGCGAGCGCGTTGCCACGGCCGCTGAGCAGCTCACCGCCACCAGTAGCGCCACTAGCGACCAGATCGGACGCCAGCAGTCGGAATCCGATCAGGTCGCCACGGCCATGAATGAAATGACTGCCACCGTTGCCGAAGTGGCGAAAAACGCCGCCGAAGCCGCCGAGGCCGCGAGCGCCGCCGACCAGGACACCCAGCAGGGCCAGACCGGCGTAACCGAAGCGACGCAGCTCATCCGTGCCACGGCTGAGCAGATTCAATCCACCGCCACCACCGTTAGCCGGCTGTCGCAGGATGCCGAGAACATCGGCTCAGTGCTTGATGTGATTCGCGGCATTGCTGATCAAACCAATCTGCTGGCGCTCAATGCTGCCATTGAGGCCGCGCGCGCCGGTGACCAGGGCCGCGGCTTCGCGGTGGTGGCTGACGAGGTGCGTACCCTAGCTGGCCGCACCCAGACATCCACCACCGAAATCCAAACCATGATCGAGCGCTTGCAGCAAGGCAGCGGCCAGGCGGTCGACGCCATGGAGCAGGCGCGCACTCAGGTGAACAAAAATGCTGAGATGGCCGAGCAGTCCCTTCAGGGACTGGTCAGCATCGCTGAGGCAGTGGCGCGTATTCGCGATATGAACATGCAAATCGCCAGTGCCACCGAGGAACAAAGTGCAGTGGCTGAGGAAGTCGATCGCAACCTGGTCAGCGGCGCCCAAGCGATTGAACAAATTGCCACCGGCTCCCGCGAGATCAACCATGCGGCCGAGGAGCTGGCGCAGCTGGCCGCCGATCAACTCCAGCGCGTCGGGCGGTTTAAGGTGTAATGGCTGGCAACACACCCATGCCGATGCCGATTCAGACCTTTATCCATCAGGTGCAACGTCTGCACCGCACCGGCCAGGCCACCGAGCATTCTTACCGCTCGGCCATTGAGCAATTGTTGCATGCCCTTGATGATCAGATCACCGCGCTCAACGAGCCCAAGCGCGTCGCCTGCGGCGCGCCAGATTTCATCATCTCGCGCGGCGACATCGTCATCGGCCATCTGGAGGCCAAGGATCTCGGCGTTGCCCTGCGCGGCATGAAGGGCGCCAACAAGGCCCAGCAGGAACGCTACCGCCAGGCACTGCCGAATCTGATCTACACTAACGGTCTCGATTGGGACTTTTACCACGATGGCGCGCGGATCGCCTCGGCCAGCATTGGCGCCCTGGCTCCCGAGCCGCAGCCGCAGCCGGATCAGTTCGCGGCCCTGGAGCATCTGCTGCGCAACTTCATCGCCCAGCAGCCGCAAAGCATCACCAGCCCGCGCGAGCTGGCCGAGCGCATGGCCGGCAAGGCGATGCTGATCAAGGATATTCTCTACAACACCCTGAGTGCAGATACTGAGGGTGCGCATGAATTGTCAGGCCAATATCACGCCTTTCGTGAGCATCTGATCGAGGACATTCAGCCGGCGGATTTCGCTGATCTCTATGCTGAGACCATCGCCTATGGGTTGTTCGCCGCGCGTCTGCACGACACCGATCTGACCAGCTTCAGCCGCCAGCAGGCACTGACCCTGCTGCCCAAGTCCAATCCTTTTCTGCGCTCGTTGTTTGGCTATATCGCCGGCATTGATCTGGATGACCGCATTGCCTGGATCATTGATGATCTGGCCGATGTGTTCCAGGCCGCCGATGTCAAAGCCATCCTGGCCAATTTCGGCCGGCTGACCGGTCAACAGGATCCCTTCCTGCATTTTTACGAGACCTTTCTGGCCGCCTACAACCCAGCCAAGCGCAAGGCGCGCGGTGTGTGGTACACCCCGGAGCCGGTGGTGCAATTTATTGTGCGGGCGGTCGATGAGGTGTTGCAGCGTGAGTTTGGATTGGCCGATGGCTTGGCCGATACCTCCAAGATTACCATCGACTGGGACACTGGCCAGACCGACAAAAAAGGGCGGCGTCAGACCATCAAAAAGGCGGTGCATCGGGTGCAGATGCTCGATCCGGCCACCGGGACTGGCACTTTTCTCGCCGAGGTGATCAAGCAGATTGCGCCCAAGGTGAAGGATGTCGCGCCGGGGATGTGGTCGGCCTATATTGAGCAGGATTTGATCCCGCGTCTGCATGGCTTGGAGATCCTAATGGCCTCCTATGCCATGTGTCATCTGAAGCTGGACATGATTTTGGCGGAATTAGGCTATCAGCCAAGTCCGAGTCCGCCGCGCTTGTCGGTGTACCTGACCAATGCCTTGGAGGAAGGCGCACCGGCCAACCAGACGCTGTTATTCAGTCAGTGGTTGACTCGCGAGGCCAAGGGGGCGAATGCCATCAAACGCGATTTGCCGATTATGTGTGTGATCGGCAATCCACCCTATTTGGGCGAAGGTGGCATTTCCGCCGGCTGGATGGGTCAGCTGATGGAGGATTACAAAAAGGAGCCGGGCGGCAAGGTGAAGCTCAAGGAGCGCAATCCAAAATGGCTGAATGATTTGTATGTGAAGTTCGGCCTTGATCATGCCTTGGTCCATTGTTGCTAAGCCGCCACAGGCATCAGGTAGGGGCGCTTTGCCGGTCGAGGTCGTCGTCGAGCCGGCCAAGCCGGCCAAGGCATGCGTTCAAGCACTTGCTCAA
>NZ_NRRS01000008.1 GCF_016583795.1 Rhabdochromatium marinum | reverse complement strand
AATCGCTCAAGCAGAGCGCGTACCATGACCGTGGCAGGCGCGCGTTCAGCAAACCGGTTGAGAACATCATCAAACATCGGTTGTCAACTCCAACTCTAGAAATAATATCCATATTATACAATGAGTTGCATCACCTTAAAAGGGCTGGGTCATATTATTTATAGTGTGAAAAAAGGTGCGGAACTTGGTTTAAATGTTAAAAATAACTTCGATGAAAAAAATCCAGTCTCAGTTTTATGGAGAAAGGTTTTGGAAACAAAGCGTGTGGCTTTTCAGGATTTTACACTATATAGCTATCGGGATAATAGTCCAAGATTATTTATTGGCGCGCCTGTATTTAATTTACGTGGTGATGTAGTCTCTGTAGTTATTTTAGAGCTTTCCGGAGACATAATTAATGACATTATGTCTCGGCGTTCAGGGCTCGGAAAAACAGGTGAAACCTATCTCGTTGGTAAAGACTATTTAATGCGTTCAAACTCTTATTTGGATAGCGCACATTATTCTGTTGTTAATGCATTTGACAATCCAGAAAGTAATAAAGCAAAAAGTATAGCAATTAACGCTGCACTGTCGGGTGAAACAGGCTCAAAATTGATCGATAGTTATTTAGGGCTTGAAGTGTTGTCTGCCTATGAACCACTAAAATTTGAGGGGGTAACATGGGCGATTGTCGCAGAAAAGTCACGTGGGGAAGCTTTCGCATCGGTGAGTGCAATAAAATGGGCCATCATGTTTTCAATGTTGATTACGGCTGCCATCATCATTGCAATAGGTATTGTATTGAGCCGCTCTCTTACCAATCCTATTCTTAAAATGACTGAAATTGTTAATCAATTGGCAAGTGGTAATGTTCGTAAGAGAGCAAACATAAAACGCTCAGATGAGCTTGGAGATATGGCATCGTCGTTAGATAGCTTTGCAGAAGAGCTGGAAACGGTTTTTGTTCGTAGTTTAGAAAAAATATCAGAAGGTGATTTGACAAGTAATTTAACGTCTAACGGCCAACAAGATGTCATCACCAATGCACTAATTAAAACAAATGCTGATCTGAAAAGTATCGTTACTGATATTTCAGGTTATACCAATAGCATCGTTGAGCAAAGCAATAAGGTAATGCTTTCCAGCGAAACAATATTGTCTAATACGGCAAGTTCTGAACAATCGGTACAGTCGATTTCAGCGGCGATAGTTGAGGTAAACGAGCAAGTCAAGATTACTGCTAATACGGCTAAGCAGGCTGATGAACTGGGTCAAAAAGCGAAGCAGTCGGCTACGCTTGGGAGTGACCTTGTTAGCAAAACCGTGTCAGCTATGGATGATATCAGAGAGGCTAGCAGCAATATTTCTTCTATTCTTTCCGCGATAGAAAACATTGCAAATCAAACGAATCTGTTAGCCTTAAATGCGGCGATTGAGGCCGCCAGAGCCGGCGAAACAGGCAGAGGTTTTGCTGTGGTTGCAGATGAAGTTCGTGCTTTGGCAGCACAGAGTACAGAAGCAGCAAATGAAACAGCCAAGTTAATTGAAGTTGTGGTTGAAAAAACACAAGTAGGTGCAGAGATTTCTGAAAGCTCGTCTGAGAGCCTTAAAGAAATAGTTGATTCTATTGAGGTGGTCTGCAACTTGATGGGTAATATTGCTATTGCTTCCGAAGAACAGGCTAGAACCATTGATGATACGAGTAAAAATTTAAATCGTATAGCTGCTAAAAATGTTGAAACAACGTCAGAAGCTAAAGAGGGCGTCGGTACTTCTCAGAAATTAACAGAGATGTCGTCTGGACTTAAAGGCATTGTGGAGAAATTTGTCCTCAGTCCCGAATCTATAGTGGACCCCAAAATCAGGACACCAATTTAAGTAAGTCCTCGCCCGACTGAAGAAGTCTGGAGAGACGAGATGAGCGAGAGACAGCGCAAGACCTTCATGGCGGCGTTCAAGGCAAAAGTTGGCTTAGAAGGGGTACGCGGACTGAAGACGACAAACGAGATTGCGCAGGACTACGGGGTTCACCCGGTGCAAGTGGGTCAATGGAAGAAAGCCATCGTTGAGCAAGCCAGCCAGGTGTTTGAGGGCCGGCGCGGGCGCAAGAAGGCTTCAGAGAGCAGCAACCCCGACTGGCTGTACAACAAGATTGGGCGGCTGAAGATGGCGCTTTGGATTGGTTGAAAAAAAGTCTGGAGTGAGCCAGTGAGCGTGCGTCGAAGTTGGGTTGACCTGGGAGGGGCTGAGCCGAAACCTTATGACGATGAGTCATCAATGCGAACTTGCTGGCATTCATCGCTCTGGAGTGTATGCTTATCACGGTCAGGCCGACAAGGGACTCAGCGGTTGATGTGTGTGCTTGGGTTAGCGGGCATGGCGCTTGGCCCGCAGACCAGTCAACCCCATCCAGCGCATCCGGTTTACCTTTATTTGTTGCGTGGTTTAGCCATTGTGCGCCCTGATCAGGTGTAGAGCACTGACATCACTTATGTGCGTTTAGCTCACGGATTTGCCTATCTGGTGGCTATTATCGGAGCGAGCATTGATCATATCCTGCCCTGCCCGGGCGCTTTCTTGGCCAGTTGTTGAGTGTGCAGCTGGATCGGCAGCGATTGTCACCTCCCAGTAACAGCCCAGGCGCCACCTCGGGTATACTGTCGCATTGTTAAAGAGTGACTGTTGTCTTGATGACTTCCTGGAGCCAAGCCTTGAACGACCAGCAAACCATTATTGAAACCGCCTTTGAGCGCCGCAGCGAGATTACCCCGCGCAATGTTGACACCCCAGTGCGCGATGCCGTGCTGAACACCATCGAGCGGCTGGACGCTGGTGAGCTGCGGGTGGCTGAGAAGCACGATGGCCAGTGGCGGGTGAATGACTGGGTGAAAAAAGCTGTGCTGTTGTCCTTTCGTATTGAGGACAACGCATTCATCAAGGGTGGCTTTACCAATTATTATGACAAGGTGCCCTCCAAGTATCAGGACAGCAATTCACGCGAATTTCGCGACGGTGGGGTGCGGGTGGTGCCGCCGGCCACGGCGCGGCGCGGCTCCTATATCGCACCGAGCTGCGTGCTGATGCCAAGCTATGTCAATATCGGCGCCTATGTGGATTCCGGCACCATGGTTGACACCTGGGCCACTGTGGGGTCCTGTGCCCAGATCGGCAAGAATGTCCATTTGTCCGGCGGCGTCGGCATCGGCGGTGTGCTGGAACCGGTGCAGGCCGCACCGACCATCATTGAAGACAACTGCTTTATTGGCGCGCGCTCGGAGATTGTTGAGGGCGTCATTGTCGGTGAAGGTGCCGTCATTTCCATGGGCGTCTACATCGGACAAAGCACCAAAATTTACAACCGCACCACCGGTGAGATTTTGTTCGGCCAGATTCCAGCCGGCTCGGTGGTGGTGCCCGGTAATCTGCCGGCGAAAGACGGCACTCACAGCCTCTACTGCGCGGTCATCATTAAACAAGTGGACGCCAAGACGCTTGGCAAGGTGGGGATCAACGAGTTGCTGCGTGACATTTGATTCTGATGTCACCCACCTTTGAACTTGCCCGCGAGCTGATTGCGCGTCCCTCGGTGACGCCTGAGGATGCCGGCTGCCAGGAACTGCTGGGCCAGCGCCTGAGTGCACTGGGCTTTGAGCTCGAAACTCTGCGCTGCGGCGAGGTGACCAATCTTTGGGCACGGCGCGGCGATCAGGCTCCACTGGTCTGCTTAGCCGGTCATACCGATGTGGTGCCGCCCGGCCCGCTGGAGCACTGGCACAGCCATCCCTTCCAGCCCGAGGTGCGCGATGGCATGCTCTACGGGCGCGGTGCCGTGGACATGAAAAGCTCGCTGGCGGCCATGGTGGTGGCTTGTGAGCAGTTTCTGGCCCAATGCCCCGCGCCGCGCGGTTCGCTGGCGTTGTTGCTCACCAGCGATGAAGAAGGTCCGGCTCGCGACGGCACCCGCCGAGTGATGGAAATCCTCACCGAGCGTGGCGAGCGCATCGACTACTGTGTGGTGGGCGAGCCATCCAGCCAGGAGCGTCTGGGCGATCAGGTGCGCAATGGCCGGCGGGGCAGTCTCAATGCACAGCTCAAGCTCCGGGGCCGCCAGGGGCATGTGGCCTATCCGCAGTTGGCTGATAATCCCATCCATCGCCTGAGTCAGATCCTGGGCCCGCTGTGCGCAGAGGTTTGGGACCAGGGCAACGCCTATTTTCCGCCGACCAGCTTTCAGATCTCCAATCTCCACAGCGGCACTGGTGCCGAGAATGTCATTCCAGGCGAGCTGGAGCTGCTGTGCAACTGGCGTTTCTCTACCGAAATTACCCCTGATCAGATCAAGCAGCGGTTTCGCGCACGGTTGCAAGAGGCCGGCTTTGACCTGAGTGCTGCCGATGCGCTGCGCTGGCGTCTGTCGGGTGAACCCTTCCTGACGCCGACTGGGACGCTCACCACGGCCACGACGGCGGCCATTGCCGCTGTTATGGACGGTCTTCAGACCCGGCTGTCCACTAGTGGCGGCACCTCGGATGGGCGCTTCATCGCTCCCAGCGGCGCTGAGGTGGTTGAATTGGGGCCGCTGAACGCCACCATTCATACTGTCAATGAATGTATTGCCGTGGCTGATTTGGAGCCCTTGGCGGCCATCTACGCTGAGGTGCTGCGGCGACTGCTGAGCGACTAAGGCGGGTAGCCTGGCAACTTGGCAGCTAATGGCACCAGCTGCGCGGCTTGGGGGGTACGATGGAGAGAATACACAGCGAATCCAGTGTTGTGCAGGAGTTGGTGATCCAACTTTACATTGCAGGCGACTCGGAGCAAAACCAGGCTGTCTGCCAGCGTGTCTCTGAATTTATTGAGGCGGCGCTGCGGGCACCGTATCGACTCGACATTATTGATGTGCTCGATCAGCCCGATTTGGCTGATCTTGCCCATGTGTTAGTAACGCCAACGTTGGTGGTGCGCACTGCCGACTCCGAGCGCCGTCTGGTCGGCGATCTGTCCGATGCCGTCAGATTCCAATTCGTGCTTTCGACCGTAGGTATGGGGGAGGAGTGAGAGGCTGGCTGCGCACGCAAGCGGGCTAGTATTGATAGGCCGTATCGATGCGGGAAGCCGTCAGCACGCCGTAGATATGCTCAATCCCCGGGGCTAGGGGGCGGCGCACATAGAGCGCCTGGGCTCCAGTCGCCTGCAGGGTTTCCATTGCCTCCTGGAGTGTGGCCTGCAAATGGATGGGGGACAGTTCCAGTCGCTCGCCGGGAATTGCCAGTAGATCAATGCTCTCGGCCTCGGGATTTTGCGACAGATAACTCGCCACGGCAAAGCCCGGCATTAGATAAGTGGGCTTGTCGTCTTTGTTTACAATAATCCAGTCAGGTGTTTCTGCCACTAGGCGCTCGGCCTTGGCACGATCAAGACTGGCGAGCTGATGCACGAAGCGCCGATTCATCACTCCGCCGACCGCCCGGCGGCGCAGCTCTTGTATAAGTGGGTTGACGCGGTAGTCGAGTCCGTTGGCGCGCAGCATGGTGATAAACAGAGAGTCTTTGCCAAAGCCTTTATAGCTCACCAGGGACGCGATAATAATGCTCAGCATGCCAGGCATAATCATGCCCGGGCTATGGGTGAGTTCAACAATGGCAATCAGTCCGGCTAGAGGCGCCAGCAAGCTGGCTCCCATCATGGCGCCCATGCCCAGCAGGACATAGAAATTCACCGGCACCGCGCTGATATCCATAAACTGCGCCGTGATCACCGCCGTCAGGTTACCCAGCAAAGCACCCATAAAGAGCGCCGGGCCGATGGTGCCGCCCGGAATGCCCAGGCCAATCGCGGCTGAGGTGGCGAATAATTTCATGATCAGCAGCACCACCAGGGCTTCCCAGGCCATATGTGCGCTCAGTAACTGGTTCAGCGAATCAAAACCCAATCCCATGACCTGGGGGGCCAGGGCGCCGCACAGCCCGGCTATAACGCCCGCCAGCACCAAACGCCACAAGAAGGGGATTACTTTCGCCGCCTTGGCAATACTTTGTACCGCCTGGGTATAGGCAGCCGAGAGTGACCCAGCCGCCACGCCAAGCAGAATGACCGGAGTCAGATGCGCCAAGGAGGCAACCATTGATGGTGGCACATCAAACAGTGGTTTGGCGCTAAAAAAATAAACAAACAGCCAATCACCGCTGGCCGCAGCGAGAATAATGGGAATAAAGGTGGCGACGCTGTATTCGAGATTGAGCACTTCAAGGGCAAAAATCACACCCGCCAACGGCGTATTGAATGAGGCGGAAATACCGGCGGCGGTTCCGCAGGCAACCATGATGCGGATGCTGTTATTGGGCAGTTCCAGCGCCTGTCCCAGCAGGCTGCCACTGCTGGCGCCCAGATAGACATGCGGCCCTTCGCGTCCCACTGAATGGCCGGAAACAATGGCCACTGCGGCGCCGATGAATTGCAGGATCAAGCCGCGCAGTCTCATATGTCCCTGATGGTATTCCATGCGTTCCAGTACCCGTGCGACGCCGAGCACTCGAATACCATCGGAAAAGCGCCAAAAAATAATGGCAATGATCACCGCGCCGACCAGTGGAAGCAATAGGCGCGCGCTCAGGGGCAGCGCTTCATAGTTCTCACCATGATACGGCAGCATGAGTGCTTGAGTTTCCTCAACGACCAGGCGAAAACCAACAATCACCACGCTGGTGGCCAGGCCGGTAAGAATTCCAAGCAGGGCATGCCAAATGAGCGCATCGGGGTGCGCAATTTGCAATCTTAATGCATCAAGCCGAGCGTCGATGTTGGTGCGCGCGCGCTGTCGAATGCGCGGTGGTTCTTTAGAACCGGGCATGGCGATCGATCATTGAGTCAAACCACCTGCACTGGGGATTGACCGGGCTGCGCCGGCACTGAACCGGGGCTGGGCCGGAGGGGCTTGGGAGAAGCTGCGCCTGGAGCTGTCACAGAAGGGGCTGGGAGGCAGGGGACAAGGATTGGTGTGGGCAGAGCGAAAGGCGCATCCGGGAAAGGAACCTTGCCCGGATGCGGGGCACTCGATCAGGAGTGCTTTGCTTGAGCTTGTTGCATGTAATCCTGTTTGTAGCGCTCACGATCCCCTTTGTCGTTTGGATCCAGACCGACGGTGATCATTCGTTCCTTCATCCAGCCGGGCAGGGGGCCACGCGCATAGGTGCGATCCGGATCCGCTTTATCGATATAGCGCGAATAGGAGCGTTCCGTATAAGGTTTACGCGAGCGGCGACCGGCGAAGGTATCGACCATTTCAGCCACAGTAAAGCCTTCGGCGATAAATTTCTGCTTGAATTCCGCGATCAGCTCGGCTTTGCGTTTGTCGCGTTTGCTCGCGAGGGCGCGCTTCACTTCCTTTTGTTCAGCCTCAAGCGTTTGCAGCTTTTCGTTGAGTTCAGTGTATTCCATGTCGTCCATCAGTAGCGACTCTCCTGGTTGATCATGCGTGACAGCATGCGTTGTCAAAGATAGTTTCTCTGGATCAGGGATGCGTTGGATGATGTCCCAAATAGCGCACCACTTTTCCGTTAACGCTATTATAGCCTGTATTCATGGTTGATTGGCAAGAGGTGACAAAATATTAAGCTTCTGGAATGATGATTTAATGCGGTATTTCGCGCCCAATGGGCAGCTGACCACATCGCTTGCAATGGCTGATTGAAAGAGGCCAGCAGTGGAGGATGAAAATGTGCGGTTCGCGCGAGGCTGATGCGCGGTTTGGGAGCCGCTGATGCGCGCCTCAGGCTGGCGCGTCTATTGGGGTTAACTCCAGGCACCGCTGGGCGGGCTTCAGGTGCCTTTAGACTTTGTGACTGCCGCAGCGTTCCAGGACCTGTCGGGCTGACTGGAGGCGCCTGAAGGCTTCAATATCGCCGCCGCGATCCGGGTGGTGCTGCATGGCCAGTTCCCGATAACGGCGGCGAATCTGTTGGGCGTTGACCGGGTCAGACAGTCCAAGTTCAGCCAATGCGGCTGTGCGGCCTTCCTGTGCAAAATAGTGCATCCAAAAATCCCCTAACCACTCGGCCAGTTGCTCCGCGTCGGTCTGCGCCAGTTGGTGAATGTCCAGATAATAGGCGCGTAATGGATCGGGGCGCGCCAGAGCCCCCGGCCGTGCGGAGCCGGCTTCATTATGAAAGCGCAGCACAATGCGCAACACATCAATGTCCAGCCAGGCCTGACCAGTGGCGGCTAGTTGATCGCGTAAGCGATACAGCGCGTTAAACAGCAGAAAATGCGCCTGAAAGAGCGCCAGATCATTGCGAAAAGGTGCCTGGGCAAAAGCGGTTTGTGCGTCGCCTTCCAATTCGCGCAGCAACTCGTATTCACTGAGGCCGGCGGGATGTCGGGTCAGGATTTCAAAGAGTCGCTGCAGTACGTCATGGGTCAGCGCTTGGGGAGGTGGGTCAGTCCCTGGCCTTGGGTCAGTCATGTGTTATGCGTCATGCATCAATCGTTCGCGCGCTGGTGTGGCGCGATTGGGTAATTGTAGCAGTAGGCCACCACCAATTAAAAACAACAGTGCCAGCGGCAGAATGCTGGCACGCGGCCCGGCACTGGCAAACAGCAGCGGCGTGACGGCCATTAACAGCGGCCCCAGCACCGTTGCAAACTTGCCAATCAGGTTGAAAACACCGAAATACTCAGCACTTTTGTGGGCCGGAATCAGGTTGGCAAACAACGACCGTGACAGGCTCTGCACGCCGCCCTGCACCAAACCAATGGCAACGGCGAGGAGATAGAAATCCCGGCTGGACTCAAGCCAGGCCCAGGCATAGATCACCACCAGCAGATAGACGCCAAGACCGAGCAGAATGCCCGTGCGTGCGCCGATGCGCTGCCCAATCCAACCAAACAGCAGCGCGGAGGGCAGGGCGACAAACTGCGTCAGCAGCAACGCGGAGATCAGTCCGGATTGATCCAGTCCCAGCACCCGATCCCCGAAGAACACCGCTGTTTTGATGACGGTATTTACCCCATCAATATACAGCCAATAGGCCAGCAGAAAGATCAACAGCAGCCGTTCGGCGCGAATGGCTTGCAGGGTATGCCACAGCTGCCGCCAGGCGCCGTGCCAGATTTGAGCCGATGGCCTCTTGGTTTGCTGAGTTGCAGGACGCACCATCACAAGCAGCGGCAGGGTGAAGATGAGCCACCACAGCGCCACCGAGACAAAGGACGCGCGCAGGGCCATGCTCTGGTCGCTTAAACCAAACCACTGGGGGTGCAGCACCATGGCAACATTGATCGCGAACAACAGCCCACCGCCGCCATAGCCGAGAGCGTAGCCAAGTGCCGAGACTCGATCCATATCGCGGCCACGCGCAACATGCGGTAGCAGGGCATCGTAGAAGATGTTGCCACCGGAGAAGCCGAAGCTGGCGGTGGCATACAGCAGCAGCGCCAGTTCCCACTGGCCGTTGTGCACCCAGGCCAGGCCGGCGGTGGCCACCAGACCGACGCCGGCAAAACCGGCTAGAAAGCCATTGCCCCAGCCACCGCGATCTGCCAGCACGCCCAGTAGCGGTCCACTGAGCCCCAGCAGCAGGCTGGACAGCGCCAAGGCGATGTTGAACCAGAACTGTGCCGCCTCAGCTTCCAGTCCGGCGCTAAGCGCGCTGTAAAACACCGGGAAAAACCCGGCCATTACGGTGGTAGCAAAGGCCGAGTTGCCCCAGTCATAGAGCGCCCAGGCGATCACTTCGCGGGGGGGAGACTTGCTTGTCATTGGGTATATAATGCGCATTTCACACAACCAGCAGACGACGGACAGTCCTTTTTTATGATAGCCATCCCAACACTGCCGCAGCAGCAAAACCTCCCGCAGGGCGTCATGTTTAACGCCTATCCTGACAGTATCGGGGAGCGAATGTCCGACCTTGTGGCCTTGCTGAAAAAGCCGGAGTTCCAGGATACCTTTTCACTGCTCTATATTCTGCCCACTTTTTTTAACAGCGATCTTGATCGCGGTTTTTCCATTATCGACTACGACATCAACTCCGAGCTGGTGAGCGAGGAGGATATTCAGGAACTCAAGGCGCTGAATATCGAGTTTAAATTTGACTTGGTGCTGAACCATCTCTCGGTACGCTCCCCACAGTTTCAGGATTTGCTGCGGGCCGGTGATGAGTCCAAGTATCGCGACTTCTTTGTCGATTGGAACAAGTTCTGGGCTGAGCATGGCAGCATGGGCCCCGACGGCTATGTGATTCCGGATGACTGGTGCCTGCAAAAGCTGTTCATGCGCAAGCCGGGTCTGCCCATTCTAATGGTGCGCTTTCCGGATGGCTCCCTGAAACCCTACTGGAATACCTTTTACCAGCAGATCCTCTATCAGGAGCTGGACATGGATGATCTGGAGTCGATCACCGATCTCGATGATGAGGCCAAGACCCAGATTCTGACCATCACCAATGAGGCCATTCGTGCCAACAGCCAGATCGACACTATTAACTTTGGTGACCTGGGGGCCTACCGACAGTCGGTCAAAGACATCGTCGAAAGCAAGCGCGACTATCTGGGGCAGATGGACTTAAACGCCAACTCGGAGAAGGTGTGGGAGTTCTATGCCCAGACCTTCGCCAAGCTCAAAAGCTATGGCGCGCGCATCATTCGCCTCGATGCTTTCGCCTATTTGCATAAGGCACCGGGTGAGGCGAACTTTTTCAATAAGCCGGGTACTTGGGAATACCTGGATCGGCTCAAACGCATCGCTGCCGATTATAATCTGATTATTTTTCCCGAGGTCCATTCCGAGTATGGGCGTGGTCTGCATGAAGAAGTTGCCGCCGAGGGCTTTCCCATCTATGACTTCTTTTTCCCCGGCTTGGTGATTGACGCACTGGATCGCGGCCATAACCGCGCCCTGCTCAACTGGATCAAGGAAGTCACCAGCAAGGGGCTGGTTACCATTAATATGCTCGGTTGCCATGACGGTATTCCAGTGCTGGATTTGCGCGGTGTCGAAGTCGATGGCGGTCTGCGCCCCGGGCTGCTCGATGATGCCCAGATTGAGGCCACTATGGAGCGCCTGATTGATCGCGGCGGACGGGTGAAAAACCTCTATGATGCCGACGGCAAGAAGATTGCCTATTACCAGCTGAATGCCACCTTTTTCAGCGCCCTGGGTGAGGATGAGCGCAAGTTGCTGCTCGCCCGTGCCATTCAGATGTTCATTCCTGGCATTCCCCAAGTGTGGTATCTGGATCTGTTCGCCGGCAAGAACGACTATGTCGCGGCGGATCGCGGCGGAGCGGCCGGCCATAAGGAAATCAACCGCACGAATCTCAGCCTGAGCGAGATTGAAGAAGGTCTGCACAAGCCGATTGTGCGCGATCAGCTGGGGCTAATTCGCATGCGCAATCTGGCGCCCGCCTTTCATGGGCAGTTGACTGTGCAAGACACCGAGGCTCATCAGCTGTCCCTGCACTGGCGCCAAGAGGATTTCATTGCCGAGTTGGACGCTAACCTAAGCGATCTGACGTTTAACATCCGCTACACGGATGCCGAAGGACAGATGCACACCAAGCAGTGTCTGTAATCGCCAGTACAGGAGCACAACCAGTATGAAGGTACTTGCCACCGATCTTGATCGCACCCTGCTCCCCAATGGCCGTTGGGAAGCAGATCCGCAGGCGATCGAATTATTCAACCAGCTCACCGAACAGCAGCAGACCTATGTGGTCTATGTCACCGGCCGTAGCCTGGAGCTGACCGAACAGGCGATTGCCGAGTTTGGTATCCGGCATCCGCATGTGCTGATCGGCGATGTCGGTACCACCATTCGCGAGTATGCGGAGGGTCAGTGGCGTTTTGATGAGGCCTGGATTGCCCATGTGCGTGCCAAGAGCCCGCGCTGGGATGTCGCGGGCATCAAGTCCGCCGTGGCGGGCATCGACGGGCTGACCGAACAGCCGCCGGAGAATCTCAACCCCTTCAAGCAAAGCTACTTTGTCGATCATGCGCGCAGTGAGGCGATCCTTGCCGAGGTGGAGCGGCAGGTGCAGGGACGCTTTGATGAGAGCGCCATTTACAGCTTCGATTCGCAAAGCGGCGAGGGTCTGCTGGATTTTCTCCCCCAGAGCGCCAACAAACAAACCGCGCTGGAATTTGTCGCCGACAAGCTGGGGCTGGAAAAATCCGCTGTGGTCTTCTGCGGCGACAGCGGCAATGATGTTTTCCCGCTGACGGCTGGTTTCTCCGGCGTGTTGGTGCGCAATGCCGATGAGCAGCTGGTCAAGAGTGTGCAGGACGCTCAGGCCGCCAATCCGGCGTTGCGGGTGTATTTTGCCCAGGGCAACTTCCAGGGCCTGTCGGGTTACTACACCAGTGGCGTCATTGAGGGCGCCTACCATTACGGCCTGTTCACCGCCGCTGCCTGACATCATTGCACGAGGTAAGACCCGCCGATGCCGACGCTCCCCAGTACCTGTTACGAATGTGACGCCAACTGCGCTATCGCGGTCGAAACCGACGCCAGTGGTGAACCGATCAGCATCACTGGTCCCGATTGCCCACGGTGTTACGCCCAGATCGACCGGCGCAATCACCCCGAGCGATTGCTGTATCCGCTTAAGCGCATTGGCCCTCGCGGCAGCGGCCACTTTGAGCGCATCAGTTGGGATGAAGCGCTCGACACCATTGCCCGCCAACTCGAACACACGCGCGCCGAGCATGGCGCGCCGGCGGCGGCTTTTTTTGCTGGTTACACCAAGGAAGCGCGGCCGCAATTACAGCGTCTGGCACATGCCTTCGGCTCACCGAACTACATGACCGAAAGCGGCTGCTGCTTCTCTGCCACCCTGGTCGCCGAGAAGGTGACGCTGGGCGCGCGCATCAAGACCACTTCTACCGTGGTGTCGCCCAAGACCCGCTGCATTCTGAACTGGTCAACCAACCCGCGCGGCTCCATTCCGCCCTTCGACACTCATCCGCTGGCCAATCGCAAGGCGGGCTTGAACCTCATCGTGGTCGATCCGCGCCGCACCCCGCTGGCCGAGCAGGCCGATGTGCATTTGCAGCTACGCCCCGGCACCGATGGCGCTCTGGCGCTGGGCTTTCATCATCTGATTTTTGCCAACGGCTGGCAGGATCAGGATTTTCTCGATAACT
Organism: Rhabdochromatium marinum; assembly: GCF_016583795.1. Taxonomy (GTDB): domain Bacteria; phylum Pseudomonadota; class Gammaproteobacteria; order Chromatiales; family Chromatiaceae; genus Rhabdochromatium; species Rhabdochromatium marinum. The sequence continues at coordinate 70,864 of NZ_NRRS01000008.1, read as the reverse complement.
GGTGCAGCGGCGTTGCGGCCTTTCGCGACTATGTGCAGGCGTTCACGCCGGAGCGAGTAGCGGACATCTGTGGCATTGACGCCGACGATTTGCGCCGTGCCGCCGAGCTGTACGCCACCGTTAAGCCGGCGCAGATGACCCTGTCGCCGACCGCCACCGTGCAGCACAGCAATGGCTTTCAGAATCACCGCGCGCTCATTTTGCTGGTGGCGGTGACCGGCAATCTGGATCGCGAAGGCGGCAATCGCTTTTTCAATACCAAGGTCAGCCCCAAGCCGATTGAGCTGTTCGACCATTGCCTGAACGAGCTGCCGCCCCGGGTGGGCGATGAAGTCTTCCCGATCTGGACCCGTTACTGGCCGGCGGCGCAAAGCATGCTGCTGCCGGACTGCATTCTCGACGGGCACCCGCAGCGTATCCGTACCCTGCTGGCCATGGGCATCAACACCGCTATGTGGCCCAATTCCAAGCGCATGGAACGGGCGTTGCAGGTGCTGGATTTCTTTGCCGTCAGTGATTTCTTCCATAACGACGCTACACTGCAAGCCGACATTGTGCTGCCGGCGGCAACCAACCTGGAGCGCCCAGCACTCATCGCTTATCCCGGCTGCGCCTACCAGGGCGAGCTGCGCTATCGCCAGGCGGTGGTTGCACCCAAGGGCGAAGCCAAGCCGGATGGACGGATGTTCCTCGAACTCGGGGTGCGCCTGGGAATGGCTGAGCAATTCTGGCACGGCGATTTGAGCGCCTCCTGGGCTGAGGCGGGCGAGGGCATTCCGGAAGACATCCGCGAGGAAGTCTTTACCAAGCCCGAGGGCGTTACTGTCTATGCTGAGGTGATTGAGGAACTGGTCGAGCACGGTTTTCTGGATGCCGATCGCAGCTATCGGCTCAAAGGTATCCGCACTCGCACCGGCAAGGTGGAATTCGATGCCGCCGAGCTGATCGAAGCCGGCCATGACGGCCTGCCCGTCTATCGCGAGCCGGCTGAAAGCCCGCGTTCCACCCCCGAACGGCTCGGAGACTATCCGCTGGTGCTCACCAGCGGCGCGCGCACCAAGTTCGACACCCATTCGCAGCATCAATACATTGAGCGCATGCGCCGCGCCATTCCCAATCCCTTGGTGGAACTGCACCCCGAGGATGCCGCCGCGCGCGGAATCAGCGACGGCGATGCGGTGGTGGTACGCTCGGCGCGCGGTCAGGTCAATTTCATCGCCCGGATCACCGAGTGCATCAAACCCGGCGTGGTGCACTGTGTGCATGGCTGGCGCGGTGCCAATGTTAATGAACTCACCGACGACACGCTTGATCCCATCAGCGGCTTTCCGCCCTTCAAGTCGAGCCTGTGTCAGGTGGAAAAACGCGCCACGCCGGATATTCAGGCGAGCGCTGAGGCGGACATGCCGGCGGCGGCTTGAACATGGCGTTCATCGGCATTCAACCCGGTCGCGAGCCGCTGTTTCAGCCGGCGCCACGGCGACCGGTGGCGGTCAATGATGCCGCTGCCTGGCGGCTCAATCCCATGCACCGCCAAGTCTATGATCGCCTGCAACTGGCGCTGTCCGCCGGGCTGTGCGCGGCGCCCTGCGGGGTGCCGCCAGCAGATTATGGTTTGGCGCCCCAGACCGAGCTGTTCGTCAAACCGATCATCAATCTGTCTGGCATGGCGCTGGGTGCTCGCGCAGTTCTGGCTGGCGAGGTGCCCCAGGAACCCGGCAGCTTCTGGTGCGAGCGTCTCCAAGGCGAACAGAGCAGCAGCGACTGCCTGGTCGAACGGGGCGAGCCGCGCTGGTTCGCCCATACCCGCGCCGCTGCCGAGCGCTCGGATGCACGCCCGTTGTATTGGGAAGTTGGCGCCGACATGCCGCAGTTGGAACCCATTCTGACCGGGCTGGTGCGTCAGCATCTCCCCGGCTACAGCGGCCTGTGCAATATCGAGCTGATCGGCGGCCGGCCGGTTGAGATGCACCTGCGCGGTTCTAACGGCTTTTTCGATTTCTATGGTCCTGAGTTTATCGCCGCCTGGGTCGATCTGGTTGACGGTCGCAGGTTTCAGCCCCCGCCACCCATCCCGGGTGGTTTTGTGATCTCCGTTTTTGGGACGGGTCGCCTGGATGCGCGTGCCGAGCAAGTCGCTGAAGCTGCGGGCGTTAGCGTGCAGCCGGATCCACACACCCACGATCGCTTGGCTATCCTGCGCACCTGCGATCTGGACGCCGGCCTGCGCGTGCAGCAGGCGTTGATTAACGCCGTCACTTCGTCGCACTGAGTTCGCTTTCTGAACACAGAACTTTGGCTTCTGCTGCTGTGCGCCTGGCTGCTGGATGCTGTGCTGGGGGATCCAGATTATCCCTGGCATCCGATCCGGCAGCTCGGTGCCCTGAGCCTGCGCCTGGAGCACTGGCTGTTCGCGGCTGGCCTACAGGGACGCAGCGGGGGCGTGCTGCACTGGCTGCTGGTGCTGGGCGCGGCTCTGGGGGGCTGGTGGCTGCCGCATGCCGCGTTGGCGGCGCTGGATCCGGTGCTGGCCGCCGGCTGGGATCTGTTTCTGGCGTACAGCCTGCTGTGCACGCGCGATCTCATCGATCATGGCCGCCGGGTGCTGGAGCAGCTGCATGACTTGCCCCAGGCCCGCCGCGCGCTGAGCCGCCTGGTGGGACGTGATACTGCACCGCTGCAAGCGGATGGCATTGTGCGCGCCACCATTGAAAGCCTGGCGGAGAATCTCACCGATGCGGTACTGACGCCTTTCTGGGCGCTCTGTCTGTTCGGCTTGCCGGGCCTGGTGCTGGTCAAGGCCATCTCCACGCTCGACTCCATGGTTGGCTATCGCAATGCCCGTTATGCACGTTTCGGCTGGTGCGCCGCGCGCACGGATGATCTGATTCACTGGCTGCCGGCGCGTCTGTCGGTGGTGATGATCGCCACTGCCGCACTCTGGCTGCGCGGGCGCGGCGAGCCGCTGTATCCCCGACTCGCACTGCGCACCGCCTGGAGCGAGCACGCTGCGCTGCCAAGCCCCAACTCCGGCTGGAGTGAAGCCGCCTGCGCTGGTGCCCTGCGCCGACGTCTGCTGGGGCCGATCTACCGGCGCGGACGCTTGGTCAGCGACGCCTACATGGGCGCCGCCGACTGGCCAGCTAATCTGGGAGCTGCCGACCTGAATCGGGCGCTGCGGCTCATCAGGGTCGCGAGCTGGTTCAGTCTTGGGTTGGGACTGCTGATCGCCGCTGTACCGCTGTGCGGATAATGGATCATGCGACAATCTTCGTGGCCGCTGCGGGTGTTTCTGCTGTGAGTGCCCATATCTCTAGCCACTGAAGACCTGAGCCGGCGCAACCGCTGGGCTTGTCCATTCTGGATAATTCGTTGATTACCATGTTAAATCCTGATTCTCAAGCCACCCATTCGACTGCGAGCGAGGCCCAATCCATTGACCAAGTGCTGACGGCCGCCGGGGAGATTATTCTCGGCAAACAGGCCGAGCTGCGCCTGGCGCTGGCCTGTTTGCTGGCGCGCGGGCATTTGCTGATCGAGGATCTGCCCGGGGTTGGCAAGACCACCCTGGCCCATTTGCTGGCGCGACTGCTGGGGCTGAAGTATTCGCGCATTCAGTTCACCAGCGATCTGCTGCCGGCGGATATTATTGGCGTGTCGATCTATGAGCGGGTGCGCGAGCGCTTTGAGTTCCATCCTGGCCCTATTTTTGCCCAGGTGGTGCTGGCCGATGAGATCAACCGCGCCACCCCCAAGGCGCAGAGCGCGCTGCTGGAGGCAATGGAAGAACGCCAGGTCACTGCTGAGGGTGAAACCCGAGCGCTGCCGACACCCTTCTTTGTCATCGCGACCCAAAATCCGTCCTATCAGGTCGGCACCTTTCCGTTGCCCGAATCCCAACTGGATCGCTTTTTGATGCGTATCGAACTGGGGTATCCCCAGGCGGAACAGGAGAAGGCGCTGCTCGCTGGTGCGGATCGTCGCGCACTGCTGGCCGATATTGAACCGGCGCTCAGCGTGGCGCAGCTGCTGGAGCTGCAACAGCGCGTGACTGACATTCATGTCGCCGCTCCGGTGATCGACTACTGTCATGCCCTGCTGGCTTTTACCCGCGCCAGTAATCGCTTTCTGCACGGACTTTCGCCGCGTGCCGGTTTGGGATTGCTGCGTGCGGCGCGTGCCTGGGCGCTGATTGATGGGCGCGGCTATGTGATTCCCGAGGATGTGCAGGCGGTGCTGCCCTCCTGCGTGCCGCATCGGCTGCTCAGCGGTGAGGACAATGGCCCGAGCGGACATGCCGAAATTGCCGACTTTATCCTGCAAGCGGTCGCGGTCCCCTGAGCTGACGGATGCAACTTTGCTGACACGCTGGTTTCATACCTTGTTGCGACGCGTACCCATGGATAAGCAGGGGCAGGCCAGCATTGGGCCGCGCCACATCTATATTCTGCCCACGCGCGCCGGTCTGGGCTATGGTCTGCTGCTGTTTGTGACCCTGCTGGGGGCGCTGAACTACCAAAATAACCTGGGGCTGTTGTTTACCTTCATCATGGCCGGGGTGAGTCTGGTCAGCATGCATCACGCCTGGTTCAATTTGCTGCGTCTGCGCGTGCGAGCACAGCCGGGGGCGCCGGTGTTTGCCGGGCAAGCGGTGCGTTTTACCATCACGCTTGAGGATGGACGCGAACGTGCGCGGGGGGCCATTTGCCTGCGGGGCGGTGAGTGTATCGATCTGCCGGCGGGTGGCGCGGCGCCGGTCATGCTGCCGGTGCAGACGCAGCGGCGCGGGCCGCTGCTGCTGCGTGAGGTGCAGCTGGAAACCCGCTATCCACTGGGGCTGTTTCGCGCCTGGTCGCTGGTTGCAGTGGATGCTGTGGCCACGGTCTATCCGCGACCGGCTCCCCAGGCGCCACCGCCTCAGCAATTGACTTCAATCGATCACAATGCCAGTGGCGATCAGGGCACGGGCGCGGATGACTTTGTCGGCGCGCGCAGCTATGCGCCCGGCGATTCGCTGCGGCGCATCGACTGGAAGGCGCTGGCTCGCGAGCGGGGGCTGATGGTCAAGCAGTTTGGCGGAGATCGGGCCGCGCGGGTGTGGCTCGATTGGGCGGCCTTGCCGCCGGTGGATGATGAAACGCGTATTGCGCTGCTGTGCCGGCAGGTGCTGGAGGCCTCTGGACAGGATCTGGTCTATGGGCTGCGGTTGCCGGGAATCAGTGTCGAACGCGGTCAGGGGGATGCGCACAAACACCGCTGTCTGACCACCCTGGCAGGATTTCGCTGTGAAGATTAAGCACTTGGCCTCTGCCATCGGGGACCGAGCTTGGGGCAGAGCTCGGAACAAGGCTCAGCCTCAGGCTCAGGCTCGGATGCAGGCTCAGGAGCCCATGCCAGACCGGGTGCAGATTGGCCTGATGGCGCTGTTGCTTGGCCTGGCAGCGGTGCCGCTGCTGTTTTATCTGCAGCCGGCGGTGTCGGCCTACATTGGGCTCTTGTTGCTGCTGCGCTTCGTTGCTCTGGCGCGTCCGGCGCTGGTGCCGGGGCGTTGGATGCTGGTGGGGCTGGCGCTGCTCGGAGTGGCAGTCGTACTGGCCAGCTATCGGGAACTGGCCGGGCAGGATGCCGGTACTGCGCTGCTGCTGAGCATGATGGTGCTCAAAACGCTGGAGATTCGCAGTCAGCGCGATCTGCGTCTGGCATTGCTGCTGTTCGGCTTCCTGCTGGTGGTGGCCTTTCTGTTTAATCAGTCGCCGCTGTTTGCCATCTATCTGGGCGTGTTGCTGTTGGGCAGCTTTATGTTGCTGGCCGATCTCAGTGCGCGACCAAGCACCGCGCCCTGGCTGCGCAGCTGGCGCCCACGCCTGCATAGCTCTGGGCGCCGTGCGCTCATGCTCTCGGGGCAGGCGCTCCCGCTGGCGCTGTTGCTGTTCGTGCTCTTTCCGCGCCTGGACGCGCCGCTGTGGAGTCTGGGGCTGGAGCGCGACCGGGCCAAGACCGGGGTCAGCGATTCGCTAGAATTGGGCAATTTCAGCGAGCTGGTGCGCTCGGGCGCGGTGGCTTTTCATGCCTATTTTGATCAGCCGTTGCCGGTGCCGCCCGAGCAGCTGTATTGGCGCGGGCCGGTGCTGTGGCAGACCGATGGGCGCGGCTGGGAACCTGGCCCCAAGGCATTGATGCAGCAACTGGCGCCGGTGATCGAGCCGCGCAGCCCTCCGCTTGACTACGCCATTGTGATGGAGCCCACGGAACAGAAGTGGATTTTCCCGCTTGACCGTCCGCTCCAGGCCCCGGCCGATGCGCAGCTGACGCGCGATGCGCGCCTGCTGGCCAAGGAGCCCATTCGTGAGCTGAAGCGCTACGAGCTGCGCTCGGCGCTGAGTTACCGCTCCGGCTCGCTGAGCGCGCGTGAGCGACAACTGGCGCTGGAGGTGCCACAGTCGGTGATTACGCCGCGCATGCGCCGCCTAGTGAACGATTGGCAGCAACAAAGCCCCGAACCGCGCACCCTAGTGGCTCAAGCGCTGGCGCATTTCAATCAGCAACCCTTTTATTACAGCCTCAAGCCGCCGCCGCTGGGAAGCAATCCGGTCGATGCCTTTTTGTTTGAAACCCGCACCGGCTATTGCGAACACTATGCCAGCAGTTTTGCGCTGCTGATGCGCGTGGCCGGTATTCCCGCGCGCTTGGTGGTTGGCTATCTGGGGGCGGAGCGCAATCCGCTGGGCGGTCACTATCTTGTGCGCCAATCCGATGCCCATGCCTGGGCGGAGGTCTGGCTGGACGAGGAGGGCGGCTGGACGCGGATTGATCCCACCGCCACTGTTGCTCCTGAGCGGGTTGATACGGATGCCGGCCTGGCTGATCTCGGCGGCACGGCGCCGCTGCGCTTTCGAGTGACGCGCGACAGCGGTCTGGGGCGCTTGGCGCACAGCTTGCGGCTGCTGGCCGATGCGGCCAATGCCGGGTGGAACAACTGGGTGGTGAATTTTTCCAGCCGCCGTCAGCAACGCCTGCTGGAAGCACTGGGGCTGGAGCATCTGGGCGCCTATGGTCTGGTGCTGGGGCTGGCGAGCGGTGCTGCAGTGCTGATGCTGGGCTTGCACGCCTGGCTGGCGCGGCAGCGCTGGCCGGTTGATCCGGTCGAGCGCAGCTATGCGCGCCTGTGCCAGCGCCTGGCGCGGGTGGGGCTGCCGCGTCGTCCCGGCGAGGGACCGCGCGATTACCTCCGCCGCGCGGCAGACGCGCGCCCGGATCTGGCTCACGCCTTACTCCAGTGGTTACAGCTCTATCTCCCGCTGCGCTTTGGCGGTGCCGCTACGGAGCGCACCCGGCAGCTGTTGATCAGGCGCGAGCAACAGCTGAGCATCCGCCGTCGGGCCAGTCGCTAGCCGCATGCCAGTTGCGAGCCCGCGCGTCTGTTTTTCATTACCTGTTTAGAGTGTGTCAGATTTCATGGTTCAGTCCACCTCGACGCTTCCTGATCCAACGCTGGAGGATGGTCCAGCCGCTGAGTTGTGGCTGCGCGAGCTGCATGCGCATTATGCGCCCGCCGATTGCGAACGCATCGCGGCTGCGTGCGGGCTGATGATCGACTGTCGTGCCGCAGCCTGCCTGGATACCGGCGAGACCGAAGCGCGTCACCGACTCGGCGCGGCGGATATTCTGTTCAATCTGCGCATGGATGCAGAGACGCTCTGCGCGGCCTTGCTGAACGGCTGCCTCGGGCGGCATCAGCTCACCGAAGTCGGGCTGGCGGAGCGCTTCGGCCCCGGCATTGCACGCATGGTGGCGGATCTCGGGCGCATCGGCCAACTGACCAAGGTTGAGCGCATCATTGCCGAGAAAGACCAGCATGAGCATGAGGAGAATCTGCGCCGTCTGCTGCTGGGCATCGCCGAGGATGTGCGTGTGGTGCTGGTGGTGCTGGCCGATCGCCTGCACCTGATGCGCTCGGCCAAGTCGCTGGATCGCACCCGCCAGCGGGTGCTGGCCGAGGATACCGAACGGGTCTATGCGCCCCTGGCCAATCGGCTCGGGGTCTGGCAGATCAAGTGGGAGCTGGAGGATTTGGCGCTGCGCTACTCGCAGCCCGAGGAATACAAGCGCGTTGCCGCGGCGTTGAGCGAGCGCCGTGCCGAGCGGCAGGACTATATCGCCGCCGTGATTGCGCTGTTGCACCAGGAGTTCGAGCGCGCCGGACTGGACGCGAAAATCAGCGGTCGGCCCAAGCACATTTTCAGCATCTGGCGCAAAATGCGCCGCAAAGGAGTGGATATTGAGCAGATCTTTGATCTGCGCGCGCTGCGGGTGATCGTCACTGACATTCCCGAGTGCTATGCCGCGCTGGGTGTGGTGCACGGACTCTGGAAGCATATCCCCCACGAGTTCGATGACTATATTGCCACCCCCAAGGGCAATTTGTACCGTTCGCTGCACACGGCAGTGATTGGCCCCGGCGACAAGCCTCTGGAAGTGCAGATTCGCACCCAGGAGATGCACGAGCATGCTGAACTGGGCGTGGCGGCGCACTGGGCTTATAAGGAAGCGGCGGGGCATGATGCCGATTTTCAGCGTCGTGTGGTGTGGATGCGCAGCTGGCTGGAACTGCAAAGCGACTGCGATCAGAGCGGCGAGTTGCTGGCGCGCTTTAAGGCGGAATGCGAGCCCTCGCATGTCTATGTGCTGACGCCCCAAGCCAAAGTGATTGAGTTGCCCAGAGGGGCGACGCCGCTGGATTTTGCTTACGCTATCCACTCTGAGATCGGCCATCGCTGTCGCGGCGCGCGGGTCAATGGTCGTATTGTGCCGCTGACCCACAAACTCGCTAGTGGTGAGTCGGTGGAAATTCTGACCCAGAAAAATGCCACTCCCAGCCGCGACTGGCTGAGTCCGCATCAGCACTATCTGGTGACTTCCAAGGCGCGCAATCGGGTGCGCCAGTGGTTCAAGGCGCAGGACTTCGACCGCCATCTGAGTGAGGGGCGCGTGACGCTCGATCGGGAACTGGCGCGCTTGGGGCTGGATGACAGCAAGCCGATGCTGGATAAAATTGCCCCGCGCTATAATTTGCAGCGCGGCGAGGATGTGCTGGCCGCCATTGGTCGCGGCGACCTGAACGTCGGGGTGATTGCGCGGCTGGTTGGCGAGTCACGTCTGTCGGCGACTGACAGTGCTAATGCCAATGCTCATGCCGATTCCAATGCGAATGCGAATGAAGTCACGCATCCGCTGACATTCAAACCACGTCAGCGGCGTTCAGAACATGCCGCAGCGGAACGCCACGAACCCGGCATTCTGGTGCAAGGGGTTGGGGATTTGATGACTCAGATCGCCAGTTGTTGCAAGCCGGTGCCGCGCGACCCCATTGTCGGCTTCGTCACTCGCGGGCGCGGGATCCGTATCCACCGGCAAAGCTGCCGTAATATTGCCAATCTGCCGCCTGGTGATCGCGAGCGCCTGGTTGACGCTCTGTGGGCTGAGCAATCGGCCAATACCCGTTTTTCTGTCGATGTGCGGTTGCTAGCGGTCGATTATCGCGGGCTGCTGCGCGATGTCTCCGCCGCACTGGCCGACGCCCAGGCCGATGTCACCGGCCTGACCACTCAGAGCGACCGGCGCGCGGATGTGGCCAATATGCGCTTCACTCTGCGCATTGCCAGCATTGATGAGCTGGATCGGGTGTTGAACAAATTGCGTCAACTCCCCGATGTGTTGGAGGTGAAGCGGGTTTAGGGCGCTTAAGCTGTGCCAGGGAGGCCGAAGCGAACTGGGTGCTGCTTCACATAGGGTTCGGTGAAATCGAGGTGAATCTCATAGCCAGCCTCCTGCTGCTGGATTTTCACCTGGTGCAAATCCGGCATTCGAGTCGCCAGCCAGGTACACATAGCCGCCGCCAGTGCTTCATTATTGGAAATAATGGCTTCCGTCAGATTGGCCGCAATGAACTGCGCTTTCTGGCCCAGATCGGGCGAGAGAATATGTTGGTCATCCTGAACAACGCCTTCTTCATTCATGCGCTGGTCCATTTGCGCCAGATACGCCCCCTGATAATCCGGCAGCGGCTTGGTGCGGTCATACTCCAGTTGCGCAATGCCGTTTAGGGTCACAGCCATCAGGGCTGGTGTGGATGCTGCGTTCATTCGGGTTGGCTCCGTAAAAAAAGCTGCAATTTTCTGTCCAGTGCATTGGCGAACGCCTGGCGATCGGTTCGGCTCAACGGTGGCGGGCCGCCGGTGACCACTCCGCTATCCCGCAGTTCACTCAGCATATCCCGCAAGGCTAGTCGCTCGCGGATATTCTCTGTGGTGAAATACTCGCCGCGCGGGCTCATGGCTTCAGCGCCCCGCTCGATGACATCCGCCGCCAGGGGGATGTCGGCAGTAATCACCAGATCCCCAGGTTGTGCATGCTCGGTGATATGTCGATCCGCCACATCAAAGCCACGCTGAACCTGAACCGAGCGGATCAATGGCGAGGGCGGCGTCTGCAAGGCTTGGTTGGCCACCAGTGTCAGCGCAACATGAACCCGCTGTGCCGCGCGGTAAAGAATGTCCTTGATCACCGCAGGACAGGCGTCGGCATCGACCCAGATATGCATGATTACCGATCAGCCCAGGGCTGAAAACGGCGGCTGTCGAAATGCCAGCTGAGGAAGTCGCCGCGATTGGGGCCGTTTTCGACGAAAAGTCCGAGCACCAGATCGAGTGGTTCGTGGAAGTAGGGGCTACCCGAGTCGCGATCGCTGTCGAACACCGGCTCGCTGAGCACCTCAAGCACCACCACCGGCTGATTGCTGCGCGGGACGCGGCGGTTTTTCAGCCCCGGCTTCCAGGTCACCAGGTCGCCTGGCTTGAACTTGTGGGTTTGCGCAAAGAGCCGGGCCCGCTCCTGAAGCGCCGCACAGGGATCGCCACTCAAATCGGGCAGCGGCTCGTCTTCGAGCAGATCACTGCCAAGGTTCTGATCCAGTCCAATGCGGGCCAGCAGGTCGCGTGAACTGAGGGGATCGTTCTTCGAAGGCATGGCAATCTCCTTTTAGATGAAAATGCTGATATAAACAAGCATGAAGGGGAGGGCGACAGTCGGCTGATCGGGAATTGGCACAGTATGCCGGATTAGCGCGACAGGGTTGGTCATTTCCTTAACAAATCGTCATGCTTCAGGGCTTGCCTGAACGCGTCGCTCTGCATTCAAATTGCGCGACTTAACGGACGCTGTCCGTAGCAGAACACAAGGAGAGGCGCCATGCTAGAAGTACGCGATTTGAGCCGCCATTATGGGGCGCTCAAGGCAGTGGACCGGGTGTCCTTCGACATCGGTCGCCGTGAGATTGTCGGCTTGTTGGGCCACAACGGGGCCGGCAAGACGACCATTATGAAAATGCTGACCGGCTTTTTGGAGCCGAGCGGCGGAACCCTGCGCATCGCCGGTTATGACATCACCCTTTCTGGGCGTGACGGACGCCGCGCTGCGCAGCGCCACATCGGCTATCTGCCGGAGAACTGCCCGCTGTACCCGGAGATGACGGTGCTCGATCATCTCGACTATCAGGCGGCGCTGCGTGGGATTGAGGGGGCCGCGCGGGCCAGGGCCATGCGCCGCGCCATTGAGCGCACCGCGCTGGAGGCCAAGGCCAGTGCCCAGGTGGCGACCCTGTCGCGCGGTTATCGCCAGCGCCTGGGTGTAGCGCAGGCCATTCTGCATGAACCGGATATTCTCATTCTGGACGAGCCGACCAATGGGCTCGATCCCTCGCAGATTCAGCACATGCGTGAGCTGATCCGCGAGCTGGCCGAGCAGGCGACGGTGATGGTTTCCACGCATATTCTCCAGGAGGTCGAGGCGGTGTGTGAGCGGGTGCTGATCATGCGTGCCGGGCGCTTGGCGCGGGATTGCCAGCTTGGTGAACTGGCCGGAACGCCACGCCTGCTGGTGACCCTGGATCAGCCGGATGACAGTGCCCGCGCGGCCTTGGCTGCCGCTGAAGGTGTGACTGAGGTCGAACCACTGGCCAGTGATGCCGAATCAGGAGCAGGGGCAGGAACAGGATCAGCATCGGCACCGCGCCACAGCTATGCATTGGGCACCGCCGATGCCACTGCGCTGGCGCCACGCATCGCGCGCCTGATTCATGACCGTGGCTGGTCGCTGTACCGCCTGGAACCCGAGTCGTATGATCTGGAAGCGCTGTTCAAGGCGGTGTCAGATCCTGGACAGCCAGGCAACAGCACTTCGTCCGCCACCCGCGACCGTACAGCGGAGGTGGCGCATGGCTGAGATCATTCGTATCGCCCGCAAGGAGCTGGCATCCTTTTTCGGCTCCCCGGTGGCGTATTTGTTCATTGGTGCCTTTCTCGCGGCCTGTCTGTTCGTGTTTTTTTGGGCTGAAGGTTTCTTCGCCCGCAACATTGCCGACACGCGGCCACTGTTTGACTGGATGCCGGTGCTGCTGATTTTCCTCGCTGCGGCGCTGACCATGCGCCTGTGGAGTGAGGAGCGACGCGCCGGGACTTTCGAGCTGCTGGCCACCCTGCCGGTGCCGACCTGGCGTCTGGTGCTGGGTAAATTCCTTGCTGCCTGGGCGTTGGTCGCCATTGCGCTGGCGCTGACCTGGCCGCTGCCGGTCACGGTTGCCATCCTGGGACCACTCGACTGGGGGCCGGTGTTCGGTGCCTATTTGGCCACTCTGCTGCTGGCAGCGGCTTATCTGGCCATTGGGCTTTTTGTTTCGGCACGCACGGATAATCCCATCGTGGCCCTGATCGGCACTACGCTCATCTGTGCGCTCTTTTATCTGATTGGTTCGCCCGCCCTGACCGCTCTGTTTGGGCACGATGGCGGTGAATGGCTGCGCCTGCTTGGCAGCGGTTCGCGTTTTGCCTCCATCACCCGTGGCGTGATCGATCTGCGCGATCTCTACTACTACCTGAGTCTGGTCGGTGTCTTTCTGGCCCTGACCATCGACAGCCTGGAACGCCTGCGCTGGGCAGCGAACTCTGACCGTCCAGTGCGGCATCATCGCTGGAGTCTGATAGTCGGACTCACGGCGGCCAATCTGCTGGCGGCCAACCTGTGGTTGCAACAGGCCACCGAGCTGCGTGCTGATCTGACTGCGGGCAAGCTCTACAGTCTCTCCGAGGCGACCAAAAACTATCTCAGTCAGCTTGAAGAGCCGCTGTTGATTCGCGGCTATTTCAGTGCTAACACCCATCCGCTGCTCGCGCCTCTGGTGCCGCAACTGCGTGATCTGCTGCGCGAGTATCAGGTGGCCGGTCAGGGCCGGGTGCAGGTGGAATTTGTCGATCCGGCTGAGTCGCCGGAGCTGGAGCGTGAGGCTGGCGAGCAATATGGCATTCAGCCGGTCGCCTTCCAGACCGCGACCAAGTATCAGGCTTCGGTGGTCAATTCCTATTTCGATATTTTGGTCAAATATGGCGATGAATACAGTACGCTCAACTTTCGCGACCTGATTGATGTTAAGGCGCGTGGTGAGACCGATCTGGATGTGCAGCTGCGCAATCCAGAATATGATCTGACGCGGACCATTAAGAAGGTGCTCTATGGGTATCAGGGCGGCGGCGAGCTGTTCGCGGGTATTCAGCCGCCCATCCGTCTGCGTGCCTTCGTCTCTGCGCCAGACAGCCTGCCTGAGCCATTGCCGGCATTGCGCGAGGATCTCGAAGCCGTGGCCGCCGAGTTGGATGCTCAGGGCGGGGAGCGCTTCAGTGTTGAGATCACTGATCCGGCCGCCGATCCGGCCCTGGCCGATGACATCGCCGAGCGCTATGGCATTGCCCCGCTGATTCTCGACCTGCTCAATCCCACCCCGTTCTATTTCTCCTTGTTGCTGGAACAGGGCGGCACCACCGTGCCGGTGCCCCTGCCCGAGACACTGGACAAGGCCGGTCTGGAACGGGCGCTTACCGCTGGTATCAAGCGCTTCGCCCCCGGTGTGTTGCGTACCCTGGCGCTTTATACGCCAGAACCCAGCGGTGGCGGCTTGATGGGCGCGCCATTCGGCTCAGGGGGCGGCCCTGGGTATCAGCTCTTGCAGGAAAGCCTGCGCGAGAATTTTAATCTGCGTCCGACCGATTTGGCCGCTGGGCAGGTGCCGACCGATGCGGATCTGCTGCTGGTGGTGGGGCCGCAGGACTTCGGTGCCAAGCAGCGTTTTGCAGTCGATCAGTTCCTGATGCAGGGCGGCACTGTGATTATGGCTGCCTCGCCCTTTGACATTGATCTGAGCGGTGGTGACATCAACGCCAGCCTCCAGAGCACCGGGTTGGAAGACTGGCTGGCCCAGCTTGGTCTGGAACTCCAGCCGGCGCTGGTGCTGGATCCGCGCAACACGCCCTTTCCGATTCCGGTGCAGCGCGATCTTGGCGGATTCACGGTCGAGGAGATCCAGACGCTCGATTATCCCTACTTCCCCGACCTGCGCGGCGACAGCCTGGCGGCCGACAGTGGCATTACTGCCAACCTCGGGCAGTTGACCATGAACTGGGCTGTGCCGATTCGCCGCCTGGAGGCTGAGGATGGTCAGCTGACTGGCCAGGCGGTTGAGACGCTGCTGCAAAGCTCACCCGAGGCCTGGACCAGTGCCTCCACCAACATGCAGCCGGACTTTGCCGTTTATGGCTCCCTGGGCTTCCCATCGGGTGAGGACATCGGTCGCAAAACCTTGGCAGTTGCTGTGCATGGCCCCTTTCAGTCGGCCTTTGCCGGACAGCCCTCGCCGCTGCTCGCTCAGCCGGAAGATGATCAGCCAGAGGATGATGTCGCCAGCGATGCGGGCTCTGATCTACTGGAGACCGCTGCTGAACAGGATGCCGGGCAGGACGATGCCGGGGAGACCGTCGCGACCACGACCACACCTGCAGTCATCTCCGGTGTGATCGATCATTCCCCAGCGGCTGCGCGTCTGATCCTGATCGGCTCATCCAGCTTCCTGACCGATACCGCCATCAGCCTGGCCTCTGAGGCGACGCAAAGCGGTTATCTGAAACCGCTGGAGTTCATTCAGAATGCCGTGGAATGGTCGCTCGAAGATCGCGGCCTGCTGGCGCTGCGTGGGCGTGGTCAGTTCAGTCGCCTGTTGGAGCCGGTTGGGCGTGACAGCCGCATGTTCTGGGAGTATTTCAACTACATCCTCGCTCTGGGTGGCTTGGCGCTGGTCTATGTCGCCCATCGGAAGCTGCGTCAACGTAAAGAACGGGCCCAGGCGGCCATGTTGGAGGGCTGAACCATGACCAAGACCCCATTGGATGTCTCTCAACAGTTGCGCGGTTCCGGTTGGTCCAGTGCTCTGCGCATGCCGCTGGTCATGGGACTGGCGGGTCTGCTTGCGCTACAACTGCTGCTTGCGGCCGTCAGCGGCGGAAGCGGGCGGCTCACGCCGGCCGCCACCGACACTCCGCTGGTCACCTTTGATGCTACCCAGGCGAAGCGCATCGAAATTAGCACCGAAGCGGACACGACTCCTCTGGTGCTGAGCCGCACGGATTCCGGTTGGGTGCTTCAGACACTGGGTGACTTTCCCGCTGCGACCACCCGGGTCGAGTCTCTGCTCGACACGCTGGCCGCTCTGCGTCGTCCGTTGCCAATTGCCACCAGCGCGGCTGCCAGGGAACGCTTCAAGGTCGCTGATGATGCCTTTGCCGAGCGTCTGGTGTTGAGTGACGGCCAGAAACCAGTGGCAACGCTCATTCTGGGCGACTCGCCCGGTTTCCGGCGGCGCTATCTGCGCCCGGCCGGAGACGAGGGTGTCTATGATGTGCGCTTCGAGGTGTTTAACCTGTCTGCCCAGCCTAATGACTGGATCGCGCACGACCAGTTGCAACTGGAACGCGATCAAATCCAGCGTATCGCCACGGCTGACTGGACGCTGGTAAAAGCGGACGATACCTGGAGTCTGAGTGCGGGCGAGAACGGTAGCGATCGCGATGGCGATGGTGATAATGATAGCAAGGATGGGAGTTTGGGCACGGTTGCGGGCCAAGTCGATACTGCCAAGGTCGATGAACTGCTCAGCAATCTGGCCAATCTCAGCTACCGCGAAGTACTGGGGACCACAGCGCCGGCCGGCTTTGATCCCGAGTCACCAAGGCTGGTGCTCGACATTGGTTTGGCCGGTGGCGACAGCCAACGCTATCTCATTGCTGACGCAGCCGACGCTGCTAAGACTGAGACCACAGCTGAGGCTGAGACTGAAGCCACAGTCGCAATAGCCAATCAGGACTTTGTGCTCAAATCTGAGCAGCAGCCGTACTACTTCCTGCTGTCGGAATTCGATCTCGGCTCCCTGCTTGACACTAATCGGGCCGACCTCATCACGAGTCATCCTGATTCAGTGTCCAAAGCGGCTGCTGCTCAGGCGGCCACTGAGTCCGCAACAGAAGACCGTGCTCCAGCGCTAAAACCAGTGTCGGATCAAGCGGATTCCGACACCACAGCCGAGCTTCCACCCAGCACCTCGGCCGAGCCACAGGACTGAATTCCACCGGGCAAGGACGCCCGCTGTTATTCCTTGAAAAAAGCGTCTGTTCAAGCGGCTCTGTAGTGCCTATGCTTAGTGTTTTTTAGCCCAGCCAAGATACCCAAGGCCATGACAGACGACCAGGCACTGCTCGATCTCGCGCTCGAATTAATGGCCACAGGGGCGATGATCGAAGCGGCGGCTGATCGCATCATTCGCGTCACCCCAGGATTCGAGCATCTGACCGGACTGACCGCCAGCCAGTTGCAGGAAAAAACCCTAACAGAGTGGCTGACTCAAAGTAACGACTCGGCGTGCCTGCAGGCACTTGAAGACAGCCTGGCTGCCAACGGTGCTTGGCGCGGTTCCCTGCAACTGCCCACCGCCACCGGTCAGCCACTGCGCTGCACCCTGGAGTTGCGCGAAACCCTTAGTACGGGTGTGCGTTACCGGCTTGCCCGGCTCGATCTGCCCGATAGCCAGGCTGCGGCGGACACTGCCAGCTCCCATCTGGATCCACTCACTCAGCTGCCCAGCCAAACACTGCTGTTTGATCGTTTGGAGCAGGCCCTGATTGCCGCTCAGCGGGTACAGCGTGGTGTCGCCGTGCTGACCCTGGGGGTTGATCAGCTCAGCCGCATCAATGACGGCCTGGGCTATGCCGCCGGCGATCAGGCCATTCAGGCTATCGCCAAGCGTCTGCTCGACAGTATTCGGCGCAGTGATTCGCTCGGGCGGCTGGGCAGCGACCGTTTTGCGTTGACTATGCAGATCGCAGCTCAAGAAGACGCGGTTAAAATCGCCGAAAAGTTGCTCAAGGCGCTGACTGGCGTCATTGATGTTGCCGGCCAGCAGCTAAGCCTCTCAGTGAGTATTGGCATCAGCCTGTTTCCAAACGATGGCGATGACCGCGACTATCTGTTGAAAGCCTCAGCCAGCGCCATGCAGCATGCCAAACAGGCTGGCGGCAACAACTATCAGTTTTTCTGTAGCCAGATGAATACTCGCGCCGAGCAGCGCATTCGCCTGGAAAGCGATCTGCGCATCGCTTTGGCACAGAAACAGTTCGCGGTTTACTATCAGCCCAAGGTCAATATCGAAACGAACCAAATTGTTGGTGCCGAAGCGTTAATTCGTTGGAATCATCCCACTCAAGGCATGGTGTCACCAGCTGATTTTATTCCGGTTGCCGAAGATAGCGGCCTAATCGGCCCCATTGGTGACTGGGTGCTGCGCAGAGTCTGCATTGATAACGCCCGCTGGCAGGCTGAGGGCTTGGCGATCGTGCGCGTTTCTGTGAACATGGCGGCTCCCCAGTTTCGCGCGTCCGATCTCGTGGAAAATATCGAGACCATCCTGCGCGAGACCGGACTCCCGGCCGAGTTTCTGGAGATCGAAATCACCGAGAGCCTGATGGTCAGTAATCCCGATCGGGTGGCCGCCGACCTGTGGCGAATGCGCGATTTGGGCCTGCACATCGCGATTGACGACTTCGGCACTGGCTACTCCAGCCTGAGCTACCTGGCCAAGTTCCCCATCACCACACTCAAAATTGATCGTGCCTTTATTCGCGACATTGAGCATGCGCAAAGCACAGCCGAAATCACCCGCTCCATCATTGCCCTGTCACGCGGACTTGAGCTGGACATCGTCGCCGAGGGCACGGAAACCGCCGAGCACATCGAATTCCTGCGCCGCCACGGTTGCACAACGGCTCAGGGCTATTATTACAGCCGCCCCGTTACCGCCGAAGAATTCGCTCACCTACTGCGGCAGGGGCACATGCCACTGAAACCCTGAGTTTGAGAGCCTGACAGCTTGAATTGATTGCAGTGGCTTGGCGTTTTAGCGACCGGCGTGATGGCGAAAGGCGGCTCGCGATGGGGCTTGGGTGATGATTCCGGGGATGGCGGAGATGTCAACGATGTTATCGACACCACCGAGTTTGACCGCTTCCTTGGGCATGCCATAGACCACGCAGCTGGCTTCGTTCTGCGCGATGGTCAGGGCGCCGGCCTGGTGCATTTCCAGCAGGCCGCGGGCGCCGTCATCACCCATGCCGGTCATGATGATGCCGATGGCATTGGGGCCGGCGGACTGGGCGGTGGAGCGAAATAACACATCGACCGAGGGCCGGTGCCGGCTGACCAAGGGGCCTCCTTTGACTTCCACCAGATACTGCGCGCCGCTGCGCCGCAGCAGCATGTGCGAGGTGCCCGGTGCAATGAGCGCCAGTCCAGGCAGTACGCGATCACCGCTCTTGGCTTCTCGCACCTGCACCTGACAGAGGCCGTCGAGGCGCTCGGCAAAGGCGGCAGTGAACTGTCCGGGCATGTGCTGCACAACGACAATGCCGGGAGCCGTGCGCGGTAAGCGTGTGAGCACATACTCAAGCGCCTGGGTGCCGCCGGTGGAGGTTCCAATGGCGATGACGCGGTCGGTTGTGGTGGCCAGGGGCTTAAAGCCGCGCTCGGCCACCACGGAATCAGCGGCCAGCTTGGGCGTTGACTTGAAAGCGGAGGAGGGCGCTGCTGTAACGCCTGGCCGTGGAACTTTCTCCATGCGGGCATGGCCCGCACCGCGAATCGCATCGCCCAGCAAGGTTTTGGATTCTTCAAAAAACTGCCGTAATCCCACCTTGGGCTTGGTGATGATGTCAACCGCGCCGGCGCTCATGGCCTGCATGGTGATCTCGGCGCCTTTTTCGGTCAGAGTGGAGCAGATAATGACCGGAGTGGGGTGCTCCTTCATCAGCTGACGCAGGAAGGTTAATCCATCCATGCGCGGCATTTCGATATCCAGCACGATGACATCAGGCCAGCCTTTTTCAAACGCTTTGTGCGCGAAAATGGGGTCACGCGCTGACCCTATCACCTCGATACCACTGAAGGAATTGAGCTGCTCGGTTAACACCTGCCGGACGACGGCGGAATCGTCAACGATAAATACCTTGATGGTCATGACAAGGTGGCTCCCGGCGCCGATCCCTGGCGGTGCTGGAACCGGCGCGGCCGAGCCGGCCTACCAGAACTCGACACTGTTGCTGCGTGGCGCTTTTTGTTGTTTAAGTTCCTTGTCAAAGTAGCGTTTTTCATTCGTGAGGATGCTGCTGGTGCGCTTGATGGGGATGCGTCGGAGGTAGACCGAGAAATCGTTGCTTTCAAAACGGATTTGTCGGCCCATGGTGCCGCCAAAATCCTGAGCCACCAAGGGGATACGATCCTGGGCTAGAAAGCGTTGCACGAAGTCAATGTTGATTTTTCCGATACTGAAGCGGTCCGGCAGTTCGTTCAAGCGGGTGGCCAGCACATTGCCGCCGCCAAAGGCCTTGGCGCGCAGATTGGCGCGCCGCGCACCGAGTTTCAGCATGTCGTTAATCAACAGTTCCATCGCGCCCAAACCATAGCGTCCGGCATCCGAGGCGAGCACCGGATCCTGGCTGGGGTGGCGGGTGGCCAGCAGAAAATGATTCATGCCGACCACGCGGGTCACGGGATCGTACAGGCAGACCGAAACGCAGGAACCGAGCAGCGTTGACAGGATAATGGGGTTGCGCGAGACATGGTGCTCCCCGGCGTGAATGACACGCTTTTCAATAGGCTTGTGCGCTTGTGTTACAGCGTTCATGCGGGGCGAGGATTCTGAAACGGAGCTACCGCAGCGGTTTACGAAAAATTGACGGGCCGATGGTGGTCAAATCGGTGGTAATGCCGTGCAAGGATTCAACGTGACTGATAAACAGATATCCACCCGGTGCGATGGAGCGACTCAAACAGTTTAATACCAACTGCTTGGTGGGGATATCAAAATAAATAAGTACATTGCGCAAAAAAACAATCTCGAACTGCCGGCCATCTTCGCGGGGCTTTTTCAGGTTGCGTTCCTCAAAGCGGGTACGAGCCTTGAGCTTGGGGTTGATCAGCAGTTTGCCCGCCTGGCTGCGCACTCCTTTCAGGCAGTACTGCGACAGCCACTCGCGCGGCAGTCCCTTGGCCTGCTCCAACGGATAAATGCCGAGTCGGGCTGTCGAGACCACTTGGGTGTTGATGTCGGAGCCGAGCACGTTCCAGTCACCGCGTCCGATGCTCTCGGCTAAGACCATGGCGAGGGTGTAGACTTCCTCGCCAGTCGAGCAGGCCGCACTCCAGACGTGTAATGGCCGGCCTCGATACTGAGGCAGGATCTTGGCCCGCAGATAGTCAAAGTGTGCCGGCTCGCGATAGAAATAGGTTTCGTTGGTGGTCAGGAGGTCGACAAGATGCTGACGCTCGGCCTCCTTGCCGGGCTGGGAGATTAGGTCGATGTAAGTGTCATAGCTGCGCATGCCGTAGTGGCGCAGCCGCTTTTGCAGGCGCGAGCTGACCAGCTGGCGTTTGTGTGGCGCCAGGTTGATGCCGGCTTTTTCGTAGATAAAGTGTCGAAACCGCTCGAAGGCCTTGTCTGAGATTGGATCAAGTTCTGTCAGTGCCTCAATTGCCGGGTTCGGTGTGTCAACTGACTTGCGATCATTTCCCCACATTCGGGCCATCCGGGTTGACGCGTTCGGTGATGGCTTTCAGCGTGGCCAATTCCTGTATCGACAGGACGTTATCGATGGCCAGGATGATCACAAAAACATCATTGACCCGCCCCATGGCTTCAATGAAATCGGTGCGAATCTCTGAACCGAACTCGGGTGCGGGTTTGACATCGTCGCGGGGAATCTCGAGGATATTTTTCACCTCATCGACCAACATACCGAGCACATGCGAGTTATGCTGTGACTTCACTTCGACCAGCACGATGCAGCTGCGCTTAGACAGCGCCAGCGCACCGCGATTCAGACGGGCACCGAGGTCAACCACGGGGACCACATTGCCGCGCAGGTTAATCACGCCGCGAATATAAGCAGGCGTCATGGGCACCTGAGTGATCTTTGGTGTTTCAATGATCTCCTGCACGGCGTTGATTGACATCGCCAGTCGCTCGTGGACAACCGAAAAGGTCAGATACTGAGCGGAGTCTTCGGAGATTTCAGTCAGACTGGTTGCCGTCGTCGTTGTTGCCGTAGCCTCTGCCATCGGATTCTCCGCCTAGAAGCGTTCAAAGTCCTGTGAGTCAAAATCCTCGTCGCCGGACGAGAAGCCGTCATCGCCACGCGGAGCCGGCGCTGGTTTTGGTTTGGGCGCAGGTGCTTTTTTGCCCGCCGGGCCAGCGCGCTTGCTGCCAGCGAGTTTGAAAAAGGCCATGGTTTCTTGCAGTTGGGCGGCCTGACCACTGAGTTCCTCGGCGGTGGCGGCCAGTTCCTCAGACGAGGAGGCATTTTGCTGCGTGGCCTTGTCGAGCTGACCCATGGCATCGTTGATCTGGCCGATGCCCGAGGCTTGCTCGCCGGAGGCGGCGGTAATTTCCTCGACCAAATCGGCGGTCTTGACGATATTGGGCACCATCTGCTCCAGCACCCGTCCGGCCTCCTCGGCGATGGAGACGCTGTTGGTGGCGAGCTGGTTGATTTCCTGCGCCGTGACGCCGCTGTTCTCAGCCAGTTTGCGTACCTCGGCAGCGACTACGGTGAAGCCTTTGCCGTGTTCTCCCGCACGAGCGGCCTCAATGGCGGCATTGAGGGCGAGCAGATTGGTCTTGTAAGCGATCTCCTCGATCATGCCAATCTTGCTGGCGATTTCCTTCATGGCCGCGACCGTGCGCGTGACCGACTCGCCCCCCTGGCGGGCTTCTTCGGCGGAGCTTTTGGCGATGCCGTTGGTGACGCGCGCGTTTTCGGTGTTCTGCTGCACCGAGGCATTGAGCTGTTCGATGCTGGCCGTGGTCTCCTCGACGCTGGCGGCTTGCTCCGTGGCACTCTGGCTCAGGGCCTGGGCAGTGGAGCTGACTTCGTTGGAGGCCGAGCTGAGATTGTCGGCGCCGACCCGCACCTCCCCAACGATCTGCTGGAGCTGCTGGACCATAACGTGCATGTCGGAGTAAACGCCACGCATGCCTTGCTGGTCGAACTCGATGCCCAGGTCACCTTTGGCCACGCGCCTGGTAACATCGGCGATGATGCCAGGATCCTTGCCCAGCTGGGCCATGACGCCGCGGATGATCAGCCAAGCGATAATCACGCCAAAGAGAACCGCAATGCTTGAGAGCACCGAGATGATCAAAACCGCGCGCTCGTTAGCGGCTTGTAGTTTCGGACCCAGTTCGTCTTGTTCCTTAATATAGGACAGCTTAATCTCGTCAAGCAGATCGGCGAATGCCGGACCTAGCTTGTTGAGTGTATTAGAGACGTGATCATTGCGGGTGTTAATGGTTTCAACGAGGCTGTTAAAACTGCTGATGTATTCCTGACTGAAGTTGCGCACCTCGACCAGAATGCGCCGTCGATTGGGATTTTGCAGGCCACGGTCAAGGGTGTCGAAACTGTCGGTGGCGCTATCCATTTCCTGACGAACGCGGTCCTCGTTTTCCTTCAGGTTGTCATCGATAAACTTCATGACATACACGCGAGACAGCAGGATTTGACGCAAAGCGACCGCTGCGTCGTTTGCCGAGTCCGGGTCGCCGTCGCGGAGTGCCGTGGTAAAAATTTCCGTCAGACCCTGTTCGATTTTGCTACCGATCTGGGGCAGAATCTCGTCAGCTAAGCGGTTGCGGTTGTCCATCTCATCTTCAACCGCATTGAAGGTCGTGATGTACTTGTCAATTTGCGCTTGAGCTTCGCGAGCCTGGGCACTGCGTTGCGGATTGGTGATTTGCGACTCGGCGGTATCAAGCAGCTGCTTGGTTTGCTGTGCGTATTGGCGGAACTCGGCGCGAGCCTTGTCGCTGCCCCTGGTGCTCAGAAAGTCTTTAACATTCATGCGGCTCATCAGCATGGCCACTTGCAGTTGGCTCATCAGATTGGCTTTGCGGGACTTGTTGCGGTAGCTGACGAAATCGGTTGAGGCCTGATTAATCGTTACGAAAGCAAAGCTTCCGACAATCAGCAACAGTACCAGCACGACACCGAAACCGAGCATCAGTTTTTTGGCCATGGTCAGGGAGCTAAGCATTGAATTCTCCAGCTCTAGCAGAGATGACAAGATAGATCAATTAAATCTAAGGGTGGACAGGCTCGATCAGGCTTACTGAGGGCTGGCGTAATCATACTGACTGCTGGCCCGCCGATGTGTTTGACCGATAGTGGCCAGTTCGCTGACATCCAGAATCAGCGCGATGTCTCCGGTACCAAGAATGGTTGCTCCAGCAACGCCCTGAAGGTTTTCAAACAGGCTACCCAGCGGTTTGATGACGGTTTGCAGTTCACCGAGCAGGGTATCCACCACCAAACCCAGCTTGTGGTGCCCAAAACGCACCACCACCAGGCTTTCGCGTGAGGATTTGTTCTCGTCATTGTAGCTGCGAAACAGCTCAGTCAGCCGGATGAAGGGCAGCACTTCACCGCGCAGGTTGACGTAGTGTTCGCCATTGCGGTTGCTGGTGTCGGTTGGATTGACCTCGACGCATTCTGATACCTGGGATAAGGGAATGACGTACTGCTCCTGGCCGGCTCCCACCAGGAAGCCGTCAATAATCGCCAGCGTCAGTGGCAGGATGATGGTGACCTTGGTGCCCTGACCTCGCTCACTTTCGAGTTCCACCGAGCCGCGCAGCGCCTCAATGTTGCGCCGCACCACGTCCATGCCCACCCCGCGACCGGACAGATTGCTGGCGGTATCCTTGGTGGACAGACCCGGCTCGAAGATCAGGCGCAGGGTTTCTTCGTGGCTGAGCACATCTTCGGACTTAACCAGCCCCTTGGCCTCGGCCTTGGCGCGAATGCGATCGGCATCCAATCCTGCACCGTCGTCCTTGATCTCAATGACGATATGGCCCGAATCATGGAAGGCGTTGCACAGGACGGTACCAGTGGTTGGTTTGCCAATGCGCTGGCGCTCCTCGGGTGTTTCAATCGCGTGATCAATGGCGTTGCGAATCAGGTGGGTGAGGGGGTCGGTGATTTTTTCGATCAGCGTTTTGTCGAGTTCAGTCTCGCCGCCGGTGATGACCAGGTCGATCTGCTTGCCCAGCTCTTTGCTGGAGTCGCGCACCACGCGGCGGAAGCGCGACAGGCTGTCGCCGATCGGTACCATGCGCAGTTGCAAGGCGTTGTCGCGAATTTCCTCGACCAGGTAATCGACGCCATCGACGACCTCGTTCATGTCCTCAATACCGGCGCGCTCGACCATCACCCGAATGGCAGCGCTGCTGGTGACTAGTTCGCCGACCAGATTGATCAGATGACCAAGCCGCTCGGCATCGACGCGGATAAAGCGGTTTTCGTCCAGGCGCTTGCGCGCAGCCTCCTGAGTTTTGACCGCCTGCTCCATGAGCGCCGGTTTAACCGAGCCCTGTTCAACCAGAATCTCGCCCAGGCGTCGTTTCTTGGTGGCCGCGTCTTCCTCGGTGTCCAGGTCTGTTGTGACTTCCTGCGAGTTCAGTGCCCGGGATAACTCTTGCGGTGTCAGGGCTCCGACCTCGACCAGCATCTCGCCAATGCGGGTGATGTGATCATCGGGCAAGCGTTGCAGGAGTTCGAGATATTTTTCCTGGGCTGACTCGGGGGCGAGGATGCGGATGTTGCAGTCGTCCTCGGCGAAGTTGAACACATCCGCAATGGTTTTTTTGTCGGCATCGCTGCGGAAGCTGATGCGGAAACTCAGGTAGCAGCTTTCAGGATCGAAGTCGTCATGGTTGTGCGGCCAAATGGGAATGGTGGCGACATCAACGATGGTGCCCAGCGAGGCCAGATAACGCAGGAAGGACAACGGGTCCATGCCGTTGCGGAAGGCGTCGGGGCCGAAATCCAGGCCAATAATCCAGGCATCACTGGCGACCGGCAGATATTTGGGTTGATTGCTGTCATTGTCCGCTGCGGCTGCCTGGGCATCAGCCGGGGCGGCGGAGGCTCCACCTGTGCCGCCGGTATTGCGTGCAATCAGCTTGTCAACCAGCTGCTGACCGGCCTTGAGCAGCTCTGGATCCAGGTCCAGGTTCTCGTCGCTGTCGTTGGCGACAATGGCTTCAACCAAGTTACCGGTGTGATCGCGGCACTCGAACAGAATGCCGACGAGTTGCTCGGTCATAGGTTCGCGTCCGGAGCGAACTTCCTCCATGACCGATTCAATCTCATGGGTAAAATTGACGATTGGTGTATAGCCAAAGACACCACCCGTGCCCTTGATGGTGTGCATGGCGCGGAAAACCGCGTTCAGCGACTCCGTATCATCGGGGCTGGACTCGAGTGCGAAGAGCGCGTCCTCCATGGATTGCAGGAGTTCAGCGACTTCTTCGACAAAAGCCTGCCGGGCAGCATCCATATTCATGCGCTTGTCTCCGGCTGGGTGGCGGAGCTGATCCCGAACGTGCGGTTCAGGTACAGCAGATTAAACACGTCAGTGACGGACTCACTCAGCCCGGCCAGGGAAAAGTCAAGTCCGTTGTCATCGGCTTCGGCGCGGGCATAGAGCAAGAGTTGCAGTCCGGAACTGTCGATTTCCGTGACAGCGGACAGGTCAATTTGAATGGGCAGGCGCTTGCCAATCCGCTCCCGCAGGCGCTGGAAGTTGGCCGTGGCGCTGTAGATGGTCATTTCGCCATCAAAAACCAGGGGGTCCGCCGAAGGTGTCGGTTGGTCGGTCGTCATGTCGAGCAGCTCCGATGACTGGCGATCCTTGTAAAGCACATTACCGTCTGGGCGGCATTATAACGCCCGCAGTTCGACTGTAACGGACCGCCATGCGCGCATCAACTTCGGATTGGCCTGACAGCGGATTGGCCTTATCCTTTATAAGGTAAAGAGTGCATGCCCGCCTAAGGCAGCACCAGCTTGGACACCGCATCGAGCAGAACGGGAGGCTGAAAGGGTTTGACCAGCCAAGCCTTGGCGCCAGCGGCCTTGCCCTCGGCCTTTTTCTCAGGCTGGCTCTCGGTGGTGAGCATCATGATTGGAGTAAATTTATAGTCAGGAAGCTTTTTGACTTCGCGTACCATCGTGATGCCGTCCATGTTGGGCATGTTGACGTCACTAACGATTAAATGCACTTTCTGGCCTTTCAGTTTCGACAGGGCTTCGCGTCCGTCTCCGGCCTCAATAACGTCGTAGCCTGCGCCCTTGAGTGCGATGCAAACGACGTTTCGCAGTGAGGCTGAATCATCGACTACCATGATTGTTTTAGCCACAACATTCTCCTTATTAAATTAAGAATAAGGCCAGCTCTTGCTCTAAACGTGCATGAATCAAGAGGCAGGCCGTCATCACTGTCAGGGTTGCAGGCGTACTGTTATCTGACTGAGTAGGGTCTTTACCTGCTGTGCGATTATACATGAGGTCGGCTGTGCAACAAATGCAAAAAAAGTGTGCGCATGCTGGCGATGATGCCAGCTCTGGTTGCGCAGTGTTTGCGTGGTTATCCCGGATGCCAACAGCACCACACCGCCCTTCTTCATGTGTTATATAGAATCAACAGTCAGTAGAGTCGCTCGAATTTGATGAAGGTTGCTACCGCTTTAATACAGAATCAGTCTTTGATCCATAGTAAGCACAGGTCAGCTAAGTGGGCGTATTTCGCGGCTATAGTGGGTTTTTCTATTGTTCTGTGTTTTATCACCTTCTTTGCATTATATCAGTTGCGGGGCAATGCGCTGGACAATGGCTATGCCACAGCAGAAACCTATGCCAGAGCTTTTGATGAACTTGTAACTCAGGCGCTCACGATTACCGAGCTGTTAGCCGTCGGGAAGAACTGGGAAGAAGTGATGGCGCGCGCCGATGCGGACGTGCGGCAGCAGGTGTTGGCAACGGCGATTTTGCATGTGCCGAGTTTGCGCTCACTATCGCTGGCGATCGACCATCGGATTCTGGCCAGTTCCAATGCGGAAAATCTTGGGCATATCATTGACTGTAAAGAGTTTTTGCCGCTCAGCCAGCGCCCAGGACTGCTGCGCCTGGGGTTGCCCTGGCGAGGGCGTGATTTCAGCGATGGCCAGTCATCGACCCAGCTAGGGGTAATTGAGGGGACGGCTCTGGCCTTTGTGCCACTGTGCTACCGACTGCAAGCCGAGGACGGTTTGCGGCTCCTGGGGACACTGAACCCTGACTTTTTCATTCAGCAGCTTGCTGAAGCGCTGCCGCTGGAGAAGGGGCGGGCCGAGTTGCTGCGCATCGATGGTTGGCGGTTGCTCAGTACCGATCCGGCGCAGCCTCTGGGCGCTGTCATTCCGGCTGAGCTCCAGGCGGACCTTCTTGCCATTAACGCCGGTGATCGGCAGGCCGGGCGTCTTGATCCCCAACGTGGAATGCATGCGCCCCTGTCGGTCTATCGGGTCTCTTCTTTGTATCCTCTGGTGCTGCTGGTACATCTGGATCGCGCACCCCTGCTGAAGAATTATTATCACACCCAGTTCATCTTGCTGTTCATGCTGGTGCCGACTCTGGTGATCGGTAACCTACTGTCATTGCGCTATTTTCGCCGGCGTGAGAAAGAATTCGACCTGCGTTTGAACATGGAGCGCGCCGAACAGGCCAATCAGGCCAAGAGCGCCTTTCTTGCCAATATGAGCCACGAGATTCGTACCCCCATGAATGCCATTCTTGGCATGAGCTGGTTGGCGTTGAAAACACCGCTGAACTCACAGCAGCGCGACTACCTGCAACAGATCGAACGCTCGGGCACGGCACTGCTAGGCATCATTAACGATTTGCTGGACTTGTCAAAGGTCGAAGCCGGAAAACTTGAGGTCGAACGGATTCCCTTTCGCCTGACGGAGGTGATTGCGGAACTGGAAGCGCAGATGGGCTTCCCGGCGCGCGAAAAGCACCTCGACTTTCAGGTTCGCGTGGCCCCGGCGCTTGATGTGATGGTGCTTGGTGATCCTTTGCGCCTGCGGCAGGTGTTGACCAATTTGCTGAGCAATGCAATTAAGTTCACTCCTGAGCAGGGACGGGTGGAGCTGATCGCCGATGCATTGGATGCAGCGGTTACGGACGGGGCTGCCTCGGATACGCCAGTGCAGCGCTTTGGCTTTCAGGTGCGCGATTCCGGTATTGGCATGAGCACGGAGCACTTGCAACAGCTGTTCCGTCCCTTTGCCCAGGCGGATGCCTCGATCAGTCGGCGCTACGGAGGTACCGGGCTGGGCTTAAGTATCAGTCAGCATCTGGCGCAACTCATGGGCGGGCGCATTACGGCGGAGAGCCAGCCAGGGCAGGGCAGTTGCTTCCGCCTGGAGTTGGTCTTCGAGCGGGCCGATGGAAAGACTCAGGAGGTGAGCGCCGAGCCGCACGCGCCGGCCACCGCCGTTGATCAGGTGGACATCTCCCAGGCCAGGGTGCTGTTGGTGGATGATAATGTGGTTAACCGACAGATCGCGGTCGGTATGTTGGCGACTCTGGGCGTTGTGCCCGAGGAGGCCGGTGATGGCGCGGAGGCGCTGCGTCAGGCTGAGGTGATGCAAGCCGAGCCGGGAGGACTCGATGCCATTCTGATGGATGTGCAGATGCCGGGCATGAGTGGTCATGAGGCGACGCGGCAGTTGCGCGCACGCGAAGGCTGTGCAGACCTTCCCATCATTGCGATGACAGCTTATGCGATGCGTGAAGAACGCGAGCGTTGTCTGCGCGCGGGCATGAACGACCACCTGGCCAAGCCGATCAACATTGAGGCGCTTCAGCGCGTGGTGACACGCTGGATTGAACCGTCGCTGGCCGCACGCCTGAGGGCGGTGCGTGCTGAGCATGCAGCGGCTTCAAGTGCTGTGGTGGCCGAGCCGGAGCCCTTCGTCGAGGCAGTCAACACAACCGAGGCATCACCTGCCACGACGGCTTCCGGCGCGATTCCCGGTATCGACCTGGCCGATGGCGTCAGCCGCTTTGGTGGTGATGAAGCCTTCTTTCGCTCGGTTCTGTGCGATACCCAGCGTGATATCATGGCACACTATGGCGTGCTGGAGCAGGCGTTGGCGTGCCAGGATTTCGTGGCGGCCAAGGCCGTGGCGCATAACATGAAAGGCATGGCCGGTAACATTTCCGCTGGACGTCTGCACCGTGCAGCGAAGGCGCTTGAGTCCTGCTTGCTGGCGCAGCCTCCGGGCGGTGTGGAATTGGAACGGGCGACTCAGGAATACAGCGCCGCTTACGATGAACTCAAGGTGGGCCTGAAGACCTGCCGCGACTGGTCACAGGGGGACGATTAACGGATGCAATATGATCGATTCTGGCCGTTGACGGGGTTGATGTTGATGCTTGTCTGGGGGTTGCTGCTGATTGTGCCGCCAACGCAGGCGCAATCCGACCGTCTGGCGCGCATCCAGGCGCGGGGGCAGGTGCGGGTGTGCATCTGGCCTGAATACTATGGCATTACCTACCGCGATCCGCGCACTCAGCGCCTGTCGGGCATTGATTACGAGATGGCGCAGGCGCTGGGCGCTGACCTGGGGGTGGAGGTGCGGCTGATTGACAGCAGCTTTGCCCACTTGTTTGAGGACATTGAGCAGGATCGCTGCGATGTGGCCATGTTTGCCGTTGGTATTATTCCGGAACGCGAGGAGCGCTTAGGCTTCACCGAACCACACTTGGCTAGCGACATCTTTGCGGTGACGACCAAAGCCAATCGTCGCATCAACACCTGGGACGACATTGATCGCGCGTCGGTGGTGGTGGCGGTGGCCAAGGGAACCTTGCACGAGTCTGTCATGCGGCGGCGACTGAAGCATGCCAAACTCAAGGTATTCGACACGCCCTTTGCGCGCTCGCAGGAAGTGCGCTCGGGACGGGCCGATGTCTTTATGACCGACTACTCCTATGGCAAAAAGATGCTCGATACCTTTGATTGGGCGCGGCTGATCGCACCCGAGGGTGAGTTTCATATCACGCGCTACGCCTATGCATTCAAGCTCGGCGATGCGCGCTGGCAGGCGCGGATGAATGCCTTTGTGCAGGCAATCAAGGCCGATGGACGTCTGGCGGCCGCCACCAAGCGTTATGAGCTCGAGCCCTTGCTGATAACGCCCTGAGCGGCTGCGCCGCCAGTGGTTCTATTGATGATTGCCATATATGCTTGCCAGGCCGCTGAGGCTTCCTGCTGAGCTGACCCCTAAACAACTGAAAAACGATGAAGGATAAATCCACATGATGACACTCACACAACGTTCCCTCGCGCTCCTGAGCGCTTACAGCCTGGCGGTTGGGCTGGCCTGTGCCGCAACCGACGACCCACAGGAAGCGGCCAGCGCTGAGGCCAATCCCCGAGTGGCCATGGACGTCAGCATTGACGGCAAGCCGGCGGGCACCATTGAATTTGAGCTCTTTGCCGACCGGGTGCCCAAAACGGCGGAGAATTTTCGCGTGCTCTGCACCGGTGAGCAGGGTGAAGACTTAAGCTACGCTGGCAGCCCGTTTCACCGGATTATCCCTGGTTTCATGATTCAGGGTGGCGACTTTACCAATGGCAATGGCACCGGCGGGCGGTCGATTTATGGCGCGAAGTTTGCCGATGAGAATTTCGACCTCAAGCACAGCCAGGCGGGGCTGTTGTCGATGGCCAATTCCGGGCCGAACACCAATGGCTCGCAATTTTTTATCACCGTAGCGCCGACGCCCTGGCTGGATGGCCGGCATGTGGTCTTTGGTGAAGTGACCGACGGCATGGATGTGGTCAAGGCGATGGAAGCCACTGGCTCACGCAGCGGTCGCACCAGTGCGCCGGTGGTGCTGGAGGATTGTCGGCAGCTCTGATTCCCGCTCAGATGCAGTGACAGGGCGTTCGCCATCGAGCGCAAACCCGACCCGCGCACGGCCATGCAGCAGTTGCTTGCTCAGGCGCGCGAGCTGTTGGATCGCGCCGATCTGAGCACGTTGGCGTGCGATGGCGATTGCAGCGATTGCCTGCTCAAGCAGCTGCAAGGCTTTGAACAGATCCTGACGGACTGGGAGGCGCGCTTAGCCCAGGGGGCGCAGCCGCGCTTTGGTGATCCGGAGGCTGTGGCGCAACAGGGCTGGGTGCTGGCTGAGCGTCTGCTGCACGCCGGGTTGCTAACGCCCCATGACCTGCCCGGTTTATAAAGCGCGACAGGATTAGGAACCATGATTGAGCTCACAACACTGGTTGATTACTGCGCAGAGTTTTTGTCCATCCACGATTTTCAGGACTACTGCCCTAATGGTTTACAGGTTGAGGGTAAGCGCCAGATTGAATCCATCGTGACCGGCGTGACCGCCAGTCAGGCGTTAATCGATGCCGCCGCGCGGGCGGGTGCTGATGCCCTGCTGGTGCATCATGGCTTTTTCTGGAAAGGCGAGGATCCCTGTCTGGTGGGGCTCAAGGGGCGCCGCATCCGGGCGCTGCATGCCGCCGGACTGTCGCTGCTGGCCTATCATCTGCCGCTGGATGCGCACACCGGGCTTGGTAACAATCGATCTCTGGCGCAGCGGCTTGGCATTCAGCAGGCGGAGCCGGCGTCCAGTGACACGCCCCTGCTGTGGTGCGGGCAGTTGGCATCAGCGGAACCGGCGGCCGCGTTCAGTGAGCGCATTGCGAAGGCGCTGGGCCGTCAGCCGCTGCATATTCCAGCCGCCGAGCGGCCGCTGCGAACGCTGGCCTGGTGTTCGGGAGGGGGGCAACGCTACATTGAGCAGGCGGCCGCACTGGGTGTGGATGCTTTTATCAGCGGCGAAATCTCCGAGTCCACCACGCATCAGGCACGCGAGACCGGCCTGGACTATTTCGCGGTGGGGCATCATGCCTCCGAGCGCGACGGTATTCGTGCACTCGGCGAGCATCTCGCGCAGCACTTTGGGCTTACCCAGCGGTTTATCGAGATCGAGAATCCGGCCTGAGTCTGACCCGGAGCCGGCCGTGATTCGGAGGGGCCGCGCCGGCAAATTCCAATGGAATTCTGCGGGTTTTTGCGGATTGTCGTGGTTGTGCTGGCGCGCCTTCGTGTTGAATGTTCGGACATGGGAATTTCGCGCAGCGCCTGCATTCGGCATTCGCTGGCTGCGGTGCTGCCCTGTTAACTGACTGTTTAATAAGCGCTTTTATTGCTTCTTTTGCGTTCGGGTGGTGCTAGTACCTTGACCGGCATGGGGTTTATCGGCCAGAATGCTTGATCTTTTTTCAAAGAGCTTCGCGAGATTCTAATTTTCAACCTTCATTCGGAACTGTGCGAACGCCTCCGGTTTGAGGCGTCGTCCGGACGAGCCTACGGGGGTCTTTTGAGCAAATGAGCGCACAAGGCGTTAATAAGACGCGGCGGCGAGTCCTCGTCGCCGCCACGAGCGTCGTCGGTGCTGTTGGCGCTGGCTTCGTCGCCGTACCTTTCATTTCGTCGATGAATCCGAGCGCCAAGGCGCGCGCGGCCGGCGCGCCCGTGAGAGCAGACATTAGCAAGGTCGAGCCAGGTGCCTTGCTGCGTGTCAAGTATCGCGGGCAGCCCATTTGGGTGGTGCGTCGCACGCCCGAGATGGTCGCCAATCTGGCCAGCAATGATTCAAAGCTGGTCGATCCGCAATCGACCGTGCCGCAGCAGCCCGAGTACTGCCAGAATCCAACCCGGTCGATCAAGCCGGAATTTTTCATTGCCATCGGTATTTGTACGCATTTGGGTTGCTCGCCAACCTATCGTCCCGAGGTGGCACCGGAGGATTTGGGTCCGGATTGGAAAGGCGGCTGGCACTGCCCCTGTCATGGGTCTAAGTTCGATCTTGCCGGGCGGGTTTTCAAGGGCGTACCGGCACCGACCAATCTGGTCATCCCCAAACATACCTATCTGACTGACACCACCGTCCTGGTGGGCGATGATGGAGGACAGGCTTCATGAGTGCTGAACATGCACAACCTAGCGGATTGCTCGGCTGGATCGACAAGCGGTTTCCAGTCGTCGATGTCTGGAGAGAGCATCTGGCCGAGTACTATGCACCGAAGAACTTAAACTTCTGGTCCTTCTTCGGCTCGCTGGCCATTACGGTGCTGCTGTTGCAGATCATTACCGGCATTTGGCTGGCGATGAATTACAAGCCCTCGGCGACCGAGGCTTTTGCTTCGGTTGAGTACATCATGCGCGATGTCAACTGGGGCTGGCTGATCCGCTACCTGCACTCCACGGGTGCCTCGGCCTTCTTTATTGTCATCTATCTGCACATGTTCCGCGGTCTGCTGTGGGGTTCCTACCGCAAGCCCCGTGAACTGCTGTGGATCATCGGGGTGGTGATCTATCTCGCGATGATGGCAACCGCCTTCTTTGGCTATCTGTTGCCCTGGGGGCAGATGTCCTACTGGGGTGCCCAGGTTATTGTGAATCTGTTTGCGGCTGTGCCGGATATTGGCCCGGATCTCTCCGTCTGGGTGCGGGGTGATTACGTCATCTCCGATGCGACACTGAATCGCTTTTTCGCCTTCCATTTCCTGATTCCCTTCCTGCTTGTAGCTCTGGTGTTTGTCCACATTGTCGCCCTGCATCGGGTCGGTTCTAACAACCCCGATGGCATCGAAATCAAGGAAAACAAAGACGAGCAAGGGATTCCGCGCGATGGCATTCCCTTCCATCCTTACTACACCGTTAAGGATCTGATGGGTGTGGTGGTGTTTCTGGCGATCTTCTCTTTGGTGGTGTTCTTTGCGCCTGATTTTGGCGGACTCTTCCTGGAGGGGCCCAACTTCCAGCCAGCCGATCCGTTGAAGACGCCGGCCCATATCGCTCCAGTCTGGTACTTTACCCCCTTCTACGCCATGCTGCGCGCAGTGCCACCCATTGCTGACTCCCAGTTCCCGGGGGTTGTGGTGATGTTCGGCGCCATTGCGATTCTGTTTTTCCTGCCCTGGCTGGATCGCTCTCCGGTGAAGTCCATGCGCTACAAGGGTCCGATTTCCAAGTTCTTCCTTGGTGCCTTTATCGTCTCCTTTGTCGTGCTGGCCTATCTGGGTCTGCAACCCTCGAGCGATCTTTATACAATGCTCGCCCGTGTGTTCACGGTGGTGTATTTCGCCTTCTTTATTCTGATGCCGATTTACAGCAAGCTCGATAAGACCAAGCCTGTTCCGGAAAGGGTAACCTCATGAGAAACAGTCTATTCATCCTCGTTCTTCTGGTCGCACCCCTGGCGGCCTGGGCCTCCGGTGAAGGACCGAAGCTTGAGCATTCGGATATCGACCTGACCGATCAGGCTTCGCTGCAGCGTGGCGCCAAGTATTTCATGAATTACTGCCAGGGCTGCCATTCGTTGCAGTACATGCGCTACAACCGGATGGCTAAGGATATTGGTATCACCAATGCGCAGCTGATGGAAAATCTGTTGTTCGGAGATGCCAAGGCCGGCGATCTGATGACCAACGCCCTGCGCCCGGAAGATGGCGAAAAGTGGTTTGGCACCGCGATTCCCGACCTGACTCTAGCCACCCGCTGGCGCGAGCCTGATTGGGTCTATACCTATCTCAAGTCGTTCTATGTCGATGACAGCCGCCCCTATGGCGTCAATAATCTGGTATTTCCCGATGTTGGCATGCCACACGCCCTGGCGGAACTCCAGGGAGTGCAGGAAGCCGTCTATGAGCACGGTGAGGGGGAAGGCGCTGCGGCTGAGCATATCAGCGAGCTGGAGCTGGTGTCTCCCGGCACGCTGACGCCGGAGGAATACGACAACATGGTGCGGGATATCACCAATTTCCTGACCTATGTTGGTGAGCCGATCAAACTTGAGCGGCGCCGTATCGGAGTCTATGTCCTGTTGTTCCTGGGTCTGATGTTTTATCTGACCTACAACCTGAAAAAAGAGTACTGGAAAGACGTTCACTGATTCTTGTCATCAGTGATTGTTGCAGGCGCTGGCGGCCCGGTGAGTGATTCGGGCGCCAGCCGCCCTTTCAGATTGCCCGCCGCGGCAGTCCCATGTCGGTGCGCGGCCTCGATTAGGAAATCCTGCGGTGGCCTCACCTCGACGCTCGGTTATGACCTTATTTTCGGATGCAGCCTGCCCCTATTGTCATCGGGTGCGCATGGTGCTGGCCGAAAAAAAAATGACGGTCGATATTGTCGACGTGGATGCGAACGCGCTTCCTGAGGAAGTGCTGGACGCCAATCCCTATGCGGCAGTTCCAACTCTGCTCGACCGTGATCTGCGACTCTATGAGTCTCGGATCATCATGGAATACCTCGACGAACGCTTTCCGCATCCGCCCCTGATGCCAATTGATCCAGTGGGGCGTGCCAACACCCGCATCTACTGCTATCGGGTGGATCGCGACTGGTCCGTGCTCATGGACCGCATCATCAAAGGCTCCAAGGCCGAAGCCAAACAGGCACGCAAACAGTTGCGCGATAGCCTAATCACTACTTCGCCGGTGTTTGGCGCGCACAGCTTCTTCATGAGTGAGGAATTTTCACTGGTCGATTGCTGTATTGCACCGCTGCTGTGGCGCCTGCCGCTGTTGGGGATTGAGTTGCCGGCGACGGCGGGTGCGGCTAAGGACTACGCCAAGCGACTGTTCGACTGGCCGGCATTTCAGGAGAGTCTCACCCAGGTTGAGCGGGATATGGTGGCCTCCAAGTGAGTATAAAGAGCAATTAACCGCATGAAATCGAATCGACCCTATTTGATCCGGGCCCTGTTCGAATGGATCATCGATAACGGCATGACGCCGCATTTGCTGGTGGACGCGATGCACCCGGAGGCTGATGTGCCGCGCAAATTCGTCGAGGAAGGGCGCATTGTGCTTAACATCGCCCCGACGGCGGTGAAGGATCTGCTCCTGTCCAACACCATGATTACCTTCTCGGCGCGCTTTAGTGGCGTGCCCGCCGCTGTCAGCCTGCCACCCAGCGCAGTGCTGGGGATCTATGCACGCGAGAATGGTCATGGCATGATTTTCCCCCCCGAGGAAGAACTCGAAAGCCATACCCCTGAGGATGATCAGGACGGCCCCACGGGCGGCGGTGCTCAAGGAGGTGCAAGCACCAAGGACGACGCCAAGGCCGGTCGCCCCAAACTGCGCGTCGTCAAATAGTCGCTGTCCGCGTTTAGTCACCGATCCGTTGTAAAAGTCGGCAGGCCGGTGGTGAGCCACCAGGCAGAGGCCTCTTGGTCATACTGCCAGTGCTGACGCTCAGCCAGGGATTCCAGCCGTTGGCGATCACGCAGCACATACTCAATCCGTACCATCTGTACGGCCTGATCGGCTTCGGTCATCACGGGCGGCTGAACCACCTCATAACCGGTGACGCGGATGTTTTTCAGCCGTTCAGACGGGGCTTCCGGGCGCTCCTCGGGCTTGATAAATTGGATGGCTGCGTCATAGTAACCCCAGCGCAGCGCTTGGCGATAACCGCTGGTGGCGCTTTCCAGGAGTTGATGCTTGCGTTCTTCCTTAATCCGTTCGCAACCATTCAGCATCACGACAGCTGCGCACAGCAGCAACAAAAGCGGATGAATCCGGCGCATGATCTGGGTACCTGTGTAACATGAAGGCGACCTTGGATTTTAACGCATGAGTGACAGCATGGAACCCAAACCCGACGCGTCCGTCAAGCACAGCG
This sequence comes from Rhabdochromatium marinum, assembly GCF_016583795.1. Taxonomy (GTDB): domain Bacteria; phylum Pseudomonadota; class Gammaproteobacteria; order Chromatiales; family Chromatiaceae; genus Rhabdochromatium; species Rhabdochromatium marinum. The sequence continues at coordinate 33,840 of NZ_NRRS01000008.1, read as the reverse complement.
CCACCGTCCCAGCATCCACAGTAGATGAGCCGCTGCTGGAACTCAAGCTCGACGCTGCCGAGGTGACGCTACTCGGCACGGCGCATGTCTCGCGTGCCAGCGTGGCCAAGGTCAGGGAGCTGCTCGAAGCCACCCCAGGGCGTTATGCCGCCGTCGCGGTCGAGCTGTGCCAGAGCCGCTATCAGGCCCTGATGGAGCCGGATGCTCTGGCGCAGCTGGATCTCTTTGCCGTGATTCGCGACAAGCGCGCCCACATGGTGGCGGCCAATTTGGCGCTCTCGGCCTATCAGCAGCGCCTGGCCGAACAAATTGGGATTGATCCCGGCGCTGAGCAGCGCGAGGCGATTCGCCAGGCTCAGCGCCTGGGGGTGCCGGTGCTGCTGATTGATCGCGATCTGGGCATCACCCTCAAGCGTGCCGCGCGCAATCTGGGCTTTTTCCAGCGCCTGAATCTGTTCGTCGGGCTGTTGGCTGGGCTGCTGTCGCGCGATCAGGTCACTGAGCAGGATATCGAATCCCTTAAGCAGGGCGATGTGCTGGAAACCGCTTTCAGCGAATTTGCCGAGAACCGCCAGGATCTGTTCCAACCTCTGATCACTGAGCGGGATACCTTCATGGCCGCGCGCCTGCGCGAGGAAATCACCCAGCATGGCTATGCGTGCGTGCTGGCGGTCATTGGCGCCGGACATTGCAAGGGCGTGGCGCAAGCCTTGCGCGCGCCCGCGCCGCAGCCACCGGCCGAGCAGATCGCCAGCCTGCAAGCACTGCCGCCGGCCAGTGCGCTGTGGCGCGTGCTGCCTTGGCTGGTGGTGGCAGTGATCCTGGGCATGTTTGCCTATGGCTTCACCCGGGGACCGGGAGTTGGCTGGGATCTGGTGTGGGACTGGGTGCTGATCAATGGCGGCCTGTCGGCAACAGGGGCCGCGCTGGCGGGGGCACATCCGCTGACCGTGCTGGGGGCTTTTTGCGCCGCCCCCCTGACCTCGCTCAATCCCACCATTGGCGCGGGCATGGTAGCCGGCGGCATCGAACTCTTCCTGCGCCGCCCGCGCGTTGGAGATTTTCAGCATCTGCGCGCAGCGGTGGGACACTGGTCAGGATGGTGGAAAAATCGCGTGGCGCGCCTGCTGCTGGTGTTTATTTTCAGCACCCTCGGCTCCGCTCTGGGCACCTACATCGCCGGCTTTCATCTGATGGCACGCCTGTTTGGCACCAACTGAATGCTCCCGGCTCAGCCCCCAGTTGAGTGCTTAGAATCCATGCGCGCGAATAGCCGCAGATACATGGAGCTGAAATTTTGTTATAAACGCTGGCGTTCTTGGTCATGGTAATTTTTGAGATTCGATGTTGAAACCGCTGCGACAATTATCCGCTCCATCCGGCCGGCGCACCTGTCAGCTCGCCTGGGTGGCTTTGTGCATGGCTGCCGTGGTCATGATGCTGGTCACTATCAGCGGTTGCTCAACCTTTGTCTGGGATCCCAGTCACAAGGTTGGCGCGGCCAAAGGTCACATCATCGACGAGGAAAAGGCCGGATTCGACCCGGGGGCTCAGACCCAGCCGTTGCGTCGCGATGGCATTGCGCTTGATGAAGAGCGTGGGCCGGGATTGTCAGAGGGCATTGAGCGCGGCACCGGGGTCTTTGTACAGAATATCGAGCGCCCTACGGTTGACACCACGCCCGGCGATGTCACGCTTAATTTCGACGGCACCGATATCCGTGAAGTTGTCAAGGTCATTCTGGGTGATCTCCTGGGCGTTAACTATGTGCTGGATCCGGCCGTGCAGGGGTCAGCCTCGCTGCAGACCGGTCGCCCGCTGCGTCGCGACCTGTTGATTCCTACGCTCGAAACCCTGCTGCGGATGAACAATGCCGCCCTGGTTGATAAAGGCGGAACCTACGAAGTGGTGCCCCTGGCCAAGGCGGTTCGCGGGCGCCTGGCACCCCAGCTTGGCACTAGCAACAAAGCCCTGCCGCCGGGCTATTCAGTGCAAATCATTCCGCTGCGCTACATCGGCGCCAAGGAAATGGCCAATATTCTGGAGCCCCTGGCTCCGGAAGGCAGCCTGGTGCGGGTCGATAGCCTGCGCAATCTCCTGGTGGTTGCTGCCTCTGGACCGGAGATGAGCAATCTGATGGACACCATTGATGTGTTCGATGTGGACTGGATGGCGGGGCTCTCGGTGGGATTTTTCACCTTGGAATATGCGCAGGCCACTGAGGTGGTCAGCCAGGTGGAAGAGCTGCTCGCCGGCGAATCAGGTGATACCGCCAAGGGCCTGTTTCGCCTGATTCCCGTCGATAGCGCCAATGCGATTATGGTGGTCGCCCCCCAGGCCCGCTACTTGGAGAAAATGCAGGATTGGATTGAGCGTCTGGATCAGGCCGAGGCCAGCGGCAGCTCGGCGCAGCGGCTCTTTGTCTATCGGGTCAAGCACGGCGAAGCCGAAAACCTTGCCAACATGCTCAGCCAGCTGTTCGCCGGCAGCGGCGGCTCCACGGGCACCAGACGCAGCGTCGGTGGCGTGGCACCGGGGACTCGCGAAGCCTCCATTGGCGGTGACGGGCAGAGCAATGGCGGCACCACTGGGACTGCTTCACGCAACATATCCTCCAGCACGCTTGATATGTCATCGGAAGTCAGCATCGTAGCTGACACCGTGAACAATTCTCTGCTGGTGCGCTCCAGTCCACGCGATTATAAAAAAATTCTCGATGCGCTCAAGCAACTCGACATCGTGCCTCTGCAAGTGCTAGTGGAGGCGACCATCATCGAAGTGCGCCTGAGCGGTAGCCTGAGATATGGCGTGAGCTGGAACTTCCTCGCCGGCCCCAAGACAGAAGGCGATTACCGCAATGACATCGCATTTTCCGGCAGCGAATCAGGCGCTATGGGGCCGACCTGGCCCGGCTTTAACTGGTCCGTTGTGGTCAATCCAGAGACCATTCGCTCGACCCTGAGCGCGCTGGCCGCCGATGATCTGGTCAATGTGCTCTCGTCGCCCTCGGTCATGGTCATGGATAACCAGGAAGCCAAGATCCAGGTGGGCGATGAGGTGCCGATCAAGACGCGCGAGCAGCAGGACACCACCAACACCAGCAGTCTGATCAATGAGATTGAGTACAAATCAACCGGCGTCATACTCACCGTCACCCCGCGCGTCACGCCCGGCGGGCTGGTACAGATGGAGATCGAGCAGGAAGTGAGTTCCGTCAACCGCGATGAAGGCGAGGTCGATTCGCCGTCCTTCCGCACCCGCAAGATCAACAGCAATGTGGCGGTGCGCTCCAACCAGGCCGTGGTGTTGGGCGGTTTGATCCAGGATGACCGCGAAGATAGCAAGACCGGTGTGCCCGGATTCTATCGGGTGCCGGTGTTTGGAGCTTTGTTTGGCGACACCAGCCGCAGCGCCAAACGCAGCGAGCTGATTGTGGTGCTCACCCCCCGGGTGATTGCCAGCGACACTGATATTGATGCCGTGACCGAGCATTTCCGCGGGAAGGTCCAAAATCTGAAGAACGCCTTCTAAGGGCCTCTGGATGGACTATCTTATTGTGAAACAGCGCTTTACTGTGAAACACTACGTTCGTCCTCTGGGGTGGTGATGCCCCTATGAGCGTTCGTGCGATCAACTTCTGTGCAGCTTCGGACTTGGATTTTGCTGCCATTGCCCGCGAAGTCTTCCGCATCGAGTCCGAAGCCGTGGCCGGTTTGGCGGAACAGATCAACGGCGACTTCAGTGCTGCCGTCACCGCCATTCTGCGCAGTGTCGGGCGGACCATCGTTTGCGGCATGGGGAAATCCGGCATCATCGGCAAGAAGATCTCCGCCACCCTGGCCAGCACCGGTACACCGTCGTTCTTTATGCATCCATCCGAGGCTTATCACGGCGACCTCGGCATGGTGGATGGCAACGACATCTTTATTGCCATCTCTCATTCGGGGGAGACCGAGGAACTTCTGCGTCTGCTGCCCTTTCTGCGCGACAACGGCAATACCACCATTGCTCTGACCGGCAACACCCGCTCCACGCTTGCACGCCAGGTCGAGCATCATCTGTGGGTACCCGTCGCTCAGGAAGCCTGCCCCTTGCAGTTGGCCCCCACCGCCTCGACCACCGCCACCCTGGCCATGGGCGATGCCCTGGCCGTCGCGCTGATGCGCGCGCGCGACTTTCAGGCCCATCACTTCGCACGCTTTCATCCTGGTGGTAGCCTGGGCCGGCGCATGCTTGCCCTGGTGCGTGATGAAATGTGCAGCGACAATCTGCCCTTCATCCAGCCGGATGCCCTGGCCGCCGAAGTGGTGGCCACCATGAGCAGTGGCCGCCTCGGTATGGCCATCGTCAGTCAGGATCGTGCGGTGGTGCTGGGCGTTATTACCGATGGCGATCTGCGCCGCGCATTGGAGAGCAATCAGCAGCGCTTCTTCGCTTCCTGTGCCCGCGATATGATGACGCCCGATCCGATTGTGATCGGCCCCGACAGCCGCATGAGTGCCGCTGTGGAACTCATGGCGCAACACCATATTACCTCGCTGATTGTTGTGGATGACACGGGCATCCGTGGCGTGGTGCAGAAGTAGCACTCCCGTCGAGAGTGCCTTAACGGAGCAGGCCCGCTGTGGATCCGGTTATTGATGTCATCATTCCCGTTTATCGGGGCTACGCACAGACGCGCCGCTGTCTGAACAGTGTCCTGGCCGCCCAGCAGCGCACGCCCTTTGAGCTGATTGTCATCGACGACGCCAGCCCCGAGGCCGACCTCCGCCACTGGCTCGATGCCTTGGCCGCCAGTCGGCGTATTCATCTGCATCGCAACCGCGCCAACCTGGGCTTCGTCGCTTCGGTGAACGCCGCCATGGCCTTGCATCCGACGCGCGATCTGGTGCTGCTCAACAGCGACACCGAGGTCGCCAACGACTGGCTCGACCGCCTGCTGGCCTGTGCCGGCACGGATCCCTGCATTGCCACCGTCACGCCGCTGTCGAACGACGCCACCATTTGCAGCTACCCCCGCATCGGCGTTACCAATTCGCGAGCAGATGACATCAGCGTCGCCGAACTCGATGCCTTGGCCGCCAGTGTTAACGCCGGTCAGTCCATCGACATTCCCACCGGCGTCGGCTTCTGTCTGCTGATCCGCCGCGCGGCGCTGGAGACCGTTGGCTTGTTCGACCAGGCGCGCTTTGGGCGTGGCTATGGCGAGGAAGTTGATTTCTGCCTGCGCGCTGAACAGGCCGGCTACCGCCATTGCCTCGCTGGTGATGTCTTTGTGTACCACCAGGGGGCGGGCTCCTTTGGCGCCGAAGCGGCGCAACGCAAGCAGCAGGCCCAAGCGCTGATTGATGCTGAGCATCCCGACTATCCCGAGCGCATCCAGACCTTCCTGGCTCAGGATATTGGCCGCTCACTGCGCCGCCGGCTTGACATCGCCCGGCTCAGGCGCTTGCAGCCGTTGATTCTGTTCGTCTGCCATGCGCGCGGCGGCGGCGTCGCCCGTCATGTGCGCGATCTGATCGCATTGCTGCGCGGCCGGGCCGAGGTACTGCAATTGCAACCCCATGGCCCGCACCGCCAGCGCCTCCGCTGGTCGCGACCAGGCGAGGAATTCAGTGCCTATATTGACCTCGCTGATGACTATGCTGCCGCCATCCAGCTGCTGCAAGCGCTGCACATCGACCGCATTCATTATCATCATGTCGCCGACCTGCCGCCTGAGGTGCTACAACTCCCGCGCGATCTTGGCCTGGACTACGATTTCACCCTGCACGACTTTGCTGCCATCTGTCCGCAATTCCACTGCGCCGATGCCCAGGGGCGTTACTGTGGGGAGCCTGGGGGGGAGCCCGGTGGAGAACCTGGCGGGGAAGCCGATTCCAGCTCCTGCCAGCGCTGCCTGGACGCACGCCCTCCGCAATGGCCGCTCGATATCCAGCAATGGCGCCAGCTGTGGCACGACTGGCTCAGTGGCGCCGCGCGTATCATCGCTCCCTCGCAAGATGCCGGCGCCCGGCTCAGCCGTTACTGGCCGAATCTATCCATTTTGCACTGGCCGCATCCCGAGCCCGCCGCGACTCAATGGGGCCACAGCCCACTGACCCGCCAGCCGTTGGTCAAGGTACTAGTGCTGGGCGCCATGTCCGCCACCAAGGGTCTCGGCCTGCTGGAAGACTGCGCGCGCGATGCCCGGCAGCGCGACCTGCCGCTGTTTTTTCGCGTGCTGGGCTTGTCCGCCCCACCCGAGCACGCCTGGCCTGAAGTCGCCCTGAGTATCGCCGGCAGCTATGCCGATGACCACCTGCCGGACTTGATTGCCAGTGAGCGGCCTGATGTCTTCTTCTTCCCCTCTCAGGTGCCGGAAACCTTCTCCTACACCCTAAGCCTGGCCATGCACACCGGGCGGCCCATTCTCGCCACCCGCATCGGCGCTTTCATCGAGCGCCTGGCCGCTTATCCGGCGGCACAGTTGCTAGATGTAAATACCCCGGCGGCTGACTGGAACCAGGCCCTGCTGCGTCACCAGCTCCAACCCCAGCTTCAGCCACAGTTCCTGTTTCAGCCCCAGTCCGTCGCATCCAGCGCCAGCCCGGAACCGGCCCCGACTGCTGACGTCTGGTGCGCTGGCTACGCCGCCCGCTATCTGAACGCCTTTGACCAGCCCAATCCCGCGCCACCGGTGCCGGTATCCCTGAGCGCGGGCTTCGAGCTGCCGCTGAAGCATCTCTACCTGCGCCCCGAGGACCAGCTTCCCGAGCGGTCTCTGTCTCATCTTTACACGGCAGTAGTCGGCTACCGCGACTGGCGTTTGCAATCCCAACTGACCCAGCGTGTCGAGCAGACCGAACTGGCCCTAGCCGACGCTCAATGGGAGCGACATGAGCTGAAACAACAACTCTGCGAAGCCGAGGCCTATTCCCTTAGCCACTTGAACGATGAACGCCGCGCCTTAAACCGCCACATCGATCATCTGCAAGCGCGTCTCGATGCCTCCGAAGCCCAGATTGCCGCTATTAAACGCAGCACCACTTGGCGCCTGATCACCCCCCTGCACAGACTCATCAGCACCCTGCGGCAGCCCGAGATCCCGGTGCGCCTATGGCGAGTGCTCGGCGATTGCATGAGACCGGCGGCGCGTCATCAGCCGCCTCCTGACCTTAGCTTCCCGAGATCCCCGTCTCCCCTTATCAGCCTGATTCTTGGTCCTGTTATCGACCCCGTCGCTATTTCGGCCTATATGCAGTGCCTACACAGTGCTCTGCATGGCTTGGAGCTGGAAGTGCTTCTGCTTGACACCGCTACTGCCACCGGCACCCTGTCCGCGCAGCTTCAGGCGGCTAATATCAATGGCGTGACCCTGATCCCTGCCACCCAGCCTGCTCATTTTGGCCAGCAGGCCAATCAGGCCGCTGCTCAGGCGCGTGGTCGCTACCTGTTGTGGCTCGATCCAGCCATTACCCTTGATCACGCGGCTGTCGAGGCCATGCTCGATCAAATCCAACAGCCCGATGTTGGTATGGTGGTGCCGAAAATCCGCACTCCGGACCCAGGTGGCTGCCTGGTCGCAGCGGGTGGCATTTTGTGGAAGGATGGCAGCGTCTGGTGCGACGGGGCTGGCGATGATCCGGCCAAGCCGGAGTATAGCTATCTGCGCCGTATTGATGTTGCGCCCTGGGGCTGCTACCTGATCGTGCGGGATTTGCATGAGGTTGTGGGAGGCTTCGATTCCAGTTGCACTGATCCCCGCTCGGGCGCTGTTCGCATGAGCATGAAAATTCAGGTAAAAGAGCACCAATTTGTATATTATCAACCAGCGGCCGAAGTGCTCTGGATGGGGGGTATATTTCAGCCACAGGATGGAAACTCGTTTATCTCGAAAGCTCAGCAACAAGCTGTAGCTAATGATTGGCCAACCCTGGTTGAAAATCGACAGCAAGCAGGTGATGACCTGTTCCGTGCACGAGACTCTTCTGTTCACTACCGTATCCTGTTAATCGCCGAGGACTTAAAAACGGAAATGTATCTTCCTGGGCTAGAGCGGGATGAAAACGCCGGGCTCGCTGCTGTTATTCACGATCTGGCTAAGAATTTTGGCGCCGGGCAAACAAGGTTTAGTGTGTTCTTTGGGCAGGGAAAAATGCCGCAGAATACCTCCTCACTGCGCAAGGCTGGCATCGAAGTGCTTGCACAACCATTTTTTTCTGACCTGGAAGATGTGCTACGACAGCGTGGTCCTTGGATCGATCTTTTCGCCTTTTTGGAGCCGGAGCTGGCGCTGCGGTACGGGGGTTTGGCGCGCGCCTGTTCACCATCAGCGCAACTGAGCTGTTGGCTGGGATACAATCAAACTGGGAGCATGGGAAATTCAGAACTAAGCATGCAGGGCTGTCTTGACAGGAAAAGGGAGCGTGAACGACTGAGTACACTGTTGCAGAGCCTTGGCCGATTTGGCCTGGCTGAGGCTGCGAGCAGGCATTCACTGCAGCAGGGGTGGGTGGGAATCGAATCACGCGACATCGTTGGTTGTGGTAAAAAAAACATAGTTGCAGAAGAGGTACAATATTGCTAGTATGCGGTCTCATTCGCAGTGTTAAGACCCTCTAAGTAAAGGTGCATCCTCTTGCGCAGGCGAACAAAGATCACTCCCTAGCCCAAGCTTACGCAGAAAAATCTTGACCTTTCAGAAAAATCATCCATATTTAAGTCGTTACCTGAAAGACCTAAGCTTCCGCATGAAATTGAACCGCCGCTCGCTCTGTAACGCACGCCAGCCTTTGGCTGGTGCGCTGTTCGTGCTTCTAACCCTACTGTCTGCACAGACTTGGGGCGTAAGTAAGGAAGTGGCGCTTTTAGCCTCGGCTGAGAATACAAACCAGGCGGCCGAGGCTGCTGCAAAGCCCATCACAACCGCTGCATCGGATGCGCGTCTGCCTGGTTCGGGGGCTACGGGAAAGACTCAGTCCGAAGAAACTGCCGCAGACAAAATCGCCTCCGCCTCGGACTTAGCTGAAGTCATTGGTGCTAGAGTGAAGGCGCGTTGGCGTGCGCTCATGGCTAGAGATTTCACTGAAGCCTATAAGTACGAGTCTCCAGCGTTTCGCAAGCTAAATGATCTTGAGTCCTTTTCACGACGGTATGGAGATGCTGCCAAGTGGACAGATGTCGAACTGGTAAGCGTTGATTTGAACGACACAAAAGATCTTGCAAAGGTTATACTCATGGTTAGCTATGTTGCCGTGCTGCCAAATGCAACCACCTACAACGGCAGGCGGCGTGTGGATGAAAAGTGGCTGAAGGTGGACGATCAGTGGTGGTTCAGTCGCCAGTAGACCAGAATTCACCTTAAGCTACCGAGAAGCATCTTCAAGCGATCAGCTAGGCACCTTTGATGACGTTGTGCCCCATGAGATATACTCCACCGTCGAGCGTCCTAAGGCCCTGTTCGGAGCTTAAGACCCGATTAAACCCGTGACCCAACAAACTCACTCAACGCAATAGACGAGGAAATGTCGATGACTAGCATTCTCAAAAAAGCGAAAGTATCCGGTGCAGTGGCAGCCGCCCTTGCAGCCGGATTGGCCGCTCAGCCAGCACTCGCCGTCAATCATTCGGATGATGGCCTTGGTGAAGTGGTGATGATTCCCTACTACACGGCTCGTAACGGTTACGATACTTACGTTAGTATTGTAAACACCAGTCCAGACTATGTGATTGCGGTCAAGATCAGAATGCGCGAGCGCGATAACACTCGCGATGCTCGAGATTTCAATATTTTCTTGTCGCCAAACGATGTGTGGGCTGCTGTCATTACTATGAACGCGCAAGGCGTTCCGGTGATTCAAACTCCGGATAATACCTGTACCGACCCGGCGTTACCTGCGGGTCAAGCCACTGTTGCAGGGTTAACTGGTGTGACATTTACGAGTAGTGCCTATGATGGTTCAGCGGAATCGATTTGGCCAGCTGATGGAGGCTCGACAGGGATCGAGCGTACTTATGACGGGCACATAGAAATAATCGAAATGGGGGCGTCTTTAGCTACAAACCCAATCGCAAGTCTTGCTGTCCATAATCCAGCCACAGGCGTTCCAAACTGTGATGCGTTAAGAGCAGCTCTTCCCCCAAGTACCTATTCAGATGCCATAGCCGAGTTTGGCGAGCCGATAAATGTTATGAAGGGGTCGGCTTACCTCTTGAACATGGGGGCAGGCATCGGTGCAACTATTCCTGTCGATACGCTGGCCAATTTTGCCAATGAAGATGATATCTTGGCTTTACCGTCAGATCCTGAACCAAACTTGAGAAGTGTTGACCCGCAGATTACTCAGCGAATAGCAGAGATAGGGGGAGTGTCGACCCTGGTTCAAGATGACTTCACCACGAATGCTGAGCAGGCTGATGCCATAAGTTCTTTGTTTATGGCTACGTCAGTTCTTAATGAGTATGCAGTTGGCGGAGGGAATAACGTTCTAAACGACTGGGTTATAACTTTTCCGACCAAGAACTTCTATGTAGACACTCTTGAGCAGCCAGCTGCGCCAGTTCCACCTTTCGAAAACGTGTTTCAGCCAGACGGGCTGTCCTGTGAAAGTGTTACATATAACTATTTTGACCGCGAAGAGCGCGCCGTCACACCGACTACTGGGACAGACTTCTCACCACGACCGGAAGGACAGCCTGGAGCTAGCATCTGCCAAGAAACTAACCTGTTAGTTTTTGGTCAAAGTAGCGCTCTTGCTGGAGCAGATATCGTCGCTGCTGGTAATGCTTATGCAGTGCCGCGCAATGCTGGCTTTGATAGTGGCTGGATGCGTTTGACCTTTACCGGAGCTCCCGCAACTAACATTGGTATATCCGGCACAAACTTTACCTATTATGGGCTTCCTGTAACAGGCTTTGGCATCAAAACTTACCAAAGTGGTGTTGCGGCAGCAAATTATGGGGTTGCCCAGGAGCATGCCTACAGTCGTTCAGTTATGGCAAATCCCTGACGTATAATCCGGAGGGTTGAGTTAGGCGGCTCTGTAGTTCTACATAGACGTTGTCAATATAAAAAGGGGGGGGGAAGCCCCCCTTTTTTACTCGAAGGTTGAAAAATGAAAGCGCGGGATATTGAAGGCCGTTCTAAAGTGCTGTCACGCAATCAAGCTCTGATAATCGGGTTGTTGTTGCCCGTTTGTGCATTTGCTGCTTCAGAAGTGACTGTAAACTTTTCAGGTGGTGGTAAAGGGCGTTGCCTGATGACCAGCGATGGATCATTGTCACTCACAGGTGGCGTCATTTTATCGTGTTCTAATACGCTTTCGTCTGATTTTGTTAAAGTGTCTAGCAGTCCAGGAGATAATCCAGGAGATAATCCAGGAGATAATCCAGGAGATAATCCAGGAGATAATCCAGGAGATAATCCAGGAGATAATCCAGGAGATAATCCAGGAGATAATCCAGGAGATAATCCAGGAGATAGCGTAACAGATCGTTATGGGCAGCGGCCAGATGAATCTTATGTTACAGAGGTCGAAGCTCGCAGAGCTGGTGCTGGTACAGTCTACGTTCCGTCAATAGCAGAAGCAGAGATGATAATCTATGATGGTGGAACAGGAACTATAGAATACCCAGGTTGTGCTGGTCTTTTTGATTATGATCGAACAACACCGCGCTATCAGGAGTCAACTTGCCTAATTACAGGCTCTTTAGATGTAGGTGTTACGTATGTCCAGCGTTTGCCTTGGTCAGTTCCAATTATTCCGGATACCTTAACTCAATCAGAAATAAATGAAGGTGTGCAGTCTGTTAGTGACCTTCCTCCTCAAACTGTTCCGCGGACAACTATCAAATTTAGCACACGATATACAGGCGCATTTCATAGATACTATCGTTACTCGGTGTCTGAGGATCCTGGTGTTTTTGAGAACTTGGATTCTGAATGTGTTTACGAACAAATTTCAGATGCAGTAATTAGAACTAGCTTTGCTCCCCAGTTTGGCTATTGCTACCTGCCAGATGAAAATGGCACTTATTTCGCTAATATAGAGGCAATACCTTATACGGAAACAGAAGTCGTGGGCGGTGCAGAAGTGAGTGTGACGAAAAACTGTGAGGGAGATGATATATGTCGAGTCCGTATAACGGCATGGTGAGCCAATACGTTATCCCCTAACTTTCCAAAGAAATTATGGTATCCCAGGATGGGGTCAAATTTGCGGCCTACAAGGCTGCGCCGCGACCCCAGCGACGAAGATGCGCTGCATGGGCAGATCGTCTTTGCTGCTTTGGAACAGCACTCCCGCGCAACTTTTTTATAGTAAGCACGTCTGCGGGAAGCGCTTCGCCCTCCCTGCCTTTGCGGGTAGGTTTGGTGAAGCGTATATCAAGATGACACTCAAGTTAACTATGAAAGGTAATATATTGATAAGCTGCCCTAAGCTGTTTGCGCGCGTGTCGCTTTGCTGTTTGATTGTGGCAACGCAAGTATACGCAGAGGATAGTCTTATTTCCGGCGACGGCTTTAATCTTATGTCTGAAGACGTTGAGGCAGAACTGTCGACCTTTCCTGTTTACATGCAGCAGCAGATACGCAGAAGCCCAGGCAAGCTTAGAAGTTTAATTGATGATCTTTGGAGAAGGGAGTTAGTCGTCGTCGAGGCTGAGAAGCAAAATGTTGATGATATAGATGCTTTTCACGCTCGTCTTGTCCGCGCCCGTAAGGAAGAGTTAGTCTCCATTATGCTGGACAAAAAAGGGCAGGATGTTGCAGAGAATTTTCCGGACTTCGCTGAACAGGCGAAGGAGCATTTTCGAATAAATCGTGACAAATATAGGCGGCCTGAAAGAGTAAGCGCTTCTCACATACTTTTGAAAGCGAAGACTGAGGAAGAGCGCCAACAGCGCATTCCAGAGATGAAAGCTATCAGAGAGCGTGCGCTGAAAGGCGAGGATTTTGCTGAGCTTGCCCGCGAATATTCAGAGGATCAGGGAAGCAGTAAAGCTGGTGGTAGCTTAGGGGTGTTTCCTAGGGGAAAAATGACACCTAAATTTGAACAAGCTGCATTTGCTTTAGAAAAACCAGGTGATATCAGCGACATTATTGAAACTCCCTTCGGTATTCATATTATTCGACTGGAGTCGCGTCAAGAACAGCAAGATTTATCCTTTGATGATGTCAAAGATGAGATTATAGTCAAGCTCAAGCAAGACTATCTTCGTGAGCGAGTGAAACAGTGGTATGAAGACTTAACTGATGCATCACATGTCAAGGGGAATACCGAAGCCATTGACGCTTATGTCGATGCAACGGTAGAGGTTGCAAACAAGGAAGACTATATTAAGATACCAAATATGGATAACCCCTGAATTTAGGGCAGTTTTTTATTTTCTCTGATTCAAACTTTTTCTGAGTTTAGTTATCGGGACTGATGTTTTCCCTCCACTGCATAATTGGAAATTCAAAGTACCTATACAATAAAAATGCTAACCAAACAACTACAGCTAAATAAATGCATAAATAAACAATCGATAACAAGATGTTTTTTGAGCCGTGAGAAAGGCTGACAAAGTAAGGCAAAAATTGGAAATGAATTAAATAGATTCCGTAAGAAAATTGGCTGCCCAGGGTAATAACGCGGGACTGGCCGTGGATATGTAGCTGGGCAAATCCCAGCAAAGGGAGCAAAACGAGAGAGGTAACCACAAAAAATCCTGTTTTTGCAAAAAAGCCCTGGTTTAATCCGGCATCTTGCAACAAAAAATAATAGCTTATCAATCCCCCAAGAAGAAAACTACCTAAAAGCATGGCGGGAAAGCCAGAGAGGGTTTGGTAAATTGCTTTACAGTGAATACTGAGAAAGGCCCATAATACTCCGACTAAAAGTGAGTCAAACCGCAGGAATATGCTTTTTCGAACCTCCCCCCACGACAAGTCTGCGTGGAAAAATACTGCAAGCAGGCGAACTGTGAATATTATGACGATTCCCCCCACGATACCGTAAAAGATCGCTTGTTGGCTTCGGTTGTGCACAACCATGAGTAGCAGCAATGGAACAGTCAGGTAAAACCACTCTTCGACACTCAGACTCCAAGATACCGGAAGAAAACCTAATGCACTGTCGCTAAAGTTTTGTAAAAAAACAACATGCAACCAAGATGCGTTTTCTGCTCCGCTTAAGTAACTTGCAGCAATATAAGTCAAGAATAACACAAGGTAATAAAGTGGCAGTGTTCTTAGCCACCGTCTCACCCAAAACGTACCTAAAGCACGCCAGAGATTGGTTTTTCTAAAAAGAACTTTGCTAATTAAAATTCGTCCTATAAGAAATCCACTCAGAACAAAAAACAATTCAACGCCCAGATATCCTCCTACAGATAGGTACCACCAATTCCAGCTATCGGTTTGAATCCAGGAAAACAGATGCCTGGTATGTGATAAAAGAACTAAAAAAATAGCGCAAAATCGAAACAGATCAAGACCAAAGTTTCTTTGCCCATACATCATCTAAAATCCATCCTTCTATTCGTAATCTGTCATGGGGGGGATACTGTACCAATGTGAGCGACCGAGGCTGACGACGATTAGGGCAGCATAAGCAGCCGCCATCTGGGTTACGCTTAGTTGTCCAGTCCCGGAGGATTGTTTACCAAAGAGGAGCCATCCCTTGTTCGTCGCCCTAGAGATAACCCATGCCATTTCACCTTCGTTTGACAACAGCCGCCCTTGTGCTGCCTGCCGCTTGGTTAGTTGCCTCAACTGCTTTTGCAGCGTCTCTCAACGACACCGGCATTGTCCGCTGTGGGGATGCCGGGAGTAACAATGTCGATTGCCCTGTTGCCGGCTATTCCGGCCAAGACGCTGAGTATGGGCGCGATGCAACCAACGATGATCCCATTGACGGCCATGCCGGCTTCAGTTTCACCAAGCTCGACGCGAATGGGGCCGATCTACCTGCCACGGCGACCGCATGGAACTGTGTGCGTGATAATGTCACTGGTCTGATCTGGGAGGTTAAAACGGATGATGGTGGACTCAGAGACCGTGACTGGAACTACAGTTGGTACAACCCTGATCCTACCAGCAATGGCGGTAACACCGGCACTCAGAACAGCGGGGTCTGCGAGGGCAGCGACTGCGACACCCAGGGCTTCGTCAATGCCGTCAATGCCCAAGGGCTTTGTGGTGCTAGCGATTGGCGCCTGCCGAAACGCGAGGAACTGCGTTCCATCTTGAGCTATGATCGATACAGTCCGAGTATTGATGATAGTTACTTTCCAAACACTTCGTTTTCTTCTGTCCCTTTGTTTTGGTCAGCCTCACCAGATGCCTACGATTCAGACTACGCGTGGTTCCTGGCTTTCGACCTTGGTTACGACGGCTACGACACCAAGGACCATGGCAACCACGTGCGGCTGGTGCGCGGCGGACAAACAACTCCGCTTGGCAGCTATCAAGCCGTTGGAAACCAAGTTTGCAATGACGCCATCCCGGCTACGGCCCCCGATGGGCGCTATGTTATCAATGACAATGGCACGGTCACCGATGGCATCACCGGCTTAATGTGGAAACGCTGCGCTGAAGGATTAAGTGGCACGGATTGTTCTTCTGGCACAGCCGCAACCTATACATGGCAGCAGGCCTTGGAATTGGCGCCGTTGTCGAACTTTGCTGGCTATACGGACTGGCGCCTGCCAAATCTCAAGGAATTATCATCGCTGGTTGAAATGCGCTGTCACAATCCGGCAATAAATGGTAATTCGTTTCCAAATACACCTTCAGCATGGTTTTGGTCAGCTTCGCCAGATGCCTACAATTCAGACTACGCATGGTACCTGTTCTTCGGTAGCGGGGGCGACGGCGACTATCCTAAGTTCGGAAACCCCTATGTTCGGTTAGTGCGTGATAGACAGGTTTATAGTCTTTTGTCGTTATCCGTTAACGGCAGCGGTACCGTGACCAGTACCGACAACCAAATCACCTGCCCCGGTGACTGCTTGGCCCGTTACATCGAAGCCACCTCAGTCATCCTGACCGCTATTCCCGATTCTGGCTGGCAATTCAACGGCTGGGGCGGTGCTTGCACCGGTATTGCCGACTGCTTTCTTACAGTCGATAGCACGCTTTCTGTCACCGCCAACTTCACAGAGGCTGATCCGGCTGTCACGACCACCTATCTGAGTCTTGATGACGATCAACTCGAACTGACCGGCATCGCCAACACCACTACGCGCTATCTTGACTTCGGTGGCCAGGACACCTACACCCTCAGCCCCAACTTAGCCGGCTCGATCAAGTTAATCGACAACCAGGCCACCACTGTGATTCTGCCTTCTGGCCTGGCCATCGACGCCGTTGCTTTCGTGTCTGACGGGCTGCGCTTCACCATCAACGGCTATCTGGTGACTCTGCTGGGGGCGGTCAGTAACTTCTCCTTCACTTTCGGTGGCGATACCGGAGTGATGCGCGGTTATGCAGAAACCGCCACCGCCTTCGGTGCTTCCATTCCTGTTGCTGGCGCTAGTCCGGTATTCGGGAGTATCACGGGAACCATTGGGAGCGACGGGAGTATCGTGCCCTGACCTGACTAATCCGGCTCCCGATCCCAACGTCATACCTAATGTGATACTTAAATTTGGCGTCTCCCGTTGGTGCCAAATGCCCATCAATCCTCCCCGGGAAGTCTGATATGAGCGAAACGACAGGCACGTATACAGAAGTTTTGGCTACAGATGATGATGGACGCTATGATACTCCCATCACAGTCGCTGATGAATCCAATGATGGCCCTGTGGATGCGCTGAGGCTACAGCAGGACGAAAATATCGCTGGAGCCATCGACACCGTTATCATAGCAGCCGGTGAAAATTATGCCGGCCCGGTCGATGCGATTCTAGTCGCTGTTGATGACGATAATGTTGGCTCAGTCGATGCCCAGGCTGATGAGCGGTTGGGGGCTGGGGCTGCTGACGAAAACGATGCTGGCCAGACCCAGGGTGTTAATCAAACAATGCTTGAGAGTGCTCAGTTTTCAATTCGTTTGCTTTCCGAGATTGATCGGAAGTTGTTGGAGGAACAGTCGGATTATGAGGTGGCGAATGCCTCGCTGTCTGGGTTAATTGGTAGCAGCGGCGGTGTTTCATTAAACATTAACCTGACCAAGACCAAAGCGGCTAGGGAAATTTTCTCCAAATTATCCGCTCAGGTTAGAGGAACCTGCCCGCATTGTGGCGAGCAATGGGCTGTATCCAAGCGGTCCTTGTATCTATCGGAAGCAAAAAATTTAGTGTGTGCAAAATGTCATCACCTTTTTTTCTGGAAGGAGCAGAAAGAGAGCGTTTTGCCACCTAAAGGCACCGAGCAGTTGGTCGCTGGAAATTGCCCTGGCTGCGGTGCTTCGTGGAAGGTTAGCCCGGATGTATTCCGGGAAAACTTAACTGTGACCATGAAGTGCGCTCAATGCGGCACGCTGTTTTCATCGACCTGCCGCCAGGAAAATTCCTCAACTTCGGATTCACAATCCGCCTCCTTTGATCCACAGTCAGCGCCGGAGCCAGAGTCAGAGCTGCTGTTGGATCAGGAACTAGCCTCAGCACCTGAATTGTCATCGGAACCCGAGTTGGAACTGGAGTCAGAATTGGAGCCGGAGCCAGAGCTGGTGGTTGAGCCGCCAACGGAATCCGATGCCTGGATGGACTCTGACCTCTTAATGGACTCCGACTTCCTAATGGAATCCGAGCCACCGACGGAGCCAGAGTCAGAACCAGAACCACCAGCTGAACTAGAGTCAGACCCAAAACCACCGGCTGAACCAGAGTCAGAACCAGAATCACCGGCTGAACCAGAGTCAGAGCCAGAACCAGAACCACCGGCTGAACCAGAGTCAGAACCAGAACCACCGGCTGAACCAGAGTCAGAACCAGAACCACCGGCTGAACCAGAGTCAGAACCAGAACCACCGGCTGAACCAGAGTCAGAACTAAAACCACCAGCTGAACCAGAGTCAGAACCAGAATCGCCAACAGAACCAACAGCCCCCTCCTCTGAGTCCGACAGCAAAGAAATCGAGGACAAAGACGAAGATAAAGGTAAAGAGGAAGGCGAAAAAACAGCACCACCACCCGCTGAACAACAGCCGCCGCAGGACACGAACAATGCAGCGGAATCGATTTCCGGTAGCTGTCCGCATTGCAGCAAAAAATGGAAGGCGCCAGCATCAATCTTTAAAGAAAAGTCCGAGTTACTGCTGAGATGTCCGCGCTGCAAAGAGAAAATGAAGCTCAAAAAATCTGATTTTGCGCTCGCATGACCCAGCGGGCATCCCAGCCCCTTGCGGGCCAAACCGACGCTCTGCCAGCCGCCTCGCCAGCCACTCCACCGGCTGTGCGCCGCCCGAGTGCCGGGCTGCGGTTTCTCGGGGCGGTGCTGCTGTATGCAACGCTCAGCTTGCTGAGCTGCCAGTCAATTTTCGTGTTTTAGCGCGTGCTAGCCTGCTCTACGAATGCCACTGGATCTTCACGACATTAGCACGGATGTGCAGCAAACCGTGGATGGCGCACGGCACAGCTGGCTGCGCTGGCGCGAGCGACGTACAGCTGAGGGGCCGCGCCTGTGGCTACTGTGGCTGGCAACCACACCGCTGATTCCATCCGCCTTTGTCAGTCTGATCGCCGGGCATCTGCACGCCTTTGCCGCCGATGCCCTGGCCTATGTGCTCTTTGCCAGTGCCGCCATTCTGGCCCGGGCGGGTTATACCATTGCCATCGCCCAACCACAACGACGCTTCTCCCGGCGCCTGCAACTCCCGTGGCTCAATGTCGCTGGCGTTCTGGTGGGCGTGGCAACGGCGGTGACGGCCATTGCCGGCGCCGGTTATAGGCTTCCGATTGGTGTGGCCTTTGCCCTGGTCGCCAGCAGCGGCTTTTTTCTGACCTACGGCATGCAGCCTTGGCGGCGCGGGGAGCGCCTGGAGGCGGCTGATCGCGACTCGCGCCTGGTGGCAGAGGCACTGGCGGCGGCGGAAGGGCGCCTGATTCAGATCGAACAGGCCGCCGGCGCGCTGGGCAATCCGGAGCTGCGCACCCGCCTGGCGCGCATTGCGGCACTGGGGCGCGAGATTCTGGCGCAGATTGCCGAGCGGCCGGCCGATTTGCACCGCGCCCGGCGTTTTCTGACCGTCTTTCTCGAAGGCGCCGAGCAGGTGTCGAATGGGTATGTCCGCACTCATCGCCATGCACGCCAGGCCGACTCGCAGGCGCTTGAACAGCGCTTTCGCAGCGTTCTGGTGACCATCGAAGAGCAATTCACCCATCAGCGTCAGCGCTTGACCCAGACGGATGTGACGGACCTTGATATCCAGATTGAAGTGCTACAGAAACAGCTTGAGCAGGAGGTATACTCTAGTCTTGATAAAGGTGCTTTTTGATACCAAAATAGGTATATGAAAAGCACTATATCAACGGGAAAAGCGGCGAAACTGCTTGGCGTAACAGTAAAAACGGTTCAGCGATGGGAGCGGGAAGGCAGACTGATTCCCGTCGCTCGCACGGATAGCAATCGCCGTCTTTACACTGAAGAGCAAATTCAAGAATTTCTTGGATTACAATCGTCTCAAATTCCAACGCGACACGTTGCCTATTGCCGAGTGTCATCCGCCGCACAAAGACCGGATTTAGCCCATCAGCGCCGTGTGTTGGAAGAATTTTCTGTGGCGAAAGGATTGGCAAATGTTGAATTTATCGAGGAAGTCGGTGGCGGTTTGAATTTTAAGCGAAAACGCTTTTTAGCGTTAATGGATGCGGTGGGCCGCCGCGAAATTAAAACATTAATTTTGGCGCATCGCGACCGGCTCACTCGTTTTGGTTTTGATTGGTTCGAGCATTATGCGAACACCCATGGATGCGAAATTTTGGTATTGAATCAAGAGCGCCTTTCGCCAGAACAAGAAATGGTGCAAGATTTAATGACGATTGTGCATTGTTTTTCTTCAAGGCTCGATGGCTTGAGAAATTATCGTCAGCAACTGAAAGAAGCATTAGACAATGAAAGTCACCCGAATCCTTAATGCGAAAAAGCCCAACAAGGGCAAAGTCGTGGCTTTGCGAGAACAAGCCCGGCGACTGGGTCAAGTGCGCTCCGAGGTCTGGCAACGCTTTGGCTCAATTCAAGGTGTGAATCGCTCGGATCGTCAGATTCGTGATCAATGGCTAAAAGATAAGCGCGATTTTTTCGTCTTAGTCAATGCCTGGAAGGAAACCTTGCGCGATGCCAAGGGCGACATCACCGCCAACATGGAAGCGGCCAAGGTCAAGGCGAGGCGCTGTATTTGGCGGCACACGAATGACAAGGCGGAGCAAAAACGGCTATTCACCGCGCTCAAAGGCAACGACTGGGTGCAAAATGCCTACCTGCGCCGGGTGATGCGCGAACACTGGAAGCGCGGACACAATCACACCCACAACCAGATCATCGTCCGTTCAGATAACTACACCACCTTTCAACTGGGCGGACGCGCCTGGATCAAAATTCCCAGCCTGGTTAAAGGTCAGCGCATCGCCATCCCGCTCAACACCACAGTCGCGCCGACAGGCACCCTGCGCGTCATCATCAAAGACGATGACCATATTGAGGTTCACACCACCGTCGATGTCGAGACCCAACAGGATTGCGGCACGCGCACCCTGGGAATCGACAAAGGCTATTCCGAGGTGTTGGTCGATTCAGATGGGGAACACCATGGTCAGGAACTCGGCACCATCCTGACCGAGCAATCCGACCGACTCAAGGCGAAGTACCAGCGTCGATCCAAACTGCGCGCGCTCGCCAACAAGACCCGCAACCCGCACAAACGCGAGCACATTCGTCAGTTCAATCTCGGTCGCAAAAAAATCAATCGGCAGATGGACAAGACCCATGCCCAGATTCGCGACATCGTGTTTCAATCCGTCCATCAGGTCGTCGACAAAGCCGCCGTGATCGCGGCAGAAGATTTAACCGCCCCGATGGCGGGCAAGTCCTTCGGCAAGAACGTCAATCGTCGGCTGGCAAGCTGGACGAAAGGTGTTATTGCCGAAGCACTTGATCGTGTTTCACACCTTAGAGGTTCTACGGTCGTTCTGGTCAATCCTGCCTACACATCGCAAATGGATTCCCGCAACGGATGCCTACTCGGCAAACGCCAGGGGGATCGGTTTTACTGTTCCGACGGGGTTGTGTTGCAGGCCGATCAGAACGCTGCGCGAAACGTGCTGGCTAGGTTGTTTGATCCTGATATTGATCGGTTCACGCCGTTCAAGCGGGTGAAGGCGATCTTGTTGGAACGAACTGAGCGCCTCCGGTTGGGACTGCTCAACCAGGACTCCAGTTGCTCGCCAGCAATGGCGTTATCAACGGAGAGCGAATAACCAAATGAGCACTTCCGAGTATGAAATTTGGAGCAGCAATTCACCGCCCGATGACTGAAGCCACTACCCAACAACAGCCCCTGGCGCCAGCCCCGGCCGACATCAAGCGCCTGCTGGCCGAACTCGATCTGAGTGACAGCCAGTCGATCCTGCACTTTGGTGCCAAGGCGCAGCAGCAGCTCAGCAGCGTTTCCGAACAGATGCTTGAAGGCGTGCGCATCAAGGACAGCGGCCCCGCCGGTGAGGCGCTGAATACCATGGTGGGGAAACTGCGCGGCTTTGATGTCGAAGCCCTGGATCCCAATGCCAAGCGCGGCCTGCTGGCCGGTCTGTTTGGCAAGGGCAAGCAGGTGCGGAAATTTCTGCAAGAATACGAGCAGGTGCGCGATCAGATCGAGCGCATCAGTATGGATTTGGAACGGCACAAAACCCGGCTGATGACCGATGTGGTCTCACTCGATCGGCTCTATGACGCCAATCTGGACTATTTCCGCGAGCTGGAGCGCTATATTGCCGCAGGGGACGCCAAGCTCGCCGAGCTGGATCAGGACACCATTCCGGCGCTGGAGGCTGAGGTCAGTCAGAGCGAGGATATGGTGCGGGCGCAACATCTGCGCGATCTGCGCGGGGCGCGCGATGACCTGGAGCGCCGCGTGCATGATTTGCGCCTCACCCGCCAGGTCACCATGCAGGCACTGCCCAGCATTCGCCTGGTGCAGGAAAACGACAAGGGCCTGATCAACAAGATCAACTCCACCCTGGTCAATACTGTGCCGCTGTGGCGGCAGCAGCTCGCCCAGGCCATTACCATTTACCGCTCCGGGCGCGCGGCGGAGACGGTCAAGGCCGCCACGGATCTGACCAATGATCTGTTAATGGCCAATGCCGAAAATCTCAAGCAGGCCAATGCCCAGGCCCGCACCCAGATCGAGCGCGGAGTTTTTGATATTCAAAGCGTCAAGGCCGCTAATCAGGCGCTGATTGCGACCATTGAGGACAGTTTAACGATTGCTGACAAGGGCCGGCAGGCACGCGCTGCCGCCAATCAGGAACTAACCCAGTTGGAGAGCAATCTGCGCCAGGCGCTGAGCAAAGCATCCGCCACCGGCAGCGGTTGATGCCGATGCGCCTGCGCCTGGCCAGTCTTAGAGGTCGTGGCGCTCGTCGGCCAGGCCGAAGCCGAGCAGTTCCAACAGTAGTCCGGTTACAGCGCCGCCCACAGCGCCGCCCATCACACCGAGCGGGATCTGTTCGAGCAGATAATCGAAGCGGCCGCTGATGTCCCAGGTCAGCTCAGTGGATGCGCTGCCCACCATCAGCCAGACGCCGACACCAACAATACCAGCGATCCAGGCGGCTACCAGCGGGCCGCCCAGGCGCGTCCAGGGCCAGCCGGAACAGCCATACTCAAGCCAACGATGATTGAGCTGAAACAGGGTGCCCACCAACGCCACCACGCCAGCAACCACCACCATGGGATCAATGGTTTGGGTATAGAGCTGCAAGGCGATGGCAATGGTCAACCCAGCCCCGGCTCCAGCCAGTAACCCGGTCATTGTCACCCCAAAGGCGCGTGCATTGGCCTGTGGGCCACGGTTGAAAAACAGCCCGGCAATCAGGCCCGCGCCCGCAGCGACGGCGGAGATAATCAGCAGATCAACCACCTGCGAGTAGAGCATTAGATAGGCGATGGAGGCCAGCACACCGGCGGCGGCTCCGACCAATGCCACAAACATGGCACTGTACAGCGTTGCCACCGTCATCGCGGCGGCACAGGTACCAATCAGCAGCGGGTACCAGCCCTCAAAACCAAGATCGCCCAGCATGTGGCGCATCGATACCAGCACAGCGCCGAAAACCCCGCCGGCCAGCCCCCAGATGAACAGCATCAGCAGGGCTCGCGCCAGTTTTTTGATTAGAAACATCATCCATCCTCCGGTCGTTGCAGCCGTTTGCTCGGTTATGCTTTGCTCTCAGATCGTGTCGGCCACTATTCTAACCCGAGGCGTGGCGGTAACGGAAAGATGAGTGCCCGGAAATGCGCTCATAATCAGCCGGCTCCTCCATGCGGCGCGGCCAACCAGATCAGCGCCGCATCAGCCGGTGCCCTGGGTGATTCGGCCGGCAGCATGATTTGTCCGCCGGCCTCGGTGGTCCAGATCAGCACCGGTTGCTGCCCGGTGGATTCCTCGCGCGGAGTGCCCAGCCCCTCGCGCAGGGATTGCTCCAGCGTCGCGTGATAGCGTAAGCGGTAGCCCAGTTGCAACATCCGCAGGTGCTCATCGGCAAAATACAGCTGCGCTGAGCGCGCCGGCAAGCCATTGAAGGATGCGATCTCGGCGGCGCACAATCGGTCCCCGAGCGCGGTGCGCAGCGCCTCGCACTGAAACTCGACCTTAGGAAATTGCTCGCGAATCAGCGCCTCGCTCACCCCGGGTGTGAGCCGGTCATAGGCGATATTAAAGCTGGGATCGCCCAGAATATGCAGCAACACCAGATCACTGCGGCGCTTGCCATCCTCGGTGAACATCAGCCAGCTGATGGGGCCGATCACCAGCGCGAGCGACAGCAAGAGTTTGTACGTGCGGGGAAGCTTGTATTTCATGCGCGGATTTTACCTGGATCTTGAGATAACGAACGAGATAATCATCGCCGATGCCTAAAATCACCTCAACACAGCACACGCCCATGATGCAGCAATACCTGGGCATCAAAGCCGAGTATGCGGATATGCTGCTGTTTTACCGCATGGGCGACTTTTACGAGCTGTTTTTTGAGGATGCTGAGCGTGCTGCGCAGCTGCTCGATATCACCCTCACCAAGCGTGGGCAATCGGCTGGAGCGCCGATCCCGATGGCTGGTGTGCCCTATCACGCGGTCGAAAGCTATCTGGCCCGGCTGGTGCGGCAAGGGGTGTCGGTGGCCATCTGCGAACAAACGGGCGATCCGGCCAAGAGTAAGGGGCCGGTGGCGCGCGAAGTGGTGCGTGTCGTCACGCCCGGTACTTTGACTGATGAGGCGCTGCTCGATCAGCGGCGCGACAATCTGCTCTGTGCCATTGCCGAGTCGCTGGATGCGCAGGCCAGCGACAGCCTGGAGTTTGGGCTGGCGATGCTGGAATTGGCCAGCGGTCGTTTCACGGTGCTGGAGCTCAGCGGCCAGGAGGCGCTGAGCGCCGAACTCCAACGTCTGCAACCGGCCGAGCTGCTGCTGGACGAAGACAGCAAGCTCGATCACCGGCTGGGATACAGCGGCGGCCTGACCCGGCGTCCGCGCTGGCATTTTGACCCGGACACGGGCACTCGGCAGCTCAGCGAGCAATTCGGCACCCGTGATCTGAGCGGCTTCGGCTGTGCCGAACTCCGCTTGGCCATCGGCGCGGCTGGCTGTCTGCTGCACTACGTCAAGGATACCCAGCGCAGCGCGCTGCCGCATCTGCGCGGGCTGACGGTGGAGAATCGCGACCAGGCGGTGATACTCGATGCCGCGACCCAACGCAATCTGGAACTCATCCAAACCCTGTCGGGTCAGGAACAGCACAGCCTCATCCAGGTGCTGGACAACAGCTGCACCGCTATGGGCGCACGCCTGCTGCGACGCTGGTTGACCCGTCCCCTGCGCGATGTCCAGTCGATTCGCTGGCGCCATGATGCCATTGCCACCCTGCTGGAAACCGCTCGGTTCGAGGCGTTGCGCGACACTCTGGCCAGCATCGGCGATTTGGAGCGCATTCTGGCGCGCGTGGCGCTTGGCTCGGCGCGCCCGCGTGACCTCGCCACCCTGCGCGACGCCATCGGCTGCCTGCCGGAGCTGCATCGCGGCCTCGGCGATCTGGACAGTCCGCTGCTGACTGAACTCAATGGCGACCTCGGCGAGCATCCCGAGGTTGAAGCGCGCCTCCAGCGCGCGTTGATCGAACAACCGCCCATGCTGATTCGCGACGGGGGCGTGCTGGCACCCGGCTATGATCAGGAGCTCGATGAATTGCGCCACCTGGCCCAGCATGCTGATCAGTTTCTGTTGGATCTCGAAGGGCGCGAGCGCACGCGCACCGGCATTGCCGCGCTCAAGGTCAGCTATAACCGCGTGCATGGTTACTACATCGAAATCAGCCGCGCCCAGGCCGACAAGATTCCTGATGATTACCAGCGTCGTCAGACGCTCAAGGGTGTCGAGCGCTACATTACCCCCGAGCTGAAGCGCTTCGAAGATCAGGTGCTTAGCGCGCGCGAACGCGCGCTGGCGCGCGAAAAAGCCCTCTATGAAGACCTGCTTGCCGAACTGACCCGGCATCTGGAGGCGCTGCAATGCATGGCCCACGCCCTGGCCAGTCTAGATGTGATCGCCACGTTGGCCGAGCGTGCCGAGCGTCTCAGCTGGACGCGCCCGGAGCTGAGTGCCGCGATTTGCATCGAGATCGAGGATGGCCGTCATCCGGTGGTGGAGCAGCTCAGCGACGCGCCCTTTGTTGCCAACAGCGTGCGTCTGGATGCCGAGCGCCGCATGCTGATGATTACCGGGCCGAATATGGGCGGTAAATCGACCTTCATGCGCCAGACGGCGCTGATTGTCATCCTGGCGCATGCCGGCAGCTTCGTGCCCGCGCGCGCCGCCCGCATCGGCCCGATTGATCGTATTTTCTCGCGCATCGGTGCTGCCGATGACCTTGCCGGCGGGCGTTCGACCTTTATGGTGGAGATGGAGGAAACCGCTAACATCCTGCACAACGCGACCGAGCAGAGCCTGGTGTTAATGGACGAGATCGGTCGTGGCACCAGCACCTTCGATGGCCTGTCACTGGCCTGGGCCTGCGCCCTGGAACTGGCCCAGCGCATCCGCGCGCTGACGCTGTTTGCAACCCACTACTTTGAGCTTACCAGTCTGCCCGAGGAACAGCCCGGCATTGCCAACTTGCACCTTGAGGCCATTGAGCATGGTGAGCGCATTGTGTTTCTGCACAGTGTGCGGGAAGGGCCAGCCAATCAGAGCTACGGCCTGCAAGTCGCCGCGCTGGCTGGGGTGCCGGCACCCGTCATTGCCCGCGCCCGCGAGCGTCTACGCCAGCTCGAAGCACAGAGTCAGCGCCAAGAACAGCGCCAGATGGCGCAACTCTCGCTCTTTGCACCGGAAGTGCCAGCCGCATTGGCGACGCCTCCTGTCGCATCTCCCGCGCCTTCCGTCACATCTGAGCGCCACGCCGTTCTTGAGCGGCTCAGCGGCCTGGATGCAGATGATCTCAGCCCCCGTCAGGCGCTGGCGCTGATCTATGAATTACAAGCCGAGTTGCAGACGCGCGCGCGCGCCTGAAGGCGGGTTACAGGCGGCGGGGCAGGATGTCATCTGGCGCCAGGACGCGCTTGACCTCCATCAGCAGGTCTTCCTGGGCATGCAGGAGTTCCGGTAACCGGGCTTGCGCCGGGGCGGGGTCACCGGCGCGCAGGTGCGTAAGCAGCTCAAAAACCAGCTGACGCAGTCGCTGATGCTGGTCAGCGACGCCGGGTGACTGGTTGAGTTCGTGGCAGTACGACCGCTCGGGTGAGGACAGCCACTGATCGAAGCGGCTAAGCCGCGGGTCTGACTGGGCGCCAGGGAGGTCCGGTGGTGGGTGCTCAAGCAGATTTTGGAGATGATGGATCCAGTAGCGGCAGTTCTGTACCTTGAGCATCAACGCCAGGTCGCTGGTCAAGCTGTCGTCAGCTTCGGCGCTCCAGCCAGGCTGGGCGGTCCAGTGCCGATACCAGTCAATCACGGCCTCCGCCGGCATCGGACGGGCGAAGCCGTAGCCCTGGCCAAAGCGACAACCGAGCCAGGTGAGCACGGCGGCATGGGCTGGAGTTTCCACGCCTTCGGCAATCACGGCGCGCTTGAAGGCATGGGACAGATTGACGACACTTTCGACAATGTCCATGTCGCCGGCGTCGTGCAGCATGTCGCGCACGAAGCTTTGGTCGATTTTCAGGACATCAATTGGCAGGGTGCGGAAGTAGGCCAATGAGGAATACCCGGTGCCGAAATCATCCAGCGCTAAATGCACGCCCAGAGCGCGACAGTCGGTCAGTACGCTCCGGGCCTGCTCGAAGTCACTGATGGCGGCGGTCTCAAGAATTTCGAGCTTCAGCTGCCCGGCGGCCACCTGCGGATGGGCGCTGAGCGTTTTCTGAAGATCGGTGGCGAAATCACTGCACAACAGGTGCCCGGCACTGATGTTGACGCTGATGGGGACATTCAGCTGGCTCGCCTGCCAGTGCTCAAGCTGCCGCAGGGCGGCTTCGATGACCCATTCGCCCAGGGTTGTTTCCAGCTCGCTGCCCTCGATGTCATCCAGGAAGGCCCCCGGCATGAGCAGGCCCTGTTCTGGGTGCTGCCAGCGAATCAGCGCCTCGAAGCCGGTGACTTCGCGGCTGATCATATCCACCTGTGGCTGATAGTGGAGGATAAAGTCGCCCTGTTGCAGCCCCTGGGTGATCTGACGCAGTTTGTCGCGGCGGGCGTGCAACAGGCGATCCTGTTCGGGATCATAGAGATGGTAGCAATCTTTGCCGGCTTCCTTGGCGCGATACATGGCCTGATCGGCATGGCGCAACAGGGTGTCAGGGTCATCAATATCCAGTGGGTAGAGGGTGACGCCAATGCTGGCTGAGACTCTGTGCTGTCTTCCTTGCAACTTAAATGGGGCGCGGATGGTACTCAGAATGCGCTCAAGCAGCTCCTCGCAATCCTCAAGGCGGGCCAGATCGGTCAGCAACAGGACGAATTCGTCGCCGCCAAAGCGCGCGACGGTATCTTCCTGGCGTAGCAGCCTGCGGAGGTTGTCCGCAATTTTGACCAGGCAGTGGTCGCCCACTTCGTGGCCGTAGCTGTCGTTGATGGGTTTGAAACCGTCAAGATCCAGGTAGCAGACCGCCAGCAGTTGATTATTGCGCCGGGCGCGAGCGACGGCGCGGCTAAGGCGATCGGTCAGCAGGCGCCGGTTGGGTACGCCAGTGAGGTGGTCATGATAGGCAATGTGTTCGAGCTGGGCCTCCAGCGCTTTGTTTTCGCTGTTGTCAATAATGACCGCGATGTAGTTCTGTAAGTGGCCGTTGGCGTCGAATACGGTCGAAATAGACAGAATGGCTGCGAATATCTCGCCGTTTTTGCGCTGGTTCCAGATCTCGCCGTGCCAGGAACCCTGTTCCCTAAGATGCTGCCACAGGTTGGCATAGAACGCCTGATCGTGCTTCCTGGAGGCGAGGATGCTGGGATTACATCCCAGCACTTCGGCTTTTGCGTAGCCGGTGATGCGGGTGAAGCTGGGATTCACATCCAGGATGAGGTTGTCAGCATCCGTGATCAGGATGCCTTCCAAGCTGTGAGCAAAGACGCTTGCAGCCAGACGCAGCTGGGTTTCGGCATTGCGGCGCTCGGTAATGTCCTGAATGGTGCCGGTCAGAGAGACGACCTTGCCATCCTGGTCGGTGGCAACCTCTCCCAGACCCAGCACCCAGCGCATCTGGCCATCCTTGGGGCGGACGATGCGATATTCCTGGTTGAAAGGGCAGCCTTTGATGAGGATCTCCTGGTGCAGATAGCGTTCCATGTGCGGGCGATCATCCGGATGGATTAGGTTCAACCAGCCCTCAACGCTATGCGTATAGTTGACGTCGATGCCGAAAATCTGATCCAGCACATCGGATGAAGCCCAGCGGTTGGCGGTAAAATCTGCCTTGTAGGAACCAATCTGCGCAGCCTGCTGCGATTCGCGAAAAAAGTATTCGCGTTCGCGCAATTCCGCTTCCATGCGCCGATGTTCGGTAATGTCCTGCACCGTGCCGCGCAGCTTGGTCACCTGCCCGCTGTGATCCCGTACCGCCTCACCACGCATGGTGATCCAGCGGCATTGAGCCCCCCGGCTGGTGATTTCCAGATCGCATTTGAACGGAGCGCCGGTAGCGCGGGCTTGCTTGATCCGCTTATGGAGATGGAGCCAGCTGGCTGGGGTAAAAGCGTCCTGGATCCGCGCCGGCTTGGCCAGCATCATGGCTGGATCAAGGCCGCACAGCTGCAAGATTTCTTCCGGCCAGCTATGGGTGTTGCTGCGCAGATCCCAGTACCAGTCGCCCAGGGCGGCGATCCGCTTGGCTTCTTGCAGGCGCGCGCGGTAGTCGCGCAACGCCTGTTCGTCATCGGCGCGTTGCTCTTGCGATTTGAGCAGAAGTCCGAGCAGCAGGGTCACGATCGGCAGGACCAGCAGGTAGGGCAGGGCAACCGTGTGCAGGAAATTGGCGCGCACCGGCATGGGCAACAGGAAGATCCACAAGAAAGCCCCCAGGTGAACCACGAAGCCCAGCAGCGCCAGATTGGCTTTGTTCAGTGGCAGCCATCCGCGCCGGCGCAGTTCCCAGGCCCCGAGGCCGATACCGGCGGCTGTGAAGATGGTCGCCACGCCCATGTAGACACCGGAGCCGCCGAGCCACAAACGATAGGCGACCGCCATGAGAGAGGCGACGGCGGCGGTCGGTGGGCCGCCAAACAGCGCCGCCATGGTGACGACAGCGGTGCGCCCGTCGAAGATGACCCCGGGTTCCAGGGTCAGGGGGGAGAGCATGCCGATCACGGCCGCGCTGCCAAACAGCAGCCCATTGAGCAGTTGAGTGCCGAGGCTGTGGCGCGGGCGACGGGCAATGAACAGACTATATAGGATCGCCAGCGACAGCAGCAGCGCCGAGTTCTGGATCAGCGGACCCAGGATGAGAGCGAGGGTATCGACCGGCGCGGTAGACACGATGAGGTTACCGGAGGTTAGGCTGTTTCATGACGCGACAGATACTCATGCGCGGCGCTCAGCAGGCGCTTGCGTCCAAAAAGAATTTGCCAGCGGCTGCCACCCAGCTGTTGCCACAGAATGGCGGCGCGAATGCCGGCCAGCAGGAGCGCGCGGATGCGGTTTTGATTGTCGGTGTTTTTCAGGTACAGCGGATTGCCGTGTACCAGAATTCTGGGTTCCAGGGTGCTGACCGTTTCGCCATAGAGTTCGGCCAGGGCGGCCAACACCTCAGCGTCGAGCAGCGGGCGTTGCTGGCGCTTGGCGTCGGTGATTTCGATGCCGATGCCGATGCGCTGGAGCTGATCCGGCTGCTCACTCAGGGTGCGGGCGTGGCGCAGCAGGTTGATGAGATAGCGGGTCAGTTCCAGGTCGCGGTGCGGTTGTCCAGTGATCTGTCTGATCAGTGCGCGCATGCCGAGGCAGACCGCTCCAGGCGGACCATAAACCGATGCAGTATCAGGCGCATCGATCTGAAAAAGGCTGTAAATACAGGGTTCCATGGCCTCGACATCCACGGAGCCTCGGTTGGCGATGCGCTCGACGCAATGGATGGCCTGATGCAGGCCGGCCAGGGCGGTGACGCGCTCTAGGTCGCTGTGTTGCATGTAGTGGTCAGTTGTCAATGATCAGTGGTCAGTGAGTGGCGGTTCGGAGTTGGGGGCTTCGACTGGATGTGACTCGGCACGGGTGATGATACAGCCTCCCAGACAGCGGTCGTTGCGGTAGAAGACGGCAGATTGCCCGGGCGTGATGGCGCGCTGCGGGGTGGCGAAGGTGACCTGGCAGCCAGCGGTATCGTAACTGATTAGGGTGCAGGCTTGCAGCGGCTGGCGGTGGCGCAGACGACACTGGCAGTCGAAGGGGACTGGGCCAGGGGGCTGACCGCTGATCCAGTGGATCTGTTCACCATGCAGACCGGAGGCCAGGAGGCGCGGATGCTGGCCGCCCTGAACCACGATCAGGGCATTGCGTGCGGCGTCCTTGGCGGCGACGAACCAGGGCGCCGCGCCGGCGTCGCGCTGACCACCAATGCCGAGTCCCTGGCGCTGTCCAATGGTGTAGTAGGCCAGTCCCTGATGTTCGCCCAGCATCCGGCCGGCGGGGGTTTCAATCGGGCCGGGGTTATGGGGCAGGTAGCGGGCAAGAAAATCGGCAAAGCGCCGCTCACCGATAAAGCAGATGCCGGTGCTGTCCTTTTTGTCGGCATTGGCCAGGCCGAGCCGCTGGGCCAGTGCTCGCACTTCGGGCTTGGTCACATCGGCCAGTGGGAAATGCGCGCGCGCAAGCTGCTGCTGATCGAGCCGATGCAGGAAATAGGTCTGATCCTTGTTGGCGTCCCGGGCCAGATGCAGGCGGGCGTCTTCGGGGGTCTGGAGCACGCGCGCATAGTGGCCGGTGGCGATGCCGTCGGCGCCCAGGGTGTGGGCATGATCGAGAAAGGCGCGGAACTTGATTTCGGTATTGCACAGAATATCCGGGTTGGGCGTGCGCAGCGCACGGTATTCAGCCAGAAAATAGGCAAATACCCGCTCCCAGTATTCGGTGGCGAAATTCACCGTGCGCAAGGGAATGCCAAGCCGCTGGGCAACGGCTTGGGCATCGGCTAGATCCTGCGCCGCCGCGCAGTAGCCGGGCGCGTCGTCTTCCTCCCAGTTCTTCATGAACAACGCCTCGACCTGATGGCCCTGTTTGAGTAACAAGTGAGCCGCGATGGCGGAGTCAACCCCACCTGAGAGGCCCACCATGATGCGCTGTGATGCGGGGGAACTCATGCGGCCGCTGCGGAGCTGGGTCGAGGCGTCGGGGGCAGGGCGGCTGGGGGCAGAGCAGGGCCGAGGTGCACCGCAGCCGGCAGCTGCATGCAGGCGCAGTGCAGGCTGCCGCCCTGGGTGATCAGGGCGCGGCAGTCAATGGGATGGATGCGGCGCTCCGGAAATGCTCCTTGCAGCCGGTGGATGGCTTCGCGGTCGGCTGGATCCTGATAGACCGGCAGCAGCACAGCGCCGTTGATAAGCGCAAAGTTGGCATAGCCGGCCGGCAAGCGCTGGCCGTCAGCGTCGTACTGCGGCTGGGGACTGGGTAGTGGCAATAACTGATAGGCCCGGCCTTCGGCATCCCGCAGCGCGCGCAATTCCTCGATCAGCTGCTGGATAGACGGGTAATCGGGGTCAGCGGGATCGGTACAGCTGACATGGGCGATGGTGCGCGGATTGACGAAGCGGGCGAGGGTGTCGATATGGCCATCGGTGTCATCGCCGCTTAACTGGCCATGCTCCAGCCACAGGAAGTGCTGCGTCCCAAGGCGCTGGCGCAGCTCCTGTTCAATCGCCGCCTGGCTCCAACCCGGATTGCGCTTGGGATCCAGGATGGTGCGGCGCATCATCAGCAGGCTGCCGGCGCCATCGCTGTCGAGGGCGCCACCTTCCAGCACCAGCTCGCTGCGCTGCCAATCGTGGTCAGCCAACGGGCTTTGCGCGCGCAGGGCGCTGTTAATCTGATCATCCAGGGGACTGGCGAATTTTCCGCCCCAGCCATTAAAGCGGAAGTCAATCAGGCCGGCGCGCTGCTTCGGGGTCACGACGGTGATCGGGCCATGGTCGCGGGTCCAAGTGTCATTGCTGGGTGCCAAGGCCCAGTGCAGCTGTGCGTCCGGCACTCCGGCGTCGCGCAGCCGGGTGGCCACCTGCGTCTGCCAATGGCGGTCCGGGCACAGAATCAAGGCCGGCTGATACTGGCACAGGGTGCGCACGATCTCAATGTAGACCGCTTCCACCGCGTCCAGTTGATCGCGCCAGTCGGTGTTGGGATGTGGCCAGGTGAGCAGCAGCGCGCTCTGGGGCGCCCACTCAGCGGGCAGGGTATTCATCATCAGTCTTGCGCGAGAAACCCCGTCCTTCAGGGCGGGGAGGGATAGCGCACCGCGCGTAGCGCGGTCAGGCGGCCCGTCTCGCATCCTCCGTTGTCGGTTTCGGTTGAAAAGCGTAGCCATAGCCATCGGCGCGTTGCAGCACCTGGCAATAGCGGTGTGAAAGGCCCTGAACGGTTCCGGTCTGGGTCTGGATGTTAAACGATCCGGTTCGGCGCACCGCCACACGCCCGACATGCACGCCTGCCCGTTTGCCCTTGGGCACCTCGGCGCGCACCCAATCGCCGGTCTGGAAACCTTGGACGCGCTTATGGCGGACGAGATAGCCGCGCGGGAAGCCGTTGTTGAAGGTGCGCGTGCGGCGGTAGGTGCCGCGTCCGGTGGCCTTGATCGCCAGCACCGGGCGATTCCAGTCCTGCACCTGATCGACAGTGCCGACACAGACGGCATCAAGGGCATGGGTCTTGGGGATGTCCAGCCGCGTGCGGTTGTATTTGGTGCGCCCGC
Organism: Rhabdochromatium marinum; assembly: GCF_016583795.1. Taxonomy (GTDB): domain Bacteria; phylum Pseudomonadota; class Gammaproteobacteria; order Chromatiales; family Chromatiaceae; genus Rhabdochromatium; species Rhabdochromatium marinum. The sequence continues at coordinate 277 of NZ_NRRS01000008.1, read as the reverse complement.
CTGAGCCAGTCTCGACCGGCAAACCGGTCGCGTTGAGCGCCTCGAACAGCGCCCAGCGCGTGGTATTAACAGCAGCGCCGTCCTTGAGCGGCGCTTTGGCTTGCGCCTTGATCCGCGCGAGCCGCTCAGGAGCGCGGGCCAGAAAGGTTTCGATGGGCTGACGGCCCTTGCGCTGATTGCAGGGTCGGCAGGCAAGCGTCAGGTTCGAGATCCGATCCGATCCGCCCCGGCTCCTGGGGTGGATGTGCTCGATCTCCAGCGGTACTTGCGTTGCGCC
>NZ_NRRS01000007.1 GCF_016583795.1 Rhabdochromatium marinum | reverse complement strand
TTGAGCAAGTGCTTGAACGCATGCCTTGGCCGGCTTGGCCGGCTCGACGACGACCTCGACCGGCAAAGCGCCCCTACCTGATGCCTGTGGCGGCTTAGCAACAATGGACCAAGGCATGATCAAGGCCCGGTTCTTCAGCGATGTTCCCAGCGATCAGCCGATAGCGCTGCCCGGTCGCGGGACACTGAGCTTCTCCCTCCCCCTGCAGCGGCAAGTCAAGGCGTTCGCCATGGGCGCTCATCCAGCCGAACTGGCGTGCGGGAACGCCGGCCATCAGGGCATGCGCTGCGACATCCCGGGTAATGACTGCGCCGGCGGATAATGAAGCAGTATTGACCCAGGGTGACATTGAGGAGACCGGCGATACGGGGGGCGCCGTCGAGATGGATCAGGCCGGTGATGCCGAACATGGTTGGCTGATCAGAGATTCGCCCGTGACGACAAGGGGACGGCCTGTTGCGCATGAATACAGGACATCTGGGCACAAATCCGCGCCATTAGGCCAAACCACGGTGCCCAATTCTTTGTCTAATGTCACCTTCTGGAAGAAATCGTTATCGAGCAAAGGCGCAAAAACACCTTGGTATTTGGGTGCAATTTCATCAAGGAATACAATGCCTTGAACTCCATCAGCGAAGGTCAGGGCAAGTTGCCGTTGAGGTAATGGCTTTACATCCGTCACGTCGATTAGGAACATGGCTACTCCAGCGGTTCGATCTTGTTAAGTGCCTCTTGCCGCCGCGCCAATTCCCAATCGGCGAGCAATTCGTGCTGATGACGGCTGGCCCATTCGATGACGAGGCCCATGGCTCTGGGTGGTAGTTTGCCTGCCAGCCCCGATAGCGTTTGGATGGCAATTTCGACTTTGGCATCACCATAGCGCGTGAAAATGGGGCGGCGCATGGTCGTTGTAGTACATCGCGATAATGATGCCAAGAAAGCGACTGATCTCAGGCATTCAGGTTTTTCTCCTGTACGGCCATGACAACGGCGCCGGCGCAGATGTGCACCCAGTGCCAGATGCGCGTGTCGGCGCCGATCCGGTGATGCTAAACAAATGACTCAGCCGAATACGGAAGCGCTCCATGAACCAATATTCGAGTAGCGCGCCCAGGCGCTCGCGATGATGCGGATCGATCTTGGCCTCTGCAATGGTACGCCAGTCGGTTTTCATGATGCGGCTTCAGCGATGTGCCCAGCGATCAGCCGATAGCGCTGCCCGGTCGCGGGACACTGGGCTTGTCCCTCTCCCCGCAGCGGCAAGTCAAGGCGTTCGCCATGGTCGCTCATCCAGCCGATCTGGCGCGCGGGAACGCCGGCCATCAGGGCATGGGCCATAACATCCCGGGTGATGACGGCGCCGGCGGCGATGAAGCAGTATTGGCCCAGAGTGACGCCACAGAGGATAGTGGCGTTGGCGCCGATGGTGGCGCCTCGTTGGACCAGGGTGCGACGGTATTGGTCCTTGCGGTTGACGGCGGCACGGGGGTTGGTGACATTGGTGAAGACCATGCTGGGGCCGCAGAAGACGTCGTCTTCGAGCGTAACGGCGTCATACAAGCTAACGTTGTTTTGCACCTTGCAATTGTCGCCGATCACGACATCATTGCCGACAAAGACGTTCTGGCCGAAGGAGCAGCGCGCGCCGATGCGGGCGCCGGCGCAGATATGCACCCAGTGCCAGATGCGGGTGTCGGTGCCGATCCGCGCGCCCTCGTCGATAATGGCGCTGGAGTGAGCTTGGTATTCGGTGGTCATGAGTTGGCATTGGCTCGCGCGCGGCGCCGGGGTTAATGGACGTCGGCACAGAAAGGATGATACTCGCCCTGCAAGCCCTGCGGGGCAGCGTTGCGGATGTGGTAGACGGTTTCGACGGCGGTGCGGGCGGTGTCGAGTCCGAAGCCCTGGCCGTTGAGGATGTGGCCATAGCTCTCGGTATGCAGGTCGGTGAAGCCGCCGGAGAATTCGATCTCTTCGCCATTCACGGTGATGGAGCGATAGGTGCGTTGGTTCTGCTCGCGCGCGGCGGCGGGCAAATGATTGGCATTGACGGAGAGAAACCAGCGCACCCGGGCGTTGGCCAGTTCCAGATAGCCGGCGGCGCAGTCGGCGCGGCCTAAGTGAACCGTGCTGTAGCGCACCGGACCAAAGACCCAGGTGAGCATGTCGAAGAAATGCACGCCGATGTTGGTAGCGATGCCGCCCGACTTCTCCAGTTGGCCCTTCCAACTGCGCTGATACCAGTTGCCGCGCGAGGTGATGTAGGTGACATCGACGTCCTGGTTGGTGACACCCGCAGTCTGGATGCGGTCTTTCAGCGCGATAATGCTGGGGTGCAGGCGCAGTTGCAGGATGTTGAAAACGCGCGCGCCGGTCTCCGCCTCGATCTCATGCAGGCCGTCGATGTTCCAGGGGTTGAGGACCAGGGGCTTTTCGCAAATGGCGTGGGCGCGATTGCGTAGCGCGAAGCGGATATGGGCATCGTGTAGGTAGTTGGGTGAGCAGATGCTGACGTAGTCAATCGGCTGGCCTTTGCGGCGCAACTTGTCGATGTGGCGGTCGAAGCGCTCGAACTCGGTGAAGAAGTCCGCCTGCGGGAAGTAGCTGTCGATGACACCGACGCTGTCATTGGGGTCGAGTGCAGCGACCAGCGTTTGGCCGGTGTCCTGGATGGCGCGCATGTGGCGCGGGGCGACGAAGCCGGCGGCGCCGATGAGGGCAAAGATGGCGGGTGGGTTAGGCATGGTGCTGCAGGCGGGTTGTTTGAGTTTTGAAGCTGTATGTTTGCACAATGGATTGCGCGCGTGCAATCAAGGCTTGGAGGATGCGCTACCTCAAGCGTGCGGCTCGGTCGGTGAGTCGGCATGGTCATGGAAACCGGGGGTGAGGGCGGGGATTAGGTGGTCAGCCATATCACTGGCCAGGCGCTCGTAGAAGGGGTTGGCGATTTCCCGGCTCCAGTCCTTGGGTACGGGCGCCGAGGACCCATTCCTGAGTGGCCAGCGGTCGCATTCTTTGCGTCACCTCCAATTTTCCTTGGTGGGTCGGTGACAGCACCACGGGAATTGCCGATACTTTCCCAATAACTCAAGAAAAAAATACACGAAGTGATGCGAAAACACGAGCTCGACGAACTTCTTGCCAACGGAGAGAATTCAGGCATTGAATTCAAGCGTGATGATATCCGACCGGAACAACTTGCCAAGGAAATTGTCGCTCTGGCGAATCTTCAGGGGGGTCGCATTTTGCTCGGAGTCGAGGACGATGGCCGTGTCAGTGGCCTGCAGCGCCTGGACACTCAGGAATGGGTGTTGAACGTGTTTCGCGACAAAGTTCATCCGCAAATTATCCCCTTTTACGAAGAAGTGCAGTGGAACCAAAGCTTGCGCGTCGGTATCATCTCCCTGGCGGCCGGAACGTCTAAGCCTTATGTCCTCCGTCATCAGGGACGCGAGGACATTTACATTCGCATGGGCAACCGCTCAGAGATCGCCTCTCGCGAACAACAACTCCGACTTTTCGCCACCGGTGGCCTGTTACATACGGAAACCCTGCCTGTCTCCGGCACAACCATCGACCAGCTCGATCTCGACCGGCTTGACTATTATTTGCGGCACATTATCCAGGATCCTGAAGTCCCAGAGGACCTGGCTCAATGGCAACAACGCCTGCTTGGACTTGGTCTGATGGCCGAGGATGGTTGTGGTCATCAAACCGCCTCAATCGCCGGCTTGCTCTGCTTTGGTATCCAACCCCGCCACGCCCTCAGGCAGTCTGGGTTGCGCGTCATGGTTTTTAAGGGGAGCGAGAAATCCTACGATGCCCGTTTTGATAACGTCCTCGATGCGCCGCTGATTGCGCGCCGCAAGCGTTCAGCCAGCGGGGTGACTCAGCATGTCGATGATGGACTGATCGAAAAGCTAGCGGCCAGCTTGCGCCCCTTCATCACTGAGGAAAGTCCTAGCATCGATGCCGATATGCGGCGCACAATCCAATGGCACTACCCCTGGGAAGCCGTGCGCGAGTTGGCCATGAACGCCCTCGCGCATCGCGACTGGACGCGCTCGGTCGATATCGAGATTGCCTGTTATGCTGATCGCCTGGAAATCGTCAGCCCTGGCGCCTTGCAGAATGCCATGACCATCGAGAAAATGATTGCCGGGCAACGCTCACCGCGCAATCCCATCATCATGGATATTTTGCGTGATTACGGCTATGTGGAAGCGCGCGGCATGGGCGTGCGTACCAAGGTCATTCCCGCGATGCGCGCCCACAATGGCACTGAGCCTGTCTTCAGATTGAGCGATGATGCGCTTAAAGTGACCTTGTATCGTTTCGCTGCTCCATAGCGACACCGAGCTGAGGGGCGCTGTTTGACGGCCCGAGGTAGAATCGGGCGGCAGGCTGAAAGTCACCAATCGATCAACAAGGGGATGCGCGCTCCATGACCAACCTCGCCCGATAGTTTCATCTGAGCGTCGATGACTACCTCGCTGCCGAGGATGGCGCGGATATCCGCCATGAGTACATTGATGGCGAAATCTATGCCATGACCGGCGCCAGCGACCGGCATGGCCTTATTTCCGGCAACCTCTACGCCTTCTGCGCCCCCGGCTGCGTGGCACGCCCTGCCAACTCTTCGCCAATGACATGAAGGTGCGGCTTCGGATCGCCGATCAGGATATCTTCTACTATCCTGACTTGCTGCTGAGCTGCGACCCGGATGACCGCGAGACCTATTATCGCCGCAGCCCCTGTCTGCTGGTCGAGGTGCTCTCGGACTCCACCGCGCGCATCGACCGGCGCGAAAAGTTCTTTGCCTATCAGACTATCCCGAGCCTGCGTGAGTATCTGCTCATCGAGCAAAACACGCGCGCAGTCGAAATTTACCGCCACACAAACGGCTGGGGATGCGAGCGCATCACCCAAGGCAGTCTTCGGCTTGCGTGTATTGATGTCGAGGTGGCCCTGGAGACTCTGTACGAAGATGTTCCGCTGTCGGATAGCGCAGGCGAATGCAGTTCTTCATCCGTGCGGATCTAGCGAACCTTCGCTCGCAACATGTCTGGCCAACAAGTTGAATCCGTCAGTTAGAGCTGTTAGGGTATTTATGGAGCCGGGGGACGACTCCGATGCTGTTCCCATTGCGGGCTTTTATGCCTCTATTCGTGTCTTGCGTGTTTCGTCGCGCTTAACTGCTGTAAACCGCGCCAGACGGGTCGCGCATGTCTATGTCTGATACACCCGACAAACTTGTCATTGAGGATCTTTACAAAATCTTTGGCCCGGCACCTGATGAGGCGATGACGCTGCTCGATCAGGGGCTTGATAAGACAGAGATTTTTCGGCGCACCAGAACCACGGTGGGCGTGCAAAAGGCCAACTTCAGTATTCGCGAGGGCGAGGTGTTTGTGGTCATGGGCCTGTCAGGGTCGGGTAAATCGACGCTGGTACGCATGATCAACCGCTTAATCGAACCCACGCGCGGGCGCATTTTCCTCGACGGGGTCGATATCACCGCAATGAGCAAGGACGAGCTGATTGCCATGCGCCGGCATCAGATGAGCATGGTGTTTCAGTCCTTTGCCCTGCTGCCGCACAAGACGGTGGCCGAGAATGCCGCCTTTGGGCTGGATGTAGCCGGGGTTGATGGCCAGCAGCAGCGCGAGCAGGCAATCACAGCCTTGGCGACTGTTGGCCTAGAGCCCTATGCAGACAGTTATCCGGATGAACTCTCCGGTGGCATGCGCCAGCGCGTTGGTCTGGCTCGGGCTCTGGCCACCGAGGCACCCATCCTGCTGATGGATGAGGCCTTTTCGGCGCTGGATCCGCTGATTCGCACTGAAATGCAGGATGAATTGGTCAGCCTGCAAGACAAAAAGCCCCATACGATTGTGTTTATTTCCCATGATCTGGATGAGGCCATCCGTATTGGGGATCGCATCGCCATCATGGAAGGGGGCTCAGTGGTGCAGATCGGCACCCCGGAGGAGATCGTTACCTGCCCGGCGAACGATTATGTGCGTTCTTTCTTCTATGGCGTGGATGTCAGTAAAGTGTTCAACGCTGGCGACATTGCTTCCAACCGCGCGCTCATCGTTTTCGAGCGTACCGGCGTGAATGTACGCGCTGCATTGGCACAGTTGCAGGATCGGGGGCGCGCGCTGGGGGTTGTCACTGATCGTGAAAATCGCTATCGCGGCATGGTGAGTGTCAATACCCTTGCTGCAGCGGCGAAAGGCGATGGCGCGCACTGGGATCAAGCCTTTATTCCGGATGTGGAGCCGGCGCCAGCGCAGATGGATCTCTCCGAGGTGCTTTCTCGCGTCGCGACCACCGAATACCCGATTCCTGTGGTGGACGATCAGGGAAAGTATCGCGGCATCATCGACAAGACTATTTTGCTGCAAACCCTCGATAAGACCACCTGAGCGGTGCGTTTGGAATCCTTTGGTATGGCTGAATCTGGCATGAATTTCGATATTCCGATTGGCGACTGGGTCGAGACCGGCGTCGATTGGATTCAGAACAACCTGACCCCGCTGCTTGATGCGATTGCTGATGGTCTGGATTTGATCATCAGCGCCTTTGAAGATCTGCTGCTGTTTTTTCCGCCGCTGCTACTGGCGGCGCTGATTGTGCTGCTGGCAACTTGGCGCGTCGGTTGGCGCTTCGGACTCTTCGCTGTCGGGGCCATGGTGCTGTTGTTCGGTATGGGCATCTGGGAAGAAACCGTGGTGACCCTGGCCCTGGTGATTGCTTCCAGTCTGGTGGCGCTCGCCATTGGGATTCCCATTGGGATTGCCATGGCGCGCAACGACAAGGTCGAAATGATCGCACGGCCGATTCTGGACTTGATGCAGACCATGCCGCCGTTTGTCTATCTGATTCCGGCGGCGATTTTCTTTGGGCTTGGCAAGGTGCCGGGGGCTATCGCGACCCTGATCTTTGCTATGCCACCGGCGGTACGGCTGACCAATCTTGGCATTCGCCAGGTCAGTACCGAGCATGTCGAGGCGGGCAAGGCCTTTGGCTGCACCAGCTCGCAATTGCTGTTTAAGGTGCAATTGCCCCTGGCCATGCCGTCGATTATGGCCGGTATCAATCAGACCATCATGCTGGCGCTGTCCATGGTGGTAATCGCCTCAATGATTGGTGCCGGCGGGCTGGGCAATACCGTGTTGACCGGCATTCAGCGCTTGAATGTCGGTCTCGGCTTTGAAGGCGGACTTGGCGTGGTGCTGTTGGCGATTTTGCTTGACCGTATCACCCAGAGTTACGGTCACATCCGCACCCGCTCCGGCCCTGGATTGGTGGAACGGCTGCGCAGCTGGGCGGGGCGGAACCCCGATACTCAAACTCTTCGATCTCCAAACTGATCCAAAACTGAATCAAAACTGAATAAGGAGTCTCTATGATGAAAAACAGCCTTAAAGTCTTGCTGGCGCTGGCGCTGACCGCTGGCCTCAGCACTGCGGCCCTGGCCAAGGACACCATCAAAATCGGCTGGACCGCCTGGTCCGACGCCGAGTTTGTCACCAAGTTGGCGGCCAAAATCCTGGAAGATCGCTTGGACTACGATGTCGAACTGATTCAGACCGACATTGCCCCGCAGTACCAGGGCATTGCCAATGGCGATATCGACGTGATGCTGATGTCCTGGCAGCCTGGCACCCATGCCGATTATATGGAAAAGGTCTGCAATGACGTGGTGCCGCTGGGTATTCTCTATACCGAAGCCAAACTCGGCTGGGTGGTGCCAAACTACATCCCCGAAGATGAGCTGAGCTCGATTGAGGATTTGAAACAAGACGAGGTCAAGGAAAAGCTCGATGGCACCATCACCGGCATCGACCCAGGCGCGGGCCTGACACGCTTGTCCAAGCAGGCCATCGAAAACTATGACCTGGACTACGACCTGCAAATTTCCTCAGGTGCGGCCATGACGGCTGCTCTGAAGCGCGCGATTGATCGCAACGAATGGATCGTGGTCACCGGTTGGAGTCCGCATTGGATGTTCGGCGCCTATGATCTGCGCTATCTCGATGATCCCAAGGGCGTTCTCGGCAGCTACGAGCGCGTCATGGCGATGGCCCGCAAGGGGTTCTATCAGGACCAAATCGAAGCTGCCAGCTTCCTGTCGCGCATGCAAATCCCGCTTGATGATTTGCAGTCGAGCATGTACGACGCCCAAGAGTCTTCGTATGAAGAAGCCGTGGATAAGTACATCGACAACAATGTTGATCGCATTAACTATTGGGTCACCGGCGACCTCTAAGCGTTAGCTGGCCCTTGTGACCATTTTCCATGTGATCAGGTAATCAGCAGGGGCGCTTAAAAGCGCCCCTGTTGCTGTGCAGCGTTGCAGTTGCGTTCCATCATTGCCGCTGTTGCACAGTCTGGGCCAAGCTAAGGCCCATGAAACCAAGATTCTCTCCCTTACTGAGCCTGGCTGTACCGGCGGCGCGCTATGCTGTGTTGTTGAGTGTTGTGCTGTTGAGCGGCTGCGGCGATAACAGCGCTGATTCAGGCGCGCAACTCATGCAGCTGGCCGAAAGCGGCGATACCCAGGCGCTGAATGCGCTGCTGGGCCGTGATGCCGAGCCGAATTATCGCGACACTTGCCAGTGGACGCCGCTGATGAAGGCGGCGGTCAACGGGCATCTGGATGCGGTGCGCTCGCTGCTGGAGGCGGGCGCTGAGGTTGATGCGGCCGATACCGGTGACTATACCGCGCTGCTGCTGGCGGCCTCGAACAACCATGCTCAAATCGTTGCAACCCTGCTGGCCCATGGTGCCATGATTGATCACCAGGAAAGCACGCAGGGCTTTACCGCGCTGATCTGGGCGGCCAAGCGCGGCCATGCCGAGGTAGTCGCGACGCTGTTGCGCGCCGGGGCGGACAAGACGCTGCCCGATCTCCAGGGGCGCACAGCGGCTGACTGGGCTGCGGCCGAGGGGCACGAACAGGTATTGGCTCTGCTGCGCTAAGCGCTAGCGCAGTTGCTGGGGATCAAGTGCCGTGGCAGCTATTCGCGTCGTGGCACGCCAGGTCAGCCAAGCGAGCACCAGGGAAAGCAGTGGCGCGGCGGCAAGGGCGATCCATAGCGCGGTAAGCTGATGCTGCACTTGGGCCTGAGTGGTGCTGATACTGGCCTCAATGGTTGCAAGCTGACTGGCCGCTGCCGTGCCCTGGCTGGACGACAGATCCGCCAATTCGGGCGCAGGCGTCATGATTCCCTGGACCAGAAACCCGACCATCACCCCGATCACGAGAGGGATGAGCAGGCCAAAGCCAAGCACTATCAGCAGCATTTGTTGTCCTTGCTGGCGAATGTCAGCACTCGACAGCACGCGCCCCCAGCCGAGCTTGGGAGCCCGCCAGGCCAGGAGTCGCTCCACGCTAGCCGGATGCCAATAGCCCTGAATGGGTTGGCTGCCGAGCGGCGGTAAGCGGTCGTTGGTCACCAGGGGCTGGAGCCACCAGGCGGGTGCTGGGCCGGCGCTGGACGCAGCTGTGGCCGACATGCCGGATCCGCCAGGCTGCCGGCATGCGATCAAGCCAGTGAAGCCAAGTGTGCGTTGCATGATCAAGGGGCGCTGCGGCGCCTGTTGTATGAGTTGATCGACAGCCGGTAATAAGCGTCGGCGCGTGCGGATCATCAGCGCAATCGGCAACAGGAGGATGAGGCTGATGAGCGAGCCGCCCAGTGCGAGCCATGTCAGCGGCCGCTGGCTGAGCGGCGCGGTCTCTTGGCTGCTGAAGACAAACAGCATCAGCCAGACAGGCAGTAACAGCATGGTACTGAACAGAATCCACTGGAGGAGGCTCAGCAGACGCGCAGATTGAGTCAGCTCAGGGTCGTGCAACAGCATGGCAGTTCATGTCCGGTGTGGGTGAGTGGCTCCCTACCGATTTCCCTTGGCGCCACAGGCTTTGATACAGGCCTCCATGGAATCAAACGGCCGTTGCCCGCCGCAGCCGCCATAGATAAAGCGCCGGCAGCTGTCGCTTGGATAGTCATAATAAAACCCTGGGATCGCTCCCTTGCAGGGGCCAGGATCGGGGGCATTCATGCAGCTGACGTGCATGAGATCCTGTTTTTGCAGGTTGTGCATGCAGCCGCCGAGTAACAGCACCAGGCTGCCGACCATGACCCGCGACTTGCGGCTGGAAGCGAAGCGTTTTAGCATCTTCCGTTTGACTCCTGTGAGGGTTGACGCCTGAGTAAGTAAAGCCTGTTGGGCGTGCGTTAGGCTATCACCGGATATCAACGGACGGAAGTAGGATTCAGTGGCAGTAAAGCATAAGGCATCCCCGGCGCTGCGTGCCGACATGACGGTCGCGGCGGCAATTCAAACCATTCTGCGGCATCATTTTGCGGTGATGCTCGATTATGAAGCGCGCGCGCGTGAGGGGACCGATATCGAAGGTGTGCACCAGATGCGGGTCGCCTTGCGCCGCCTGCGCTCGGCCCTGTCGCTGTTTCGCTCCTTGTTGGATCCCGAGCAGACGCGCCTGTGGCGTGACGCGATGCGTGATCTGGCTGGACAACTCGGGCGTGCACGCGATCTGGATGTGTTCATTGATGAGGGCTTGGCGGATACGGCGGGAAAGTTGCCGCTGCCCGGCGAGGCCCGGCTGCGCGAGCTGGCGCTGAGGCAGCGTGCCACGGTCTATGAGCAGGAGGTTCGCCCCATGCTCGACAGTGACAGCTACCAGCGATTTTGTGCCGAGTTTCCGCGTTGGATCGAGCAGGGCATTACGCCTGCCGAGGCGCTGGAGGGCCAGGGCGCTTGCAAGCTCTCGCGTCCGATTGTGAGCCGGGCGCGCAAACTGCTTGACAAACAGGAGCGGCGTGTGCTAAATGCTGGTCGCTTTGTGGATCGCCATGATGCGCCTGCCATGCACCAATTGCGCATTGAAGGCAAAAAGCTGCGCTATGCCGCCGAGTTTTTTCGCCCCCTGTTCAGCGACATGGGCACTTTCATCAGCTGCATGAAAGGCATTCAGGATGTGTTGGGGGTCATGAACGATCTGGCGCTGACCCAAAGCCTGCTGGATGAACTGCTCAGCTCAAGTCCCGATGAGCGCGAGCTGCACGCCTACGCCGGTGCCCTGATTGGCTGGCGCAGCTATCATTTTCATGTGCTGCTGGAAGACTTCGACAATCGCTGGGAGGCGCTGGTCGCGGCGCGGCGGCCCTGGTGGGATTAGGCGTCGCTCGAAGCTGTTGCGCCCGACTGCGCCGCCAGAATGCGTGCCACTAGCGCGCGCAGTCGGGGTTCCTCCGGCTCATTCCCGCCGATCAACCAGTCGTGCAGTTGTTGATCCTGGCAGCCGAGCAGATGCAGCAAGTCGGCGTGCTCAGCGGCCGACAGCGGTGCATCCAGCTGATCAATAAAGGTGCTGAACAGCAGATCAAGTTCCAGCATCCCGCGGCGACATTGCCAGCGCAGGCGGCGTCGGTCAGCCTCGGTCTGGGACGACACCCGCTTACACCGCCTTTTCGAGCATCAATTCCTTGATATGCCCAATCGCCTTGGTGGGGTTGAGTTCCTTGGGGCAGACGGCGACACAGTTCATGATGCTGTGGCAGCGAAACAGCTTATAGGGACCATCAAGGGCATCCAGACGTTCATCCGTCGCCTGGTCGCGACTGTCGGCGAGAAAGCGCCAAGCTTGCAGCAGGGCCGCAGGGCCGTGAAACTTGTCCGGATTCCACCAGAACGACGGGCAGGCGGTTGAGCAGCATCCGCACAGAATGCATTCATAGAGGCCGTCGAGCCGGTCGCGCTCGGCCGGAGTCTGGGGAATTTCTTGTTCCGGCAGCGGTTCCTTGCGGATCAGATAGGGCTGAACCGCTTTGTACTGCAAGTAAAACTGGCTCATATCGACGATCAGATCGCGAATCACCGGCCGCCCGGGCAGAGGGCGCACCTCAACCGGCTCGGTGAGATCGGCCAGCGGGGTGATGCAGGCCAGGCAATTGACGCCATTAACATTCATGCCATCAGAACCGCACACGCCCTCGCCGCAGGAATGGCGGAAGCCGAAACTCTCATCAAGGGCGCGAATGTCCAGCAAGGCTTCGCGCAGCATCATGCCAGGGCGCGTGGCGACCTCAAAGCTTTGCATGCGCGGCTTGGTATCACGCTCTGGGTTGAAGCGATAGACCCTGATTTTCATCTCAATAGACCCGGGCTTTGGGCGGAAAGCTCTCCACCGTTAAAGGCTTGGTGCGCACCGGTTTAGCCTCGACGCGATCGCCCTCGCGCCAGAATAGGCTGTGCTGCATCCAATGGACATCATCGCGCTCGGGGAAGTCGATGCGCGAATGGGCGCCACGGCTTTCCTCGCGCGCCAGGGCGCAGGCCAGGGTGGCCATGCCTACATCCACCAAGTTATCCAGCTCCAGCGCCTCAATGCGGGCGGTGTTGAAGATCTGGCTGTGATCCTGCAAGCGGGCGTGCTCGATACGCTCGCGCAGCGTGCGCAATTTCTCCACGCCCTTGGCCATGGTGTCATGATCGCGAAACACGCCGCAATGATCTTCCATGAGTTTGCGCAGATCAGCCTTGACCACATGCACCGGCTCGCCCTCGCCGTGACGATCCCAGCGTTCCAGGCGGGCCAGGATGGGATCCAACGTATGCTGGGGCAGAGGGCGGTGATGAGGGTTCTCGCTCAGGTAGCGTTCGATGTCCTGACCGGCGGCGCGCCCAAATACCAAAATATCCAGTAGCGAGTTGCCACCAAGGCGGTTGGCGCCATGCACGGAAACGCAGGCACATTCGCCAGCCGCGTACAGGCCGGGCACCGCTTCCTCCGGGCCCTTGTGCACCGGCGCCACCACACGTGCGGCGCGATCTGTTGGGATGCCGCCCATGGCGTAGTGTGCGGTGGGGAAGACCTGAATGGGCTGTTTGGCCGGATCAATGCCCTGAAAGACGCGGCAGATATCAACAATGCCCGGCAGGCGGTGGTGTACCACATCGGCGCCGAGATGGTCGAGTTTCAGCAGCACATGATCCTGATGAGGGCCGCAGCCGCGTCCTTCACGAATTTCGGTCACGATGGCGCGGGCGACCACGTCGCGACTGGCCAGATCCAGGGCATTGGGCGCATAGCGTTCCATGAAACGCTCGCCTTGGGCATTGATCAGGTAGCCACCTTCGCCGCGCGCGCCTTCGGTGATCAGCATGCCCTTGCCGGCGACGCCGGTGGGATGGAACTGGTAGAACTCCATATCCTGTACCGGCACCCCGGCGCGCAATGCCATGGCCATGCCGTCGCCAGTGTTGATGAAGGCGTTGGTGGTGGTGCGAAACACCTGGCCATAGCCACCGGTGGCGAGCAGGGTGGTCTTGGATTCGATCACCAGTGGCTCACCGGTGGCGATATCCAGCACCAGGGCGCCCAGCACTACGCCGGCGTCGTCGCGCAGCAGATCGACGGCAAAGACTTCATCGAAAAAGTGCGTGCGTGCGCGGATATTCTGCTGATACAGGGTGTGCAGAATCGCATGCCCGGTGCGGTCAGCTGCCGCGCAGGTGCGCGCCGCCTGCTCGCCGCCGAAGTTCTGACTCATGCCGCCGAAGGCGCGCTGATAAATCTTGCCGTTGTCCAGCCGCGAGAAGGGCACCCCGGCATGCTCCAGCTCATAGACGGTCGGGATGGCCTCGCGGCACATGGTTTCGATGGCATCCTGATCGCCCAGATAGTCCGAGCCTTTCACAGTGTCGAACATGTGCCAGTGCCAATTGTCCGGCAGCACATTGGCCAGGGCTGCGTTCACGCCGCCCTGAGCCGCCACAGTATGCGAGCGGGTCGGGAAGACCTTGGACACCACCGCGACCCGGTGGTTGGCGCTGGCCAGTCGCAGCGCAGCGTTTAGTCCAGCGCCGCCAGCGCCAATGATCAGGGCATCGAAATGCCGGTGTTGTAACCCCATGCTTAACTTACCCCGTAATCCCCGGCCCGGACAGCATGGCCCGTGCCACCAAAACAGCCTGTATGGCCCATACGCCCGAACCGAGCAGCAGCAGGGCAAAGAAGCTGAGCACCCCGACGCGTAGCTCGTAGGGTTTGATGTAATCGATGAGTACGTCGCGGATGCCTACCCAGGCGTGCAACAGCAGCAGCGGGATGTAGAGCAGCAGCCCGAGTGCGACCAGGGGCGCGGCCACCCAGGCGACAAACTCCGCTTGGCTCGCCGGAGGCGCGAAGACCAGCTGAATGGCCAGATAGCTGCCAAACAGCACGATATAGACAGCACTCAGACGCTGTATGATCCAGGCTTTCAGCCCCGCCGCCTGACGACTCATAGCAGACCTCCGCCTAAAATCAGAGTGGCCACCAGCGCAATGCCGGCCGCCAGCGCGGCTGTGCGACGGGCCGCAGCCAGATCAACAGCATAGCCGAGATCCATCAGCAGGTAGCGTATCCCGGCGAACAGATGATGCAAAAAGGACCACATCAGCACCAACAGCAGCAGCTTAATCAGCGGCGAGTTGAGCCACCCGGTTGCACGCTGAAACCCCGTTTCGCTCGTCACCGCCATGCCGAACAGCCAGGCACTGATGGGGATGGCCAGCACCATCAGTACCCCACTAATGCGATGCAGAATCGACACCACGCCGGGCAAGGGCAGGCGAATGCGCCACAGGTCAAGAAATACCGGGCGGGGCGGTAGAGGAGGCTTGCGGTCCGACAGTGGGGATGATTGGGAGCTCATTGGGGCCGATGGGAACTGATCATTATCAGGTGCTATGCGCGCGCACGAATCCAGCGATTATAGCGGTAAGGGTTGCATCCGTGCGAGCCGGATTGATCTCGGGCGCAATATCGTCGATCCTGTCCAGCTGCATGGGCCGAGGGGGGACCGTCGCCTCAGAGAGTCTGCGTCCGTTGTTTTTTCAGGGTAGCAAAATGCGGGATTGCATTCCAAAAACCATCGCCATTGATGTCACGCCTCTGCTCCCCGGTGGTGGGAACGGTGGGGTCAAAATTCTTACGCTGACGCTGATCGAACAGCTGGCGCGCCTGGCGCCACACACGCAATTCCTGCTGTTGACGCAACAATCGGTTTATGAGGAGTTGGCCTGTCTCGAAGGTGTCAATGTGTCGCGCTATCTCCTGCCTGAGCCTGGCATTGCGGCACCAGTCCGTCGATGGATGCAGCGCGCGGGGCGATTGATACTGCCGCTGCTACCGTCATCCTGGGCGCGTGGTTTGGGGCGACTTGGCTATGCCGTGCATGGTCGATTGAAGGGGGCTGGCCGTCGTCAGGGGTTATTAAAGCAGCTGGGAGCCGATGTGCTGCTGTGTCCCTTTACGGCGCCAACCTTTGCTGAGCCGTCAGTGCCCTGCCTGTCGGTGCTGCATGACCTTCAGTTCAAGACTTACCCCGAGTTGTTTGCACCTGATGATTTGGCGAATCGGGACTGGAGTTTTCGGGATGCCTGTCAGCGCGCGGATGCGCTGGTGGCGATTTCTCGTTATACCCTAGATTCAGCGCTGGCGACCGGTCTGCCTAAGCCTGAGTGCATGCATCAGATTTATCCCCGGGTCGCCAGTCGGATGGGTGCTGGCCATGAGGCTGATGATCGGCGGCTTCTTAAGTCTTATCGGCTCAGGCCAGGGCGGTATTTGTTGTATCCCGCCAATTTTTGGAAGCACAAGAACCACGCGCTGCTGCTGACGGCTTTCGGGATTGCTGCACAAACTGGTCTGCCAGCGAACTTTGCTCTTGTCTGCACGGGAGCGCCTGGAGCGCGACAGCAGGAGTTAATTGCAACAGCGAATGCCCTGGGGATCGGTTCCCGCTTATGCTTTCCAGGCTATGTGACCGAGGATACGCTGGCGGTCATGCTGCGCGGTGCTGGCGGCTTGGTGTTTCCATCCCTCTATGAAGGCTTTGGCATGCCGGTGATCGAGGCTATGGCGGCTGGCGTGCCTGTGGCATGCAGCCAGGTGACGGCTTTGCCGGAGGTGGCCGGCGATGCGGCCCTGCTGTTCGACCCGCACCAGCCGGATGCGATTGCGCAGGCGATGGTGCGTCTGATCACGGATCAGGCGCTGCGTGCGCGCTTGATTGCTGCCGGGCGGCAACGTGCTGCGGCGCTGTCTGAGGCGGAGCGCATGGCCGCAGAATATTGGGCGCTGATCTGCGCGCTGATGACCGCACCTGTTTGCGTTGATCCGGCTGATCAAGTCACTCCGGCGGACGACTGATGTCTGCTGGGCTTGAGCACTCACAAGACAGTACCGGGGCGCGCATTACCCTGGCGGTGCCGTCCTTCAACCATGGGCGCTATCTGGATCAGGCGCTGCGTTCGATCTTTGAACAAGCGTGCCCGGTTGAAGTGTTTCTGATGGATGCCGGATCGAGCGATGAGACTGCCACCGTGATCGAGCGTTGGCAGCACCGATTGAGCGGTTGGCGCAGTGCACCCGATGCGGGGCAGGCCGCTGCGATCAATGAGGGTATTGCACGCGGACGGGCGCCCTACGTGGGTTGGTTGAACAGCGATGACTGGTTGTTGCCTGGCGGACTGCAACAGCTGCTACATGCGCTGGAGCAACAACCACAAGCACCCATGGCCTATGGTCGGACCTTCAACCACTGGGAGCGCACCGGTCAGCGCAAGCCGGCACTGGTGCGACCTTTTAACCGTTGGCTGATGGCGCGCCTGTGCCTGATCTCGCAACCCGGCACCCTGATCCGGCGCTCGGTTTGGGAGGCTCTGGGCGGTCTGGATGAGTCGCTGCATTTTGCCATGGACTATGATCTGTGGTGGCGGGTGTGCAATGGCTGTGGCACGCCATTGTATCTGCCTGACCTAGTGGCGGTGAATCGCGAGCATCGGGCGACCAAGACCAATACTCAGCGCGCGCATCACTATCGGGAGGCGATCTCTGTGGTGCGCCGCCATTATGGCAAGGTGCCCTGGAAATGGTGGCTGGCGCAGCCCTATGCGGTCTGGCTGCGCAGCTGGAAGCGCGGATAATTTAGCACGCGTGCCTGGAGCGCATTATCATGTTCCGCCACGATCATGATGGATCCTGCGCCACTGGAGTGTCAGTGCGTCGATCCGGTTGGTGGCATTGCAACGGCATGAGGCAACAAGAATCTTCCAATGGTGTTAATTCCCGCCCGTAACGAGGGCCATTCCATTGCTGCCCTGGTACTGGAGTCCCGGCGTCTCACCCGCAAACCAGTCGTTGTGATCAACGATTGCAGTACTGATGACACGGCGGTGCAGGCGAGGGCGGCAGGGGCCATCGTGCTGGATTTGCCGGTGCGCCTCGGTGCCTGGGGCGCGACTCAAACCGGACTGCGCTATGCCGTGCGCCAACAGTGGCCATTGGCGGTGACGCTCGATGCCGACGGGCAGCATGAAGCCTCGCGCATTGACGCCTTGACGACGCATATTCATCACGGTCAGGCCGATGTGGTGATTGGGGCCTGTCCAGATCGCGCCAGCGTTCTGCGGCGCCTAGCCTGGCACTATTTGCGCTGGTTGGCGGGGATCAATCTGATCGATATCACCTCGGGCTTTCGCGCCTATGGGCGCGCAGCCATCGAGCGCCTGGCACAGCCTGATGCCACTTTGCTAGATTATCAGGATATCGGGGTGCTGATGATCCTGAACCGCCAGGGCTTGCGAATTCATGAGGTGCCGGTGCCCATGAAGCCGCGCCTGCATGGCCACTCCCGGGTGTTTGATTCCTGGTGGACGGTGGCTGGTTATATGATCAAGACCAGCGTGCTGTGTCTGGCCCGGGTCGGACAAAGAGTTCAGACCGGGGGAAGAGCCTAAGCATGACCTATCAACTGACCTCGCTCGGCATCGGCTTGTTGATTGCGACTGCCATTCTTTGGCTGGTGCGGCGCGATCATCTGCATGGCCCCTATGCAATCTGGTGGATTGGTGTGGCGCTGAGCGTCGCCATCCTGGGGCTGTGGCCGCGTCTGTTTGATGGGGTGGCGAGTGTTCTGGGCGTCAGCTACCCGCCTATTCTGGCCGTGGTGCTGGGGTTTGGTTTGCTTCTGGTGAAGATGCTGACCATGGATATCGAGCGCTCACGGCAGGAGCGCAAAATCCGTCGGCTCGCCCAGCGCCTGGCGCTGCTGGAGGCCGATCAGCGTGGGCTAGGCGACGCTGATATAGATAGGGCCAGCGATGCAGATGGTAATGACGATGATGGCGATCTGATTGGCACTGTGACGGGTGATGAGTGACGACGGGGTTGGGGATGCGCTGTTGTGATGCGCGTGCTGCATATTGGTAAGTATTATCCGCCGGTGGCGGGTGGCGTGGAGCGCCTGCTTGCTGATCTGGGCGAGGCGCTGGAGCGGCGCGGCGTGCGCGTGGCCGCCCTGGTGCATCAGAACTCGCGTGGCCTGGCCGGTCGGAGGCCGGCGCCTGATGAGTGGCCGGCTGTGTTTCGGGCACCGACCTTTGGGCAGTTTCTGTACGCGCCTCTGAGTCCCGGGTTTCCGCTGTGGCTCAATCGTGTCATTAAGGAGTTCAAACCGGATCTGCTGCATTTGCATGTACCGAACACCTCGGTCTTTGCTGCGCTGGCCATCCCCCGGGCGCGTCGCTTGCCCTGGGTCATTCACTGGCATGCGGATGTTGGCGGGATGCCTCTCGACCGGCGCCTGGCGCTGGCCTATCGGTTGTATCGTCCGCTGGAGCAACGCTTGTTGCGGCGCAGTCGTGCCGTGATTGCGACCTCAGAACCCTATTTGCAGGCCAGCGAGGCATTGCGGCCCTGGCGGGAGCGCTGTGTTGCGATTCCGCTGGGGTTGGATACGCGCCGCCTGACAAGGCCGGATGAGGCGGCTTGCGCGCGTGCGGCGCGGCTGTGGGGTGGCGATGGTCTACGGGTGCTGGCGGTGGGACGCCTGACCTACTACAAGGGGCATGATGTGCTGATTGACGCACTCACCCGGGTGCCAGAGGCGCGTTTGGTCATTGCCGGCAGCGGTGAAGGACAGGCGCGCTTGCGTGCGCAGATCGCGCGTCTGGGACTTGAACAGCGAGTGACCCTGACCGGCTTTGTGCCCGATGATCAACTCAGTGCCTTAATGGCCAGCTGTGATCTCCTGTGCTTGCCGTCGTTGGAACGCACCGAAGCCTTCGGTCTGGTGCTACTGGAAGCCATGTTTTTTGGCAAACCCGTGGTGGTCAGTGATATTCCCGGGTCTGGCACCGGCTGGGTGGTGCGTCAAGCGCGCAATGGCGTGCTGACCACGCCCGGTGATGCCGTCTCCGTCGCTGAGGCCATCGCGCGCCTGCACGCATCGCCAGAGCAACGCTGGGACCTGGGTGAAGCGGGACGCACCGCGCTGAGCAAGCTGTTTGATATTGATCAGACCGCCGTGCAGGTCGAAGCACTCTATGCACGGGTGTTGAGTGCACAGGCAGGTAATCCTGGTATTGGCGCTGGTATTGGCACTGGCACTGGAGACGTTGCATGATCAAGCGACTTGTCATTGCTGCATTGACTGGTATTCCGCTGGCACTGGCGCTGATCAGCCTGTTGCAGGCCTTGGGGCTCGGAGCCTCTGAGTCGGCTAGGGTGAGCTGGAGTCTGGCGGAACTTGGTCGCAGCTGGCTGCACCAGGACGCCTGGAATATGGGCTCGATTAACTTTCGCGAGACGCCCAGTCCCTTTTGGCTGGCCAGCCCTCTGGTACAGGTGAGCTTGTGGCTGGCGATCAGTTTGGCTTTGTGGCTGATGCTGGCGCTGAAGGCGCAGCAGCCGGGGCTATGGCTGGGGGCGGGGTTACTGGTGCTGTTTGCCTGGTTGGTGCTGGATGTGCACTGGCAGTGGCAGTTGGCGCAGCGGCTGGCGGATACCTGGCATGACTATGCGGGGTTACCGGTGGCTGAGCGCGGGCATACGAAAGAACCCGATGCTTCCCTGGCCCGTCTGGCTGAACGGGTGCGGGCGCAGGTGGCGGAGGCGGGGGCTGCCAGCCGTGTCGTGATGGTGACTGCTGACCCGGGGGGCTATGTGCCGCTGCGGGCGCGCTACCATCTGTTGCCGCTGAATATGCATCCTGGTCTGGCGCAGTTGCCGGCGCCCGAGGTGCTCAAACCTGGGGATTTTCTTTACCTGATCCTGCCGCCGGCGGGTATGCGCTACTCGAGCGAATCGCATCAGCTGGTGCATGGCGGGCACGCTATTTCGGCTGATTTGGTGTTTAACCAGGCCAATGAAGCCTATCTGTTTCGGGTGCGGGACGACTGATGTCAATGAGTGTGCTGGCCTTGGGGATTGCGTTGGGATTGCCGTGGTTGACCGCTGTGCTGTGGTTGCAGCGGCTCTTTTCCCAGCCGCAGCCGGGGCGCTGGCCGATGCTGCTCGGCTATGGCTATCTGCTGGGCCTGCTGCTGACGACGCTCTTGCTAAGAGTCCAGGCCGGGCTGGGTTTGGGGCTGGGATTTTGGCCGCCAACCCTGGTGCTTAGCGCCCTAGCGGCTCTGGCACTGTGGCTGGGTTACAAGGGCTGGCGCTGGCCGGCCGCACCGATCAAGAGGGCACCCGATACCGGGCCGCTGAGCCATACGGTTGCGCAACCCTGGGCGTCCTGGCTGATTGGGTTGTTGCTGCTGTGGCTCGGGGTTCGCGTGCTGGGCTTGGCGCTGGAACTCTGGTGGCGGCCGCTGTTTCCCTGGGATGCCTGGACGACCTGGGCGGTGCGGGCGCAGGTCTGGGTGCAGGCGCGGGAGCTGGTGCCCTTTATTGCGCCTGATCTGTGGTTGCAGCAGCCGCTAGGTGCGGCTTACGCCCTGCAGGCCTGGGATTATCCCGCGACGGTTTCTCTGCTGGCGACTTGGCCGGGACTGGCCTTGGGAGCCTGGTCTGACCGGGCGGCCAATCTGCCCTGGCTGGGCAGTGCCATGGCGCTGGCCTTGGCGTTTGTTGGTCAGGCGCGGGCCTGGGGTGCCTCGGTGCTCAGTACGCTGCTGTTTTTGTGGCTGCTGTTTTCCCTGCCGATGCTGGATACCCATATTGCACTGGCCGGCTATGCCGATTTGTGGTTGGCAACGGCGCTGGGGATGAGCTTTTTCGCCTTCCTGCACTGGGTGCGGACCAATGACCGGCGCCAGGGTCTGCTGGCGCTGATGTTGGCATTCGCCACCCTGCTGATGAAACACGAAGGCGCGGTCTGGATCGGGTTGTTTCTGCCAGCGTTGCTGGTCGCGCGGCGCCCGCCGGTCTGGTTGCTGGGCGTGATTGCGGGTATCGGCCTGGCGCTGGTGGCGATCTGGTTCAGCGGCGGCGTGCAGCTGTCTCTGCCGCTTCTGGGTGAGGTTATTCTGAGCCCAACCCAGCTGCAAGTGCCCGGCATCGGCAGCTTTCGGTTGGCGCTGAGCGGTTCCTGGCAACCGGTGCTCTACCATCTGTTCGTGCTGGATAACTGGCATCTGTTGGGGGCTTTGGTGCCGGCCGCTCTGGTGCTGGCGGTCGCTTTGATGTGGCGCGACCGGGCGGATCGGGCGTTGCGCGCGGGTGTGCTGTGGGTCTTGTCGGCGCTGAGTGCCGTTTATGTGCTGTTTTTTTGGACCGATGCTTCGGCCTGGGTGTTGCAAGGAACCAGTGTGAATCGGATTTTGCTGCAATTTTCGCCGGCGTTGCTGTTTTGGATGCTGACGCTTTGGCTGCTGCTGAGGCATCAATCCAAGCTTTTACCCCCTGCAGAATCTTCCCGCGCTTGAATTCGCCTTGCTCTGAGCCGGTAAATCTGGCATATCTGTTTAGTATGACAATGCCTCCGAATATTTTTCTGGTTGGCCCGATGGGGGCCGGCAAAAGCACCGTTGGGCGCCAACTGGCCGATGCGCTGGGTTATGAGTTTCTTGACAGCGATCAGGAAATTCAGCGCCGTACCGGTGTTGATATCCCCACAGTGTTTGAATTTGAGGGCGAGGCG
Organism: Rhabdochromatium marinum; assembly: GCF_016583795.1. Lineage (GTDB taxonomy): Bacteria > Pseudomonadota > Gammaproteobacteria > Chromatiales > Chromatiaceae > Rhabdochromatium > Rhabdochromatium marinum. The sequence goes on along the minus strand of NZ_NRRS01000007.1, from coordinate 71,865 downwards.
GGGTTTCGCACCCGCGAGCGCCAGGTGCTTGAGGATCTGACCGAGCGCGACGGCGTGGTGCTGGCCACTGGCGGCGGGGCGGTGATGGCAGCTGAGAATCGTCAGCGACTGGCGGCTCGCGGGTATGTGATTTATCTGCATTGCAGTGCTGACCAGCAGCATGCCCGCACGGCGCGGGATCGCAACCGTCCCTTGCTGGAAACCGATGACCCCCTGGCCCGACTCAAGGAGCTCATGGCGCAGCGTGAGCCGGTGTATCGCCAGGTGGCAGATATGGTGGTCTCGACTGAACGTCGGGGTACTCTGTCGGTGGTGAAGGAAATTACCCGGCGCCTGGAACGGGAAACGCCTTAGGTTTGTAATGCCTTAGGGGCTGGTACTGAATGGAAAAACGCCCATGAGCCAAGCGCGTCAACGCCTGGAGATCAACCTTGGCGCACGATCCTATCCGATTTTGATCGGCCCGGGGTTGTTGCGTGATCCCAATGGCCTGCATCCCTTCATCCGGGGACCGCAGGTAATGGTGGTGAGTAATACCACAGTCGCACCGCTCTATTTGGATGCGTTGCGCGCAGGCTTGTCGGGCTATCAGGTGGCCGAGCGCATTCTGCCCGATGGTGAAGCCTATAAGGAACTGGGCACCTGGCATGGCATTTTCGATGCGCTGCTGGAACAACGCTTGGCGCGTGATTGCACCCTGATCGCGCTTGGCGGCGGGGTGGTGGGGGACATCACCGGCTTTGCCGCTGCCTGCTATCAGCGTGGGGTGGCCTTTATTCAAGTGCCGACCACTTTGCTGGCACAGGTGGATTCCTCGGTGGGTGGCAAGACTGGCATCAATCATCCCGCCGGGAAAAATATGATCGGTGCCTTCCATCAGCCCGCAGCCGTGATTGCTGACACCGATACTCTGGCGACGCTGCCGGCGCGCGAACTTGCGGCTGGATTGGCGGAGGTGGTCAAGTACGGGTTGATTCGTGATCCAGCGTTCTTCGCCTGGCTGGAGTCCCGGGCCGATGCGCTGCTGGCGCGTGATGCGGCGGTGCTGATGGAGGCCATTGAGCGCTCCTGCCGCAACAAGGCCGAGGTGGTTGAGGCCGATGAGCGCGAGCAGGGGCAACGTGCGCTGCTCAATCTGGGGCACACCTTTGGCCATGCTATCGAAGCCGGCCTGGGCTATGGCGAATGGCTGCACGGGGAGGCAGTCGCAGCAGGGATGGTGATGGCCGCTGAGCTGTCGCGGCAGCTGGGCTGGCTGGAGGCTCCGTCCGTGGAGCGCATCCGCGCGCTGCTGGAGCGTTTGGGTTTACCAGTGGCTCCGCCGGCGGCGCTGGCCAGTGACCGCCTGCTCGAACTGATGGCGGTGGATAAGAAGGTTCAGGCCGGGGTGCTGCGGCTGGTGCTGCTCAAGGGTATCGGTACAGCTCTGGTAACGCGGGATCTGAGCGCCGCGCAGATTATCGCCGGGATTGATGGCGCCCGGCGCTGAGCTGACGGGCTGAATCTGATCAGGCTAGAGGCTAGGCTGGACGCTGCAACGCCTCGTAGCGGTGGCTGAACACCTGTTGGCGCAGACGGTCGGCTTCTTCCAGTGTTTTGAGTAGTGGGCCATCCTGCCAGCTCTGGGTGCTGTGATCGAATACCGAGAAACGGTAGCCCTTGCCGACCTTGAATACCTTGGTCACATCCTGTCCGGCCTGCGCCATTGCATCAAGTTTGCTTAAGTTCCCGGGCGCGCCAGTGCAATCGCTGGCGATGCGGGTGAGCTGGGCGGCAGCTTGGGTGGGAGTGGTCGTGGTTGCAGGGGTGGCATCGGTTGTCTTGGCCGCGTCGGCTGCAATCTCAGTGTTCGGGTGAAAGTGAAACAGGTTATTTTGCATCTCACCCTGAATATCCAGCTCAACAGCCTTGAGTCCGGGCAGGCGGGCGAGCAGATACCCGGCCATCAGCCGACCGAGCTTGTCGTTTTCTGTCTCCAGTGCTGTCAGCAGCTTGTTGGCGACAATTTGCCCGCGCTGCACGCGGTCGGGTTTGGCGACCCAGTCCCGGCTCATTTGCCAACCCTGATCCATATCGCGGTCGAGCTGGTCAAATAAATCGCTGGCTTGAGTGAGCAGGGTCTCGGGGACGTTCAGGCTGTAGACCTGTTCGTCAATCATGGCTTCAAGAATCATACGGCTGCCTCCGGGCAATCTCTATCATGTATCGCTGGCTTTGATGATAGGGGCGAGCTGGCGTCTTGACTACCGCTGCGATGAGGTGAAGGACTGATGTTGCTGATGATCCCGGAACTCCTGCATGAAGCGCAATTACAAAAAATCCATCAGGTACTCGATGGGGCCGAGTTTGTCGATGGCAAGCTGAGCGCCGGACTGGCGGCTGCTCGAGTCAAGCACAACCAGGAACTGGCTGCTGAGAATAAGCGCAAGGAATTGCTGGTGCGGATTTTGATGTCTAGCTTGGGGCATCATCCGACCTTTCGCTTCGGTGCGCTGCCGCATCGGGTGGCCGATCCTATTATCGCCCGTTACCAGCCGGGGATGACTTATGGTGCCCACATTGACGACCCCATCATGGGTGCCAGTGGGCCACGCTTTCGCACCGATCTGTCGCTGACGGTCTTTCTCAATCCGCCCGAAGACTACGATGGCGGCGAGCTGAGTATTCGCACCAGCTTTGGCGAACGCGCGGTTAAGTTGGCCGCCGGCCATGCGGTGCTCTATCCTTCATCGAGTCTGCACGGCGTGGCACCCGTAACGCGCGGCGAACGCCTGGTTGCGCTGACCTGGATTCAAAGCTATGTGCGTGATCCAGCCCAGCGCGAACTGCTGTATGAACTCAATCAGGCCCGCGAGCATTTGCTAAGGGAAGCCCCAGAGGCTGAGCATACCGCCTGCGTGGATCGTTCCTATAACAATCTGGTGCGCATGTGGGCGGAACTCTGAAGTCCAGGTTACGTGTGGAAACCTGCTTCAGCGACGGCCCTGTCGCTTGGTGTTGTGCCCATTAGGATGATTTTTGCTAACCCGGAGATGGCTACTATGGCTCTGGCTCAGGAAGACTTGCAGCAAATCGGCGAATACGTCAAGAACCACATCAGCGAGTGGATCGCCGAGCAAAGCCTTGGCAAACCACCCGTGGTCTACGAGATTGAGTTACGCGAGCGCATGGTTCGCGTCGAAGAAGAACTCAAGGCCCAGCGTGAACTCATGCGCGAAGGCTTCGAACACAACCGAACGGAAATGAACCTGCGCTTTGAGCAGGTTAACAAGCGCTTTGAGCAGGTTGATAAACACTTCGAGCAAGTCGAAAAGCGCTTCGAGCAAATCGACAGGCGCTTTGAGCAAGTGGATAAGCGCTTGGATCTCATGCAAGCCGACATGGACAAGCGTTTTGATCAAGTCGATAAACGCTTCGACGAGATGCTCAAGCGCCACGATACCCATTTCCTGTGGCTCGTGGGATTTATTGGCTCGGGTGTGATGATTATCATCGGCGCGATGCGTTATCTTTAGTGCCACTCAACTAGCGCTACTCAACACTGCGTTTTTTCTGGGCGACTGGCTAATTCCGCTCAGATTGTTCGCCCTGCTTTTCGAGAAATAATTCGGCGAGTGAATGGTAGAGGGGGTGCGGGCTGATGAGGTAGGAGACGCCATAGCCAATCATGGCTGTGGCCATAAGGGCGAGCAGGGCGTATTGATCATTGGTCATTTCCATCACAATCACAAAGCCGGTGATGGGGGATTTCACTGCGCCAGCAAAGTAGCCTACCATGCCGAGCAAAATCATCATCTCCAGCGATGAAACCGGTGCGATCCGGTGTAGATCGACGCCGATGCCAGCGCCGGTTGAGAGCGTGGGCGCGAAGATGCCGCCTGGAATGCCGCTCAGATAGGACGCCAGTGAGGCGATGAACTTATAGAGCGGGTAGAGCGGATCGGACTGGGCGCTCTCGATGACCATCGCCTTGGCGATGTCGTAGCCCGATCCCATGACCTGATAATCGGTGAGTGCCCCGACAGTGACTAGCACGCAGCCGCACAGAAAAGCGACGCTGAGAGGGTTGGTCGCAACCACAGGCATCAGCCAGCGCGATCCCTTGATCACCAACAAGGCAAAAAGTCCGCCGGCAAGACCGGCCACAACACCACACATCAACACGGCGACCCAGTCACCCGGTGCATCGACGCTGGCGACGCTGTCGGTGCCAAAATAGCTGTCCTGGCCCACGATCGCCATGGCCACCAGAGCCGAGATGATGACCGCCAGGGTGACGATGCCGGCCAGGCGTGCACTAAAGGTGCGGGCGATTTCCTCAATAGCGAAGATGATACCGGCCAGAGGCGTGCTGAAGGCCGCAGAAATGCCGGCCGCACTGCCAGCAAGCAGCATGGCGCGCGCCATGTAGTCCGGGGGAAAGCGCGCGAAATGGCGCATGGAGTACATGATGGAGGCGGCGACATGTACCGTGGGTCCTTCGCGTCCAATTGAGGCCCCACATGACTGGCCGATCAGCGTGAGCAGAATTTTGCCGGCGGCCAGCTTGAGCGATACCACCCGCGATTTGGTGCGCATTTCGAGTGCGGCGATAATCTGATTGATACCGCTGCCCTCACTGCCGGGAAAGAATCGGCGCGCCAGCCAGGTTACCAGCACCAGGCCCAGGGGGGTGATGATCAGGGGGGCCAGCGGCGCCTGTTCGGCCATGTTAAAGAACAGCTGATTGGCGTGCAGACTCAGTATGCCAAAGACGGTCGATACCAGGCCCACCAGGATGGCCCCAATCAGGAATGCCAGGCGCATACGCCAGGCATGCAGGGAGAGTAGCAGGCGTTTAAGCGAGCGCAGATGCTTGTAGGGAGGCACGAAAAATTAAGTTTAGTCGCCCTGCGAGGATGAGTTGCGCAGCAGGTCGCCGAGGGCGTCGAACGGTCGGTAGGTGGTGGATGTCTGGCTTTCGGTCTGGCCGCCGCCCGAAGTTCGTCCAGCGCCGAGTGCGGCTAGATGCTCTTCGAACTTCTGGTGCTCATTGTCATGACAGTAGAGGCACAGCAGTTCCCAGTTGCTGCCATCGGGCGGGTTGTTGTCATGGTCCATATCCTTATGATGCACCGTCAGTTCGCGCAGATTGGTCTGACTGAATTCACGTCCGCAACGACCGCATACCCAAGGATAGAGCTTGAGTGCCTGCGCGCGATAGCCGGAGGCGCGCTCGTCACTGGCGCGACGAGCGCTGGCGACGATTTGATCGAGCTTGCCGGTGTCGATGGGCTTGCCGGTTTTGGGATGGCGGGCTTGAGTCATAAGCGGCTCCGGATCTGTCAGCGGGTCTGTGAGTAGAGGTGGCCAGGGTGGCGCCTGTAATCTTTAGGGGGTTATTGTCGTTGGTGGGGGCCAGGCCATTCGCCGCCCCATCAGAGCGCAAGTCTAGTCAAGGATGACCTCTTGCCGCTAGCCCCGAGACTTGACTCCTTGCGATTACGGCAGTGGTGATGGGCATTGTAACCATCACTCAACAAGCAATTTTAACGATACATTGATAATCGTTGATAGATCACATTAGCTGAAAAGCATTGTTCGGATGCGTTGATTCGGGTTAAAGTCCCGAGCCGCATTGAAACCGATTCCCCGCTGGCTGCTGACATCAGCAATCGTCTATCGATCAGATCAGGAGAATCGATTTTCGTTTAAGTCAGCAGCCGGCTAACCTTGTTCCGATTCGATTCTCGGATTTGAGGCGTCGGCAGGCCGAAGCAGACGCAAACAGACCACAGGAGCTGAGCATGAGCGTAAAAACTTACGACGCCGGTGTAAAAGAATACCGGGACATGTACTGGACGCCTGATTACGTCCCCCTCGACACCGATCTTCTCGCCTGCTTCAAGTGCACCGGTCAGCCAGGTGTACCACGCGAAGAAGTCGCCGCCGCCGTCGCCGCCGAGTCGTCCACCGGCACCTGGAGTACCGTCTGGTCAGAGCTGCTGACCGATATGGAATATTACAAGGGTCGTGCCTATCGCATTGAAGATGTGCCGGGTGACAGTGAATCCTTCTATGCTTTTATCGCCTATCCAATCGATCTTTTCGAGGAAGGCTCCATCGTCAACGTGCTCACCTCCCTGGTCGGCAATGTCTTCGGCTTCAAGGCGCTGCGCCACCTGCGCTTGGAAGATATCCGCTTCCCGATTGCCTATGTCAAGACCTGCATGGGGCCGCCCAACGGCATCCAGGTCGAGCGCGACAAGATGAACAAATATGGCCGCCCGTTGCTCGGCGCAACCATCAAGCCTAAGCTGGGCCTGTCGGCCAAAAACTACGGTCGTGCCGTCTACGAAGCCCTGCGTGGCGGCCTGGACTTCACCAAAGACGATGAAAACGTCAACTCCCAGCCTTTCATGCGCTGGCAGAACCGTTTTGAATTCGTCGGTGAGGCCATTCAATCCGCCCAGCAGGAAACCGGCGAGCGCAAGGGGCATTACCTGAATGTCACCGCCGCTACCCCTGAAGATATGTATGAGCGGGCTGAATTTGCCAAGGAATGCGGCGTGCCCATCATCATGCACGACTTCCTGACCGGCGGCTTTACTGCCAACACCGGTTTGGCACGCTGGTGCCGCAAAAATGGCGTACTGCTGCACATTCACCGTGCCATGCATGCGGTCATTGATCGTCATCCCAAGCATGGTATCCACTTCCGCGTGCTGGCCAAGTGCCTGCGTCTGTCCGGTGGTGATCACCTGCACACCGGCACCGTGGTGGGTAAGCTCGAAGGCGATCGTGCATCCACTCTCGGCTATGTCGATTTGCTGCGTGAATCCTTCGTGCCGGAAGATCGCAGCCGTGGTGTCTTCTTTGATCAGGATTGGGGGTCCATGCCCGGCGTCTTTGCGGTCGCCTCTGGCGGTATCCATGTCTGGCACATGCCGGCACTGGTCACCATCTTCGGCGACGACTCAGTCTTGCAGTTCGGTGGTGGTACCCAGGGCCATCCGTGGGGCAACGCCGCTGGTGCCGCAGCCAACCGCGTCGCGGTCGAGGCCTGCGTCAAAGCGCGCAACGAAGGTCGCGAGCTGGAGAAAGAATCCCGCGAGATCATGACCGAGGCGGCCCGTCACAGCCCCGAGCTGGCAGTTGCCATGGAAACCTGGAAGGAGATCAAGTTCGAGTTTGACACCGTCGACAAGCTCGACGTGAGCTGATCGCGCTTCCGGCTGCGGCGCGTTTAAACGCGCCGTGCGCTGGCCGCCCCATCTTTTGCCGCTGACCCATTTTTTCAGAGGATGCAAGCCATGCCTTTCCAGAGCGTTCAAGGCGACTACCAGACTAAACAAACCCTCGAAACCTTCGGCTTTCTGCCGCCCCTGACCCAGGACGAGATTTACGACCAGATCGCCTATATCATCGCTCAGGGCTGGACTCCGGCTATTGAGCATGTCCACCCCAGCAACTCCATGAAGGACTACTGGACCATGTGGAAGCTGCCCTTTTTTGGCGAAACCGAACTGGCCAATGTCGTCAATGAGCTTGAGAGCTGCCACCGCGCCTATCCAGACCACCATGTGCGTCTGACCGGGTACGACAACTATACCCAGAGTCAGGGATCCTGCTTCGTGGTCTTTCAAGGGCGCGGCTGATTGCTCCTGCCTGGCGGGTAGCCTGGCGCCTTGATCGTCTGTCGCTACCGGTGCAGGCATGCCGCCGATGCCGATTGCCGCCTACCCAATGTTCGAGCACCTCGCTGGAGGTGCCGCTGGAAGGTCGGATGATCACCTGGTCGGGCTCTACCCGAGTCCATACTTACAGGCACCGGAATCGCAGACACAGTTAACGGATACCACGATGGCAAGCAAAGCGAACCTGAAAACCAGCGGTCGCGAGGCCGCATTGGCCCGTCGCCGCGCGCTCTCGACCGGCGGCAAGCCGCGAGCGAGTTCGGCAGCAGCTGAGCGCAGTCGCAGCGCCCCGGTGCGGCCGCCGGTGAGTTCCGGTAACGCCTCTCGACCGGCGCCGCAGGCACGGCAACGCCCGGAACCAAGCCCAAGTCGAAGTTCAGACGCGCGCCAACCAGCAACCAGTCGCTCATTCGCTGCTTCAGGATCACGGCGCCGGCCACCGGTGGGCCAGCCTTCAGCGGCCCGCGCGCGGCGCGAGGCGCTGTCGAGGCAGGGGCGGCGTGCCGCCAAGAGCCAGGATCGGGTGCGTTCCCCGGAGTCGGTACGCATGTCGGCTTCAGCGACGGCGGCGCCCAAAGCAGCGACGGCCTCTGCGGCTGTGGAAGCGGCCCGGTCGCCGGCGTCGGCCAACGCCGGCAGTCAGGTCAAGACCACCAGTCGTTTGACCGCTCCCAGCTTGGGCAGTAATCGCTCAGGCACGAATAGCTTAGGCCAGAGTCGCGCGCGCTCCGAATCCGCCTCAGGCAAGAGCGTCCGCAGCCGTCGCCGTGACCATGGCCTGGGTGCCAAACCGACCGGGCGCATGCTGTCTCAGGCGCGGCGTGCAGCTCAGTCCGGGCGCGGCAAGGCGGCGACCAATGCGCCGACCTCGGCGGCAGGTCTGGCGCGGCAGGCCAATCCAAAATTATCCGGGCGCGAACTGTCTCAGCGCGTGCGCGCCCAGCGCAGTCACAACGGTGGTGCAGGCGAACCCAAATCCGCTCCCACTGGTCGCTTGCGCCCCAATGCGGCTGCGCGTGGCGCTGCCGATCAGCACTGGAAAGTTGGCGTCAGCGAAACCGCCGCCGGCCAGACAGTGACCGGCACCCGGGTTGGGCGCAGCCCCAAAACCACCGGTGACGAGTCCAGCACCTGTCGAGCGGTGACTGGCACCGAATACATGGGCGCGGATATCTTTCGCGAATTCTGTCACACAGAACCCCGACGAGGGGTGCTCAAGGTTGGTGTCAGTCCCTCCGGGCAGGGCAATAGTATTACTGGCAATGAAGTCGGGCGCTCGACACGGGTGACCGGCGATGAGCCGGGCAGCTGTACCCGCGTGACCGGGACGGATTATTTGTCCCCAGCTCACTTTGAGGCCTTCTGCGAAACTACGCCGGAACCCAATCATGGGCGTCGCACCGGCCTGGCAGCCACTCAGGGTGGGCAGCCTGTGTCAGGCAGTCAGGTGGGTCGCTCCACCAGGGTAACCGGCGACGAACAAGGCGCCGGTGTCCAGACCACGGGTACTCAGTACACCAACGTGCAGAGCATCACCGATGGCATTCCACCACACCAGAGCGGGAATCGCCCGGCGGCGCAGGTTCCGAAAAAGGTTGGTGTCTCCTCGACTCTGAGCGGTCGCCAGGTCACTGGTACCCGAGTGGGACGAGCCGCGCAGGTCACGGGCGATGAACCCGGCAGCTGCCGCTCGGTCACCGGTGATGAGTATCTCTCCAGTGAACAGTACGAAAGCTTCTGCGCCACGCGACCTGAGCCGGAACCGGCCCGGGCGGGCGAGGAATCCCGTACCGCGCTTGGGCAGCGCGTCTCGGGCACCCAAACCGGTCGCTCGACACGCGTCACAGGTGATGAGCCTGGCACCTGCAAGGCGGTCACAGGGACGCCTTATGCCGGTATGGAACAGATGGCCGAGTATTGCAGTCCGGCGGCGCGGGAGTCGGCGCGCGAGCGCATGATGCCGATGGCGCGCCGTTCCGCTGGCGCGGCGATGACCGGCCAGGCACCGGGCGTTGGTGGCAAGATTTCTGGTGACGAACGTGGTGTCTGTGAACCCCTTACCGGTACGCCCTACGTCAGCCCTGCTCAACAGTCAGCGGTCTGTGCTGAGAACGAGAGCTTCCAGGCCGACCAATCCGGACTGGCAGCGACGCCCGATGAGGCGGACTTTCCCCAGCCACTCAGTGGTGCTTCCTGGCCGTCCTTTAGTGTGACCTCGCCAGCGCGCCAGGCCGATCATCAGCGCGCCGTACGTGCCAGCGCGGTCACCGGCGGCCTCGACAGCAAAAACGGCGGACGTATTACCGGCCCCTTTGGCATGGCGACTGGCAAGATTACCGGCACGGAAGAGGCCCGCTTTGGCGCAGGACGCAAGTCGGCACCGGCTTCTGCTTCTGCTCCTGCTGGCGAGCCGGCGCCATCCGGTGGGCGTCAGGTGACCGGAGAAGGGCTGTCAGCGGGGTTAAGAATTACCGGCGACGACTGGGCGCGCGGCGAGCGGGTGACGGGAACCGAGGGTGCTTGGTCCAAGCAGCGCAACCCGACCCGTTCCGGCCCGACCTCAGCGATGCCAAGCTTTGAGCGCAAGCGCAATGAGGAAACCCCCTTGCCGGTTAGCCGGGTCACCGGCAGCAGCGGGAATACCGAGCGCGGTTCGTTGATCACCTATTCGGGTGGGGCGCGCGGGTAAACCGGTCCGGTTCAGGCAGAGTCGTGGATTCATAGCACCATGTTAGGACGTCATCGACAATCACCGCGCTCGCGAGGGCTGCCGACCGCTTCGGCGGCTGCGGCACCCATCGCGCGACCGGGATGGCGCACCAGCGAGGCTGCGGCACCATCGGCGCCTGACACTGCGGTACTAACGCATGCAGACGTCGCGGTCAACGAGGCTCCGCGAGGTCGCGAGGCACAGGAAGCCGCCAGACGAGCGGCTGCGGCACGCGAACGCTCAGCCGCTGAGGCCAAGCGCTCACGTCAGACAACGCACCGACCACAGGTGGCCGCCAGCAGAAAACAGGCTCCCCGGCGTGCTCAGTCTGCGCAGTCGCGTGCAACGGACAATCAGGCGCTTGGCACCCAACATCGCTTGCATCCGCTGACCAATGCGGCGGCCAATGCGGCGCTGTTCGACTATGAATCCCGGGTCAAGGAATCCTTTGATCGCATTGTCCCGGTGCTCAAGCGGGTCGCCGCCATGCAATGCGAACCGCGCTTTGAGGAGCGGGCGGTTGAGCTGATCGAATCCGAGCTTGGCTTTGAACTGCCCAGGCAGGAAGTTGAACATGCCTGGGTCAGTGGTCTGGATATGCGCCGGCTGTTTGCCGTGTCGGTGTTTAAGACCTACCGGCGCATCAGCGATGAATTTTATACCCAGGATCCACTGGGGGGGCGTGAGACTCAAGCGTTTGAGGCCTTCCTGCAAGACTGTGGTTTTCATCTGCTCGATGTCACCCCTTGTGCGGACGGACGGCTGGCCCACGCCATCAGCTATGTGTTGCGCCTGCCCTATGCGGCGGTGCGGCGTAAGTCTTACGCGGGCTCGTTGTTTGATGTCGAGAATACCGTGCAGAAGTGGGCCGAGACCGAGATGCTGCGCTTCCGTGAGGGGCGCCCTAATACGGCGGATGCACCAACTCGTTATCTGAAGACGGTGATCTACCATTACAGCTCGGTCGATCCAGCCCATCAGGGCTGTGCTGCCCATGGGTCGGATGACGATCTGGCGGCGCGTGCCGGACTGGAGCGTTTACAGGCCTTTCAGCAGGCGATTGAAAACACCTACTGCTGTGGTGCTTCAGTCGATTTATTAATGATTGGACTGGATACGGACACCGATGCGATTCGCGTGCATATTCCGGATCGCAACAGCCATATCGATTTCAAGCGTTGGGTTGATGGGCGGAAAATTTACGAGATCACGCGCGGCATGACGGCCGAGCAGGCGCGCAAGCATACCCTGGAGCTGGTGCGTGCCCAGGCGACGGAGCAGGAGCGTAGCACCGGGGCTGCAGCAGCCGCTGATGGAATGCTGCGGCTGATTGCCCGCCTGATCGAAAACAATGTCTCGCAGATCGACTATGTGCGCACCTACCATCAGGGGAGCTATGCCGATATTGGTCATGCCGAGCGCTTTATCGGGGCAGGCATTGGCTTTGAAGAGATTCAACTGCGTAACCTGACCTATTTCGCCTATTTGACGACGGTGGAGGAAGGCGCGGCTGATGTCGATGTTGGCATTAAAATTTTCTCTGGGCTGAATGTCAGTCGCGGGCTGCCGGTGCCGGTGGTGGTGCGCTATGACTACCACGGCGGGGTGCCGGGAGCACGTGAACGCGCGGTCACGCATTGCGAGCGCATCGCCCAGGCACTCAAGGCGCGTTACCCGCAACTCTGTGCCGACGGGCTGCTGCATTGTTTGCGCGTGGTGCGCGATTGCGATGCCGCCGCACCGATTGAGGTGGTGGGCTGCTCGCTGTATGAACACCAGGATCAGGCGGCGCATTGAATGCGAGACTAACTGAAATGACTCGTGGCCTGATATGAAAATTTGTAAGGTGCTCAAGCCATTGGTTTCAACCAACCGAATTGCCGGGTTCGAGCACAAGCGGTTGCAGGTGGTGCTGGACGGCAGCAACAAGATGGTTGCAGTGGATGCTGTCGGTGCGGTGCCGGGTGATTGGGTGATCTGCGTCGGCAGCTCAGCCGCACGCGAGGCGGCGGGCAGCAAGGAGTACCCCAGTGATCTGACTATTGTCGGCATTATTGATGATTGGCAGCCGGAGACCTGAGCCGGCGGCGCGAACCTGACCGCAGGAGTTTTTCAGGGCGCATGGATATTTTTCAGGTGGTGGATACCCTGGTTTGCACGCTGCGGGTTTCTGGATTGGATCATTGCAGTCTGCGCGTGCTGCGGGATGCTAAAGGCAAACTCCAGGTCGCGACCGATCCGGTGGGGGCGCGACCTGGGAACTGGGTTTTTACGGTAAATGGTTCAGCCGGTCGCTATGCGATGGGTGATGCAAAAATTCTGACCGATCTCACCATCGGCGGAATCATTGATGATTGGGAGAGCGAAGCGACCCCAGCATCGGCGGCAGTTGCGCCTCAGGCAAGTTGATAACGAGGAGACACTGAAATGGCAGGCGAGCACTACGGTATCGCGCTGGGCATGATCGAGACCCGGGGTCTGGTACCAGCGATTGAGGCGGCCGATGCGATGACCAAGGCAGCCGAGGTGCGGCTGATTGGACGCGAATTCGTTGGCGGCGGCTATGTCACCGTGCTGGTGCGCGGTGAAACGGGTGCTGTCAATGCAGCCGTGCGGGCTGGGGCTGATGCCTGCGAGCGGGTCGGCGATGGTCTGGTGGCCGCACATATTATTGCGCGTCCGCATCCGGAACTGGATCCGGTCCTGGAGGCCAGCGACGGTTTTGCGCCGGGGGCACAGCGGCGCTAGGCGACATCTTCCCGGTAATTGGCCCCGGAATAGATCCCGGTCAATGGCGGTCAGCGACCGCGTTATTAGAGCTTTTCTTTAAGCGTAGTAAGCGTAGATAGACGGAGAAACACAATGGCAAACGAAACCATGGGTATTGCTCTTGGCATGATCGAAACGCGCGGTCTGGTACCAGCGATCGAGGCAGCGGACGCGATGACGAAGGCGGCGGAAGTCCGCTTGATCGGTCGTGAATTCGTTGGTGGTGGCTATGTCACCGTGCTGGTGCGCGGTGAAACCGGTGCTGTGAATGCCGCCGTGCGGGCCGGTGCTGATGCCTGTGAGCGCGTGGGCGACGGTCTGGTTGCCGCACACATTATTGCCCGTCCGCATCGTGAGGTTGAACCGGTGCTGCCCACAGGTGGTTCGGCCGCTTAAGCACCGCCGCAGTCCAATGCCCGATTGGTTTCGGCCGCTGCGCTGGCGGATGTGCCAGGCGTGCACGTCTGCCAGCGCACAGGGCACTGAAGCCTTCGGCGAGTCAGTCAGGCAGCGATCAAGATCACCATGCAGATGATGCAACAGCCACGGGTTCATCCCCGCACGCTCGGGTATCTCGGGCGCGCATTGAGTCTGGAATACTCCGCCGTGCAACAGTATATGACCCAGGCCGCTCTGGCCGAGGCCTGGGGACTGCAGACGGCGGCGGATCGTTTCCGCGTTGAGACCGTTGAGGAAATGCGCCATGCTGAACGCTTGGTCAAGCGGATGCTTGGTGTTGGCGTGGTGCCTAATGCTTCGCAATTGCGCCCGGTGGCCGTCGCCGACAGTCTGATCGGTCTGCTGCAACAGGATGCGGTGCTGGAAGCGGAGATTGTCGCGCTCTATCAGGAGGCAACGGGATTCTGTCGGCAGATTGGCGAGATGGAAAACGCCGAATTTTTCCACGGCTTGCTGAATGACGAAATCGCTCATGCCAAGGAGGTTGATGAATGGTTGCAGAGCCTGGGTGCTGGTCAGACCAGGAGTTGGAATGAGCGAGCCTATTTCTGATCCATCAGTTCCCGACCGATCGCCAGCGGCGACACCAGCTGCCCCGCCGGGCACGCATGGCTGGACTCAACGGGAGCGCCCGTTGCGCCTGGAACGGCGTCTGGAATTTCCGGACTATGAGGCCACACGCGTCTTCCTGGAGCGAGCGGGTGAAGTCTCTGAGGCCATGGATCTGTATCCCGACCTCAGCTTCGGGAGAACCTATGTGAACCTGACGGTGTTTGCCGATGAGGAGTCGGGAACATTGCCCCCTGAGGCACGGGCCTTTGCCGAACGCATTGACAGATGTATCGGCCGCAGTTGCTCGATTGAGTTCCCGCCACCCTGAGGATACCGCTGTTATCTCACCAGGATAACGCCGTCATCGTCCCTATTCTTCATGCGCACATGCCCGTTGCGCGTGCTAAGATGTTTTCCATGTCTGAATACACTGAAACGGCGAATGATTCGCCAGAGGCCTGTTCCCCGGACACTGTGGCAGAGGCTGCGCCTGAGGTTTCCACCATCGAGACCAGCGGTAGCGACAATAATCCCTGGGCGATCAGACAGTTGCCGCACGCGCCTACTGTCTCAGCCACTGCGGCGTCGACTGGGCCGGCATTGGATCCGCTGCGCGCGGACGCTTTCTGCGGAGGCGCCCGGGTATGGCCGGACTGATGGCAACCTTCGCGCCGGTGTGCCACTGGCGTTCCTGATGCCAGCAAAAATTCCTTCCAAGCTCGCGCTGTCCGAACCGAATCTCAGCAGCCCTGGGGCTGATTATTTGGTTCGGCATTGCACCTTAAGGCAACTGCAATTGCTTGAGGCCATTGTGCGTCTGGGCAGCTTCACCCGTGCGGCCGAGGAACTCTTCCTGACGCAGCCGACGGTGTCGATGCAGATTAAGAAGCTCTCGGACTCCATTGGCGCGCCACTGTTTCACCATGTGGGGCGCACGGTTGAGCCAACCGATGCCGGTCGCGAGGTTTATGGCGCCTGCCGTGGCATTCTCAACGGACTGGCCAATCTCGAAACCAAGCTCGCGGATCTCAAGGGCTTGCGCAGCGGGCGCTTGCGTCTGGGAGTTATCACCACGGCCACCTATGTGGCACCGGAAATTCTGGGCGCGTTCTGTCAACGCTATGCCGGGATTGATGTGTCATTGAATGTGACCAATCGCGATCAGTTGTTCGAGCGTCTGTCCGCGCATGACGACGATCTTTATGTGATGGGACAACACCATGATCTCGGCTACGACGTGGATGCAGTGCCCTTTGCATCCAATCCCCTGGTGATGATTGCCCGCGCCGATCATCCCTTGGTTGGCAGCACGCGCATCCCCATGCGCCGGCTGGCTGATGAAAACCTGCTGCTGCGTGAGCCGGGTTCCGGGGTGCGCGATGCGGTGCTCAAGCACTTTACCGCCGCTGGGGTGGAGCCACGGGTGCGCATGCAGTTGGGCAGCAGCGAGGCGATTAAGCACGCCATTCTGGGTGGACTGGGCATCTCGGCGCTGTCTCTGCATACAGTACGGCTGGAAAGCAACGGCGGGCGCTTTGCAGTGCTTGATGTTGAAGGCTTCCCGATTCGCCGTCGCTGGCATATTGTGTATTCCAAGACGCGCGAATTGTCGCTGGTGGCGCAAACCTTTCGCGATTTTGCCATTGCCAGTGAAGCTGACATTCGCGCTCAACTTCATGAGGCCATGACGGCTTTGATGCGGGTGTCCGGTCTGTGTCCGGCCTCAGATACAGATCCGCAGATCAGTGCCAGGATGCTGGGGGCCATTGAGGCCGGAGCTGAGGATTTTGCATGACGGCTCATTTGAATCAAGACCGCTTCCCTTACCCGGTTGCGCGCATTGGCATCATCGGCGGCGGGCAGCTCGGGCGCATGATGGTGAAAGCGGCAAAGCAGCTGGGTTGCACTTGCACCGTGCTGGATCCCACGCCCAATTCGCCGGCCGGCCAGGTCTCCGGCCATCAGATCGTTGCCAATTATCAGGATGCAGCGGCACTGCGTGAGTTGGCGGAATCCTGCGATCTCACCACCTTCGATCTGGAAGATATCGACAGCACCATCCTCGCGGAACTGAGCAAGGAAGGTCGGCCGATCTTTCCGCATCCACAGTTGCTCGCTGTGGTGCAGGATAAACTGCGCCAGAAAGAAGCGCTGGCGTCCGCCGGTCTGCCGGTTGCTGAATTTCGCGCCATGCCGGAGCCACAGGCTGAGCTTTGTGCCAGCTTTGGTTATCCGCTGGTGCAAAAGGCCTGCCGGGGCGGGTATGACGGGCGTGGCGTTGCGGTGCTGCGCGGCCCGGAAGACTTCGCCAAGCATCTGCCGGTGCCCTCGCTGATTGAGCGCTTTGTGCCGGCGGCCATGGAGCTTGCGGTCATGGTCGCGCGTGGGCGCGATGGTGAGAGTCGCAGCTATCCGGCGGTGGAAATGCGCGTCTGTCCAGAGCACAATATTCTCGATTGGCTGCTGGCGCCGGCGCGCATTGAGGCTGCAACGGCGGCGGCGGCTGAGCAACTTGCGCAGCGTACCGTGCAGGCACTCGATGGCGTCGGCATCTTCGGCGTTGAGATGTTTCTGACGTCCAGCGGTGAACTGCTGATTAACGAAGTCGCACCGCGCACCCATAATTCAGGTCATTACACCATTGAGGCCTGCGTGACCGATCAGTTCGAGCAGCATCTGCGCGCCATTGCCGGCCTGCCACTCGGGGCGACCGATCAGCTGTGCCCGGCCGCCATGGTCAATCTGTTGGGCGCCCCGGGGCATCATGGTCGCCCGGTTATTAAGGGGCTGCGCGCGGCGCTGGCGATTCCTGGCGTGGCGGTGCATATTTACGGCAAGGCGGCGACCCGTCCCTATCGTAAAATGGGCCATGTGACCGTGCTGGATGCCGACATCGAACAGGCATACCGCAAGGCTCAACAGGTTCGCGAGCTGATTGAGATTACCGGGGAGGATCATCCTTGACCGCAACACAGAAGGCTCGGCCCAGGGTCGGCATCATCATGGGCAGTGACTCGGATCTGCCGGTGATGCAGGCGGCGGCGGACGTGCTGAGCGAATTTGCCATTCCCTTTGAACTGACCATTGTCTCGGCGCATCGCACGCCGCAGCGGCTGTTCGATTATGCCAGGACAGCAAGTCAGCGCGGATTGGCAGTGATTATCGCCGGTGCCGGCGGCGCGGCGCATCTGCCCGGCATGACCGCTGCCATGACCCCCTTGCCGGTGATTGGTGTGCCGGTTAAGACTACAGCGCTCAGTGGGCAGGATTCCCTGTTGTCTATTGTGCAGATGCCGGCTGGTGTGCCAGTGGCAACTGTGGCCATCAATGGCGCGCGCAATGCCGGGCTGCTGGCTGCGAAAATGCTTGGCATCGCCGATCTGGAAGTGCGTGCCCAGGTCGAGGCCTTTGCTGCGCGGATGGAACAGCAGGTTTTGGCCAAGGCCGTTGCGCTGGAGGCCACGGCCGGAGCTTCAGCAGGTGCGGATGCAATGCCCGGTTCAGCAGAGTCGCTACCGGCAGGCTAGAATCCCAAGGCAGAGGGCGCGCGCCGGTGTGCTGTCAGGCTGTGGCTAATGGCCGCATGAGCGCTGTGTGACCTCAGCCTTTTGTGTTAATTCGCGGAGTTCCTTCAATGGACATTGCCGAGCTTCTGGCCTTCAGCGTCAAGAACAAAGCTTCAGACCTGCACCTGTCCTCCGGTTTGCCACCGATGATTCGTGTCGATGGCGATATGCGCCGTATCAATGTTGCTCCGCTGGAGCATCGGGCGGTGCATGCGCTGGTCTACGACATCATGAATGACAAGCAGCGCAAGGACTACGAGGAATTTCTGGAGACTGACTTTTCCTTTGAAATTCCCGGTGTGGCGCGGTTTCGTGTCAATGCTTACAACCAGAAGCGCGGCGCAGCTGCGGTGTTCCGTACCATTCCGTCGCAGGTGTTAACCCTGGAAGAACTCGATGCTCCGGCTATCTTTAAGGAGATTGTCGAAGTGCCGCGCGGGCTGGTGCTGGTGACCGGGCCGACCGGCTCGGGTAAGTCCACCACTCTGGCGGCTATGATCGATTTCCTCAATAAGAATCGCTATGAGCATATTCTAACCATTGAAGATCCCATCGAGTTTGTGCACATCAGCAAGCGCTGCCTGATTAACCAGCGTGAGGTGCACCGCGATACCCTGGGCTTTAGTGAGGCGCTACGCTCGGCCTTGCGCCAGGATCCGGACATCGTGCTGGTCGGTGAGATGCGCGACCTGGAAACCATTCGTCTGGCCCTGACGGCGGCTGAAACCGGCCATCTGGTGTTTGGTACTCTGCATACCAGTTCGGCAGCCAAGACCATCGACCGTATTGTCGATGTTTTCCCGGCCGCCGAAAAAACCATGGTGCGCTCCATGCTGTCGGAATCCCTGCGCTCAGTGATCTCGCAGACATTGCTGAAAAAGCCCAATGGTGGGCGTATTGCCGCCCACGAAATCATGATCGGCACCCCCGCGATCCGCAATCTGATTCGCGAGGACAAGGTCGCGCAGATGTATTCCGCCATTCAGACCGGTCAGGCCCATGGCATGCAGACGCTGGATCAATGCCTGCAAGAGCTGGTGCGCAAGGGGCTGCTGAAAAAACACGATGCCCGCGCCAAGGCGCAGAATAAGGAAGCCTTCAGTTAGGCCGTCGTCTCCTCAGCGTCCTGCGGCTCGAAGTGCAGGGATGCCGAATTAATGCAGTAACGCTGGCCGGTGGGTGCCGGCCCATCCGGGAACAGATGCCCGAGATGTGAGCCGCAGCGCTGGCAGTGCACTTCGGTGCGAACCATGCCGTGGCTGCGGTCCTGTTGTGCGGCGACGGCGCCTTTGTCTGCGACATCAAAGAAGCTCGGCCAGCCGGTGCCGGAATCGAACTTGTGCGCGGAGTGAAACAGGGGTGCACCACAGGCGACGCAGTGATAGCTACCCGATGCCTTGAGATTCCAGTAGGCGCCGGTGAACGCCGGCTCGGTGCCCTGTTGGCGACATACCCGGAATTGCTCGGGGGTGAGGGTTTCACGCCACTGCGCCTCAGTCTTGTCGATTCGATCACTCATGAACATTGGCCTCCGCCGCTTGCGTGGGCTGCCTTGGGTTGCGTGCTTGCGTTGCTGAGCAAGGTGTTGCTAAGCAAGGTAAGGCTTGGCGCGGAGATTCTCAACGTCGCCCGATGCTGTGGTGCCTCTGGTCTGGCAGGCCGCCCGCAGCGGCTGGGCTTATACTGCCGTGCCACAAGCCGCTTGGGTCGTATCGGGTCAGTTTTGGTTATTGGGTCAGCGTTGCTATGTTGGAATCAAAGTCGCACCGCAAATCTCTCCTGCCAACGCTGTGGCAGCGGCGCTCATTCGCGCGGCGTTTGCTCATGGCGTTGCTCGCCGTGGGGCTTTTTCTGATTGGCTATCAATGGGGTAATCAGGTGTCGCTGCGTCAGGCCCCGACGGCATCCATTGCTGGCGTGCGGTTGCGCCCGCCGGTGCCTTTGCCGGTCTGGCAGCTTGAGGATGAACAGGCGCAGCCGATGACATCCGATGCCTTCGCCGGTGACTGGGTGCTGCTTGGCTTTGCGCCGGTGGCGTCGCTGCGCGGGCAGTTGACCATGACGCGCCTGCTGGAGGTCTTCAACCGCCTGGCGGATCGCCCGGATCTGCGTGCTCAGTTACGCTTGGTGCTGGTCAGCGCGCCGCTGAATGCGCCCCTGGCGCGGGACTTTCGCCGCTTGCTGCCCTCAGCCTGGGTGCTGACCGGCTCGGCTGAGCAACGTGAGCGCTTGCAGGCCAGCCTGGTCGGGCCAGTGCCCACGACTGATGCGCTGCAATCTCCAGACGCAGATACAGACGTGGCCGCTACGCCGGTTGCGCTCTATCTGATTGATCCCCACAACGCCCTGGTGGCTATTTTCCCCGCTGTGCAACCGCCGGCTCAGGTGGCCTCGGATGTGCGGCAACTGGCTGATCACCCCTCGCAGGAACCCTGAATGGTGGATACCAAGCCTTCCGCGCGCCGGTCAGCGGCCGCACGCCTGTTCGTCTGGTTGCAATATGCGTTGCCACAGCATGGACTCTCGCGTCTGATGCTGTGGTTAACCCGGCTGCGCCTGGGGGCTGTCACCCACTGGCTGATCCGGCGCTTTAGCGCGCATTTTGCTGTGGATCTGCGCGAGGCCGCAGCCCCTGACGTGGAGTCTTACCCCAGTTTCAATGCTTTTTTCACCCGGGCGCTGCGAGCGGATGCGCGCCCATTGCCGGCAGAGACCGCGATACTGCTCAGCCCAGTTGATGGCGCGGTCAGCGCCGCCGGGCGCATTGATGGGACGCGCCTGTTCCAGTGCAAAGGCCAGTGGTTTGGGCTGGCGGATTTGCTCGGTGATGCCGAACTAGCCGCTCCCCTGGTTGGCGGATACTTCGCGACGCTGTATCTGTCGCCGCGCGATTATCATCGTATTCACATGCCGCTTGACGGGCATCTGACGCAAATGCTGCATGTGCCGGGACGCCTGTTCAGCGTCAATCCGACCACCGTGGCGGGCGTGCCAGGACTCTTTGCGCGCAATGAGCGGGTGGTGACCCTCTTTGCCACACGCTTTGGTCCCATGGCGCTGGTGCTGGTTGGCGCGATCTTTGTCGGCAGTATCGAAACCGTCTGGGCGGGCGAGGTGACCCCGCCACGCGGTCAGCGCCTGACCCGGATTGACTATCCGGCGCCGGGTGCGCATGAGGCCGGGATCACGCTGGCCCGAGGCGAAGAAATGGGTCGTTTCAATATGGGTTCGACCGTGATACTCCTGTTGCCAGCCGTCGCTGCTGAACACTGGCCGCACTTGCACGCCGGCACCCAGGTGCGCTGTCGCGCGCCCCTTAAACCGTGTCCCGTTCGAAATACGCAATTTTGACAACGCCTGGTTCGAAAAACTACGATTTCTTTTTTATACACGGCATGAGATGATAATCTTGTCGCTTTAAGCGCGGATCACCAAAATCCGTCGTCCCTGGGAACTGGTCGTTTCGGCACTGGTGGTGCGTTCGGCGAGTGGTGGCTGCCCGGCGCGCCGGTCGAAGATCACCAGCCAGCCGTGGTCCAGTCCCAGTCCGGCCAGATAGGCGTCCAGTTGCGTCAACCCCTGGGTCAGAGGATCCGGGGCACCGTCGCGCCAGACCTTGAGTTCCAAGCCCAGCGTCACCGCGCCATAGCGCAGGCACAGATCCATGCGGCCCGCGCCGATGGCGTACTCGCGCTCTAGCGTGCCGCCACCGTTGATGACGCGATGCAGGAAAGCCATCAGCACCAGATGCGGGGCGATCTCATGATAGGGGGCGCTGGCGAACAGCGGCTGGCCGTGCTGACGCCAGAAGGCGAGAAAAGCGTCGAGCAGGCGATCGGGGTTGAGACGACCGTCGGGGTCAAGCCAGGTCGGGGCGATTTGCGGCAGTGAATCCTGCGGCCCGCTGGCCAGGGCGCGCGGCAACACCTCTCGGTAGATCGGATTGGCAATCACCAACCCGCCACTGCCATCGCGGCGCAACAGACCCAGATCCACCAGATACTGACGGTCATCTTCGGGCACCTCGCTCGGCAGCGTGCCGGCCAGCATCGGCTCGATCACCCGGCGCACCCGCTCCTCGCGCAGCTTGTCGGCCAACTGATCCAGATGGGTGACGCGGCGCAGGATCAGGTTTTCCTTGGCCCGGTCGATCAGCTCAACCCCGATCGGGCAAGCGCGGTCGCGCCCCTCGGGCATCTCGAAACAGCTTTCATAGGCCAGGGCATTGACCAGCCAGGGCTGGCCCTGCGTCAGCGCCCAGACCCGGTCCAATGCCTCGGGTGTAAAAAGCTGCCCGGTCTCCTCGGTATGTTCGCCGAGCAGAGTCCTCACCTCATGTGCACTGAAATCCCCCAACCGCAACGATTTGGCCTTGATGTTGAAGGCGCTGCCGCCGGTGATGACGGCGGACTCGGACGTTGAATGGATACGATAGTCGCGCAGATCGCGCACCCCACACAAAATTACCGTCTGGGGGAAATGGTGCGGGCGCTGCGGGTAGCCCGCGCGCAACTGACGCAGCAGCGAGATCAGGGTATCGCCGATGAGCGCATCGACCTCATCAAGCAGCAGCACTAGGGGTTGAGGCGATTGTTCACACCAGCGGGTGAGAAAGGACTCCAGACTCGTGAGCCCCGCCTGATCGCGGAGCACCTGCTGCGCCAGCGGTTCCGTCGTGGTATCGCCCAAGCGCCAGCGGGCGCTGTTGGCGATCGCCTGCACCACCGCCGCCATGCCGAGCGCAACTTGTTCGCGCGCCGCCTGCGCGCTTTCGATATTGACATACAAAGCCCGATAGCGACCCGCCTGGTTCAGATGCTCGGCCAGCGCCAGCAGACAACTGGTTTTACCGGTCTGGCGCGGAGCATGGAGCAGGAAATACTTATCCTGATCGATCAGCCCGAGAATCGCGTCCAGATCCCAGCGGCTCAAGGGTGGCAGACTGTAATGACGCTCGGATTGATTCGGGCCTTCGGTGTTGAAAAAGCGCATCGCGGGATCCCTGTGCCTGATTATTCAGCCTCTTCTACAGCAACCCGTGCGCAACAAGCAATGGTCAGTATTCGACCGTTCGCCACTCTGTATACCGCTCGACGATGTGGTGAGGAGCCGGAACCGCAGCCTTCGCGGCCGGGCAAGCAACTTCCATTTCCGCAATTCCAGTCTGGCAGCAAATAATATCGACCACAATTCATGAGCGACCAAAAAAAATAGCTTGACGGGATTGTGTTTGGATAACTAGAATCCCGCATTATTTTTATGGCATTAGAAAATCGCTAAGTATTTGTTTTTAAATTACAAATGCTTTGCAGCCTTCTCCGGCGTTGCGGTTGCCACGAGCGATTTCCGGGTATATTTTAGACACCATGATGGCCATCATTGGGTCATGCCGATACGATTTGCCTGCGATCACACGAAACGCGATCACCCTCCGGGTGAACAGATGAGAGCGTAAAGATCGATGACCTTATCAAGTAGGATCTGCTTCCGATGCGGCAAGTCCAGCTGACAGATCCGCCGCATTTTTTCTAGAGCCAGAACGATTCAGGTGCCGGGATGATTATATTCAAAAAAGCCGCGATTTCGATGTTGCTGTTGTCGAGTGTCTGTCTGTGGCAGCAGCCGGCACAGGCAGCGATCCCGGCCAGCGAGCGCGCGGCCTTGATTGCGTTGTATGACGCGACCGATGGAGAGAATTGGATCGATAAGACCGGCTGGTTAGGCGCGGTTGGAACAGAGTGTGGCTGGGAGGCAGGGACTGGTCAAGGATGGTATGGGGTGTATTGTAGTAGTGATGCTAATGGCAGTCATGTCGTAGCGATTGAAATCATTGGCAACCAGCTCGGCGGCAGTATTCCAGCGGAGCTGGGGCAATTGAGTCAATTGCAATACCTTAATCTTTCCCTCAATCAGCTCGGCGGCAGTATTCCAGCGGAGCTGGGGCAATTGAATCAATTGATAGGTCTTTATCTTTACGACAACCAGATCAACGGCAGTATTCCAGCAGAGCTGGGGCAATTGAGTCAATTGCAATACCTTAATCTCTCCATCAACCAGTTCAGCGGCAGTATCCCAGCGGAGCTGGGGCAATTGAACCAATTGTCTTTATTCGAAGTCTCTAACAATATTATTACCAACATTGCCACGCAGATTGCTCAATTAACGTGCAGCTTTTCCATCTCTAATAACTGTTTATCCGAATCGACTTTAGACCCTGCCGTCGCCACATTTCTGGATCAGAAAGATCCCGGCTGGCAAGCGACCCAAAAAACTTCCTGCACTGTGGTTGACAACCCACCGACCGTCACCATCAATACATCTGGAAGCAGCGACAACAATCCGAAAACTGCGGATTTTGATCTCGATGTCACTGTAACGGATGATATTGGATTACAGGCGGTTGCTTACACGGTAAAGACATCTTCTAGCGATTTAACTGGACAAAATGGTGTCGTCAACTTGAACGGCACCATGGACACCGCAACTTTTCTGATCGATCTGGACAGTTTGGCGGTTGGCTCATACAAAATTGAAGTTGGAGCCAGCGATACGAAACCGCAAGAATCAGCGCGTAAAGAGTATCTGTTTCAAAAGGTCGACCCGACCAACGATAACCCACCAATCGTCACCATCAATACCTCTGGAAGCGGTGACAATAATCCGAAGACGGCGGATTTTGATCTCGATGTCACAGTGACCGATGATATCGGATTACAGGCGGTTTCTTACACGGTAAAAACATCTTCTGGCGATTCAACTGGACAAAATGGTGTCGTCAACTTGACCGGCACCACGGACACCGCAATTTTTCTGATTGACTTGGACAGTTTGGCGGTTGGTTCATACAAAATTGAAGTTGGAGCCAGTGACACGAAACCACAAGAATCAGCGCGTAAAGAGTATCTGTTTCAGAAGGTCGAGACGACCGACAACCCACCAATCGTCACCATCAATACATCAGGAAGCGGTTACTACAATCCGAAGACCGCTGATTTTTCAATCAATGTCACGGTGACGGATGATATTGGATTACAGTCGGTCGCTTACGCGATAAAGACATCTTCCGGCGATTCGACTGGACAAAATGGTGTCGTCAACTTGACCGGAACCACGGACACCGCAACTTTTCTGATTGACCTGGACAGTTTGGCGGTTGGCTCGTATAAAATTGAAGTTGGAGCCAGCGATACGAAGCCACAAGAATCAGCGCGTCAAGAGTATCTGTTTCAAAAAGTCGAATCTGGCCAGGTTCCCACCATCACCGACTTTACCGTGGGTGAAGGCACCATCCCCGAAACCGGCCTGAGATTCACAGTCACCCTGTCAGAACCCCTGCCCGACGGCTATGGCGTCTTCGTCAACTTCGACGATCAACAGGGCCACTGGTTTGGCGTGGGTCAAGACGGCTGGCATTTGGAGTTGCAAGACCAGGGTGACAGCATGACCTACATGGTCGACTACTCCCTGGTAAAGCCCGGCCTGCGCTCCTTTAGAGCTGGAATCTTCCAACTGAATGATCCCGGCGACAGTGACGACACCCTGGTGGGCGATTACACCGATTCGCAAACCTGCACCGAGGTGTCCTGTCTGGAAGCCGTGGCCATTCCCAATTCGTATGGCGATCCGGCCATCACCGGCAGCGGCAGTGAATTGTTCAAGCAGGTGGATGTCAGCAATGGCAATTACCATCTGGCCACCACCGACATGAGCGTCGATGGCAAAGGCCCGGCGTTTGCGTTCAGCCGCGCCTATAACTCGCTAGCGCTTCGCCCCTGGACCTTCGGCTACGAGGCGAAGATCGCCTTCGTGCCCGACAGTTTCGACCGACAGGTGACCATCGGCCCCCGCGAGGACGGCCGTGTGCAGTTCTTCTATAAGGACATGGACGACCTCTGGTACACCCTCAATCCGGGCAACTTCGACCAGTTGATGGAAGATCCGGACGGCAGCGGCGATTTCGTGCTCTATACCCAGGGCAATCGGCTGTATCGCTTTGCCCCTCCAACCACCACCGAACCCGGCGACCTTAAGAGCATTGAGGATCGCATGGGCAATGCCTTGACCTTCCATTACACCGGCAGCGATCTAACCGGCGCCACCGATGCGAATGGGCGTGACTATTCCATCACGCGGGATGGGAATCATCGCGTCCAGCGCGTCACCGACTTTGCCGGGCGTTATGTCGAATACACCTACGACGCCAACGGCATGATCACCGACGTGCGCAACATGCGCGACTATCATGATCGGTATGCCTATGTCGGCACGACCGGCGAGGACCGCTACCGCCTTGCGAGCATCACTGATCCGCGCGGAAATGTTCAGATGCGCATCGACTATGCGCCGGTCACCTTCACCATCAACGGCGAGGACGATACTCAAGATCGCGTGGTCACCCTCACGGATGGCGCTGATGCAATGACGACGTTTTCCTACCCGTTCGTTGAACAATCGAGCTCGCCCTTCTATCTAAAGCAAGCCACCGGCATTGAGCAGCCCGAAGTCAATGGGGTCAATAGCAATGTCGTCTTCATGCTCGACGACCAGCGCACGCGCGTCGAGGCCCGTCTGGATACGGTTAATGCCGCCGAGTACGTCAGAACCCAAGGGTATCAGGGGTATGATGGCCTAGACCGTCAGCATGTCGCGGAAGCCGCGTTAGTCGTACAGGTCACGGACCCCAACAACAATACCACCGCGATCCGTTACGACGACCTCGCCCGCAACCGTCCGGACAAGGTCACGGATGCCGCCCACGGCGATTACCTGGCCAGTTATGAGGCCATCCCCGGTGCCCCCAACTTGACGGCCCTCAATTCGACTCAGCAACCCGGCGTACCGGCCACCCAGTTTGATGACTTCAGCCCGACCGGTCAGGCGGGCTCGATCACCGATCCACTCGGCAATACCACCACTCGAACATTCGACGCAAATGCCTGGATCAGTGAGGAAACCAAACCGCTCGGCAACTCAACCGGCTATAGCTACGATGAGTTTGGCAATCTCTGGCTCATCAACTGGGCAATCAACAACCCAAACCCCTTGGTTGGTGGGCAAACCCGCCGCATCCATGACAACCTCGGTCGCCTGATCGAGGAAACGTCACCCTCTAGCTTGGTCACTCGCTACACCTACGATGAGCACAGCAATATCCTGACCAAGAACGAGCAGGGTGGAGGCATCGACTACACCACCCAATACGGGTACGACAACAGCGACAACCTGATCTGGACCATTGATCCGCTCAATCATCGCACCGACTATATCTACGACGTACTCAACCGCAAGATCGAGGAAAAATATCGGGTTGACGGGGTGGATCATATCCGCCGCTACACCTATGACGCCATGGGCCGCCTCGCGACCGTCACCGATGAGCGCGGAAACGCGACGACCACCCACTATGATGCGCGCAGTCAGGTCATCGAAAAGATCAATCCGCTGAACGAAACCACCACCTATACCTACGACGCCAACGGCAATGTCGCCACGGTGACCGATGGCGACGGTCATACCCTCACCTACAGCTACGACGAACTAAATCGCAAGATCAAGCAGCGGGACGATGAAGGCCATGAGCAACAGTGGACCTATTATCCCAACGGACAGGTGGCTTCCCATGAGGACGCACGCGGCAACATCACTCGCTACACCTATGACGCCTCAGGCAATCTCAAAGAAACCCTGCAAGACGGCAAGGTGACGAAGGCCGATTACGATGGCAACGGGAATCTGGTGACGGTCACCGACCCGGCTGGTCACATCACCCGCTATACCTACGACGCCTTGGATCGGCGTACCTCGACCACCCTGCACCATGGCCAGCAATGGATCTACGAATACGATAGCGCCGGCAATCTGATCAGTGAAACCACGCCCAATGGTGAAAAGACTCAACAAATCTTCGATGAACTCGGACGGGTCACTCAGCGCACTGAGTACGACGCCAATCAAAGTCTCACCCGCAGTATCGGTTACACCTACGACGCCAACAGCAATGTCACCAGCATTGCCACCGGCGGCGGCACCATTGAGTACACCTATGATGCAATCAACCGCATCACCAGCGTCACCGATCAGAAAGGCCAGACCCTGAGTTACGCTTATGACCTGGCCGGCAACCGCACCCGTCTGACCTACCCCGGCAACAAGATTGTCAGCTATGTCTATGACGAGGCCGACCGCCTCGACAGCCTGACCGACTGGCTCAATCAAACGACAAGCTACACCCGCAATCAGGCCGGGCAGGTGACGGACATCACCAATGGCAACGGCACCAAGGCCCATTTCGACTACGACGACGCCGGACGCCTGGTTCGACTGCAAAACCTGCACGCCAATAACAGCGTCATCAGTAGCCATGATTTGACCCTCGACGAGGCGGGCAACATCACCCAGGCCACGGTCGATCTGCCACTCATGCCGACCTTACCAGCAGGCATTGACGCGATGACCTACGACAATACCAACCGTCTCCAGACGGCGGCGGGCAAGACCTACACGCATGACGACTCCGGCCGGATCATCGAGGAAGACGCCAATGGCGTGCAGACCATCTATCAATTCGATATCAAGGATCACATCAGCCAGATCACGCGCGATGGGACGATCCTGAGCCAATACGCCTATGACCTGAACGACAACCGCATCAGTCAGACGCAAAACGGCGTCGAAACCCGCTATGTCATCGATCCCTTGGCGTCATTACCCAATGTGATCGCCGAAACCACGGCGCAGGGCGCGATCAGCCGTTATTACGTCTATGGCGAGGGTCTGGTCTCGCAGATCGATGCGAGCGGGAACAGCCACTATTACCACTTCGATCCGACAGGGCACACGCTGGCCTTGACCGATGCCAGTGGCACTGTGACGGATGAATATGCCTACTCACCCTATGGGCATACGACGAGCCAGGGCAGCACCCCGAATCCGTTCAGGTTCGTTGGCAAGTATGGCGTGATGGATGATGGTAATGGCCTGCATTACATGCGGGCGCGGTATTACAAGGAGGATATTATGCGGTTTGTGAGCTTGGATGCGTTGCATGGGGATATGCTAACGCCGCAGGCTTTGAATCGGTATGCGTATGTGTTGGGGGATCCGGTGATGGGAGTGGATCCGAGTGGTAAAAAAGAAGGTTATGATAATTATTCTGGTTATGTAATGTCTGAGAATGGTCTAGAAGGCCCGGAAATTAATCAGTCCCCAACCGGGAAGATATGGCGGCCAGAACTGTTGAATGATTCTTCGCCTACTAGGTGGAACTTTAAAACCGAAGATGTTCTTGGAAGCAGCGGAATCAGCATATTAAATATGGAAGCAACGTATGGAATAATAGGAGATTATGTTTACGTCAAAGAAAGCGCTAGTCTTTTCCTAACCTATGAAGATAGTTGGGCTGAGCTTAAGCTACCTTCTGCAGGAATTGAAGGTTGCGGAAAACTCAAAACTCCTTCTACATTATTATTAGATACGACTATTGAAATATGCGGAGGTCTTTCAACCCCCGGACTTGGTTTCCTCCTAAAATCCTCCGGTCCTGCTCTTGTAGGTGTGGGGCTGTCTGGTGGTGTGGGTCCGGTATCGGCAAAATTTCAGGTCGGGATTAATTTCGACGTATTAATGCAGACAAAAGCGGTAGAAAGTTACATCAAATTTGGAGATTGGCTTCGATCAATTCCTAATCCCGTGGCATTGAGACGGATGTTTGGGTTTCACTGATCAGCCCGCGTAGGCCAGAATCAATCAAACGAATCAAACGGGCCAGGCTCGAATTATTTTCGAGCTACCCGAGCTCGCGTCGGGCGGAACGCAATAGCGGTTCCGCCACCTGCCAACGGATCAAGTTAACTGTCTGTATCAGGAGGAGTTTTCGAAAGGAGGTTCCACCAGGTGAATTTGGCATGATGATGGCGGCTATGGCGGATCGCCCTGCGTATCCGACTTACGCATCCGCTTGATGGAACAGCAGGTTGCATGGACATGAGGATGAAGGGTCGAGATGCCGCACTATCGTGGCTATCGGGTTCGGGGTGGGACCTATTTCTTGACGATCAATCTGCTCGAACGGCGCTCGGATCTGCTGGTGCGCGAGATCGATACCCTGCGCGAGGCGGTGCGCCTGACGCGGCGTCAACGCCCGTTTCATATCGATGGCTGGGTGGTGCTACCGGAGGGGGACGATGATTTCTCGAACCGGGTCAAGGCGATCAAGATTCGATTCGTGCGGGCCATTCCAGCCACGGAGCGGCGCAGTCCGCTTAGGGTGGAACGCGATAGCAAGGTAGAGCCGGTTAGCGACAGCCTAACCCGCCATTTTTGAATGCCATTCAGCGAAAGCAGGCCATGAAAAAGAGCGCCTATCTCGAAATGTCCATTCCGGGCTATCTGGCGGCTGGGCCAAGCCGTGATGATCGACAGGGAAGTTCAAGACTTTGCTGCAAGATTGATGGCGGAAGGCGGAATACCTGAGGTTGCCAAAGCTGACGCGATTCATGTCGCTGTCGCGGCGGTTCATCGCATGGATTATCTGCTGACGTGGAATTGCCAGCATATCGACAATGCGACCAAAAAGCCCATTATTCGTGCCATTTGTGGTGCCGCCGGGTATTCCTCCCCCGAAATCTGCGCGCCATTGGAACTCTTTCCGGAGGAAAACTGATGTATCGCGATGAAATTATCGCGGAGGTTTGGCGAAACCGGGATGCTTACGCCGCGCGACATCAGAATAGCCTCACTGAAATGGTCGCCGACCTTCGGGAGCGCCAGCAACGGCCCGATTGCAAACGGGTGGATCGTCGAGATTGGAACCATCAGCGAAGCACGAAAGTAGGTCGTTCAATTTAGGAAAATCGCGGACGTACCACAAATTTCAACATGAATCTTTAAGGAGGGCGTGCTTCCTCCCGCGACGGGCGTCGCAGGCACAGAGCGCGCAATGTCTATGCACAGATTACTCACCTCTCTGGCCCCGTCACTACCGGCCCTCCTTGGCATCATGCCGCTGACGCAGGCCGCAGCCGCCAACGTCACCTACAGTTACGACGCCATCGGTCGCCTGACCCAGGTGAGTTACGACACTGGCCAGTCGCTGCAATACGCCTTCGATCCCGCCGGCAACATCCTTTCGGTCGCTGTGAACGGCACTGCGTTTCCGGATCCTGATGACCCCACTACCTGGCCACCAGTAACGACCTGGGGAGGCATGACCGATGAGGATGGCGATGACATCCCCGATGAGATCGAAGCCTTTGCACCCGGTCGCCCCGGTCCAGACGGGCAAACCGTCGCGGGCGACAACAACGGCGACGGAACACCCGATTGGCAGCAGGACACTGTCACCGCCTATCCAACGGTTGATGACAACGGCCACCTGGTCTGGGTCACCCTGGTCAACGACGATTCCGGGCAGGTTAAGGCCTTTACGCAGATCACGGACATTGTCTGGCCCGACGGACTCGACCTGCCGATGGGTGTGTTGGACTTCACCATGATCGAGCGCATCGACGTCCAACAGCAGAGCCGCACCGCCCGTCAGACCGCTGCCGCTAACACCGTCACCGGTGGAAGCGTCTTACCACTCACGGTGATCACCGCGGCCGAGGTGGCCGTCAACGGCTTCTACGCCCTCAACCAGCACAGCGACACCTGGGACAACCTCGCCAGCCCCGCGCAAGGCGGCATGACGGCCCTGGTCGACGATTACTGGCAACTGCGTTTTCAGGTTAAGGACGGCGGCCCCTTCGACGCTGACGCTAGCGTCAATGGCGAGGTTCAAATCCAGGGCGCCCCCGGTCGTCAGCTCAGCACGCCCCAGGACAAGCTCTACATGAACGCCGGCGACTCGCCGCTGGTGCTCGACGGCAGCTTCGTGCAGACGCTCGACTTTGGTGGCATCGATACCTACACCCTGAGTCCCGAACTCAGCACCGACGTGCGTTTGGTTGACAACCAGGCCAGCCAGATCAACCTACCCGAAGGGCTGGTGATTACCGCTGGGCGCTTCTTGAGCGACGGCTTCGAGTTGACCATCAACGGGCATGTTGTGCGCGTAATTGGCCGACCCGACACCTCCCGCTATGTCATCGGCGGTGATCTGCTGGAGCCCGAGACCAAGCTGACCTATGCTGCGCTGGCCGGCGCCTTCGGCACCACGGTTCCGCGTCCCGGTCAGACGACGCCTAATCTCGCCCCCAACCCCGTGCGGGTCAGCACTGACGGGACGTTGGAGCCGGTGGTCTTGCCTCCGGCGGATGCCGAGCCTCAGGTTCGCGCCCGCATGGCCGCAACTCCGCGCGCTGTCACCGAGGCACCCGAGATTGAGCCTGTTCTCGACGCGCGTGCCGATGCCAAACTGCGCTGGGTGGCCAGTTGTATCGGCGCCACGCCTGCCTCGGCGGCCATCTACCTGACCGAACTGGCCAGCGGCCAGCGCTGGTGCTACACCGATCCGGCGGATCAGGCCGATCCAGCCTGGCGGGTGGATCAGCCAACGCTGAGCGCTGATGGGGCCTATCTGGCTTACCGGGTGTGCGTGGATGCGACGGCGGGTCGCGCGCCGGAGCGCACCGACTGCTGGGTGGATCTGTACGGGCCACAGGGCATCACCGCCACCCTGGCCTGGCCAGCGCTGACCAGACCAACGCGGCTGGCTTTCAGCCCGGATGGTGCTGAGCTATGGTGGCTGGAGACCGAGAACCAAGCCGTCGATGGCGACGTGCCAGTGGTCATGCAGGTCAATCCGCTGCGCTAACACGAGCGGGTCGACGTGCTGCCGCGCGACGGGGTGTTGGCTCCGTCGCGCTATGGGACAAGACCCGCCCGCGTCCTGTCCACCTCGCTGAAGCGCCTGGGAGTGCTATGCTCACACCCTAAAGAGAATGCCAGCGTGCTTGGCAATTCTCTTCACAAGTAAGCATCTGCCCAACAACCTGCGTATAGGGGTTTTCCCTATGCGGGTTTTCCTGTATCCTTGCGTCCTCCAAATTTGTGACTCGGTTCGCACTTTGCTGTGCCAGCCGATGTTTAAGCCAGTGAGGACCCTGGAATGATCAACAAGAGCAAAACCAATCATGTCAACCCAAGCGCCCTCTGGATTGCCTTGGGCGTTTTGATGGCGCTGACCACGCTGCCGGCCTTAGCCTCCGTGAAAGCGGTCCCCGGCGCTGTGCAGAGCGGTATCGCCTCCTACTATCACGACAGTTTGCAGGGCAACAAAACAGCCAGTGGCCAAATCTATGATAAAAATCGGATTAGCGCTGCGCATAAGACCCTGCCGTTGGGCACCAAGGTTAAGGTGACCGATACTAAAACAGGCCGCTCGATTGTGGTGCGCATCAATGACCGCGGTCCTTTCGTTAAGGGGCGCATTATTGATCTGTCGCGGCGTGCGGCCAGCCAGTTGGACATGATTCACCGCGGTATTGCCCGGGTAAAAGTGGAAGTGCTGAGTCTGCCGGGCACTGGCGCCTAATGCAGGGCCGAAACAACTGAGCTGAAAAAATCCCTGGCGATTTTGAATCATCATTGTGCGAGCGCGTGTCTGTTGCAACAATAACGCATCCAGAGTCGCACCTTTGTGATGGCCGGGCGAGTCGTTGACGGTCGCCCGGTGTGTCGCAGTGCTCTGTCTCGATCCGTTATTGTCCACTATGGAGTTGTAACCATGCGCATGTCACAAATGGTCGCCGGTGTTTTCGCCGCAGCGGCGCTGTCCGGAACGGCTGTCGCCGAGCAGGATTCGGCCATGATGAATGCCTACCAGGCCAAACAGTTGATTCACACCTTTGCCCAGCAGTTACAGGGTGAGCTGAAAAGCGCCATGCAGGACGGTGGGCCAGTGGCCGCTGTTAACCTTTGCAAGGAGCGGGCACCGGCCATTGCTGAATCCTTGTCGCAGGACGAAGGCTGGAGCATCGGTCGTACCAGTCTTAAGCCGCGTAATGTGGAGCTCAACAGCCCGGATGTCTGGGAGCAGCGGGTGCTGCGGCAATTTGAGGATCGCGCCAATGCCGGTGCTGATCTGAGTCAGCTGACCTATGCCTCCGTGGTTGATGGCGAAGACGGTCAAAGCTATCGCTTCATGAAAGCAATCCCGACTCAGCAGGTGTGTTTGGCCTGTCATGGCGAGGCGATTAACCCCGAGATCGCCGCCGCCCTGGATGCGGCCTATCCCCAGGATCAGGCGCGGGGTTATAAGGCCGGTGATCTGCGTGGCGCCTTCACGCTGCAAAAACCGCTCTGAGTTTGTGTCAAGACCGGGATTGCGATCGGCGATCCCGGACTTGAAAATCCTCCCACCTCTGGCCAGAATCCCGGCTACAATTCTGCGTTGAATCTGTGTTGCCTTGCATGGGTGACCCACTCATCGCGGCCTGTCTGTCCCGGAGGAATCGATGCCAGAACCCACATTCGACGTGCAATTCTCGGGTGAGTTGATTGGCGCTGCGACACTGGAGCACGTCAAGCAACGCGTGGCTGAGGCGTTTAAGCTCGATCAGGCTGGAATCGACCGCCTGTTCTGTGGTCAAGCGGTGTTTATCAAGCGCGGTGTCGATCACCCAACAGCCGAGCGCTACCGCGAGGCCTTCCGCAAACTGGGCGCCGTTGCTGACATCATACCGGTCGGCGGCGAGTCGGAAGAGGTGTTTCGCTTTGATGACTCCGACGAGGAGACAGCGGCATCCTCGGCGCAACCAGCGGCTGCCACTCGTGCGCAGGCGGCAACGTCCAATGCCAATGCGGCCTTGTCCATTGCCCCAGCCGGTGCAACCCTTGAAGAACTCTCGGATCAAGGCCCGGAGCAAAATCCGGATACCAGCAAGCTTAGTCTGGTCGAGGGCCAGGACTGGTCGCTGGAGGATTGTGCCCCGCCGCCGCTGGCCGAGCCGATTCCGGATATTGACTCCATGGAAATGGAGCCGCAATCGATGATGACCGATAGTTCACGCGACTCCTAGTGGTGTCAGCGTGGCAGCAGCGCGGCGCCAGCATGGTGCCAGCGCCAAGCGATCCTCCCGTTTCTTATTGTTTACAGCTGACAGCTCAACATGAATCAACCAGCCTCTTCCGACCTTCATCCCCACCTCGTCATTGGCGGTGGTATCAGCGGCCTGGGAGCCGCCTTTTTTGCCTCCCGTGCCGGCACGCCCACTCTGGTGCTGGAACAGCAATCGCGTGTCGGGGGCTGCATGAACACCCAGGGCTTCGACGGGCTGGGCGATTTTTGGGTCGAAGCCGGCAGTCACAGTTGTTTCAACAGCTACGGTCATTTGTTGGAGATTCTGGAGCGTATTGGTCTGCTTAGCAAGATTCAGGCTAAGGCCAAAGCGAGTTACCGGCTGTGGCGCGGAGGGCAGCGGGCATCGATCCTGTCGGCTCTGCACCCTCTGGAACTGCTAACCTCCTTGCCGCGCCTGTTTAAGCTCAATAAGGAGAAGCTCAGCGTTTATGAATACTATGGACGTGGACTGGGGCGCAAAAACTACAGTGATCTGTTTGGTCCAGCCTTCCGTTCGGTGATTTGTCAAACGGCCGATGATTATCCTGCGTCGGCTTTGTTTCGCAAAAAACCGCGCCGCAAAGAGATTCTGCGCAGCTTCACCATGCCCGGCGGTCTGGCGGAGATCCCGCGTGCCCTGGCCGCTCAGGATGGCATTGAGGTGCGCCTGGAGTCCGCTGTGGTCGGCGTGACGCTGGAGGAGGGCGCTTATCGCGTCGAGCTGGACAGCGGAGCCTCACTGCGCGCCCAGGCGTTGACACTGGCCGTGCCGCCCGATGTGGCCACGCGCCTGTTGCAGGGCGTGAGTCCGGCAGCCGCAGCGGCGATTGGCATGATCGGCGTGGCGGAGATCGATTCTCTGCTGCTAGCCTTTGACAAAAAAGACCTCAAGCTGCCCGCCATTGCCGGCCTGATCAGCGTGGATGGCCCCTTCCTGTCGGCGGTGTCCCGCGATTTTCTCGAGCATCCGCAGTACCGTGGCTTTGCCTTCCATTTCCCCGGCGGGCGCCTGGATACCGAGCGCCAGATCGAAGCCGCCTGCCAGGCGCTGGATGTCGCGCCCAGTCAGGTTGCCGCCGTGCGCCAGGAGCACAATCGCCTGCCGAGCTTGCGCAAAAGCCATGGCGATTGGATGGCGCGACTCAATCAGGCGTTGCAGGCGACAACGGCAGCGGGTCATCCATTGGCCGTCACGGGGAATTGGTTTCTCGGCGTGTCAATTGAAGACTGTGTGACGCGCAGCCACGACGAGATGACGCGACTCTTTGCCGGCTAGATCCGCGCCTCACGTACCCGCGCCTCACGTACCTGTGCCTGGATGGCCGCCGCTGCGGCCTGCGGATCAGCGGCAGCACAAATAGCTGAGACCAGCGCCAGCCCCTGCGCACCGGCTTGAATCACTGCGCCGGCATGTTCGGCTTTCAGGCCACCGATGGCCACCTTGGGCAGCTCGGGAGCGGCGGCGCAAATTGCGCGGAGTCCGTCCCAGCCCAGCGGTGTGGCGTGATCGGCCTTGGTGGGCGTTGCAAACACCGGACCGACGCCCAGATAATCAATCAGTTCGGGATCAACCGCCCGGGCCATGGCCGGGGTTTCCACCGATAGCCCCAGAATGGCCTGCGGACCCAGTCGGGCTCGGGCCGCTGCCGGGTCGGCGTCGCTTTGGCCGATATGCAGCCCATCGGCGCCAATGGCAGCGGCTACTTCAAGACGGTCATTGACCATCAGACGCGCCGGCTGACCGACAAGGGCGGCTTTCAGTGCCTGCCCCAGTTCAATCAAGGCGGCATCACTGGCGGTTTTGTCGCGCAACTGCACCATGGTGGCACCCCCGGCCACCGCTGCGGCCACAGTCGCGATCACTCCGCGCGTGCCACACAGTTGGGAATCCGTGACCAGATAGACTGACAGATCAAAAGATGGCTTCACGACAACTCCTCGACTTGGCGCGGATCCGGGTGCGACATCGGCTCAATGCGCGCGGCACCATCCAGAGCTTCCGGTTCCAGATTGGCCAGTGCATCGATAAAGGCAACGGCAAAGGAACCCGGCCCCAGCTTTTGCCCTGAGTGTTGCAGGGCGCTTTGTGCCGTGCATGCCGCCTGCTCACCGGCGACGCCATAATAGGCCAGCGCCGCCACAGTGCCCGCATAAGGCTCGCAGCCGGCACCGAGAAAACCGCCGATGAGGCCGGTCAGGGAGCAGCCAAGCGCAGTCACCTGGGGCATCAGTGCATGGCCATTGTGAACCTGCGCCGCGCGGCGTCCGTCGGTGACCCAATCGACCTTGCCGGTTACGGCGACTATGGTCTGATAGCGTTTGGCCAGCGTGACCGAGGCTGCCGCTGCTGCTGAGACCGGGTCGTTGGCATCGACGCCGTGTCCCTGGAGCTCGCCGGTGGCGGCTTGACCGGTGCAAGCACCGAGGGCGAGAATTTCCGAGGCATTGCCACGGATCACCGTCGGTTGCAGGTCGAGTAACTGGACTGCCGCCTGTTGGCGAAATCGGGTGGCGCCGACGGCTACCGGGTCCAGCACCCAGGGACGCTGATGGGCTCTGGCCGCCTCGGCCGCGCTGAGCATGGCCTGCAACCAGGGGGTTGATAGAGTGCCGATATTGATGGTAAGTGCGTTGGCGATGGCAGCAAAATCAGCGGCCTCCTCGGGCGCATGCACCATGGCTGGCGAGCAGCCAGCGGCGAGCAGAATATTAGCCATGGGGTTCATGGCGACATAATTGGTGATGTTGTGCACCAGAGGGGTACGCTGGCGCAGGCGCCGCAGGGCATCACCGGCGGAAACTTTGGGCATCGTGGCTCTCCGTAGCAATGTTTAGTGCAAACATTTCGTGCAATAACAGTAAGAGCAAAAACAGGATTGATAACAGTATGCCAGCCATCAGCCCAATCCGGGTGTTTGATTACCCGTCGGCGGAGGCCTTTAATGCCGCCGCCGCGCGCGCCATGGCCGCTTTGGGGCCGGAAGACTTTCGCGAGCGTAGCCACTTCATCGCTGGGCGCTTTGAGAATCTGTACCTTGACCCGGCCCGGATTCCAGGGCTTGAGGCGCTGCTTGATTATGCGCTCGAACAGGCAGCGGCTCAGTTGGAGCGACCGCTGCAGCAACTGCGACGCGGTTTTTGGCTCAACCGCATGGCTCCAGGGCAGGTGACCAGCCGCCACGCCCATGCCGAGCATGACGAACTGCTTTCCGGGGTGTATTACATCCAGGTGCCCGCGCACAGCGGCGATCTGCTGTTTGACGACGATCCCTTTGAGATACGCATCCGACCCCGGGCTGGGATGGGGGTGCTGTTCGATCCGGAGCTGACCCACTGGGTCGAGGAGCATCGCGGTGCGGGTGAGCGCCTGTCGGTGGCTTTCAATATCGGCCCCGTTCAGGAATGACGGCTGTTGTCTGGTGTTGAGCGGTGCTCAATAGATTCAGCGCGGTTCGCTGAGAATCAGGCGCTCAAATTCGGCGATGCGCACCTGCTGTCCATTGAGGGTGCGAAATACCCGGCCCTTGATCTCGCTACGGCGTGCCTGATAATGATCGCTCGCGCCGGTGGCCGGGTTGACCACCTGCACCTCAAGCACCTCGCGCCCCCGTTGCCATTGATGATAGACCGACCAGGCACTCGCAAGCAGGATGACCCCGATCAGGCCATAGGCACCGAGACGCACCACCCCCCAAGGAATGCCGGATCCTGCTGCCGGTGCTGCGCGCGCATCCGAGGTCGTGCGCCGCGCACGCAGCACCGTATAAGCGGCCAGCACCACAGCGACAGTCAGGAGTAATTTGGTCAGCATGAATGGGCTTGGGGCGCGGTGGTGCAGGATTAAATCATCATGAGATCAAGAAACTCCGGCACTGGAGTCGCCAACAGCGCGGCCTCATCCTGACAGAGCGCCTCAATGCGCTCGGCTTGGCGGCGCGGAAAGCGGGTGCGCAGGGCCGCAGCGAATTTGCGCTCCAATACCGGCAGCCCCTCAGCGCGTCGGCGGCGATGGCCGATGGGGTATTCAACCGCCACCTTCTCAGTGCTGCTGCCATCCTTGAAAAACACCTGCACCGCATTGGCAATGGAGCGCTTGTCTGGAGCCAGGTAGTCCGCCGTGTAGCGCGGATCCTCTTGCACCTGCATGATGGCCCGCAGTTGATCAATGCGCGGATCCTGGGCGACCTGATCCTCGTAGTCTTCGGCCGTGAGGCGACCGAACAGCAGCGGCACCGCCACCATGTATTGCAGACAGTGATCACGGTCGGCCGGGTTGTAGAGCGGGCCGTCCTTACTGATGATGCGAATCGCGCTTTCCTGGGTGGTCAGCTCAATGCGCTCGATCTGCTCAATGCGATCATGAACCTGTGGATGCAGGGTCAGGGCGCACTCGACAGCAGTTTGAGCATGGAACTCAGCCGGGAAGCTGAGCTTAAACAGTACATGCTCCATTACGTAGCTGCCATAGTCGCGTGAGCGGCGCAAGGGCTCACCCTTGAAGAGCACATCCTGGAAGCCCCAGCCCTTGGCGCTCAGCGCCGAGGGCAGACCCATCTCGCCCTTGGCCACCATCAGGGCCAGGCGTAGGCCGCGCGAGCTGGCATCGCCCGCCGCCCAGGACTTGCGCGAGCCGGTGTTGGGCGCATGCCGATAGGTGCGCAGCGACTGGCCGTCGATCCAGGCGTGGCTCAGGGTGTCGATGATCTGCCCCTTATCCAGACCGAGCAAACGCGCAGCCACTCCAGCGGAAGCGATCTTGACCAGCATGACGTGATCGAGTCCGACCCGATTGAAGCTGTTCTCCAACGCCAGCACGCCCTGAATTTCATGGGCGCGGACCATGGCTTCCAGCACATCGGCCACGCTCAGCGGCGTACCACCATTGGCCAGCGCCTGGCGCGACAGATAATCCGTCAGGGCCAGAATGGCGCCCAGGTTATCTGAGGGATGCCCCCATTCCGCCGCCAGCCAGGTATCGTTAAAGTCCAGCCAGCGCACCATGGCGCCGATGTCGAACGCGGCCTTCACCGGATCCAGCACAAAGGAGGTGCCCGGCACCCGCGAGCCCTGGGGCACCAGGGTTCCTGGCACAATAGGCCCGAGATGCTTGGTGCACTCCGGGTATTGCAGCGCCAGCATGGCGCAGCCCAGCGAATCCATCAGGCAATGGCGCGCCGTGGTCAGGGCTTCAATGGAATCAATCGGCGTATCGCAGAGATAATCCGCGATGGCGACCAGTTCCGCATCCGGATCCGGTCGCACATTGGTATCAGCACTATGAGCAGTCATATTCACTCTTTGTTAATCATTATCCATGGACAACAGCACGGGCACCAGCCAGCGGCCACTTAGCCCGCTCAACGCTGCTCAAGCGGAACCCAGGGGCGATTCTCCGGCCCAGTATAATTGGCACTGGGGCGAATGATTTTGCGATCCTGGCGCTGCTCAATCACATGAGCAATCCAGCCTGTGGTGCGCGAGATGACAAAAATTGGCGTAAACAAGGGTGTCGGCACGCCCATCTGGTGATAGGACACCGCCGAGAACCAGTCCAGATTGGGAAACATCTGCTTGGATTCCCACATTACGGTTTCCAGCCGCTCCGCGACCTCAAACATCCGCCGTTGGCCATTGTCCTCGGACAAGCGCCGCGCCACCGCCTTGATAATCTGGTTGCGCGGATCGCCAGTGGTATAGACCGGATGGCCGAAACCAATAATGATCTCCTTGCGGGCCAGTCGCTCGCGAATATCCGCCTCGGCCTCATCAGCGCTGGCGTAGCGACTCTGAATCTCACAGGCCACCTCATTGGCGCCGCCATGCTTGGGCCCCCGTAGCGCACCAATGGCACCGCTCATCGCCGAATACACATCGGCATTGGTGCCCGCAATCACCCGCGCGGCAAAGGTAGACGCATTGAACTCATGCTCAGCATAAAGAATCAGCGAGCAATGCATGGCCTGCACCCA
Source organism: Rhabdochromatium marinum (assembly GCF_016583795.1). Taxonomy (GTDB): domain Bacteria; phylum Pseudomonadota; class Gammaproteobacteria; order Chromatiales; family Chromatiaceae; genus Rhabdochromatium; species Rhabdochromatium marinum. The sequence continues at coordinate 31,165 of NZ_NRRS01000007.1, read as the reverse complement.
GCTGGCCGAGGGGCGTTCGCCGTGCAACAGATGCAGCAGATGACCACCGATGGAATCATCATCGGTTTCAACCTCAATGCGCCGGCCGTTGTGGGCGAAATGATACCAATACAGCAGCATGGAACCGAAACTGGCCAGCAGCCGGTCGCCGATGTCGCGGGTAGCGGCCTCCGGCATGCTGTCTTTTTCCGGCTCCAGGGTGCCCAGGATCGAGCAACCGGTGCGTAGCACATCCATCGGATGTGCTGAGGGCGGCAGTTGTTCGAGTGCCGTTTTCAGTGCCGCTGGCAGACCGCGCAGACGGCGTAGCTTTTGCTTGTAGGCGGACAGCTCGGCGGGACTCGGCAGGCGACCGTGGATCAGCAAATGGGCAATGTCCTCGAACTCGGCCCGATCGGCAAAGTCGAGAATGTCATAGCCGCGATAATGCAGATCGTTGCCGGTACGTCCGACCGTGCAAATGGCCGTGTTGCCGGCCGCAGTCCCGGACAGGGCGACGGATTTCTTTGGCTTGGGCGTGGTGGTCGCGGTGATGTCAGTCATGGTCAGCCACTCCGGTGGGAGGATGGGAAGAACTGGCGAACAGCCGGTCGAGGTGTTGTTCGGCGGCGTGATAGCCGAGAAAATCGTACAGTTCCATGCGCGTTTGCATCAGATCGATTACCTCGGCCTGGCTGCCCTGCTGGCGAATCGCCTGATATACCTTGAGGGCGGCCTGATTCATGGCGCGGAAGGCCGAGAGCGGATAGAGCGCCAGCGCCACGCCCACCGAGGCCAGATCTGTGGTGCTAAACAGCGGCGTGGAGCCAAATTCGGTGATATTGGCCAGCACTGGCACCCCGGTGGCTTCAACAAAGCGCTGATAATCCTCCAGCTTGGTCACGGCTTCGGGAAAAATCATATCTGCGCCGGCTTCCGCGCAGGCCGCCGCGCGCTCAACCGCCGCTTCCAGTCCCTCGACCGCCAGGGCATCGGTGCGTGCCATGATGACGAAATCCCTGTCGCGTGCATCGACCGCTGCCTTAATGCGATCAACCATCTCGCTGAGCGACACAATGGCCTTGCCGGGGCGATGACCGCAGCGCTTGGCCGCAACCTGATCCTCGATATGGCAGCCGGCCGCCTCCGCGCGAATCAGCTCGCGAATGGTGCGCTGGATGTTCAGCGCGCCACCGAAGCCGGTGTCGGCATCGACCAGCAAGGGCCGCTCGCTGGCGTAGGTAATGCGGCGGGTGTCCTCCAGCACATTATCAAGATTGGTGATTCCCAGGTCCGGCACCCCATAGGACGCTGCGGCGACACCGCCACCGGACAGATAGAGCGCCCGGTAGCCCAGGCGCTCGGCCATCAGGGCATGATAGGCATTGATGGCACCGACGACCTGCAAGGGCTGTTCTTCGGCAACGGCGGCGCGCAAGCGGGCACCGGGAGTTGTAGCTGGAGCGGATTGGCTCATGGAACGGGTCTCATGGTTGGTTGGATCGGATGATGGGCGATGCGTTGTTCGGCATGGCGGCGCGAGGCGCGAATATGGCGCCGCATCAGCCATTCGGCCAGCTCGCCATCGCGCTCGGCGATGGCATCCACGATCAAGCCGTGTTCTTTAAGCGCGGCAGTGGCGCGTTCGCTCTTCATGCCGAACTGACAGCGGTATAGGCGGGCGAGGTGATAGAGATCATCGCACAGGATCGCAATCAGCCGCTGATTGCCGCTGCCATGCACAATTCGATAATGAAAATCCCAGTCCCCTTCGGTCTGGAAATAAGCCTGCCATTGATCGCGCGCGACGCTAGCACGATGCTCAGCCAGCAGGCTTTGCAACTCCGCGACCGCCGTGTCGGTCATGGCCTCAGCCGCCAAGCGTGCGGCCAAGCCTTCGAGCGTCTCGCGAATTTGATAAAGCTCAACCAGCTGCACACCACTAAGCGACACCACCCGCGCACCGACATTCGCCTTGCGCTCAATCAGATGAATTGCCTCCAAGCGTCGCAACGCTTCGCGCAGCGGCCCGCGACTGACCGTAAAACGCTCCGCCAGCACCGGCTCGCTCAGCTTACAGCCAGGCGCAATCTCACCCTCCACAATGGCACGGCGGATCTGCGCAAAGACCCGGTCGGCCAGGGTGGTGCTGTCCGGGTTAGAAGCAACGGCTGTCAGCATGAGTAGTTGTCGACAATCAAAGCAGAATAAAGGCAGGTTAGCGAATTTCTTCGCGAATGGCAAGCTAGATTGTCGACAATTTTGGCTCTGAGCACTGCTTATCAATGGAGTAAAGACGAAGAGGGCGGGTCGCACGCGCGTTTCTGCGCATCGCTTCGGGGTGGCATTGCTGCGGGTAAAGTGTGGTAGCAGATAACAGCGCTGCGTGAACGATGCTAGGTGCTGCAGCAGTAGCTGCAAAAGCTACGCTTTCAGCGCCTATAGCTGACAAAATGTGACCGATGCTGAAGCATCTGACAGCGGTGCTTTCAGGTTTCGATCGCGCTGGCCAGTAAGGTGAAGGTGCGCGATCCGGCCTCGCCGCGCGTGCCCATCATGATCTGGCTGAGACTGTGGTCGCTGAGGTGCATCGGTCAGGAGTGCGGTATCATCGGGCCGCGAAGATGGGTTTATCGTGATCTGGTTGGGTGACAGCGGTCTAAGGGGTCTCTGTACAGCAGCCCTTTTAAGGTGGCGAAATGTGTCCGGTTGCAATCCCTTGATTTTTCTTCAAAGTGCTTGCGCGCGATCGCTAGGTTCAAGGATTGCCAGGATCACCTTATATTGTAACCATTTGATTTTTAATGTTGTTTTTATGCGCATTAAAAGGGCTGGTATCCGCTACAGCTTTAGTATCCGCTACAGCACACAAAGATGTTGGCGATGATCCGTGTTCTTGATAAACACCCTTGGCTTTTACCCCGCTTCCAAGCGTGATCCGATCCGTTGGAGGTACGTTGTCCTTATTCTCGTCTCCCTGGTGCACAGATGAATCTATTACGTCATATCAGTATTAATCGTCGACTCTGGATCATTTCCGGTTTCGTTACGCTCGGTTTCGCGATTGGGCTCACGCTCGCACTGCTCGAAATCCGCTCCATTCTGATGGAGCAGAAGATCGAGCAGGTCACCCGACTAGTGGAAACCGCCAAGAGTATTGCCATCGATTATCGTCAGCGCGCATTGAAGGGCGAATTCTCGGAGGCTGACGCCAAGGCTGCCGCGCTGCGCGCGCTCGCTGGCCTGCGTTTTGAGGGAAACAACTATTTTTGGGTCGACGGCCTAGACGGTAAAAACGTCATGCACCCCTTTAAACCTGATCTGGCCGGTAAAAGTCTGCTGTCGCTCAAGGACGCCAACGGCAAGCTCTATCACAAGGAAATGTGGCAGAAGTCACGCGACGACGGCAAGGGCATCGTCACCTACGTGTGGCCCAGAGGAGGAGACACCAAGCCCGTGCCCAAGATCGGCTACATCGAGACCTTTCGCGACTGGGGCTGGGTGGTCGGTGCGGGGATCTATGTCGACGATGTGGACACCGCCTTCCAGAAAAATGCCATGCTCATGGCCGGATTCGGCGTACCGCTGCTGCTCGGCCTGATTCTGATCACCACCCTGACCGCGCGCTCCGTGGTGGCACCCATTCATGACGCCGCCCTTACGATGGTGGATATCGCCAGTGGCGAGGGAGACCTCACGCGCCGGCTGGACACCAGTGGCAAGGACGAAGTCGCCGAAATGGCGTCGGGCTTCAATCAGTTCGTCAGCAAGACCGAACGCATGGTGATCGCCGTTGGTCAGGCTACGACTGAGATTGCCTCGGCGGCCGAAGAGCTCTCCGCAGTGACTCGGTCCAATACAGAGATGATGGGCAGGCAGCGCAACGAGACTCAGCAGGTTGCGACCGCTGTCACTGAAATGTCCGCGACCATCCAGGAGATCGCCAGGAACGCGGAAGAGGCCGCCTCGGCAGCCTTCGATGCGGACGGCCACTCGCGTGCGAGTAGCGAGACAGTCAATCGGGCCATGCAGGCCAATCAGCGTCTTGCAGCGGAGGTTGAGCAGATCGCGGAACGCATCCGGCGGTTCAACGATGAGAGCGTTGCCATCGGCAGCGTGGTGGACGTGATTCGTGGTATTGCTGAACAGACCAATTTGCTTGCTCTGAACGCGGCTATTGAGGCCGCCCGCGCGGGAGAGATGGGGCGCGGTTTCGCGGTGGTCGCCGACGAGGTTCGAAGCCTGGCCAACCGGACTCAGGTGTCAACGAGCGAGATCCAGACGATGATCGAGCGGCTGCGTTCAGGCGCCCAGGAAGCTGTGAGTGCGATCGAGCACGGCGAGACGCTGACCCAGGAGACGTTGGAGGAGGCAACCCAGGCGCAGCGATCCCTGGATCAGATCGTACAATCCATTGGCAGGATTCGCGACATGAATACCCAGATCGCAAGCGCCGCAGAAGAGCAGGCAACTGTTGCGCATGAAATCGACCGCAATGTGGTCAATATCTCGGATCTATCCACCGAGACAGCACAAAACACCGAGCACACCGCATCGTCCAGTCATGAACTTTCTAGACTCGGTGCCGAATTGCATACTCTGGTGAGTCAGTTCAAGGTGGGAACCGCATCCTGAGCTAGATGACCGGGTGCATGACTTTATGTGTAAGAAAAAATATGAGCACAGCACTATGGGCAAACGTCCTCATTAACGGGAAGGTCGATTCAGACGAGTCAGATAAATGCGCTATATACAAACATTCGAAGAAGCTAGATAAGATTACAAAAAGTCTCAATGTCGTCAATTTTGAGGCAACACAAGATTTTACCGATATGCAATACAATATGTCTGATGATTTACCTGAAGGTATGGAGTCAACAGACGAGTTGATGGCTAAAAAAGGGGTATGGGTCTCAGGATCCGATGCAGTAGAAATGCTCGAAAAAGTCATATCCCATCTTTCTGAGAAAGGTGTTCGGTTTGGGCTTTTCGATAATGATCATGAAGAGATCGTTAGGGAGTTAACAGAAAGCCTTCAATTTGCAAATAGAGCAAAAAGTGAAAATGGAATGTTTAATTTTTCAGTCGTGATGTAAACACATAATCGGGTTGCCGGTGGGGGTTATTTCAGTTGGAGAATGATTGTTTTGAAAAGAACTATTGGCGTTGTTCTATTTCCTGAATTCGAACTTCTTGATGTGTTTGGTCCGGTTGAGATGTTTGGAATTGCTAGAGAGCATTTCGATATTCGCATGGTTTCTGAAGATGGACAGACTGTAGCGAGTAGGCAAGGGCCAAAATCGGTCGTTGACCATTCATTTGGTGACGCTGTCCGGTATGACATCCTGTTGGTGCCAGGCGGCCAAGGAACACGCAGGGAAGTTTATAACGAGTCCATGTTGTCTTGGTTGCAAGAACAAGCTAAAGGTGCGGAATATGTAACTTCAGTATGCACAGGAAGTGCACTGTTGGCGAAGGCTGGTATTCTTGATGGAGTGTGCGCAACGACAAATAAAATGGCGTTTGAGTGGGTTACTTCACAAAGCTCGGCAGTGATATGGAAAAAACAAGCGCGGTGGGTGGAAGATGGCAAGTTTTTCACGTCTTCGGGCATTTCGGCCGGCATAGACATGTCGCTAGCGCTCATTCAAAAGCTACTTGGACAAGAAACGGCCGATAAAACGGCTCTGCGGGCTGAGTACCAATGGTGCCGAGATTCCAGTTGGGATCCATTCGCTAAACTACATGGTCTCGTGTGAGCATGGGCTCAAAACAATCCGCAACTCCAGATAATCCTGAGGATTCTGCCGACTGTTGACCAGCCGCTTCAGCCGATCAGTCAACACCGACCGCACAGTGACAGCATCCGGTGATGCAAAGCTTCCGGAGCTTCAATCAGTGGATTATGCCCACAGTGGTCGATGATGGCGTGCGGCGTTGATGGGCGCTGCTGGCGCACCTGCTCACCGATGGCGCTGAATTTGCTGTCTTCACGGCCACTGATCCAATACAGGTCACCGGCAAAGGCACGGATAGCGGTCCAGGTCGGGGGCATTTGTCCCAGACCGAAGCAGGCAAGATTGCGTGCCAATCCTTCGGGCCTTTGTGCCAGGCGCTGATGGTGCTGGGCTCGGACAGCGGCAGGGGCGCGGATGGCCTGGGTGCGAAACAGTGCCTGGCGCTGCCAGGCCGCAGCAAAGCGGCGGATGTCCTGCTGGCGCAGCTTGTCGATCCAGCCTTGGTCCTGTGCGCGCCGGGCGTGGCGCTCGGCAGCACTGCCAAGGCCGGGATGAGCGCTCAGAATCAACAGGCGTTGAAAACGTTCTGGAGCACTGGCCATCAATGACAGCGCGATACGTCCACCAAGCGAATAGCCGGCGAGGCTGTCGATGCTGGCCGGTAATGCGCGCAACAGGCGGGCAATCTCATGCCTGAAATCCCCGGTGGGATCTGGGCTGCATCCGTGACCGGGCAGGTCAATCGCCAGCGCTGGCTCACAGTTGGGCCAGACGCCAGCCCAATCGCTACCGGTGCCGGTAAAGCCATGCAATAACAGCCAGTGTGCCTGAGCGCTGCGCGCGTGCGGTGTCGCTCCCAGCCAGCGGCTATGATAGCCCGTCAACATAGTGGTTATGGTTCATGTGGCACCTCCAGGCATAAATCCACTGCCAGGCGCGGTGCCCAATGCAAGTGCTCCGTCGCGAATCGGTGGCGTTGCGCCCAAGTCGCTGCGTAGCCAGTCAGCAGTTGCCAGTCCATGGCACAGCTCCGGGCTATTCTCAGCCGCAGCCGCAGCCGCAGCCGCAGCCGCAGCCGCATCTCCATCTGCAGGCCGCGTGGCCGTCAGACCGCCAACAGCAACAGCCGCCGCGAGCTGAGCACTGGCCCAGAGTCCGGCGGCGGAATCGATCAGGCTAGTGATGACAACCTCAATGCCGGCTGCCTGGGCAGCAGTGGCGAGTGCCAGGCTGGGGCGCAGACCGCCAAGGACCGGAGGTTTGAGCACAATGCGCCGCACCGGCAGATCGCTGACCTGGAGTGGCCAGGGCCGCTGGGGCAAGGATTCATCCAGTGCCAGCGCAATCGGAGTGCCCGCTTGGAGTTCCGCCAGTACAACGTCCTGTGGATCGTGCAGCGGTTCTTCCAGTGATTCGATGCGCCGCACACCGGCGCTGTGCCCAGGAGGCTGCGTGGCCTCCAGCTCCGCCTCCAATTCAGCCAACCGGCACAGCATCTCCTGAGCGGTGGCAAGATTCCAAGCGCCATTGGCATCCAAGCGTAGCTGCACGCCGGCGGGCAGCACGCCGAGCAGCTGGCGCAGCTGGGCGATTTCGTCAGCCGCAGGGGCGGTACCAACCTTGAGCTTGAGCACCCGCAGCCCGGTGGCGATAGCCGCAGTCACCATCGCTGGCTGGCAGTTGATCAGGGTGCCGAGCGCGCCATTGACCGGCAGACGTTCGTATGCCCCAGCGGCGGCGAGCAGGTGCGCCCGCAGCGGTTGCCCGGCGGTGCGGCTGAGGTGATCCAGCAGGGCGCATTCAACGGCCGCATCCGCCGCCGGAGAGGCACTGGGCAGGGCGGCGGTCAGCGCTGCGAGCAGGGCCGTGGGGGACGCTTGGCGTGCTTGCGCCTGCCAGGCACTGAGTCGGGATTCAGCCGCAGCGAGGGTTTCGGTGCCAGCGGCTGGCAGCGGTGCACAGTCGCCATAGCCAGGCTGGCGGCCATCATCGGCGATGACCAGCCAGCCGCGTCGTTCGCGCAGGGTGCCCTGGGCACTGCGCCAGGGATTGCGCAGGGCCAGGGCATAGGGTTGCAGGTGCAGGCGCATCGCGCGCGTGATCAGAGCCGATGGCGCGCGCTTCAGGACGAGGCCGGCCAGGCCAGGCCACCGGCCAGCAGCACCACCAGCAGGCTTTGATAGAGCGCGGTCTGTCCCAGCAGGGCATTGAGCGGGCGACCCTCGGTGCCGGCGAACAGGCGACGGATCAGCACTATGGCCATCGGCAGCCCGAGCAGTACCGGCCAGGAGTGGGCGAGGGGGGCACTGAGCAGAAACAGCGGCACGCAACCCAGCAGGAGCGCAGCATAGAGCTGGCGGGCACGGGCCTTGCCAAGCAGATGGTTCAGCGTGCGGCGACCGGCGCGCTGGTCAGTGTCGAAGTCGCGATAATTGTTGAGCACCAGCACAGCCGCCGAGGGCAGGCCGCAGGCGCTGCCGAGCAGCAGGGCCGCCGCACTGAGTTGCAGGCTTTGCAGATAATAGGTGCCAGCGACGGCGGCAATGCCGAAAAACGCCAGCACGAAGAGCTCACCATAGGGGCCATAGGCAATGGGTTTGGGGCCACTGGTGTAGGCATAGCCGGCCAGAATCGCCGCCAGACCCAGCAGAAAAATCGGCCAGCCGCCGCGGATCACCAACAGCAGCCCTACCAGAAAGGCGGTCAGAAACACCAGATGGGCGGCGTGCTTGACCTGAGTGGAACTGAACCAGCCCTGGGCCGAAGCGCGGGCAGGCCCGAGGCGATCTGGCGTGTCGGTGCCGCGTTCGAAGTCGGCGGCGTCGTTGTAAAGATTGGTGCCGATCTGTATGGCCGTGGCGCCGAACAGGGTTCCTAGGGCTGTCCAGACGGCCAGGGTGCCGGTGTGGAACCAGGCCAGGGCCAGACCGGCGATGACCGGGGAGACGGCCAGGAACAGGGTGCGCGGGCGCGCCGCGCTGATCCAGTGTCCGGTGTGTAAACGCAAGCGATCCCAGCGGGGCTGAACGGCGGCAGCAGTGGATGATTTCATGCAGTGTTGAAACCTGTGTGTCGAGGCAGGAGTCGCGGTGCTTAGGCGCGGCGCGGAAAGCGCGCAAAATCAGGCGGGCGCTTTTCCAGGTAGGCATTGCGGCCTTCCTGAGCCTCGGGGGTTTGATAGTAAAGCCCGGTGGCATGCCCCGCCAGCTCCTGAATACCAGCCAGGCCATCGGTGTCGGCATTAAAGGCGGCTTTCAGCATCCGCAGCGCCGTCGGCGAGTGGCGCAGCATCTGCCGGCACCAATTAACAGTGACGGCTTCGAGTTCGGCAAGCGGCACTACGGCATTGACCAGTCCCATTTCCAGGGCTTCTGCAGCGTCGTACTGGCGGCACAGGAACCAGATTTCCTTGGCCTTTTTGATGCCGATATTGCGCGCCAGCAGTCCGGCGCCAAAGCCGGCGTCGAAGCTGCCAACCCGGGGGCCAGTCTGGCCAAAGCGGGCATTGTCGGCGGCGATGGTCAGGTCGCACACCAGATGCAACACATGGCCGCCACCAATGGCATAGCCAGCCACCATGGCCACCACCGGCTTGGGCAGGGTGCGGATCTGGCGTTGCAAATCCAGAACATTCAGATGCTCAGCGCCATCACCATCGCGATAGCCGCCCTCACCACGGATGCGCTGATCGCCTCCCGAGGAAAAGGCCAGATCTCCGGCGCCGGTCAGGATGATGACGCCGATACTCGGATCCTGATGGGCACGGTGAAAGGCGTCGATCAGCTCGCGAATCGTCTCGGGGCGAAAGGCGTTACGCACCTCGGGGCGGTTGATGGTCAGCCGGGCGATGCCGTCGCCCTGATGATAGAGGATGTCCTGATAGTCAAGTCCGTCCGGCTGCTGCCAGGTGATGGCCCCTTGGGCTGAATGGACCGGAGGGTTCGGACTGGCGGGGTTGTTCTGGGATGCCGGGTTGGCATCAAGGTTGGGCGTGGTCAAGATCGGACTCCGCGCGGATTGAATTCGGATGGTTGGCGCCGGTGGCTTCGAGCCGGACGCATGCGGGTGCGGAATTTTAGCCCAAAAGCGCGCCTCAACGCCCGTTTGCCGCACCGGTTGCGCCAGTTGCAACGGTCGCGCCAGCTTCGATTAAGGGAGCGGTGGCGACCTTCTGCCAGTAGGCCAGGTGCATGGTCCGGCTTTGTGCTGCATCAATAGCGATTTCAATCAGGCCGGGCGCGGGGGCCGCAGCCAGGGCGGCCGCGAACTCAGTGCCATTGCGCACCTGCTGATGGCGCAGGCCAAAGGGCTTGACCAGGGCGCCGAGATCGGGGGTCACCGGCGTGCGCCAGTAGGTTTCAAGCTCTGGCAACTGACCTTGGGGCAGGTAGTCGAAAATGCGCCCGCCGCCATTGTTAATGACCAGCAGCGGGCGTTGCAGCTCGGCGACCAGCAACAGTCCGCTCAGATCATGGCAGAAGGACAGATCCCCGAGCAGGCCCCAGGTGGGTAAGCCGCTGGCATTCAGTCCAGCCAGGGTCGAGAGCTGGCCGTCGATGCCGCTGACGCCCCGATTGCCGAACAGCTGCAAGGGCTGTTGGCGCGCGTAGCACCAGGTGTCGAGTTGGCGGATGGGTAGGGAATTGGCGCACAGCAGGCCTTCGCCGCTGGGGATGGCAGCCAGCAGTTGCTGGATCATCTGCGCTTCGCACCAGGGGCTGGCGTGCAGGTGTGCCTCGGCCAGCGCGGCTGTGGCTTGCTCGGCCTGGTGCCAGAGCGACAGCCAATGAGGATCAGCCGGTTGAGCGGGTTGGTTATCAGCCAGGGCCAGCGCACTGTCTGCGATCACGCCCTGAACATCATGGCCGGGATCGCACCAAGGCGTCTGCGAACCCAGCAGCCAGCTGGGCACGCCGCTGAGCCACTGGCCCAGGGTTTTCGACACCGGCGCCAGCCCGCAGCGCAGTACCCAGTCCGGTTGCAGCCGGGCTGCGACTGTTGGATTGCGCAACAGGGCGTCGTAGTGGCGGATCAGCGGGCTGTTTGAGCCGCTGTTAGGGTTGCTGTTTGGACCGTTGTTGGGGGCTGGTGCCACCTCAGGCACGCTGGCAAAGCGCAGGCCGGATAGTGGATCGGCCAGCAGCGGGATGCCGAGCTGGCGGGCGCAGCGCAACAGGGCCTCGGCTTCCTCGGTGGAGGCAGCACTGGCGGGACCACAGACCATAACCCCTTGGACGCTGAAGTGATGGCGGCTGAAGGCGTGATGGCGGGGCGCAGTGGCGCATGCCTGGCGTTCATCAGGGGGGGGGCTGGATGATGCCGGCGATGGCCGCTCAGACCATTCCGGCTCGCAGTCACCGGCTGGAACCAGAGGTTCATCGAACGGCAGATTGATGTGCACCGGCCCGGCCTGCGGCGCGCGACTGCGCCAGGCAGCGCGCAGACCCAGGGCGTAGATGGCTTTGAGGCTGTCGGCCTCCTGGCGGGGCAGGCCGGGGTCGTGAAACTCGCGCACATAAGCGCCGAATAGCCGGGTTTGGTCGATGGTTTGGTTGGCACCGCTGTGGCGCAGCAGCGGCGGGCGATCCGCCGAGAGCAGCAGCAGCGGCAGCCCCCAGTGATGGGCCTCGATCACCGCCGGATACCAGTGCGCCGGGGCGCTGCCGGAGGTGGCCAGCAAGGCAACCGGCGCGCGGCCCGCGCGGGCCAGGCCAAGCGCGAAGAAGGCCGCGCTGCGCTCATCAAGGATGGGGCTGAGCTGGAGCGCCTGACGCTGGCGGGCGGCCAGCACCACCGGAGTAGAGCGCGAACCGGGCGAAAGCACCAGATGGCGTAGACCGCCCTGGATCAGCCCATCAAGCAGCGCCAGCGACCAGCGCAGATTCAGGCAGCCGGTCACGCGAATTGCAGCGCCGTGAGCATGGCTGCCAGTTTCGCCTCGGTTTCCTCCCATTCGGCCTCGGGATCGGAGCCGGCGACAATGCCGGCACCGGCATAAAGTTCGGCGTGGGCACCACACAGGCGCGCGCAGCGCAGCAGTACCCAGAGTTCGCCTCCGCGACCGGGCTCGATGAAGCCGGCAGCGCCCGAATACCAGCCGCGTGAGAAGGGCTCATGCGTGCGCAGCCACTGATGAGCCGCGCGGCGTGGCTGACCATTGGTGGCTGGAGTGGGGTGAAGCTGTGCGGCCAGATCGAACAGATCCGTGCCCGGAGCGACCTCGGCGGTGATGGGGCTCCATAGATGCTGCGCATTGCGCAGTTGCATCAGCCGGGGCGCGGGTGGAACCTGGATGGAGGTGCAGCCGGAGGCCAGGGCCTCGCGCACAGCGGCGACGACAAAGGCATGCTCGCGCAGATTTTTTTCCGAGCCAAGCAGCTCTTCGCCCAGAGCTTGGTCGCGTGCATCGCCGGTAGCGCGCCCAGCGGTTCCGGCAATGGCATCGACCTCGAGCTGGCGGCCTTTCAGTTGCAGCAGGCGTTCGGGCGTGGCGGCTACAAAGCTGGTGCCATGGCGACGCATGTTGATGATCTGGCAGGAAGGGAAAACGCTGCTGAGCACCTCAAACAGACGGGCGATATCGAAGGAGCGGCTCCCCTGCACATCAATGCGGCGCGACAGCACGACCTTTTGCAACTCGCCAGCGTGAATCTGCTCCAGTGCCTGTTCAATCAGTTGGGCCCAGTGTTTCGCTTCCGGCTCGGAGAAATCGGCCTGCAGGCGGGTGATCAGGGCCGGGCGGGGTGGTGGGGCGAACAGCCGTGGAATCAGGACTTCGAGCAGGGCCATCCAGCGCGCCTGGACAACGTCGCGTGCTTGCTGCTGCGGCGCATTGAACATGAGCGCGGCCCGCTCCGACGTGTGGCGCAAGCCGATGTCCGGCACCCACAGCAGTGCATTGGGCAGCTGATCCTCGATCTGCGGCAGCGGATCGGAAGCCGCAGCAAAGCCCAGCATGGCGAAGGCGCGCAGCCCGGTGGCCTCCGGGTCCAGTTGTTCCCACTGCGCCGGCCAGTCGCGCGCCACAGCAGCCAGCGTGGTCAGCCGCTGCGGCCCCTGAGCTTCCCAGTGCGCCGCCTGGCCATAGCCGGCGCGCAGACCATCGCCATCCGGCTGCAGGAACTGAAACTGCGCCCCTTCGAGTTGGGCCACCGCATTGGGCTGCTGTGGCAGCTCCAGGATCAGGGAGCAGAGTGCCTGGGCCTCAGCGTCTGTGCGCCCGCCCGTTCGACCTAGGGGCAGTCGGGTGATCTCGGCGGCCAGGCGCTGTTGAAGATGCTCCAGCACAGCGGTGGCGGCGGGCGTCCAATCCTCGCGCGCGGCAGCAGGGGCTGGATGACTCAGCGGTGGGCGCGCGTGATGGATGTCAAATTGCAAGGATTCCACTCAAAAAACCGTCGGCTGGCAGCAGGGATAGGGCGGATCAGACCGTCCGGGCCAATTCTAAAGGCTTTTTGGTCGATCAAGAAAGGGCGCGCTTAGGCGTGCGCTTGCCAGAAGGCATCGATGGCGGCGATGGTCTTCTGCGGTTGCTCCCATTGCGGCATACCCAGCGTTGGCTCGATCCGCGTTACCTGCCAGTTACTTTTACGTGCAATCAGCTCGGGCAACTGGTCGAAGGTGACATTGGCGTCGCGATCATGAATCGCCAGCACCGGCATCTGGAGCTTGGCATAGAGCTGTTCGACCGGGTTGTGAGTGAAGAGCTGCCCGGAGAGAAAATAGAAGGGTGCATGGCGAGCCCCCGGCTGGTGCGAGGTGGCATAGGCATAGTCGATCAGCTCCTCGGCCGGTTCGGTGACGAAGCTGAGCTTCATGAAATAGCGCACACTTGGGCGGGTGGTGACCAAGGCATAGAGCGCCGGGCCGAACAGCGGCAGGCTGAACAGGCGATGCAGGCGCTTGCCGGTCTTGGCGCTGGGCAGACGGCGCTTGGAAAAGCCGGTGGGGGAGAGGAAGGTCAGGCGGCGAAAGCTCTCGGGATGTTGCAAGGCGGCCCGTGCGGTGAATTCTGAACTCAGCGAAAAGCTGATGACATCCGCTGGCGCCTTGACCACCTCGGTGAGGAAGCGGCCAATCACCTCGGCATAGAGTTCAGGAGAGTAGACTCGGTCGCTGCGATCGGACAGGCCAAACCCGGGCAGTTCGAGCGCATAGACGCGGCGCTCGGCACGATAGTGATCAAACAGCGGCTTCATCTCAAAGGCGCTGGGGGCGGCATTGATACTGTGCAGCAGCACGATGGGGTCGGCATTCTCGGGGCCGTCAAGGTAATAATTGACTTCCGGCAGGCCCGAGCTGGCGAAGCGCGCGCGCGGTGCCTCAAGTGCGTCGGGCAGCTTGGTCGTGAATGACTGTTCCATGCAAGTCTCCGTAGGTGCGGGTGGCAAACTCGGGAGTATAGCGCGATCCGAACCTGCGTCACCTTTGGCTTGTGCTTGTGTTGGCAGGCGGGAAGCAATCGCCTATGCTGCCGAGGGTGCATTGCAGTACAGGATATTTAATACCATGACAGTGGTCATTGAAGCAGACACGCACGCAAGCGAGCGTTATGCGTTGGAATTGGAGTTGGAAAATGGTCGCCTGAATGCGCAGCTGGAGTCGCTGCGCCACCGTGCGGTCGAAACCGAGGCTTTGTTTCAGCGTTTGCATGATCTGGAAATGGTGCTGCTCAGCATTGGCTCGCTCGAACGGCTGCTTGATGGCATGACCGGCGATCTGCGCGCGCGCTTTCATATCGATCAGGCGCGTCTGTTGCTGCCGGATGCGGATCGGCGCATTCGCAGTCTGCTCGATGCGACTGAGGTACAAGCACCCAAGGATGTGCTGTTTGAGCGGATTCCAACCGAACTAGCCCATTTGCGCCAGCCCCAGCTCAGAATGCTGGATGAAGCCGGAGTGCCGCCGCTGTTCGAAGGGGGTGGCGCGGTGCGGAGTATCGCGCTGCTGCCCCTGCTGCGCGAACAGCGGTTGCTTGGCCTGCTGGGGCTCGGCAGTCACGATGCGCAGCGCTATGATCCGGAATTGCAGACGCATGCACTGGCGCGGCTGGCCGCCATTTGCGCAGTCTGTCTGGAGAATGCCACCAATCGCGCGCGCCTTGAACTTGGGGGGCTGACCGATCCGCTAACTGGGCTGCACAATCGGCGCTCGCTGGAACAACGTCTGCATGCCGAGGTTGACCGGGCGCGGCGTGAAGGCCAGCCACTGTCGTGCCTGTTTCTGGATCTGGATTTGTTTAAGCAGATCAATGACCAATATGGCCACAGTGCCGGCGATGCGGTGTTGCGGGAAGTGGCCAATCGCCTGCGTTCGGCGCTCAGGAGCGGCGACATCGCGGCGCGCTTTGGCGGTGATGAACTGGCGCTGCTGTTGCCGGCGACTAGTTACGCCGATGCGCTGAATATGGGCGAACGCATTCGTGGTGTCATCAGTACCGAGCCACTGCTGCTTGAGGATGGCGTCAGCATCTCGATTGGCCTGTCCGTTGGTGTCGGATCCATGGAATCGGAGCAACTCTGCGAGGATATCGCTCGTGCCGGGCAGGCGTTGATGCAAGTGGCTGATGCCGCGCTCTATCAAGCCAAGGGCAGTGGACGGGGACGGGTGGTATAGTGCGCTAAATTCACAGATTCCGTTTCAATTTTCAGACTCCGACAGTTTTTTGCCATGACCAGTACCTTTGTTCCAACCATCAAGCGCGTTAATCGCTCGGCGGCGACCGAGGCCAGCATCAAGCGCGGCAAGAAGCTGCTGGCCGACAAGCGCTTCGATGAGGCCCTGACCGAGTTCGAAACCTTGGTGCGTGAGGATCAGGCCAACGCCTTTGTGCATTTGGCTATCGGGCGTATCAAGGCACGCAAGAAAGACTTTGACGACGCCCTGGAGCATTTCAATACCGCCATTGAGCTCGATCCGACCCATGCGCAGCCCTATCTCAGAAGCGGGCGGATTTATTTCCAGCGCGGCGAACTCGAGAAAGCGCGCGAAGCCTTCCTGAATGCGCTGCGCGTCAATGAGCGCTCAGCTATTGCGCACGCGGCTATCGGGTTTGTGCATATACGCAGCGAGCAGCTGGAGCTGGCGATTGAGTCCTGGTCGCGGGCGCTGGGGTTTAATCCGCGCATGCTGCCAGTGCGCAAGCGCATTGCCCTGGCCTTGCAGCGGGTCGGGCGTCCCAGTGATGCCATGGCCCAGGCCAAGGCGGCCTTGCGGATTCAGCCCACAGATCCGGAGTCGCATGCCATTGTGGGGCGTCTGCATCTGTTTGCCAAGCAGTTCGATCAGGCGTTGCGCGCCTATCGCAAGGCCGTGGAGCTTGACCCCGAGGAACAGAAACTGGGCATTCGCCTCGGGCTGGCGGAAGCCTGCATTGGTGCCGGCCAGCTTGAGGAGGCTGAGCTGTTGCTGAACTCAACTCCCCAGCGCGATCAGTACTCGGCGCTGCTGCACAAGCTGTGGGGCGACCTCTACACCGCTCGGGGCCTGCATAAAGAGGCCACGGAAGAGTATCGCGGTGCGGTGCTGATCAGCGGGCAAGCGGTCGAGATTGAAGGTTTCGATACCCTGGATATTTTGGCCGATGATGGCGATGACAGCCGCTGGGAGGCTGTGGCTCAAAACGCCAAGCGTGCCACCTCGGAGATCATTGATGCCCGGCGCGACGGGCAGGCGCGCGGCGTTTGATTGCGCAGCGTCTGATTAGATATAGGCAAGCAAGCCGTGGTTCATAGTGTGCTTATTGTGAGGGATGGATTATGCCTGTTCGGCTGAACTTGCGGTCACATCGGCTGTTGCTGGCGGTGCTGCTGGCGTTTATAACGATGCCACTGCTGGGTGGTTGCAGCTTGCTGGACTTTTTTGTGGACAGCCACACCTCGGTGACTGAGACAGCCCCCGTCTTCGCGCCAGGTGACGACACCGAGCTTAGTAATTCCACCGCAAAGGCGCATCGCATAACGGCTGAGACGGCGCTCCCGGATTACTCCGAGTCGGTTACGGGAGCCGATCGGGCCGAGCCCAGCGCGGATAATTTGCAGCGCGCGGCTGATTACTCACGCGCGCGCGATGGTGATGCGCTCATCGTGATGACCGCCGCTGGACGAGTGTTGTTTGAGCGTTACGGCGCCGATGGGGGGGCTGAAAAACCGCATCGTTTGGCCAGCGGCACCAAGACCTTTTGGGGACTGCTGGCCGTTGCCGCTGCTCAGGATGGAGTGATTAATCTCGATGAGCGCGTGGCCAATACCATCACCGAATGGCAGTCCGACCCGCGCAAGTCACGCATCACCGTGCGCCAACTGCTGAATTTCACCAGCGGCTTGGACCCTGCCATCGCAACACTGCGCGGCAATCCACGTTCGGGAAATAAATTCGCCCAGGCTTTGCAAGTGCCCGCCGTGGCGGAGCCGGGTACCACCTTTACTTATGGTCCAAGCCATTTGTTCGTGTTTGGTGCCTGGTTGGAGCGCAAGCTGCGCGCGGCGGGGCGCCGTACCACCGATCCGCTGGCTTATTTGCAGGAGCGCTTGTTGGATCCGATGGGCCTGAGCATTGGAGAATGGATGCGCGACGCCGACGGACATCCGATTATGCCCTCCGGGGCGCATGTGGCACCGCGTGAATGGATCAAAATCGGTCAGCTGATCGTCAATCAGGGACGTTGGCAGGGGCGCGCGCTGATAAAACCTGAATATTTGCGCGAGATTTTTCAGGGGAGCACCGCCAACCCAGCTTACGGTTTGACGCTGTGGCTTAACCATAATGCCAGCGCCAGTCAGAGTCATGACCTGGCGGATGGGGCGAACCAGCGCCGACTCGACCGCACTGATGATGGCTATATCTACCGCGAGGGTCCGCCGGATCTGGTGATGGCTGCCGGGCAGGGCAAGCAGCGGCTCTATGTGATTCCATCGCGCCGTCTGGTGATTCTTCGCCAAGGCAACACCAGGGGTGGGGACTGGAAGGACAGTGAGTTTTTGTCAATTCTGCTCACCGGCCAGTCCGTCATGGGAACAGTGTCACCGGGGATCGCGAGTCGATCTGTGGCTGGCGGTACTTTCGGGAGTGTGGATGGAGCGGCCGCTCAGGTGCGGCGCGACTTGAGACAGGCGTGTCGAGACGATGTTCAGCGTCTATGTCCGGATGTCATCCATGACCGACCGGCGTTGTGGCGCTGTTATCAGGATTTACGGCAAGATTTTTCCATCGATTGTCAGCAGGCCGTAGCCGCTGCGCGGGATGCCCGCAGACGCTCGCGCGAGGCCTTGTGAGCGTCTGATGCCGGCCCATACTCGCTCCTGCCGGATGCGCTGCGCTTATCTGGTCTGCGGTCTGCTGGTTTGGCTGCTGCCCGCCATGGGTATGGCCGGTCCCTTGTTTCCCTCGCCTGCAAGGGAGATCCTGTTGAATGGGCGACCGGCTCCGATGACCTCTATGATCCAGGGGGCTCTCTCCAATCGCCACCAGGAACACCTGTGGGTTACACCGGACTTTGGATTGCATGTGCTCATTGCCGGATCAAAACGGCTGCAAAGGGGATTAAACGTCTTCTCAAGTCAGGATTTGGGCTGGAGTTGGACGCCGACACTCGAGATTTCCGCAACCGGCGCGCGCCCAAAAGCGGATCTGCTCTATCAGAATGGGCGTCTGCATCTGCTATATCCCGCTGTAGACGCCTCCCTGATGTATGCCACCGCTGTTCAGGCCGGTGATGGTGCATGGCAGCTTGAAGCCTCTCAGGTTTTAATTCCAGCCACTGAGTCGTTTCGTGCGCAACGTGCTACCCTTGCATTTGATGTGATGGGGCGTTTGTGGGTGGCTTTTACCGAGTTGAATGCTCAGACCGGCCAATCGCGCATTCGGGTTGGTTTGCGATCAGAAGACGATGTTTTTCGCTGGCTCGACACTGACTTTGGTCGTTTCAGTCGTTCTGAGCGCAAGAGCGCGCGCATTCTGACACTCGGCACTTCCATGGTGCTGCTTTATACCGATGGCGGGAGTGCGCACAGTTCCAAGTATCGACTGAATTTGAGCTATTGTCCGATGCTCGAAGACCCGGAAACCTGGAACCATGTCCAGTTATTTGACTATACAGCGGATGATGGTTTGAAAGACCGTCATGGTGCCCACTTCAATGCCGTGGTTGACTCTATGCAGCAGGTGCAGATGGTCACTGTGAGCAATGGGAAACTTCTGCATCTGCGCTGGTCACCCTTGGATCCCTTGGGTGCGGTGCGAATTCGTCGGCTGGGTGCATCCAGTCCCTATATGCAGATTGCAACCACCGCCGATGGGCGGCTGTATATTGCCAGTTCAGCCAACCCTCGACCCTACCATGATGTTGTCCGACTGCTGCGCAGTGATGACAATGGCAGCAGCTTCACCTTTGATCGCTATCTGCTGTTTGAACCAGAGCATAATCTTGGCAAGGCAAGACTTGAAATGCCCGCAAGTCTGCCATGGGGCTTCCCAGCCGATTTTCCGCCTGTCTTGCGACAGGTGGAAACTGCTCAGGGAACCTTTACCTTTGTGCTGTTTCTCGACTGATGTGACCTGTCCGGCGCATCCTTCGCGGACTGGTTCGCAGCCTGGTTGTCGGTCTGCTGGGTAAGCAGGCTGGCCATGCGGGATTGGCTGTCGAGAAAGGCTTGCATGAGCCGAAAATGCTGCATAACGATTTCCTGCCTGAGGGGGGCTTCGTTTTGTAAAGCCTCGGCAGGAGGGGGCACGGCGGTTGTCCGGTTGCTCGCAAGCCAGTCGTGCTGTTGCTGTACCGTCTCGGCATCCAGACTCAGGTGCGGCAGCTCGCCGGATAATTTGAGTTGCGGATACTGACGGCGGCGGTTTGCGGCGGCACCAACCGCCTTGCTTGCGATGCGTTCTGCAAACAGCGGTTCAAGATCCAGCGCAATCCCCCGGACAAAGAGTTGCCCTAGCAGGTGCTGGAGTTGTTCGAGCGCCGGGCGATCCTGGACATTGGACGCCACGGTGAGTGCATCACGGCCTTTGAGGATGCTGTCGACAAAGGCGGTGAGCGAGCTATTTGCGCCCACCTCGATAAACACCCGCACCCCGTCGCGATAGAGTGCCTCAATGGTGTCGCGAAACCGCACCGGCTTGGTCCATTGCTCGGCGGCAATATCAAGACTGGCTGGTCCTCCCGCGCTGGGATAGGGAGCGGCAGTGCTGCAACTGTAGACCGGCACCTCGGCGGCGCTGGTTTCAATCTGCTCGGCATAGAAGGCGCGTATGGCGGCGGCGCCAGATGCGAATAAGGGGGTGTGATAGGCGCGGTCGAAGGGCAGCTCCGCATGGATGGCACCGAGGGCCTGCAACTGGGCTTGGAGTGCCTGGTACTGGGATTCTTCGACAAAGACTATCGCCTGATTGGCGCAGTTGTCTGCTACCAAATACAAATGGTCGTGACGCTCCCGCAGCAGGGCTGCCAGCGCCGCATCGTCCAGGGCGCCGATTGAGATCAGGCGTCCGGTGGCCAGCAGCCCCTGTTCTTCCATCTGTTGATAGAGCTGGTTCAGGGCACGCAGTTGGTCGCGAAAGCCTTCCATGGAGGTGGTGCGTGCCAGACCGCTGGCGCGCAGGGCGACATGCTCGCCCGCGCTGTGCCCGATCATGGCATCGCAGGGAATGCCCAGATCGCGCAACAGTTCGTAGAGCGCATGGCTGGCCATGGAAATGCTTTCGGTGGCCAGATCGCCGGCATGCAACTGCGCATGCAGCCAGTCCCGGGCGGCAGGATCGAGCGTGGTCGGGGCTGGAAACAGCTGCGCGCTCGGGCGCGGGTCGCGCGGGAAGATGTCATCCAGAAAGTCAAACCAGCGCCGCACCTGTGGCAGATGCACCGCCAGATCGGCGAGCATGTTCGGGTACTGAGCACCCTCGCTGGAAAACAGCCAGGCGATCTTACTAGGGGCCGCTTTAGTTTCCGGCTTAGCCTCGGATTCAGTCTCGGACTCAGCCTCGGGGGCTATCTCGGCATAGAAAAGGCCCTTGCGGGTGCTGAGGCTAGGGCGTTGTTTTTTCGAGGCAAACAGGCCGGGCAGTTTATCGCGCAGCAGCGCAAGCTTGGCACGCAGGTCGGCCAGATCGCTGGCCACCACGGCCAGACGTATCGGGCCAGTCCCTTGCTCACGCCAGCATTGCGCCGCCAGTTCGCCCAAGGTTGTGTGCGACGTCTCTTGCCGTGCTTCGTCCGGCTCAGTCGACAACCGGGCCAGCAGGTCGCCAATCTGATCCAACAGGGCGGCGCGGCTGGCGCTGGCAAATACCAGCAGTTCGCTTGGCCAGCTGCCGGTGCCGGCCTTCACCATGGGACCAGCGGCCAGCCGGGCTGCGGCACGCTGCGAGTCGCGCAGCAGCCAGCGTCCCAGTCCCGGCGGCGGCAGTGCCGTCGGTGGCCGGTCTTCTTCCAAAATGGCATGGGTGTTGATGCCACCAAAGCCAAAGGCATTGATGCCGGCACGTCTGGGACAATCGCCGCCCTGCACCCAGGGGCGAGTGCGGGTGTTGACATAGAAAGGGGTACGCTCCAACCCAAGTTCCGGGCTGACCTCGCCGCACAGGGTGGGCGGCAGGATTTTATGGTGCAGCGCCAGGCTGGTCTTGATTAAGCTCGCCATGCCGGCGGCCGGGATGCAGTGGCCAATCATGGATTTGACCGAGCCGATGGCGCAATCGGGCAGATGTCCGCGTCGGGCGCCAAAGATTTGGTTCAGCGCTTGGATCTCGGTGCGGTCGCCGAGTGGGATGCCGGTGCCATGGGCTTCGATCAGGCGGATGGATGCGGGCGCGATGCCGGTCTGTTCGTAGGCGCGGCGAATGGCCAGGGCCTCGCCTTCGAGTCGCGGCGCCAGCAGCCCCATGGCCTTGCCGTCGCTGGCGACACCGACGCCTTTGATTACGGCATAGATTTGATCGTCATCGCGCACCGCATCGGCCAGACGCTTGATGACCGCGAAGCCCGCACCCTCGCCGAGCAGGGTGCCGCTGGCGCTGGCATCGAAGGGGCGGATGTCACCCGCAGCCAGGGCGCCGATCTGCTGAAACAGCATATAAATCTGCGCCGGCATTGAGGCCTGTATGCCCCCGACCAGCACCATGTCACAGCGCCCGGAGTTCAGATCGCGCACGCCAAGATCCAGCGCGATTAGGCTCGAAGAACAGGCCGAATCGACCAGATAGCTCGGCCCCATGAGATCGAGCCGATTGGAAATGCGCCCGCTGATGACGTTGGAAATCAGCGTCGGTGCGTGCTCGGTCTCGACCTGGGGCAGGCTGCGCTTCAGTGCCGCACGCAGCACTTCGCGCCGCTGGTGGTCGATGTCTGGCATCAGGGTGCTGAGCAAATCGAGCGTCTGGTCGATCACTAGGCCGTATTGCATGCCCAGGACGTCGCCACGGTTGGGGCTCGAACCCCGCCCAACAATCACGCCGGTGCGCTCGCGGTTGAAGGAACGCTCCTGATAACCAGCATCCTGCAAGGCATCGCCAGCCAGTTGCAGCGCCATGTAATGCGCCGGGTCGCCCTCAACCGCCTTGGGCGGGATGCCGAAGGCGAACGGATCGAACACCGCCAGATCGCCCAGCAGCCCGACCTTGCGGGTGCGGATACGCGCTGAGTCCATGCCCAGATCAGGGCCGTCAGGATCGTACCAGGGCTGCGCCCAGGTATCGGGTGCCTCTTGCACCAGATCGCGGCCGGCCAGAATGTTGTTCCAGAAGTGCTCTACTGTGGCACTGCCGGGAAACAGCCCCGACAGACCGATGATGGCAACGTCCTGATCCTGATGTGCGGCGGCGCTCATGGGGCTGGGGTTCCGTGGGTTGGATGTCCGGGGGCTGCTTGTCCGTGATTGGGCGGGGCGGATGGTACGGGCGCCAGGCGGTTGAGTGCGTCGCTGTGGCTGACGCTGACCCCGTCAAGTTGCAGCACCAGGGTGCCCTGGGCGTCGCGGATCTGAAAATCCTGCTCGCTGCCGTGGCGGCTCGACTGGGTAATGCGATTGGTGAGATGCAGTGGCTGGGTGCGCTGACGCGGATCTCGGCCGGCGACGCCCTTGTTTGGCACCATGGCCCGACGCAGGCCGGTGGGCAGCGGATAGCGGCTCTGTTGCAACCGTGCCCACAAAATCACCGTCTGTAAGAGTGCATCAACCAGACCGGGATCGAACAGCCAGCGGGCCTCGGGCGGCGCATCGGCGATCCAGGCTTGCGGATCGCTTGGGTGCAGCTGACCATCGACCCCGGTGGGCGCGATCAGCAGTTCGCCGTGCAGGCACTGAAACAGTGGCCCATGAAAGCAATGTTCGGCATAGGCGGTCGTGGCACTCATGCGCTGGCCTGTGCTGAGTGCTGCCGGGGCGGCGACCAGCGCAGCAACTGGGTCAGCGACAGTCGTCGGATCGCTCGGCTCACCCAGCGTGAAGCAGGCGCGATAGTGCGTTCGCTGGAGTGAAGGGTCGCGAATTTCGGCCTCAATGACGGTCGGTTCGCCGGCGGATGTCGCTTTGGCCTGGGCCCAGAGGCGCAGCTCGCGTGCTTGATCCTGTTCCAGGGTGATGCCCTGCAGTACGCGCAGATCCTGCATACTGGTGACTGGCTGCGCTGGCCAGCCAGCGGCAACGCCTTCGGCCATCAACTCCAGCGCGACAGCGGCTGGCACCACCGGGATTCCGTCGAGGCGATGATGGTCCAGATAACGATCCCGCGCCAGGTCGAAGCGATAGTCGAGCGTCCGGCTGCCGTCGGCCTGCGGGCTTGGGCGCCGTGTCCCGAGCAGCGGATAAGATTCTGATCCTGCTGCTGTGTCACTGGTCTCCAGTCCCTCAAAGAGCCCGGCAATCAGTTCCACCTGGGACGGATCACCATAGGTCAGCTCATCGCGTACAAAACGGCAGCCGGCGGCCGGCGGGATGGGGGTCACGCCGCGCTCGCGAAACTGGCGGTTGACCGCCTCGGAGGCCATGCCGGTGATGGCCCAAGGTCCCCAGTTGATTGCCAGTACCCGCGTCTGGGGCCAGTGTTCGTGCATCCACCAGCCCAGGCGGTTGACTGCCTCATTGGCGCTGGCATAGTCGGCCTGGCCGCGATTGCCGGTACGCCCGGCGATGGAGGCGAACAGCAAGGCGAGCTTGAGACTGTCGGGTTTGAGATGCCGGCACAGCTGCCAGGTGCTGTCAACCTTGGTGTCAAATACGCGCGCAAAGGACTCCGGGCCCTTGTCTTGCAGCAGCTTATCCTCAATGATGCCGACCCCCTGGAGCAGGGCATCGATGCGGCCGTGGTCTTGATAGATGGTGTCGATCAGCTCGATCAGGGCGCTGGAATCCCGTGCATCAATCGGATGGTAATGCACCCGTGCGCCAGCGGCCTCGAAGGCTTCAATGTTGCTGACGATCTCGCGCGCCCGCTTGAGTTGGCGCAGCTGTCGGTCGATTGCAACTGGGGTTGGCGCCTGTCCGCTCTGGCGCGCCTGCTCGATTAGGGCTGTTCGTAAGGCATCGTCGTCCTTCAGCCCCTGAGTGGCTGGCGCTTCCGGCTTCAGCGGGCTGCGCCCAACCAGCACCAGTGTCATGCCGGGGCACAGCAAATCACGCAGAATTGCAGCGGTGATACCGCGCGCACCGCCCAGCGCCAGGACGACCCAGTCTGCGGCTGGCTCTACTGGCGATTGTGGGGTCGGTGGCTGTTGTGTCGCTGGTTGGGTTGGCGCGGCGATAGCGGTAAAGACTGCGCGCTGACCCTCGGCATAGCCGATTTCGTCCGCGTCGTCGCTGGCCAACAGCTCATCGGTGAGCCACTGCGCCAGGAGCGCAGGCTCGGCGTCCGGGAAGTCGATGGCTCGCGTGCGCAGTTCGGGCCATTCGAGGCGGGCGGTTTTGAGCAGTCCAGCGGCAGCGGCACCGAGTGGCAGACCAGGGCCGCAACGGCCATTGCGACCAAAGGCGCCACCGAGCAGCGAAGCGCTGAGCACCGGCGCTTGACGCGTGCGCAGCTCGGCCGCGCACTGCTGCAACAGCACAAATAATTGCTTGACCTGGCGTGCGCTCTG
This sequence comes from Rhabdochromatium marinum, assembly GCF_016583795.1. Classification (GTDB taxonomy): domain Bacteria; phylum Pseudomonadota; class Gammaproteobacteria; order Chromatiales; family Chromatiaceae; genus Rhabdochromatium; species Rhabdochromatium marinum. The sequence continues at coordinate 6,379 of NZ_NRRS01000007.1, read as the reverse complement.
GCGTTGCCAGTCGGCCAGGGTGTCCGGCAGGTCAGCAGTTTCCAGGCCAGCCAGATGCACCAGCGCGCCGATGGGGCCGGAGGCCGCGCGGGCTTCGACAAGCGCCTGCACCAGATGTTCTTGAGTGTCCAAATCCGCGTTGTTAAGCCGGGATGTTGGGATGCCCTGCGCTTGCAGTGCTGAGGCCAATGCGCTGGCGACGCCCAGGGCATCTTCGGTGATCAGCACTTGTCCTTGGAGACTGGCGCGCGGCACATGCGCGAGCGGGGCGGGCATGGCGCGCATCAGGTAGCGACCCAGTGTCTGGGGCGAAGATGGGAGTGGCGGGCTGGGTTCGCTGTCGGTTTTGGTGTTGGACTGATTGCCGGCCTGGCTATGATTGTCGGTCTGCAAGCCCAGCAGTGCTTCAGCCATGGCATTGAGTGTTGCACTGCGGCTGATGGATTCCATCTGCGCGCGCATGGCGCTGGCTAGGGCGGCGGGCAGCTTTTTTTCGATACCAGCAATGATTTCCACCCGTTTGATGGAATCGATGCCCAGCTCGGCCTCCAGCGCCAGGTCCAGCCCAAGCATTTCGGGCGGATAGCCGGTGCAGTCGCTGACCACGCCGACCAAGATCTCCAGCAGAGACTGGCGGTCCAGGACGCTGGGAGGCGAAGCGGGGGATGGCGTATCCACATCGGCTGGTGTAATGGCAACCTCGTCTGCCGTGGTGCTCGGGCTGGCAGGAATCAGTTGCGCAAGCTGATCGATGAGCTGATTCAGGGTGCCAGCCCGACTGATCGGCTCCATCTGCGCGCGCATGGCACTGGCCAGGGCGTCGGGCAATGTTTTTTCGAGACCGGCAATGATTTCCACCCGCTTGATGGAGTCGATGCCCAGCTCGGCCTCCAGTGCCAGATCCGGCCCGAGCATCTCGGGTGGATAGCCGGTGCAGTCGCTGACCACAGCCGTGGCACGGGCGAGCAGGGCAGCGCGATCCAGCGGACGCTCGGTTGGGCGGGCGGAATTGACGCTGGATTCAGCTTCGGACGCGGGGTTGGTTGGAGCAGTTTGCTGTCCGTTCCAGTGGTGTTCGGATCTGACAGCGGCAGCGGGCATTGTGGGTAGCGCTGCGGTCAGATCCGCCTGGTTGGGATGTTCAGAGCGCGCGTCAGATCCACTTGGCCCGTCTGGCATACCAGGCAGACCAGGCACGCCAGTCATTTCAGGCATGGAGCCAGACAGGAGGCCTGTCATTACCCGTTCTTGCAGCGCGAGGAATTGCTGCATGGTGGCTTGATAGGCGCGATAGGCCGCGAGGGTGGCTTCCTGGTTGGGAGCTGCACTTGAATTGGAATTCGACATTGGTTCCGCGCTGGGCTCCGGGCGTGAGCGGCTGATGGTTGCTGCTGATGGTTCGGTTGGCGGCGCGGCGATGGCAATGGGCGTCGGAAGACTGGGCGTCTGATCACGACGGCGCACACCGCCACCGCTGACCAGCCACTGGGCGGTTGTGGTTGGACGCTGTGGGGCGCGGCGACCGGTGAACAAAGCCTCGTTGTTTAAGTCAACGCCTTCGGCAAACAGCGCTGCAAGGGCGCACAGCAGGCCGCGCAGTCCACCGCCAGCGCCATCCACAGCCACCGCTAGATGCGGCTGATCGGCCAGAATCTGGCCGGTCAGACCGCTGAGAATGGCGCGGGGGCCGACTTCGACAAACAGGCGCGCGCCGGCTTGGTACATGGCCTGAATCTGAGCGACGAATTCCACTGGACTCAGCAGATGCTGATTGAGCTGGGTGCGCACTGCCTCTGGATCGCTCGGGTAAGGCTGGGCCTGGATGTTGGAATAAACCGGAAGGCGCGGAGCATGCAGCGTCACCTGATCAATCGCGGCGCTCAGCGGGCCCAGCGAGTCGGCCATCAGCGGTGAATGGAAGGCACCGGCCACCGGCAGTCGTCGGACCTTGAGGCCGTCCGCTTCCAGTTGCGCAAGCAGCGCCTCGACAGCGGCGCGCGGCCCGGAGACCACCGACTGTTCGGGGGCGTTATGGTTGGCAAGCACCAGTTGACCGCTGGGGTCGCTGTTTTTGAGCTGGGATTGCAGCCGCTCACGCGGCGCCTGCACAGCGGCCATGGCGCCAGCCCCGCTGGCGGCAGCCATCGCCAGACCCCGGGCGCGCGACAGACGCAGCAGGTCATTCGGGCTCAGAACCCCGGCGGCGGCCAGGGCAACGAACTCACCATAGCTGTGACCACCGACCAGCTCGGGGCTGAGGCCGCAGCGGCTGAGCAGATCCAGATAGCCCAGTTCAATGGCTCCCAGGGCCGGTTGCGCGATCTCAGTGGCGGTGAGTGCCGCCGTAGCGGACTCCAGCTCATCAGCAAACCCGCGTGGCCACAGATATTGGCTCAGTGGCTGCGACAGCTCGGGGGCGAACAGCCGTTCGGCGCGCTCACAGGCGCCGCGCACCGGGTCGAACCACAGGGCCGCTTCGCGCCCCATGTTGGGATATTGGGCGCCCTGTCCGGGGAACAGAAAGGCCAGTTGCCCCGAGTTGGGCGTTTTCAGGGGGCCGTCGGGGCGGGTCAGGCAAATATGCGGGGGCAGCGGCGGGCGGCTCGCGGCCTCCAGCGCCGCTTTCGCTTGCGCGAGCGCCGTGCCAAGGCCGGCAACATCACTGGCGACAATCGCCAGGCGCCAGGGGGCTGGCGATTGGTCACCGTCGCTATTGCTGTCGCTGTCGCGGGTGAGCACTCGGGCGCAGTCGCTGGCCAGGGTGAGCAGTGCGGGAGCCGATTCCGGTGTCTGTAGCTGGTCTTGCAGGGCGGTGATGCGTTCACCCAGCGCGGCGCGGGACTCGGCGGCCAGCAGAATCAGCTCCTGGGGCCACAACTCGCCGCCGGCGCGGGCTGAGTGCAGGTTGCCCTGATATTCCTCCAGCACGGCATGGCTATTGGCGCCACCGAAACCGAAGGCGCTGACGCCGGCCCGGCGCGGGTGTCCATCCGGACTTAGCCAGGGCAGCGGCTCACTGGGCAGATACAGGGGGCTGGCCGGATCGCACAGGCTGGCCAGGGGCTGTTGCACACCGGGTTGCGGGGGCAGGGTGCGATGATGCAGCGCCAGGGTGGCTTTGATCAATGCCGCCACGCCGGCGGTGCTTTTGGTATGACCGATCAGTGCCTTCACCGCGCCCAGGGCGCAGCTGCGCGCCGGAGCGCGGTGATCAGCCAGCAGCTGCTGGACGCTGCCCAGCTCGGTCTCGTCGCCCAGGCGGGTGCCGGTACCATGCGCCTCGTAGAGTCCCAGGCTGGCCGGAGTGATCCCGGCGCGGGCATAGGCGCGATCAAAGGCCAGGCGCTGACCGCTGGCGCGCGGCGCGGTCAGGCCCAGCGCCTTGCCATCGCTGGAGCTAGCGCTGGCCTTGATCACCGCATAGATGCGGTCGCCATCTGCTTCAGCCTCGGCCAGGCGCTTGAGCACCACCATGGCCACGCCCTCGCCGAGCAGAATGCCGTCGGTGTCGGCGGCGAAGGGGCGGGCGCGTTCCTGGGGCGTCAGCGCCGGGGTTTTCGAGAAGCACAGATAGGCAAAGGGCGACAGCTTGGTGTCTACGCCACCGGCAATGGCCAGGTTACAGCGGCCGCTGTCGAGCTGACTGACCGCAACATCAATGGCGGTCAGCGAGGAGGCGCAGGCGGCATCAAGAGTGAAATTGGCCCCGCCGCAGTCAAAGCGATTGGCTACCCGCCCGGCAGCGACATTGGGCAGCAGACCGGGGAAGGAGTCTTCGCTCCATTCCGGCAGGTGGTCGAAGACGGCCGAGGGCAGCCCGGCCAAGCGCGCGCTCAGTTCCGCGCGGGTCACATAGTGCTCCCCCAGCTCGCCCAGGCCGCCGCTGTAGCCGAGAATCACTGAGGTATTGGCGCGATCAAAGTCGCCCTCGCCATAGTTGGCATCCTCCAGGGCGCGGCGCACGGCCTCCAGGCTTAGCAACTGGATGGGGTCGATCGACGGCAGTGATTTGGGCGGGATACCGAAGCGTGCTGGGTCAAAGGGCACCTCGTCGAGGAAGGCGCCCCACTTGGAATAGACCTTGTCGCGCGTGCTGGGGTCGGCATCGTAGTAGAGCCGCCAGTCCCAGCGGGTGGCGGGAATCTCGCTGATGCTGTCGATTTGAGCCAGGATGTTGGACCAGAAGCGCTCGGGGTCATCGGCACGCGGCAAGATGGTGCCGATGCCCACGATGGCGATGTCGCTTGGGGTTGGCGCGGCGGGAAGATTCTGGCAGTGACTGACCGGCTCAGGTTGTTGGTCCGGCTCGGGGGTGCAGAGCGACGTATGCAGCTCCTCCAGGCTGATCACGGCATCGCGCAAGCTGGCCACCTGGCCGATCATGTACATGCCCTCGCGTTCCTGGGTGGCAGCATCGACTTCGACCAGTTGCTCCCCGTCGCGCGTCAGCCCCTTGGCAGCGACGCGTAGGCGCCCGAGGCACAGTTGATCCAGCGCCTGGCGGATGTCGTCGGCGGTGCGGCCCTGTTGGCGCAACGCCTGGCGGGTGTGCTCGAAGGTGTCGGCAAAGGGGGTGAGGGCGCAGCGCGAGGCATGGCCGGGGCCGGTTTCCAGGTTGACGGTACGCGTGCAGGCCAGGGCCTGCTGCTGAAAGCCGGGCAGAATAGCCTTGGTGCTGACCGCCTCGCGGGTGAACAGATAGGCGGTGCCCATGAGGACGCCGATTTTCATGCCGCGCGCCGCCAGCGGAGCGGCCAGTGCCTCGATCATCTGTGCCGAGCGGTGGTCGTGGATGCCACCGGCAAACAACAGGTGCATGTCCGGGGCCTGAGATTCAGGCACGGTTTCCAGCAGGGTGGCGACCACGCCTTCCCAGAGTGCGAAGCTGCTGAGGGGGCCGACATGACCGCCGCACTCGCGTCCCTCGAACACCAGCCGGCGCGCACCCTGCTCGACATAAAGCCGCGTCAGCGCCGGGGTGGGCGCATGCAGGTAAGTGGCGATACCCAGCGCTTCCAGCACCTGAGCCTGATCGGGGCGGCCGCCGGCGATAAGTGCAAAGCGCGGACGCACGCGCTGGATGCACTCCAGCTGGGCGGCGTACAGCTCGGCCGGTGCAAAGCCCAGCAGGCCGACGCCCCAGGGCCGGTCGCCCAGTTGCGCCTGAGTGTCGGCCAGCAGAGCGGCAACCGTGTCCGAGGGTAACAGCGCCAGCGCCAGCATCGGCAGGGCGCCGGCTGCGGCGACCGCAGCGGCAAAAGCGGGGCAGTCACTGACCCGGGTCATGGGGCCCTGCACAATGGGGTAACGCGTGCCGTGGGAGCGGGCCAGCGGCGCGTCGGCTCGCAGTTGCGGTTGGTGCTGGCTGTGATCCAGGCTCTGTGCACTCTGGCGCAGCAGAGCGCGCAGATAGCGACCAGTGGTTTTGTGATTCTTTAGTGAGCGGCTGGCATGGTCGATACCCTGGCCCAGTGGCCAGGCCTTGCGGGCCGGATCGCCCCAGCCGATCTGGGACTGCGCCAGTGCTTGCCAGGCGTCTGAGTCATCCACGCCTTGGGTGGTGGCATCCTGCAAGGGTGCAAGGGCAGCGAAGCCAGGGCGTTTCAGTACCCGCAGCGGGCCGAAGCATTGGGCATCCTGACCACTGCTGTGGTTCAGGAGTGACTGCCAGGCATCAGGCCAGGGGGATTCCGGCATCAGCCACAAGCTGTCGTCGAGCACGACGCCTGCGCAGCCAGCGGCGCGGCACGCGGCGGCGCTGTGCGAGCCGATGGCGCCCTGGACATAGACTGGCCACTGACCATGTGCCAGCAGTTTTTGGCTCAGTACAAAGGCGCTATCCTCACCCACCCAGCCGCCGCTTTCATGTCCCTTGGCGAGCAGGCCGGTGACGGCCGGGGGGATGGTCTCCAGTGCTTGCAGCGCCTCGGCAGCGGTGACTTCAAGCAGCAGCTGGCGTTGGGCTGCGGCGGGCAGTTTGCCGAGCTGGGTGTGCAGCGTCGCCGGCGTCCATTGGCAGAGGATGATCCAGTGCGGGCGTTCCAGCAGCGGATTGAGCAGCGCTGTTAGGGTGTCTGCATCGAGCTGGTCGGCGGCAAGTCGCAGGCCGATGGCCTGGGAGGGGCTTGTGAGGCTCCGCAGCCGGTTGAGATTCTCCACCGCCGTGCTGAGCTGTGCGTCCGGGCACCATTCATGGTCAAGCAGGCCTATACCACCAGCCCGCGCGGTGGCAAGGGCGATGCCCGGTGGAGTCAGTTCGATGGGGCTGAGCGTCAGGCAGAGAAAATCGGGTGTGGGGGCCATTTCGATGCTTGCGGTTACAGCGCTGCGCGCCTGGATCACATCCGGCGGTCAGGCGTTCGGGGTGGGTATGGGGTGG
>NZ_NRRS01000006.1 GCF_016583795.1 Rhabdochromatium marinum | reverse complement strand
CATAGGGGAGGGGTGCAGGATCAGGGGCGCCGCAGGGCGGTATCAGGCGCCAGTGAGGAACTCGAAGATCGCTTTCGCGGGCGTGCGCACTTCCGGTGCCACCAAGCGCAGATAGTCCGCGCTACCCTCGGCTGCGGCGGCCAGCGCCTCGCGCAGCGGCCGCCACCGCTCGCCAGCCTTCGTGGCGTCGAGCAAGTCCCGCGCGGCGGCGGCTTGGTCGGCCCGCACGGCTTCTTGGAACAGCGCCAGGACATCGTCCCAGGTTTCTTCGGTGAAGGCTGTGCCACCCTCGTCGACGAGGCGCCGGATCAACGCTGCCGCAGCCGGCCAGTCGCCGAGACGGACAAGGACCGTGGCGAGTGTATGGGCGTAGTAGAAATTTTCCGACGCGAGTTCGACCGCCTGCTGGGCAAGACGGCGAGCCTCTGGAAGATCCCTATCCTGTTTATACAAAAACCAAGCTAGATTGTTGCTGTAGAGCGGATCGTCCGGATTGATCTCGATGGCGCGGCGGAAGGCCTGCTCGGCTTCGTCGTAGCGGGCCAAGTGGTCTTGCAGCAGATTGCCGAGCCCGTACCAGGGGATCGCATCGTTCGGATCGATCTTGATGGCGCAGCGGAAGGCCTGCTCGGCCTTGTCGTAGCGGGCCAAGTGTTGTGTCAGCAGATTGCCGAGCCCGTTCCAGGGGAGAGCGAAGTCTGGATCGATCTCGATGGCGCGGCGGAAGGCCTGCTCGGCCTCGTCGTAGCGAGCCAAGTGTTGCATCAGCAGATTGCCGAGCCCGTTCCAGGGGAGAGCGAAGTCCGGATCGATCTCGATTGCGTGGCGGTAGGCCTGCTCGGCCTCGTCGTAGCGGGCCAAGCGGTTCTTTAGCAGATTGCCGAGCCCATTCCAGGGGAGAGCGAAGTCCGGATCGATCTCGATGGCGCGGCGGAAGGCCTGCTCGCTCTCCTCCGGGTACTGGTCGGCATGTAACGTCCAGGCAACGGCCAGTTGATCGCTCGTGCCCAGACGTTCCGCCGCTGCGGCTGCGCCTTCGATGTCATCCAGGGCGGTCATATCCCCTTCTCCGATCGCCTGATAGAGCGCAGTCATGTCAATGCGCAAAACCGCTTGTCCTTTCTGTCGTTTTTCATCAAGGAATCGGCTGAGTTCTCGCCATTGATTCGGCATCCAGCCACCAGCGTTTCGGGTCATTTGCTGTTTATCGGTGAGCGACAGCGACGGACTGCCGAGTAGCTGGAATAAGAAGGCATTTCGGTCGATGTCGACCTCGGCGGTCTCCAGCGCCGCAGTCATCCGCTCCCGGATCTCGGCGAGCACCCGCATACGCTCGGCCTTGGTGGCCAGTGCGGCATCCTCGCCACGCAGGTCCAGCAGCTCGCCGAGACGGCGGCGGGTCTCGCCGTCGTCGAGTAGGGCGCGCAGTCCCTGGTTCTCCAGCGCGGAGCGCAGCGGTGTGTCCTCGACGCATTGGGCCAGGGCCAGGCTGTATTCGGCGTCGCGGGCATTGGCGCGTCGGCGCGCGAGCTGGCTGCGGGCATGGGCGTCGAGTTCCTGGGTGCTGAACCACATGCGCAGGAAGCGCACCAGCCAGGCCAGGCGGCGACGGACGCGGCGGCTGGCACGCATCAGGTACCAGATATTGAAGAAGCGCTCGGCGAGCTGGAACAGGGCGCGCTTGCCTTGGTAAGGCGCGGTCTTCTCGACGACACCCTGGACCTGGAGCCGGTCGAGCTGGGCCGAGACCAGGTTGACGCCCCAGCCGAGCCGGTCGGCGAGCTGGCGGGCGCTGGCCGGGTCCCAGTGCAGGGCCAGTGCGTCCACGAGCTGCTGACCGCGTTCGGGCAGCTCTTCGAAGCGGGCCTTGTACAAGGGCGTGACCCGGTCCAGCAGGCCCTCCAGGTCCGAGCGCACATCGCCGCCCGGTCCCTGCGCGAGCACGCCGTAGAGCAGCACCGTGGTGCGCGGATTGCCGCCGGTGAGCAGATGCAGGGTTTGGATCCGCGCCGGATCGCGCTCGACCAGCTCGGCGACGGCTGGCGTACCGCCGACCTCGGCCAGCCGGACCAGGGTGGCGCGCAGCTCGTCCTCGGTGAGTCCCTTCAGCTCGTCGATGCGGAAGAAGTCGTAGAAGGCGGCATCGTATTGGTAGCTGGCCTCGATCGCCCGGGCACTGGCACCGAAGAGCAGCAGATCAGGGCAGGACTGCAGGGCCTCGCGCAGTGCCCAGTGATGCTCGCGCAGTCGATACAGGATCAGGTCGACGTTGTCGAGCAACAGCAGCAGACGCCGATCCAGTTGGCGCGCCTGGTCCAGCAGTGCATTCAGGACGGTCTCCGGCGAGGCGTCGTGCAGCGACTCGATGCGGGAATCCAGCGCCTTGGCCTCGTCGGTCCGGCCGCGACGCTCCAGGGCGTCGCCGATCGCGTCCAGACAGTTGAGCCAGAGGTCGGATGGATCGGCGACATTGTATTGCTCTTCCGGAAAGGTCAGCGGCAGCCAGATGGCGTCCAGCTCGGGATCCTCCTCGACGGCGATGGCGATGCGCCGCAGCAGGCTGGTCTTGCCCATGCCGCGCTGGCCGAGCAAGAGTCGGTGCTGACCGATACGGCCGGGCCGCTCGCGTCTCAGGTCGGCGAGAATGCGCTCCAGGAGTGGCAGACGCCCGACGAAGTAGCGTTTGAGCTCGTCGCGGCTCAAGAGGTCCGGGTTGTAGACGGCGACACCGTGCAGGTCCTCGTCCAGCTCGCTGCGGGTCATGGTGCCACCCGCTGCAGCCAGTAGCGGCGCAACAGCTCCAGGCGGAAGCGCCAGCGGCCGTCGAGTTGGACCAGATAGCCGTCGCTCCTCAGGATGTCGAGCAGATAGCGCAGACAGGTCTCGCGGCTGTCGGGCTCCGCGATCCGTTCGGCGAGTGCCTGCTCCAGGGTCGTGCGGCTGGCGCCGCTCGGGTCGCGGGCGCAATGGCTGAGCAGGTGGGTCGCGTGGCCGTCGTCGGGTTGACCCAGTTCCTCGGTGAGGCGTTGGCGCCAGTAGTCGAAGTAACCCTTGTGGGCCGGTTTCAGCAGGTCGTCGAAGACCTGGTCTACGAGAACGGTGTCGAGTCGTTCGCCGTCCTCGACGCGGTCGTAGAGTTCGCCGAACAGGATTTGCAGGTAGTAGGGTACCGGCCAGCCGAGCTGCGCGATGATGTGGCGGCGGACCTCGCCGCTCATATCCAATTTATAGCTCTCGGCCAGCGCCTGGAGAAACCGCTCGGCGGTCTCCGGCTCGAAGGCGCCGAGCGGCATCGGCATGAGGTCGTTGACCGTGTCGCCGAGTCCGTGACGGGCGGCGACCGTATCGAGCCCGATGGAGCCGGCCAGGATCCACCGAACCTGGGCATGGTGGTCCTGGCGCAGGGTGCGCAGCCAGTAGAGAAAGCCACGGATACGGGCGAGCCCGTCGTCTTGCTTCAGCAGATGGAGCAGGAAGACCGGCACCTCGTCGACGGCGATCAGCCAGCGCCCGTCGAGGGTGCCAAGGGAGCGGGTCAGGGCCTCGCCGAGGTCGCGCCAATCAGGACTTTCACCCGTGGCGAGTTCGATCCCCAGTGGCCCCAGCTTCAGTGACTTCAGATTCGGCAACAGACCCTTGAGTGCCTGCTGGAGTGCGGACAGGTCCTGTCTGCGGGCGCCGGCAATGGCCTTCGCAAGCTCCCGGACGCAGTGCATCTCGTCGGAGCAGGCGGCGAAGCTGAGGCTCACCGCCTGGAAGCCGTGATCCGCGCCCTCGGCGCACAGTGCCCGCATCAAGGAGGTCTTGCCGATCCGTCGCGGTGCGAGCAGCAACAGACTGTCGGTCTCCAAACGGCGCCACATCCGTCGGCGCTCCGACTCGCGGTCGAAAAAGTCATCATCCTCAACGGGGCTTCCGATCACGATGCGCATGGCTACCCTCCCGGAGTGCATCAAAAATAATTTACACTAAAAATAGTGTAACACAGATTTGATGTGAAAATAGCCATTGTTGAGCATATCCAGGAGGTACATTCGTTGCGATTGTGTATAGCCGCAAATGGCGGCGAACAGATAGTTTTGGGATGATTGGGGTGCCAAGTCCTGGGAGATTATTTGATCAGCCTGACACGAAACGCGCGTCCCTTCAGCTTGCCGACGGACAACTTTTTCAACGCCGCCCCGACGCTCTCTCGGCTGACCGCCACATAGGCCCATTGATCGGCGATCTGGATTTTTCCGACTTGATCGCCACGAATACCACCTGGCCCCGTCAGAGCGCCCAGGATGTCCCCTGGGCGAACCTTTTGCTTCTTGCCACCATCGATCTGAACGGTGGCCATCGGCGGCACCATCGGGCGCCGTTCCAGCCGATCGAGTGGCGGCAACGACTCGCTGTCCATGATGGGATCCACTGCGGTATTCAATAAGGCGACGCGATGCGCCTCACCGTCATCGTAGAGAGAAAAGGCCGCACCCTGGCTGCCGGCACGCCCGGTACGACCAACGCGATGGGTATGTACCTCCGCATCCAGCGCAATCCGATAGTTGATCACCGCATCGAGCGAATCGATGTCCAAACCACGGGCCGCCAAATCGGTGGCCACCAGCACCGAGACGCTCTTATTGGAGAAGCGCACCAGGATCTCATCCCGATCCCGTTGCTCCAGGTCGCCGTGCAGCGCGAGGACGCTAAAACCACTGTCCTGCAATCCCTGAGCCACCTGTCGCGTGTCGACCTTGGTATTGCAAAACACCAGGGTCGACACCGGTTGGTGCTGCAACAGCAAGAGGCATAGCGCTTGCTGCCGCTGTCGATCGTCGGTCACGCGATAGAAGTGCTGGGCGATACTGCGATTGTCGTGGGTGGACGCCACTTGGGCCATGACCGGTTCAGTCATGATCCGCCGAGCGATGGCCTGGATCCGACTGGGGTAGGTGGCGCTAAACAGCAGTGTCTGGCGTTTCTTCGGTATCCGGTCGATGATCGCATCCAGCGCCTTTTCGAAGCCCATCTCCAGCATCCGATCCGCCTCGTCGAGCACCAGCATGGCCACCTCATCCAGCCGCAGCGTGCCTCGCTCCAGATGATCCGCGATGCGGCCCGGGGTTCCCACCACAATATGGGCACCGTGTTCCAGTGAGCCGATCTGAGGGCCAACGGCAACCCCGCCGCAGAGTGTCAGCACCTTGATGTTGTGCCTCCGGCGGCCCAGTGCACGGATCTCCTTGGCCACCTGATCGGCGAGTTCGCGGGTGGGACAGAGGACAAGGGATTGGACCCGAAAGCGTCCGACATCGAGCCGTTCCAGCAGACCGAGCCCAAAGGCAGCGGTCTTCCCCGAACCGGTCTTGCCCTGTGCGATGACATCCTTCCCCGCCAGGATATCCGGACAGCTCAGTGCCTGGATGGGGGTCATGGTGTCATAGCCGAGCGAGGACAGATTCTCCAGCAGATCCGGGTTGAGGTTGAGCGAGCTGAATGAGGTAGTGGTCAAGACGCCTGTCCCGCAGTGGCACTGGAATCGTCCTGTTGAGGACGGCCATCGCGGTACTCCAACTGCACCCCGTTGAGAAAGTTGCGCAGAATCTGATCCTTACATTGACGGTAGTGCTTATGATCCGGCTTGCGAAAGAACGCACTCAACTCATGCTTGCTGATGTGAACGTCACTTGCGGCGAGGAGACGCAGGATATCGTCCGCCTTCAGATCCAAAGCGATCTTGAGCTTTCTGAAGATGATGTTGTTGTTCAGCAAGTGTTCCGGCTCGGGCTGCTCGCCGTCTTTCGTGCCCCGTCGATCATTGATCAAGCCGTTGAGGAAGGTCGCCAATTGGCGATCGCCACATTCCTCGAACTCCGGATCATCGCCTTTCTTCAACCAATTGCTGACTTGCGAGCGGGTCACCCGACTGTTCGCTGCGGCAAACACCGCAATCATCTTGGAGTCATCGAAGTCGAATGTGTATCGAAGGCGGCGCAGGATATCGTTGTTGGTCATACAGGGGCTCAATGGCTAAATAGGCAGGTAATTGTCAAGTCCCCGAAGATTATATACGCGCTTTTTGAATAGTTCGGGGCGCTTCTCGGCCCAATCCTTGAGGAGTAGCAACGGCTCCAGTCCTGACACAATACATTCTTGAAAAAACCAGTCGCTCACACAATGACCTTGAGGGCTAACTGTCAAGTCCCGGCGACTGGTCGGAAGCCTTCGTGCGCGCTCAGGCCGCAGCGTAGGAGCTGCCACTGAGCGCGCGCCACTGGACAGTGATTCGCTGGTTGCGCGAGCATTTTGCCCGCCATGGTATCTCCCGAATGGCGCCTTTATGGACAACCAAGGCTATTTGCGTGATCCAGCGGATTGAGAGGAGGCGCCTCAGGTGCTTGCTTCGGTGCGTTCCACCTCACAGAGTAAGGTTTTGTAGATGGGAAAGCCGCTGATGGGATCGTAGCGGGCGATGTCGGTGAGTTCATTGATGTTGGCATCGCGCCAGGACGGTGGGCCCACTGGCGTGCCGCCGCCCATGTTGGCGTCGATGGCGCCTGCGACCATGTCGTCGGTCACCAGGGCACGCATTTCGACCGCGCCGCGTGGCGAGCGAATGCGCACCTTATCCCCGTCAGCGATACCCCGTGCCGCAGCATCTTGTGTGTTAATGGTGACGGTGGGCTCTGGACGCTTGGCTAGCAGCCCTGGGATGCCGTGGTGTTGGGAGCGAAAATCCGTGGTGACCCGCGCGCCGGAATTGAACACCAGCGGATAGTCTCTGACCAGATCCGGGTTCGCCACCGGTCCTTCGGCGGGCTCGGTATAGACCGGCAGGGCCTCATAGCCGTGTTCGGCCAGGAGGCTGGAGGCAATTTCGAGCTTGCCCGAGGGGGTTGCGAAGCCTGGCTGACCATCCGTGCGCAACAGACCGCTTTCCCATTTGCGATATTGCATGGCGGGTGTATCACGCTTGACCCAGCCGCCGGCTGCGCGGACATCTTCCAGGCTGTAGTCACTACCCTCAAGCGCGAAGCGAACGATGGACTCCTCGTCCTGCGGAAAATAGTCACCATAACCGAGCCGTCGCGCCAACTCGGCGAGAATCAGGAAATCGCTGCGCGCTTCACCTACCGGATCGATGACACGCTCGCGCAGGCGAAAGATGGGTCCATAGCGCATGTAGCTGTCGATCTCGAAGCCGGTGGTGGCCGGCAGCACCAGATCGGCATAGGCGCAGTCGGCGGTGAGTTGGCGGTCAATGCTGACCAGGAAGTCGAGCGCGCCGAGCGTCTTGCGCCACACGTCGGGTTGTGGCCAGGAGGTAATGAGTGAGGCGCCCAGGACGATCAGTCCCCGAATGCGATACGGTTTGCCCTCCAGCACCGACTCTGGCAGGGCAATGGCGTGGGACTCTCCGCGATACTGGCTGTAGATGGGAAAGCGCTCGCGCCCGAGGGCCTTGTCCAGCGCCGGATTGGCGAGCAGCCGCGAGCGATTGGGCGGGAAGTTGCTGTCCGGCATGCTGAAGCAGCGCCCGCCCGGCACGTCAAGCTGGCCCGCGAGTGCCCAGAGCACCATGGTTGCGCGGATCGCCTGCACGCCAGAGTCGCTGTACTCAAGACCAGTGTACATGACTGGACTCGCACCCTTGGCCCGGGCCAGGCGCCGTGCCAACCGGCGGATGTTGTCCGCCGGCACGCCGGTGATGCGTGCGGCTTGCTTCGGACGGAAGCCTTGGACATATTGGCGAAAATCCTCGAAGCCAAGCGTCCAGTCGCGCACGAAAGTCGGATCATGGAGGTGTTCTTCGATGATCACCTGCGCCAGACTCAGGGCCAGAGCCCCGTCGGTGCCGGGACGCAGGGCCACCCACTCGGCATCGGCGAGACGCGCGGTGCGGGTGCGGCGCGGATCGATCACTACCACCTCGGCTCCGCGCTGCTTGGCGGCAAGGATGCGGTCGAGATCGCGCGGCGGGCTGTCGGTGGCCGGGTTGGCGCCCCAGACCACGACCAGCTCGGCGTTCTCGATATCCGAAAACATATTGATGAACATGCCCCCCATGGTCACATGGGGTGCGATCATCGCCATGGAGACATAGCAGAGCGCACCCACGCCCAGAGTGTTGGGTGAGCCGAAGGGAAAGAGTACGCTGGAGGCTGAGGATACCGCCACGCCCTGGGGTTGAAAAAGATCGCACATCGCCAGCTCGAAGCTGCCGCGTCCGGTGTAGATGGCGGTGGCTTCCGGCCCCGATTCGGTCTTGATCGATTCGAGACGCTCGACCATCAGTTCAAAGGCCTGGTCCCAGCTGATGGGCTCAAAATCCAGTGTGCCCTTCGGTCCCTTGCGTCGCAGCGGATGTTGAAGCCGATGCTCGGAGTAGACGATTTCCGCCGCATGCTCGCCCAGGGTGCAGAGGGCTCCGAGCGGATGATCCCGGTCCGGGCGCAGCCGCGCCAGACGACCCTCAGCGTCGTAGTCCACTTCCACCCAACATCCGGCGGGACAGATACCACAGATGGCCTTGCGGCGGCTGTTGACATCACTGCCCGGCGCTGTTTGAACCGACATGAGGCCTCCTCGAAAGCGTTGAGAATGTTATCGTCTGGCTGGTTGGTATCGTCATTTTTACCTTGGTGGCCTTGGCTTTCGCAACCTTTTCCTCGACCCCGGTGCTGACGGTTATAATCCGGGTGTGAGGCTGAACGGACGGGCCGCTCGCGCACCTCGAAGCAGAAGGGTTACCCTATGAAAAGACGCGATTTTCTAACAAGTTCCGCGATCGCTTTGGCCTCCAGGGCGGGGCTGACGCTGGCTCCCGGTTTAACCAGTCCGGCTCTGGCGGGCGTTCACAAGGTTAAGCTCAAAATTGGCTATTTGCCGATTACTGATCATTTGCTGATCATTGCAGCCGCGCGCGAATCCTTCGCTCATGTGGAGATTCAGCCGCTGAAGTTTTCCTCCTGGCCTGACATTGCCGAGGCGCTGAAAGCCGGGGCGATTGATGGCGGTTTTCTGCTGACTCCGATTGGGCTGACCCTCAGGGTCACGGGGGTGCCCATTCAGGCGGTGATGCTCGGCCATCGCAACGGCAGTGTGATTACCGTTAAGCACGATAGCGGTATTCATCGCATTGAGGATCTCAGGGGCCGCTCCATTGCCGTGCCCAGTCCCTTCTCCACGCATAACATTCTGTTGCGCAAGGTGCTGGCCGAGCATCAAATGGAAGTGAGCGAGGTGCGGATCATCGACATGGCGCCACCTGAGATGGTGCATGCCATGGCCACCAATCAGATCGATTGCTATATCGTGGCAGAGCCCTTCGGCGCCCAGGCCGAGGCGCTGGAGGTGGGGCGGGTGTTGATGCTGTCGAAGGATATCTGGCATGACCACATTTGCTGCGTGCTGAATATGCATGAGGATATCATCAATCAATATCCACAAGCAGTGCATGAGCTGGTCAACGCTATGGGGCGCACCGCGCGCTTCGTGCAGGCAGATCCGGCCGCAGCGGCCAAGGGGTCGGTGAAGCTGATCGGGCAGCGCCCGGAGATCATTGAGACGGTGCTGACAACGCCCAAGGGCCGCATTACCTTCAACGATCTGGTGCCGCGCCGGCAGGATTTTGAAGCGACTCAAGGCTATATGCAGCAGTTCGGTATCGCGCAAGGGACAGCCGATCTTGATGCCTATCTGAATGATCGCTTTGTACGCGCTGAGCTGTCCTGATGTGGCACCGGCTTGGACACTGGCTGCTGCCGGTGCTGATTCTCGTCGCCTTTGGCGGCGTCTGGCAACTGATTGCACTGTTCTATCCACCGGCACTCTTTCCCGGCCCGACTGCTACGATTGAGGCGCTGATTGAGGTTGCCATTAATGGCACTCTGTGGAGCAATACCTGGATTAGCCTGGTCCGCTTTTTTACCGGCTATGGTCTTGCGCTGCTGATCGCGATCCCGCTGGGACTGTTGTTTGGGTGTGTCGGCTTTTTGCGCCGGTTGTTCGATCCGCTGATTCAGGTGCTGCGGCCGATTTCGCCGATTGCCTGGTCACCGCTGGCGGTGCTCTGGTTTGGCATTGGCAGTGCCCCGGCGATCTATATCATTTTTCTGGCCTGTTTTTTTCCCATGCTGCTTACCACCATCACGGCGGTGAAATCCGTCCCGGCGGTATATCTCAAGGTGGCGCGCAATTTCGGTGTTGGCTCGGGCATGACTGTTTTGCTGGTGATCCTGCCGGCGGCCTTTCCCGGCATCATGTCCGGGCTGCACATCGCGGTTGGCACCGGCTGGATTCATCTGGTGGCTGGCGAAATGCTGGGCGCCCAGTCAGGACTGGGTTACATGATCGTCGATGCGCGCAACTTTCTCCGCACCGATATGATTATGGCTGGCATGCTGGTGATTGGCGTGCTGGGGCTTGGCATCTATCGCGGTATGCGTGCACTTGAGGATCTGATCGGTCGCCAGTGGGGGATTGGGGTGTGAGTGCGATAGCTGCGGGGCCGGGTGATCAGCTCAAGCCTAAGATTGTCGCGACAGGGCTGGAAAAACGCTACTGCTCGGCGCGAGGAGGTGAAACCGTCGCTGTGATGGGCGTCGAGCTGAGTATCTGCGCTGGTGAATTTGTCTGTCTGGTTGGACCGAGCGGCTGTGGCAAGACCACGCTGATCCAGATGATGTGCGGCTTTGAGCCCCCTAGCGCGGGTCGTGTGCTGATCGACGGTGAGCCGATTCAGGGACCGAACCCGGATCACATCATGATTTTTCAGGACTATGGGCTCTTTCCCTGGCGCACTGTGCTGGGCAATGTGGTGTTTGGCCTCGAAGCGCTTGGAATGTCAACACCGGAGGCGAAAGCGCGTGCGCATGAGACGCTGCAACTGGTCGGTCTGTCTGCGGCTGCGCATCAGCATCCGCATCAAATTTCCAGCGGTATGAAGCAGCGGGTGGCCATCGCGCGCGCTCTGGCGGTCGAGCCCTCGGTGCTTTTCATGGATGAACCCTTTGCCGCGCTCGACGCCTTCACGCGCTTGCGTTTGCAAGACGAAATTTTGCGGCTGTGGGAAGTGAAGCGCACCACTGTGGTCTTTGTGACCCATGATCTTGATGAGGCCATCGCTCTCGCGCAGCGGGTAGTGCTCATGGCCTCCAGCCCGGGGCGCATCCAGCGGGTGATGACGATTGGTCTGCCCTATCCGCGTGAACGCACCCACACTGATTTTTCCGAATACCGTCGGGAGCTGTTCGAGGCGTTTCATTTGTTGCACGCGACAGCGGCAAACAGCGCCGTATGAATCAAGGGCTGGTGAGCGCCGAGGTCCCCAGCCAGAAATCGAGGCGTTTGTCGAGGAATTCGTCCCAGCGCATGTAGTGCGAACCGTCGCAGGAGAAATTGAGCGCGACGATGCCGTTCATGATGTTCAGTGAACCGGAGCGCAAATAGATGTTTTCGTCCATCAGGCGCAGCGCACGAAATTGATCAAAGACCGTTCGAATCTGAGCGGCCGGAATCTCTGCCTCCTCGGGGTAAGCGCGCTGTGGGTAGGCGAGGCAGATCGCTGGATCGCTCAGATCCTCGTAGTCGAGCACCCGGAAGTGATAGGGCGTGTCGAGTAGCCAGAGGGTTGCGCGGGAACTGGAGAAATGCAGCTTGCCATGGAACACCCCGTGCGAGCGGATCAGCTCGGCCAGCAGATCCAACACCTCGTCGATGCGGCTGTCCATCAGGCTTTCGATCCGCTGCTGAAAGAAGAGTCCGCCCCGGATAGCGGGATCGCCCTTGAGCTGTAGCCATTGATCCGACTGTCGATAGAGTTCGCGTGTCAGGGGCAGATCACGCAGATCGAAATCGGCGCCCAGGTAGCCGAGCAGGGTGCCATCCGGTCCTGTTAACCGCTGTACTGCGGTTAGCGATGGACGCCGGTTGTTGCGACTCAGGTAGGCTGGTGACAGTGAGAAATCGGCGCCGGCGATGGCCTCGGCCATGTAGGGCCGGGAGGTACGATCACGTCCGTAGTGCTCCGGCAACAGCGCATCGCGGGCGATGTTGGCGGTAATCTGCTGGGCCTGATGATCAAGCAGGTAGAGGTACTTGCCATAGGGCAGGGTGGCCATGGTCGCGGTGAGTTGCTGCTCCAGCGCAGCCCGGTCTCCCCAGGCTTCGAGGCAGGCTGTGTGCAGGCGCGACAGAACGGCCGAGAGCCGGGTATGCAGCAGCATACGTTGACGGGCAATGGCGGCTTGCAGTGCTTCGCTCATAATGTTGCTCTATGTATAGGATGATGTTCGATTCGATGATTGTGTTGCAGGGAGAAATCTAAAGATGTCGTTGCAAGCGGTTCGTATCTGGGATCTGCCAACGCGGGTGTTCCATTGGACGCTGGTTTTGCTGGTGCTGCTGGCGTTTTTAACCGGACTTCAGGGTGGCAACTGGATGGTCTGGCATGAACGCGCCGGACTTGGAGTGTTGGGGTTGCTGAGTTTCCGCCTGGTATGGGGCTTTGTTGGTTCGACCTATGCGCGCTTTGCGGATTTTATACCGACGCCGGCGCGGATTCTGGCTTACCTTCAGGGGCGCTGGCAGGGGTTGGGGCATAATCCCTTAGGTGCGCTGTCGGTGTTTGCCCTGCTGGGGGTGTTGCTGTTTCAGGTGCTGAGTGGACTCTTTGCCACTGATGATATTGCGTTTCAGGGACCGCTGTTCAGTCTGGTGTCCAGTGATCTCAGCGACCGCTTGAGCGGTTGGCATCGTCAGACCATTTGGCTGATCGGCGCGCTGGTGGCGCTGCATATTCTGGCGGCACTGTTTTATACCCTGGTACGGCGGCAGAATCTGATCCGGCCGATGGTGACGGGGATGAAGTCGGTGGAGGAAGCACGGGTGCAACCGACGCGCGGTGGCGGCGGGTTGGCGCTGTTGGCGGCGCTGTTGGTTGCAGCCTTGGTGGTTTGGGTGGGGGCGGGCGGTCTGTTGCCACCGCCCCCGCCGCCGGCACCACCACCGGCGTGGTAATGGCGCGGTATGGAGCGGCCCGGGTGACGGGCCTAGGTGGGATTAGTCGTCCTGACGGAACTGTTTATGACAGGCTTTGCAGGATTCGCCGAGGGCGCCGAAGGCTTGTTTGACTTCGGCTTCATCACCCATGGCGGCGACTTCAGCCAGGTTGTTGGCAGCGTCGATGAAGTCGCGTGCAACCTTACCGGCTTCTTTTTTGTTGGTGAAGAGTTCCGGTTTGACGCGGGTTTCAACGCCATTGACAGCCTTGTCGGTGCCGGGGCCGTAGAGGGCGCCCATGCCGGAGTTGGCAATGCCGGCGATCGCATCAGCGGCTTTTTGTACCTGTTGCTGCTTGAAATTGCCGCTGAGATTGGCTTTGATTTTATGCATGTTCCAGGCCATGAATTTATACCCGGCCTGGCGGGTTTCGATCTGTTGTTCCGGTTTCATACCGGCGGCGAAGGCACCACCAACGAGGCTGATGGACAACAGGGCTGTGGTGGACAGAATAGTCAATCGTTTCATGGGGATGGCTCCTGGTAATGAACGGTTGGAGAAACCGCGTTTGATCGCGGCAATCGAGAAAGGAACACCCAAGGATAGGGCATTTGCCAAAAAATGAAACCCCCGGCAGTTGATTTCTGCTCAGTTGGGGGGCGCAAGTTCGGCCGCTTGCAGGGTGTTTTCCAGCAGGCTGGCGATGGTCATGGGGCCGACCCCGCCAGGCACCGGGGTGATCCAGCCGGCACGTTCGCGGGCGGTGTCAAAGTCAACATCGCCGCACAGACGCCCGTTTTCGTCGCGGTTCATGCCGACATCAATCACCAGCGCGCCGGGCTTAATCCAGTCGCCGGGGACGAAGCGGGTGCGACCGATCGCGACCACCAACACATCGGCGGCGCGGGCCTTGGCGGCAAGATCGCGGGTGCGGCTGTGGCAGACGCTGATGGTGCAGCGGGCGGCGAGCAGCTCCAATGCCATGGGCCGGCCGACGATATTGGATTGCCCGATGACCACGGCATCGAGACCTTCCAGTGTCTGGCCGGTCTGGGCAAGCAGGGTCATGATGCCCTTGGGTGTGCAGGGGCGCAGCAGGGGCATGCGCAGCGACAGGCGCCCGACATTGTAGGGATGAAAACCATCGACATCCTTGGTCGGGTCGATGCGCTCAATGACCGCCTCGGCGTCGATATGCGATGGCAGTGGCAGTTGCACCAGAATGCCGTGAATGCGCGCATCGGTGTTGAGTTGGTCGATTAGCGCCAGCAATTCGCTCTGGGTGATGTCTGCGGGCCGTTCGTGCAGTTCGGAGAGAAAGCCGACTTCGGCGCAGGCTTTTTGCTTGTTGCGGACATAGACTTGGGAAGCGGGATTGGCGCCGACCAGCACCACGGCCAGCCCGGGCGGTGGTGAGCCGGCCTGGGTGCGGATGGCAACCCGGGTGCTGAGTTCGCTGCGAATGGTTGCGGCAATTTGTTTGCCGTCAAGAAGCTGTGCGCTCATGTCGTAAAGATCCTGCCTGAGGTGGGGCGCGGCCTGAGTATGGCTGTTTAGGCTCGTATGATAGCGCCTTGCTCGCGCTGGTGGCAGGCTGGCGATGCAAAACCTTATATCATGGCGACGGTAAGCGGGCGCCATGCGGCTATGAAGGCCATGCGATTCCCTGGATGCCGTCTTACCAGATCACTGCAACACTTGTTCAAGGAGATTGAATGCCAAGCGAAACGCTGACGTTTCTGATCGCGACCGAGCGGGGTGCGCCAGAAGCCCTGACCGAGCAACGTACCAAGGCGGCGGTGCCCTTTGGTGGCAAATATCGGGTCATCGACTTCTCGCTCGCGAACTGTCTGCACTCGGGCTTGCGCCAAATTTTGGTGCTGACGCAGTACAAGTCGCATTCGCTGTATAAGCATTTGCGCGATGGCTGGTCGGTGTTCAATGCCGAGCTTGGCGAATTTATTACGCCGCTGCCACCGCAAATGCGCGCCGATGGCGGCTGGTATCTGGGCGTTGTCGATGCCTTGCGGCAAAGCCGCTATTTGATCGAGCGCACGCCGGCGCGGCGTTTGTTGTTGCTCGACGCCGGTGCGGTGTATCGCATGGACTATGCTGAGCTGCTGCGTTGGCACGATGAGCAGCAAGCGCAGATGACAGCAGCGTTGCGGCCGATGACTGAGGAGTCTGCGCCCAGTGCCTATCGCGTGCACTGTGGCGAGGATGATCGGATTCTCGAATTGCAGGGGCCGGCGTCTGAGCATCCAGCGTCGGGGTTGGCGCCCATGGGGGTAATGGTCATCAACAAAGACTATCTGCTGGAGCAGCTTGAGGCTTTGTTGCACCTCGGCAATGGTCAGCCGGAAACTGACTTTGTGGCAACCCTGCTGAAACATGCCAGTGCGGAGCGGGTGTTTGGCTATCGCTTTGGCGGCACGCGCGGGCGGGTGTCACGGGATGGCTATTGGAGTGATCTGGGCTCGATCGATGCCTATTATCAAGCGCACATGGCGATGTTGGAAGCGCGTCCGTCGCTGGATCTCTATCAGCCTGGCTGGCACATTTTTACTTATCAAGGCCAGCATGCACCGGCACGCACGGTACCTGGGCCGGGGTCGGGCAATGAGGGCGTTTTTGTCAATTCCATGCTGGCGGCGGGAACCCTGATCCGGGGTGGGGCTGTCAATCGCTCGGTATTCTTTCCCTGTGTCAGAGTGGATGATGGTGCCATTGTCGATGGTGCCATTCTCTTCGATGGTGTGCAGGTGGGGGCGGGGGCGGAACTCAACCGCTGTATTCTCGACAAGGATGTGGTGGTTTCACCTGGCGCGCGCATCGGCGTTGACCGCAAGCAGGATCGGGCGCGTTTCACCGTTTCGCCCGAAGGGGTGGTGGTGGTGCCCAAGGGGACGCGCGTCTGAGTGCGGCGGCGCGCGTTGACCCTTTGCAAGCCGTTCATGGCTGGTTATACTGCGCGGTTTACCGATACCTTGTTGGTGTCGTTGGTTCCTTTGAGAAGGTGCTCCATGAAAGCAGGAATTCATCCAGAATATCAGGATATTAAGGTCGTTTGCAGTTGCGGCAACGAGTTCTCCACCCGTTCGACGCTGAACAAGGAGCTGCACGTTGAGGTCTGCTCGGCCTGCCATCCTTTCTACACCGGCAAGCAGAAAATCCTTGATACCGCCGGTCGGATCGATAAGTTCCGCCGCAAGTACGCGCGCTAAATCGCGTTCGCTTGTTTCGGTTGGTCAGACCGCCTTGGCTGCGCGGTCTGTCCGGTTCCCGGCTGCCTACCTTTAGGACGCGGGCGCCCCGCCTTAGTATGTGTTTTTCTCCGGTTGCACCCTGTGCAACTGGTTGATTCTGCTTGCGCCATGAAAAAGGTGCTTTAGCCTCCGCCTCGGATGACTTAGCATATCCCACCAACAGTCAGGCACCAGGGTGCCGACTGGTCATCCGCCTGATCCTTCCCGGCGCATCTCGATAGTGCGCGGCACCACCCTTGTGGGATCGGCTCCAATGCAGTCTGTCCCCAGGAGTCCTGTCATGACCAACGAGACCATCACCCTTACCAATAACGCCGATGGCACCCAGCATGAGTATTCGCTCAAGCATGGGACGCTCGGGCCGCCGGCAGTGGATATTTCATCGCTGTATCGGGATGCGGGGTTCTTTACCTATGATCCCGGTTTTATGGCGACCGCCAGTTGTCACAGCGCCATTACCTTTATCGATGGTGAAAAGGGCGTGCTCCTGTATCGCGGCTATCCGATTGAGCAGCTGGCCACCAAGGCGAGTTTTCTTGAAGTGGCGTATTTGCTGTTTTATGGCGATTTGCCCAGCGAGGAGGAGCTGAATGACTTTGAAGAGGTGATCATGCGGCATACCATGCTGAATGAGAACCTCAAGAGTTTTCTCGACGGCTTTCGCTACGATGCGCATCCCATGGCGGTGCTGTGCGGGGTGGTGGGATCCTTGTCGGCCTTCTATCACGATTCGATTAATGTGAATGATCCGCGCTATCGCGAAATTTCCGCCCATCGGTTAATTGCCAAGATTCCCAGTATTGCCGCCGCGACCTATAAGCATAATGTCGGTGAGCCCATCATGTATCCGCGCAATGATCTGCGCTATTGCGCCAACTTTCTCTACATGATGTTTGCAACGCCTTGCGCCGATTACGAACCACGTCTGATCGCGGAGAAGGCACTGAATCTGCTGTTCATCTTGCACGCCGATCATGAGCAGAATGCCAGTACCTCAACCGTGCGTCTGGCCGGCAGTTCGGGGGCCAATCCCTTTGCCTGTATTGCCGCTGGCGTAGCCTCGCTCTGGGGGCCTGCGCACGGTGGGGCGAATGAGGCGGTGCTGGATATGCTGACGGAAATTGGCCGGGTCGAGAATGTCGCCAAGTTCATCGAGAAAGCCAAGGATAAGGATGATCCGTTTCGGTTGATGGGCTTTGGGCATCGGGTCTATAAGAATTACGACCCGCGTGCCAAGATCATTCGTGAGGTGTGCCATCAGGTGTTAGAGGAGCTGGCGGATAACAAGAATCCGCTCTTTGATCTGGCCCTGGAGCTGGAGCGCATTGCGCTTGAGGATGAATATTTTGTCGAGCGCAAGCTCTATCCGAATGTTGATTTCTACTCTGGAATCATCTATCAGGCCTTGGGCATTCCGCGCAACATGTTCACGGTGATGTTTGCGCTGGCGCGCACCGTCGGCTGGGTTTCACATTGGGCGGAGATGATGAGTGAGCCGAGCATGCGCATCGGCCGGCCCCGGCAGATTTATCATGGCCCGCAGGTGCGCGATTATGTGCCGATCTCAAAGCGCTGAGGACAGCAGGCCAGACGACAGGAGCCGTTACCGTGATTGAAATTGAATACATCGTCAAAGACAAGCAGGGAGTGGAACGCTTGCGAACGGCCGATAAAAAACAAGCGGATGCTTACGATAAGGCGCTGGATGTTGCCGATGCTCTGGCGCAGTGGCTGCGCGATGAGCAGGTGCTGCCCAACCTGCCGGATACGGATCTTGAGGAGCTGACGATTCATCTCGCGCGCCATGCTCGCACAGTTGAGCGAATTCTCAAGGGTAAGGAGGCCGCGCCAGCGCCGACGGCGCGCAAAAAGCCGGCCTCGTCGGCCAATGATGCGGTTGCGGCCCCGGAGCGCTCGGAGCTGGCCTCCGGGGCGTAACGGGTTATTTCCTTGCTTTTGCTTTTGCGTCTTTTTCGAGTGGGCGCATCAGCAGTTTGCCATCGTCGTAGGAGAAGCTCACTTCGCGTGCCACCTTGCCCACTTCCTGGGTTTGATCGCCGATGGTAATGGATACGCGCGGATAGACATTGCCAGGGACATCAATGGAACTGTCGAGCATAGCGGTGATGACGGCCTGAAGTTGGTCGCGCTCGGTGGCTAATGCCTGCGCATCTGCCTTAGCTGCTTCGCTCTGTTGCTTGAGTTCGTTTAGGCGTTCTTCGGTGTCAGCATCTTTTTTCTTGGATTGCTCAACCATTTTTCGCGCCAGGCGGGCGAGATCACCCTGCTTGTAGACGATGTTTTCTTTGACCTTGTTAAGCTGCTCCATGAGTTCGTTGGAGCATTGCAACATCACGGCGGTGGCAATGCCGGCTTCGGCGCCCAGGTTGTAGGCGCGAATCAATTTTGTTGCGCGGACGCGCCCGCCGACGATGCCGCTGCGCTGTTGACCGGCTGAGCCGACAATCAGCTGATTGTCACAGCTGACCTGGCAGTGGGTGAGCTGGCTTTTGATGGTGATGTCGCCTTTAACATCCAGGGTGGCGTTTTCGACATGGCCGGCGCTCAGGTTGCCGCCACAGCGGACGCTCATGCTCAAATCCTGATACTCCTGCTTACTTTTTTCGGTCGGCCCGGAAATACCCATTTTTACATTCAGGTTGCCGCCAACGATGAGTTCGGCGCATTCGACCATCTCTGTGATCAGTACATCGCCGGTTACCCGAATCTGCATACCGGGACTGACGCTGCCCTGAACCAGCAGGCTGCCGTCATAGTCGATATTGCCGGAGCGCAGATTGACATCCTTGACCTTCAGCAGCGGATCAACGGAGGCGCCATTGGGCTGGAGTACCGGCTGGCCGGTGATGGATGCGACGAGCAGATTCGGGTCTTCCTCGGAGACCACCGCACCTTTGTGGGGGCCGAACTGGAGCAGACGGCCGTTTTTGGCTTTGATGGGTTCGCCGTTGACCCGGTAACCATCGACCCCTGGCGTTGGCGGGTGGCGGCGCATCAGGTGATCGCCGGGGTTGACGGTTGGGATGGCACCGAGTTCGCGGTAATTCAAAGAGCCATCGGCGCGCCGGGTCGGGCGTCGCTCGGTGATTTCCACCAGTGGTTCAAAAATGCTGTGTTGGCCATCAACGGGCGCTTTGCCGCGCGCGATGACGATTTGCAAGGTCGTGCCGGCGGTGGCCTTGGGGGCGGCAGCCAGCAGACGGTTAATGGCAGCATGATCGATCAGCTGGCTGGCGAGGTTGAAGTGATTGATGACTTCCGTGACATGCTCGACCGTCGCCGGCTCCCCTCCGCGCGCGGTTTTTAGCAACAGCTTGGCCGACAGCTTGTCTTCGCTCACCTGGAGGCTGACGATGGCATCATGACATTCACCGATTTCGATCTCGCCATCCTCTTTGTTGAGCAACATCCGCTGCAGCTTCTGAATGCCCTGCTTGGAAATCTGGGCGCCCTTGAGGCCGCTGCTGTTCAGTTCGGCCACAAGCCAGTTTTTGTCAATCGTCAGCGGCTGTTCGCCGTTGCTCACCACGGCCAGCACCTTGGTGCCCGTCGGGTTGCGCTGCAGGGTAACTTGCGTTTGAGTGGCGGATGGAGGGTTGGCGTTATTCGAATCCGGGGTCATGAGTGAAAAATTCCTGTGCTTGGCCGCGGCAGGCAGATGGCCGGCGCTGCTATGGATCGGACCGAGCGGGCGCGAGGGCCTGGGGTTCTGCGATTTTATTTAGCGCTCAGGGGATCAGACCGCAAGGTCCAACCGCTTGATCTGGAGTGCCGGGCCATATTGTGGCAAAATATGCCGGGTATTGCTCAAATGTTTGAATCAGAAAGATTGATCGGGTCTGACGGCCAAGTTCAGTCGCGCCTGTCGTGCGCAGCATGCGAAGAGATTGCGCACTGGTGTTGCGCATCGCGCGCATTATCGCTAATATGCACGGCTCTTTCACCGAGGGTTTGACATGCGCCAACCACTGGTTGCGGGAAATTGGAAAATGAACGGCAGCAAAGCCGATGCTGCCGATCTGTTGAACAGTATCAAGGCTGGAGCCGCGAATATCCATAAGGCAGAAATTGCCGTCTGCCCGCCTTTTCCGTATCTCTATAAGATGGAAGAGCTGCTAGCCGGAACCGGTATTCGCTGGGGTTCGCAGGATGTCTCACGCGAGACCAATGGTGCGTTCACTGGCCAAGTCTCCGCTGTCATGCTGAAAGATTTTGGTTGTACTTATGCCATTATTGGTCACTCCGAGCGGCGTATGTTTAATGCTGAGACGGATGCCATTGTTGCTAAAAAGTATGAGCAGGCACTCGCCAGTGATTTAACCCCGATCCTCTGTGTAGGGGAGTCGCTCGAAGAGCGCGAACATGGCCGCACTGAAGAAGTAGTAGCCCGCCATCTCGACGCTGTTCTCGAAGGACTGGGTGCCGAGGCGATTGGGCGTGGTGTGATTGCTTACGAGCCGGTTTGGGCTATTGGTACCGGTGTGACCGCCACACCTGAACAGGCTCAAGAGGTTCATGCCTTTTTGCGCCAGCGTATTCGTGCCAAAAGCCAACCTCAAGCCGATGCCGTGCGCATTCTCTATGGTGGCAGCATGAAGCCCGTCAATGCGATGGAATTAATCGGTCAGGCCGACATCGACGGCGGGCTGATCGGTGGGGCAGCGTTGAAGGCTAGTGATTTTCTGGCCATCTGTGCTGCGGCTGAGGCCAATGCCTAAGCGTGTTACACTAGCATAAAGCGTATTATAGAGTTAATCAGGAATCGCAAACCAAGCAGTGACCGCTTGATGTCGCGAGTGTTTCATGCAAACGATTTTAACCATCTTACATCTGTTACTCGCGATCGGGCTGATCGGACTGATCCTGATACAGCACGGCAAAGGCGCCGATGCTGGCGCTGCCTTCGGTAGCGGAGCTTCGGCGACCGTCTTTGGTGCGCAGGGTTCAGGTAATTTTTTGTCGCGTTCGACTGCGATTCTGGCAACCGCTTTTTTTCTGACCAGTATTGCGCTCGCCTACTATGCGACCAAAGTTGAAGAGCCAGCGGGCTTAATGGACAACCTGCCGCAGACAGAGATTCAGCGCTCGATGCCTGAACCGCCGACTGATTTAGGCTCTGATCAGAATACTGATTTGCCGGTTGTGAACGGTTCGGTGCCGGAAGATGGGCCGCCGGTCAATCAGCCGAGTGATTTGCCCAGCGTCGAAATGCCTGCTGAGGCGGCCAGTTCAGAGGCTTCCGGTTTAGAGTCTGGCAACTCAGAAGGCGCAAAGCTCGATGAGCCAAGCTCCGATATGCCACCAGTGGCAGTCCCGGCCGTCGATGGTGATGCGGCAGCTGATGATACAGAGCAATAAGCCCAAGCAAGCAGCAGATACTGCATGCAGCATGATCATGAAGCATGATAGTGGTGGTGTGAGATAACGAAAGTATTCGCCGACGTGGTGGAATTGGTAGACACGCTGTCTTGAGGGGGCAGTGGCGCAAGCCGTGCCGGTTCGAGTCCGGCCGTCGGCACCAAATGTTGTAAACGATCCCAGTGGATCATCGAGGGGAAAGACTCGCATGCTTGAGGGCTATCTGCACATTCTGATCTTTGTTGTGGTGGCGCTGCTCATTGGCGTCGGCCCCTTAGTGTTGGGTGCTCTGCTTGGGCCTCGCAAGCCAGACGCCGAAAAAGACTCCCCTTACGAATGCGGCTTTGATGCCTTCGAGTCCGCACGAATAAAATTTGATGTGCGCTATTATCTGGTAGCCATCCTGTTTATCGTCTTTGATCTGGAAATCGCCTTTCTGTTTCCTTGGGCCGTTGTTCTGGATGAATTGGGCATGGCTGGATTCCTCGCCATGAGTTTGTTTCTGGGGATTCTGGTGGTCGGCTTCATCTACGAGTGGAAAAAAGGAGCGCTCGAATGGGAGTGAAGCAGACACATCGACGGCTTGTCGGCCTGAGTGACGAGAGTTATCGGGCCTGTGAAATGACAGGAGTGCGGTATGAGCATTGAAGGCTTGCTGGAAGAAGGCTTTGTCACCACGACAGCTGATCAGCTAATCAACTGGGCTCGCACCGGCTCATTATGGCCGATGACCTTTGGCTTGGCCTGTTGTGCGGTTGAAATGATGCATGCCGGTGCCGCCCGTTACGACTTGGATCGCTTCGGGATCATTTTTCGCCCCAGTCCACGTCAGTCCGATGTCATGATTGTGGCTGGGACCCTCGTAAACAAAATGGCTCCTGCGCTGCGTAAAGTCTATGATCAAATGGCCGAGCCGCGCTGGGTGATCTCCATGGGTTCCTGCGCCAATGGCGGTGGTTATTACCACTACTCCTATTCAGTGGTGCGTGGCTGTGACCGTATCGTGCCGGTTGATATCTATGTTCCCGGATGTCCTCCGACGGCGGAAGCACTGCTGTATGGCGTGCTGCAGTTACAGAACAAAATCCGTCGTACCAATACGATCGCTCGCTAAGTCTGCAAAACTCTGAGCTTGCTGTGAATCAACCTGTTGTAACCGCACCTTCCGCGACGACCGGTGATGCGCGCCTGGATGCGCTGGCTGTGTCCCTGGCCGAAGTTTTTGCCGCACGCGCACTTGAATTGCACAGTGCACATGGCGAAATCACCCTGGTTGTTCAGGCCTCCGAACTCCTTTCTGTGTGTGGCGACTTGCGTGATCGTCCTGAGTTCCAGTTCTCACAGCTCATCGATTTGTGCGGGGTGGATTATGCCGCCTTGGGTCAGTCGGAATGGGAGACGGAGCTGGCCGCCTCCAGTGGTTTCGGGCGCGGTGTTGATCGCGAACCGGATCTGCAACTCGACTCTCCCCAACGTTTTGCGGTGGTCTATCACCTGCTGTCGCTTAAGCACAATCGCCGGCTGCGATTGCGCGTGTATGCACCCGTTGATGCCCCAGGTTCGCCCCCTATGGTCGATTCTGTCGTGCCGCTGTGGCCGGTGGCAGACTGGTTTGAACGCGAGGCTTTTGATCTGTTTGGCATCCTGTTCAGCGGGCATCCCGATTTGCGCCGCATTCTGACTGATTACGGCTTTGTTGGCCATCCGTTTCGCAAGGATTTCCCCCTGAGTGGTCAGGTGGCGATGCGCTATGATCCCGAACAACAGCGAGTCGTTTACGAACCGGTTGAAATTGATCCACGGGTACTGGTGCCGCGCGTCATCCGTGATGACAGCCGCTACCTCGGTGATGCCCTGAGCAATGGAGGGGCGGATGCCTGAGATTCGCAACTACACGCTGAATTTCGGCCCCCAGCACCCGGCCGCTCATGGGGTGCTGCGCTTGGTGCTGGAGATGTCCGGTGAGGTCATTGAACGCGCCGATCCGCACATCGGTCTCTTGCATCGCGGTACCGAAAAGCTGGCCGAAACCAAGCCCTTCAATCAAAGCATTGGCTACATGGATCGTCTCGATTACGTGTCCATGATGTGCAATGAGCATGGCTATGTGCGCGCCATCGAAAAATTGCTTGGCATTGAGGCGCCTGAGCGGGCGCAATACATCCGTACCCTGTTTGATGAAATCACCCGGATTCTGAATCATCTGATGTGGCTGGGGGCGCATGCGCTGGATGTCGGCGCCATGAGCGTGTTCCTCTACTGTTTTCGCGAGCGCGAAGACCTGATGGACTGCTATGAAGCCGTGTCGGGTGCGCGTCTGCATGCGACCTATTACCGACCCGGCGGGGTGTATCGCGATCTGCCGGGGCAAATGCCGCGCTTTGCCGATGACAAAACCAAATGGCATAGCTCAGCAGAGTTCCGCCGCCGCAATCAGGCACGCGAAGGGTCGTTGCTGGATTTCATTCAGGACTTCACCGAGCGCTTTCCGGCGCTGGTCGATGAATACGAGACCCTGCTCACTGATAATCGCATCTGGAAGCAACGCACGGTCGGCATTGGGGTGGTCGATGGCGAGCGTGCGCAGGCAATCGGCTTTACCGGTCCCATGTTGCGTGGCTCGGGCGTGGAATGGGATTTGCGCAAGAAGCAGCCCTATGCGGCCTATGACAAGGTCGATTTCGATATTCCGGTGGGGGTCAATGGTGATTGCTATGACCGCTATCTGGTACGCGTTGAGGAAATGCGCCAGTCAAACCGGATTATTCGTCAATGCCTCGATTGGCTGCGTGCCAATCCCGGCCCGGTGATGCTAGGTGATCACAAAGTGACGCCACCGAATCGGGTGGGCATGAAAGATGATATGGAAGCCCTGATTCATCACTTCAAACTTTTCACCGAGGGGTATTGCCCGCCGGCAGGCGAGGTCTATGCTGCGGTTGAGGCGCCCAAAGGTGAGTTTGGCTGCTACATCATTGCCGATGGCGCCAACAAACCCTATCGACTCAAGGTGCGGGCTCCGGGCTTTGCACATCTCTCGGCTTTGGATGAAATGTCAAGAGGTCACATGCTGGCCGATGTAGTGGCCATCATTGGCACCATGGATATTGTCTTTGGGGAGGTCGACCGCTGATGAGCTTTCGTACCGCTCCGCTGACTGTCGCGCGTGATGCCGATAAGTCCAGTTTGTTTACAGATGATATTCGTGCTGCGATTGATCGCGAGATTGCGAAATATCCACCGGAATGGAAGCAATCGGCGGTGATGCCGACCCTGACTCTGGTGCAGGATGCCAATGGTGGCTCGCTGACGCGTGAACTGATGGACGCTGTTGCCGCCTATCTCGATATGCCGGCAATGTCCGTGTATGAAGTTGCAAGCTTTTACGGGATGTATGATCTTGAGCCGGTCGGTCGCCACAAGGTCTGCGTCTGCAACAGCATTTCCTGTATGCTCAATGGCAGTGAGGAATTGATCGACCATGTGCGCGAACGCTATGGCGTCGCTCCAGGGGAAACCAGCGAGGATGGTCGCTTTACCCTCAAGGAGTTCGAGTGCCTCGGTGCCTGCAAGGACGCGCCAGCAGTGCTGATCGACAAGGTTTACCATGAGTGTTTGACCCCGGCGGCACTCGACAAGCTCATTGATGTCCTCGACTAGCGCGGGTTAGGGCTGGGATTGCGAATATGGTTGAAAACCAAAATACCGTCTGCTTCCGCACGATGCATTTGCCGCCTGAGCGACGTTACCGGTTGGAAGAATACCGCGCACTGGGTGGCTATCAGCAGTGGGAACGCATTCTGCGCAACCGGATTGACCCCGGTGATGTGATCGAGGAACTTAAGCTGTCCGCATTGCGCGGTCGGGGTGGGGCTGGTTTTCCCACCGGACTCAAATGGAGTTTCATGCCGCGGCAGGCGCCTGGGCAGAAATACATTGTGTGCAATTCGGATGAAGGTGAGCCGGGCACTTGCAAGGATCGCGATATCCTGCGCTATAACCCCCATCAACTCATCGAAGGCATGGCCATTGCCGGTTACTGCATTGGGGCGACGGCGGGTTACAACTACATTCGCGGCGAGTTCTACGAGCCGATCGCCCGCTTTGAAGCTGCACTTGAAGAAGCCTATGGTGCCGGCCTGATTGGCAAAAATGTCTTTGACTCGGGGGTGGACTTTGACCTTTACACCCACCTCGGGGCTGGAGCCTATATTTGCGGTGAGGAGACGGCGCTGCTGGAGTCAATCGAAGGCAAGAAGGGGCAGCCCCGTTACAAGCCGCCATTCCCGGCACAAGCGGGTTTGTTCGGGCGCCCGACCACTATTAACAACACCGAATCCCTGGCCTCGGTGCCGGTGATTCTGGAGAAGGGCGGTCAATGGTTTCTCGATCAGGGACGCCCCAATAACGGCGGCCCCAAATTGTTCTCGGTGACTGGCCATGTTGCCAAGCCGGGCAATTTTGAGGTTCCCTTGGGCACGCCCTTTAAGGATTTGCTTGAACTGGCTGGCGGCATGCAGGACGGTCGAGCTCTCAAAGCGGTCATCCCCGGCGGTTCTTCCGTGCCGGTGGTTCCCGGTGAGCGCATGATGAGCGTGGATATGGATTACGATTCCATCACCAAGGCCGGTTCCATGTTGGGCTCAGGTGCAGTGATCGTAATCGCCGAAGGCACCTGCATGGTCAAGGTGCTAGCCAATTTGGCGCACTTCTACGCCCATGAGTCCTGCGGACAATGCACGCCCTGTCGGGAAGGAACCGGCTGGCTGGCACGGGTGCTGGAGCGCATTCGGGCCGGGCAGGGGCAGGCAAAGGACTTGGAGCTGCTCGACAGCGTTGCCGGGCGCATTGGCGGGCGTACCATCTGCGCGCTCGGTGATGCCGCAGCCATGCCGGTGCAAAGCTTTTTGAAACATTATCGCCATGAGTTCGAACACCTGATCGAGCATGGCAAATCAATGAACCTAGCCTAGACGCGATGTCCGACAAGATCACACTGGAAATCGATGGTCGCTCCTGTAAAGCGGCGCTCGGCGAGATGATCATCGCGGTTGCCGACCGCGAGGGCATCGCCATTCCGCGTTTTTGCTATCACCCCAAGCTATCCGTTGCGGCGAACTGTCGCATGTGCTTAGTCGAGGCGGAGCAGGGCGGTCGGCCTTTTCCCAAGCCAGTGCCGGCCTGCGCCACGCCGGTCGCCGATGGCATGAAGGTGCAGACACGCTCGCACAAGGCACTCGAAGCGCAGCGCGGCACCATGGAATTCCTGCTCATCAATCACCCGCTGGATTGCCCAATTTGCGATCAGGGTGGCGAGTGTGAGCTGCAAGACGTATCCATGGGCTATGGCGAGGATATTTCGCGCTTCAGTGAGCGCAAGCGCGTGGTGCAGGATGAAGACCTGGGTCCGCTGATTGCCACTGAAATGACGCGCTGCATTCATTGTACGAGATGTGTGCGCTTTGGTGCTGAAATTGCTGGCGTGCGCGAACTGGGAGCCACCGGACGCGGCGAGGAGATGCGTATCGGCACTTTCACGGCTCAGACTGTGCAGCATGAACTGTCAGGAAACATTATCGATCTCTGCCCGGTCGGTGCCCTGACCTCCAAACCCTATCGCTTCAGCGCCCGCGCCTGGGAGCTGACTGAGCGCGACTCGATCTCTCCGCATGACAGTGTGGGGGCCAATCTACAGTTGCATGTGCGCCGCAATCAGGTGTTGCGTGTGCATCCGCGCCCCAATGAGGCGGTGAACGAAACCTGGATTTCGGATCGGGACCGCTTCAGCTATCAGGGTCTGAATGCCGCTGAGCGTCTTGATCAACCGATGGTCAAGCGCAATGGCGTCTGGCACGATATCGATTGGACATCGGCGCTGAAGCTGGCTGCTGATGGGCTGCGCGCTGTCGAGGGCGACACTATCGGCTGTTTAGTGTCACCACGCGCCACGCTGGAAGAGCAGTTTTTATTGCAAAAACTTCTACGCGCGCTTGGCAGCGGGCATATCGACAGTCGCTTGCGGCAGCAGGATTTTCGCGGTGATGCTTCCGATCCACAACGCCCCTGGCTCGGAGTTTCCATTGCTGAGTTGGAACAACAGAAAGCCCTGGTGTTGATTGGCAGCGATCTGCGGGCTGAACAACCTTTGCTGGCGCATCGAATCCGCAAGGCGGCACTGGCCGGTGCCCAGGTATCCGTATTCAATTATTTCAATGTGGAGCTGACGCATCCGCATCAGTCCTTCACAGCGCCTCCCGGGTGTTTGCTGGTGGAATTGGCCGCGCTGGCGGCTGCGCTTGAGTTGCGTGGTTCTTCCGATGCCGTGCGGGAACTGATCGGGCTGGCCAAACCGGAGGACGCGCATCATGCCTTGGCTCAACAGCTGCGCGCCGCGCGTAATGACGGCAACGGGCTCATTTTGCTTGGTGCTTTGGCTGAGGCCGATCCGGACTATACCTTAATTAAGGCACTGGCCGAGGCCATTGCGATTGGCAGCGGGGTTCGGCTTGGCTATCTGCCTAGTGCGGCCAACAGCACGGGGGCCGCCTTGGCGGGAGCGCTGCCGCATCGGGCACCGGCCGGCGAGGTGTTAGAGACGCCTGGACTGAATGCGCGGGAGATGCTCACTTCTCCAAGGCGTGCCTACCTGCTGTGGGATATTGATCCGGCGGCTGATGTGCTGGATCCGGCACTCGCGCAAGTGGCGCTGTCTGATGCGCAACTGGTGGTTGCCTGTAGTAGCTTCCGCACCCCGGCGTTGGAACAGCACGCTCATCTGCTGCTGCCGATCAGTGCCTTTGCCGAGACATCTGGAACCTTTGTCAATGCCGAAGGGCGTTGGCAGGGATTCCAGGGCGCGGTGGCGCCGCCGGGTGAGGCCCGCCCGGGCTGGAAGCTGCTGCGGGTGCTGGGCAATTTGCTGGAGCTGGAAGGTTTTGCTTACGACAGCGCGCGTGAGTTGCGCACCGAGTTGGAAACCCTGTGCGCGAACAGTAGCTTTGACAATAGTGCCCGGGCGCTGCGTCCAGCTCTCAAGGTGCCGGACATCGACCAGCAGCTGATGCGTGTGGGCCAGGTGCCTATTTATGCCAGCGATATGCTGACCCGTCATGCAGCAGCTTTGCAACATACCCCGCTTGGCGAGTCCATCGCTGTGCATCTGCATCCGGAGCAGGCCGGCGAACTTGGGTTTGCGCACGGCGAGCGTGTCAGCATTCGCCAGGGTGATGCCACCGCCACAGCGACGGTGGTGATTACCGACTCGGTCCCCAAGGGGTGTGCCCGCATTCCCGCCGCCGTTCCGGGCAGTGAAACCCTGGGCGCGCAGATTGGACCTGTGGCGCTGACCAAGGCACGAGGATAGACCGATGACAGACCTCTGGTCGCTATTACCCCTGCCATTGCGCAGTCTTATGGCCATTGCGGCCATTCTGGTGCCCTTGCTGGCAGCGGTGGCCTGGTACACCTATGCCGAACGTAAGGTGATTGGCTATATGCAGGTGCGCATCGGCCCGAACCGGGTTGGCTGGCGCGGTCTGTTGCAGCCCATCGCCGATGCGCTCAAGCTGATGGTGAAGGAAATCGTGGTGCCAACCCGGGCCAATAAGGGGCTGTTTTTTGCTGCGCCCCTGATTGCCATCGCACCAGCGCTAGCGGCTTGGGCGGTGGTGCCTTTTGATGCCGGGCTGGTGCTGGCCGACATCAATGCCGGATTGCTCTATGTGCTGGCTTTGACCTCACTGGGGGTCTATGGCGTCATCATTGCCGGCTGGGCGTCGAATTCCAAATATGCTTTCTTGGGTTCGCTACGTGCGGCAGCGCAGATTGTGGCCTATGAGATTGCTATGGGCTTTGCCCTGGTTGGTGTGCTGGTGGCCGCCGGCAGCCTGAATCTCAGTGCCATCGTCGAAGCTCAGAGCGGCACGATTCTGACCTGGTTCTGGCTGCCCTTGCTGCCCTTGCTGGGGGTGTATTACATCTCTGGCGTGGCTGAGACCAACCGTGCGCCCTTCGATGTGGCTGAGGGGGAGTCAGAAATCGTGGCTGGTTTCCATGTTGAGTATTCCGGCATGGGCTTCGCGGTTTTTTTCCTGGCTGAGTATGCCAACATGGTGCTGATCGCCATGCTGACGACCCTGCTGTTTTTCGGCGGTTGGTTATCGCCCTTCCAGGGGCTGCCGGTACTGGAGCCGCTCTTTGCCTGGGTGCCCGGCATCATCTGGCTGCTGCTGAAAACCTTTTTCTTTATGTTCGTCTTCCTGTGGTTGCGTGCGACACTGCCGCGTTATCGCTACGACCAGATTATGCGTCTCGGATGGAAGGTGTTCATTCCGATTACGATTGTTTGGATTCTGGTGGTCGCGCTCGGCGTGGTGCTGGAAGTGCCGCCCTGGTGGTCGCCGGCCTGATGACAGGCCTTGCAACGCTGATTATTCAGATTGAATCGATCCGATTGAATCGGATTGACAAGAGATTGACAGGACTTTGAGAACCGCCATGCTGCAACGTGCGCGCGATTACCTGAACAGCCTGCTACTACTTGAGGTGCTGAAAGGCTTACGCCTGACCGGTGGCTATCTGTTCAAGCGCAAGTTCACCATTCAGTATCCGGAAGAGAAGGCGCCGATTTCACCGCGCTTTCGCGGCCTGCATGCACTGCGCCGCTATCCGAATGGCGAGGAGCGTTGCATTGCCTGCAAGTTGTGCGAGGCGGTGTGCCCGGCGCTGGCGATCACCATAGAAGCCGAGCCGCGCGAGGATGGCTCAAGACGCACCACGCGCTATGACATTGATTTGTTCAAGTGTATCTATTGCGGTTTTTGTGAGGAATCCTGTCCGGTCGATTCCATCGTCGAAACCGATATTTACGAATACCATTTCGAGAATCGCGGCGACAATATCATGACCAAGGACAAGCTGCTTGCCATTGGTGATCGATACGAAGAGCGCATTGCAGCGGCCCGCGCGGCTGACGCGCCTTATCGGTAAGTCTCGAGTGCGCTGACATTAAGTCCGACCGTTTTCTCGCAGTTTGTTTCACTCAGGCGCGCGAAC
Organism: Rhabdochromatium marinum; assembly: GCF_016583795.1. Classification (GTDB taxonomy): domain Bacteria; phylum Pseudomonadota; class Gammaproteobacteria; order Chromatiales; family Chromatiaceae; genus Rhabdochromatium; species Rhabdochromatium marinum. Next base: position 99,698 of record NZ_NRRS01000006.1, on the reverse strand, counting down.
CTGAGTTCACTACTGGATAAATCCGAATCATGGGCTTTGAGAAATTTCTCTTCTTTTTGTTTGCCATCATAACCCTGTTCAGTGCAGGGATGGTGGTGACTCGCCGCAATCCGGTGCATGCGGCCCTGTATCTGGTGCTGACCTTTGTCGCCACCGCCGCGCTCTGGTTGCTGATCGAGGCGGAGTTCCTTGGCATTGTGCTGGTGTTGGTCTATGTCGGTGCCGTGATGGTGCTATTTCTCTTTGTGGTGATGATGCTGGATATCGATGTTGCGGCCATGCGCGCGCAATTTATTCGTTATCTGCCGTTGGGCCTGCTGATTGTTGGTCTGATGATGTTCAATATGATTCTGGTTCTGGGACCCGGTCATTTCGGACTTGAGCACTTTGCCAAACCGGCGGCTGCGGCGCTGGATTACAGCAATACCGAGGTGCTCGGCCGTGAGCTCTATACCACCTATCTGTACCAGTTTGAGATCGCGGCGGTAATTCTGCTGGTGGCTATTGTTGCGGCCATTCGCTTGACCCTGCGTCGCCGGCCGGAAACCAAGTATCTCGACCCTTCCGCCCAGGTACGGGTGCGCAAAGGGCCGGATCGGCTGCGCATCGTCAAGATGCCGACTGAGCCGGTTCCCGCGCCGGTATCCCAAGCGGCTGCGGGTGGCAAGAACGGAGATGACCAATGATTGCGCTCTCGGATTATCTGTTGCTGGCCGGGCTGATGTTTGCCATTGCTGTGGCAGGGATCTTTATCAATCGCAAGAATGTGATCATCTTGCTGATGTGCATTGAACTCATGCTGCTGGCGGTGAACATCAACTTCGTTGCTTTCTCGCATTTCCTTGGTGATACGGCCGGACAGGTGTTTGTATTCTTTATTCTGACGGTTGCGGCCGCCGAGGCGGCCATTGGGCTTGCGATCCTGGTGATACTCTTCCGCGGGCGCCAGACCATCAACGTCGACGAACTCGATTTGCTGAAGGGCTGACGCATGGCTTTCCTATACCTGCTTATCGTTCTGGCCCCCTTGGCGGGCGCTATTGGTGCGGGCTTTTTCAGCGCGCGCCTGGGTCGGGTGGGCGCGCATCGAATGACGATTCTCGGTGTTGGCATCTCCTGCGCCCTCTCGCTGGCTGTTCTGGCGGGCTTCATCTGGGGTGATCTGAAAGTCTTTAATGACAGCATCTATACCTGGATGATCGCCGATGGCATCCGCTTTGAAATCGGTTTTCTGGTTGATCGCCTGACAGCGCTCATGATGGCGACCGTGACCTTTGTCTCCTTCATGGTGCATATCTATACCATCGGTTACATGGCCGATGACGAGCACAACTGGCCGCAGGGTTCATTGGCGGGCAAGCACAGCTATCAACGGTTCTTCAGCTATATTTCGCTCTTTACCTTCTCCATGCTGATGCTGGTGATGTCGAACAACTTCATCCAGCTGTTTTTTGGCTGGGAAGCTGTGGGTCTGGTGTCTTATTTGCTCATTGGCTTTTGGGCGACGCGCGAATCGGCAGTCTATGCCAATCTCAAGGCCTTTTTGGTCAATCGGGTGGGGGATTTCGGGTTCATCCTCGGCATTGCTGCTGTAGGGATGTATTTCAACTCCATGAACTATAGCGAGGTCTTTGCTCAGGCACCGCAGTTTGCCGACACTCAGGTGGCAATCCTAGGTGGAGTGTCCCTGATGACTCTGATCTGCATTTTGCTGTTCATCGGTGCCATGGGTAAATCGGCGCAGGTGCCACTGCATGTGTGGCTGCCGGATTCCATGGAAGGCCCGACACCAATCTCGGCCTTGATCCATGCCGCCACCATGGTCACGGCGGGTATTTTCATGGTGGCGCGCATGTCACCGCTCTATGAATTGTCCACCACGGCCCTGTCCTTTGTGTTGATTATTGGTGCCGTCACCGCCTTTTTTATGGGCCTGATTGGTCTGGTGCAAAACGACATCAAGCGGGTGGTGGCCTATTCAACCTTGTCGCAGCTTGGTTATATGGTTGCGGCTCTGGGTGCCTCGGCCTATGCCGCCGGTATCTTCCATTTGATGACGCATGCTTTTTTCAAGGCGCTGCTGTTTCTTGCCGCCGGTTCGGTGATTATTGCCATGCATCATGATCAGGACATCCGCAATATGGGTGGCCTGTGGAAGAAAATGCCTATCACCTGGCTGACCGCCCTAGTGGGTTCCCTGGCGCTGATTGCCTTTCCGGGCTTCTCGGGATTTTTCTCCAAAGACGCCATCATTGAGGCCGTCGGACATTCGCAGGTCTTTGGTGCTCATTTTGCCTGGATCCTGCTGACGGTGGGTGCCCTAGTCACGGCGCTCTACAGCTTCCGCATGTACTACCTGGTGTTCCACGGCAAGCCACGCATGGATGAGCATACCCGCTCGCACCTGCACGAAACACCCTGGGTGGTGACCGGGCCGCTGATTGCGCTGGCGATTCCCTCTATTTTTATTGGCTGGTTTACCGTGGAGCCGCTGCTGGTGAGCAATTGGCTAGGCGATGCCATACATGTCGCACATGAGCACGATAGTCTGCATGCACTGGCCGAGCACTGGCATGGGCAGATGGCCTTTATTGAACATGGCATGCACGGCTGGCCCTTCCTGCTGGCAATGTCGGGGCTGGGGCTGGCAACGCTGATCTGGTGGTTCGGAGTCAAGCTGATGCCGAATCTCGACGCGCTGTTGCAACGGGCTGGCGGTCCGCTGACGCGCATCCTGCAGGATAAATATGGCTTTGATGACTTCAATCAGCGCGTCTTTGCCGGTGGTGGCCTGGGTCTCGGGCGGTTGTTTTGGAATGCCGGTGATCAGGTACTGATTGACGGCGCTGTGGTCAATGGATCGGCACGCTCGGTTGGGCGACTGGCCGGTCAGGTGCGCTGGTTGCAGTCCGGTTTGTTGTATCACTATGCCATGGCGATGATTGTCGGTCTGGTCGGGTTATTGACCCTCTATGTGGTGTTTTAAGTGATGCGACGGGAGCAATAAGGGCATGATCGATTTTCCCTGGCTGACATTGACGATCTGGCTGCCGATTTTTGGCGGCATCGGGGTGCTTGTCAGCGGCGATAAAACTGATCGGAAAAGCGGGCCGGAATTCACTAAACGCCTAGCGTTGGGCGTGGCAGTGGCCACCTTTCTGGTCAGCCTGCCGCTGTGGTTTGGCTTCGATGCGTCTCAAGCGGGCATGCAGTTTGTTGAGCACGCGCCCTGGGTGCCGTCCTTTGATGTGTATTATTTCCTCGGTGTCGATGGTATTTCGATGCCGCTGATTATCCTGACCACCTTCATCACGATTTTTGTGGTGGTGGCCGGCTGGGATGTCATCAGCTATCGACCCTCGCTCTACATGGCGGCTTTCCTGATTATGGAAGGTGTCATGGTCGGTGTGTTTTCGGCGCTGGATGCCATTTTGTTCTACGTTTTTTGGGAAGCCATGCTGATCCCGATGTTCATTGTCATCGGGATCTGGGGTGGGCCCAACCGCGTCTATGCGACCATTAAGTTTTTTCTTTACACCTTTTTCGGCTCGGTGTTCATGTTGGTGGCGCTCATCTACATGTACTTCCAGTCCGGCAGTTTCAGCATTCTCGATTATCACGCCCTGGCGCTGGGCATGAAGGCGCAGATACTGATTTTTATTGCCTTTTTGCTGGCCTTTGCCGTGAAGGTGCCGATGTTTCCGGTGCATACCTGGCTGCCTGATGCCCATGTTGAGGCACCGACCGGTGGATCGGTGATCCTGGCGGCCATTATGCTGAAAATCGGCGGCTATGGTTTCCTGCGCTTCAGTCTGCCGATCACACCGGATGCCAGTGCTGCGCTTGATGGTCTGATGATTGCGCTGTCGCTGATAGCGATTGTTTACATTGGCTTTGTGGCCTTGGTGCAAAAGGACATGAAGAAGCTGATCGCCTACTCATCAATTGCGCACATGGGCTTTGTCACCCTGGGCTTTTTCCTGGTATTTTCCATTTTCCGCCAGCCCGAAGTCAGCACCGGTGCGGTGATGGGCATTGAGGGTGGCATGGTGCAGATGATTTCCCACGGCTTTATCTCCGGTGCGCTCTTTTTGTGCGTCGGGGTGCTCTATGATCGCCTGCATAGCCGTGAGATCGCCGATTATGGTGGTGTCATCAATGTCATGCCCTGGTTTGGCGGCTTCGTCGTGTTCTTCGCCATGGCCAATGCGGGTCTGCCTGGCACCTCCGGCTTTGTCGGCGAGCTGATGGTCATCCTGGCGTCCTTCCGCGCTGACTTCTGGTATGCCTTCCTGGCGGCAACTACCTTGATTCTAGCCGCCGCTTTCACCCTCTGGATGGTCAAGCGGGTGATCTTTGGCGAGGTGGGTAATGATCGGGTGGCGGGACTCAAGGATTTGAATCGCCGCGAGACCTTCAATCTGGGCATGCTGGCTGCTGCGGTGCTAGCCATCGGACTTTGGCCCAAGCCGCTGATTGACGTCATGGAACCCACCATCGAAAACCTGGTGGCCCAGATTCAAATCAGTAAATTGCCGGGAAACGATCCGGCGCTGGCGAATCAGCCCGAAGTGCCGCTGAAGCCGTAACGGCTTCCTTAACTCCTTGTTGCTGTTGTACCCAACGGATTTCTCACTATGCCGTTTGAAACCGCTTTTCTAGCGACCGTCCTTCCCGAGCTGATACTGCTCGCGACTGCGTGCGCGGTCCTGGTTTTGGATCTGTATCTTAACGATGAGCAGCGCGGATGGAATCACAATCTGGCGATTCTCGGGTTGGCTGCAACCCTGGGTACTGTCGGACTGTTAAGCAACAATGGCGTCACCATTGCCTTTAGTGGCAGCTTTATTCGTGATCCCTTTGGCGATTTGCTCAAAGGCATTATTCTGATTTTGACGATTTTCACCTTCGTCTATTCACGCGATTACATGCGCGAACGGGGCCTGTGGGTCGGTGAGTATCATGTGCTGGTGCTTTTTGCCACCCTGGGCATGCTGATCATGGTTTCAGCGCACAGTTTCCTAACGCTCTATCTTGGGCTTGAGCTGCTGGCACTGTGTCTCTATCCGCTGGTGGCCTTTGATCGGGACTCCAAGCCCGGTGCGGAAGCGGCTATGAAATACTTCGTGCTGGGCGCCTTGGGCTCTGGCATGTTGCTCTACGGTATTTCCATGCTCTACGGAGCCACGGGCAGCTTTGGTTTTGCCGACGTGGCCGAGGTGGTGAATGCCGAGGGGCTGGAGAATAAAATTCTGGTTTTCGGTCTGGTGTTTGTGCTGATTGGGGTGGCCTTCAAATTTGGTGCTGTGCCCTTTCACATGTGGCTGCCTGATGTCTATCAGGGTGCGCCCATGCCGGTGGTGCTGTTTCTCGCCAGTGCACCGAAAATTGCTGCATTTGCCATGGCCACCCGCATTCTGATCGACAGCCTTGGTGCCTTGCAGGCGGATTGGGGGGAAATTCTGATGATTCTCGCCATTCTGTCGATTGGCTTGGGCAATGTTGTTGCCATTGCTCAAACGAACATCAAGCGCATGCTGGCCTATTCGACCATTTCCCATGTGGGCTTTATCTTTCTGGGGCTGCTGGCCGGGACTCAGGAAGGCTATGCCGCTGCAATGTTTTACACGGTGGTCTATGCCCTGATGGCGGCTGGAGCCTTCGGCGTGTTGGCGATGATTTCGATTAACGGTCTTGAGGTCGAACAGCTTGATGATCTGAAGGGGCTGAATGACCGCGATGCCTGGTTGGCTGCCATGCTGGCGCTGATGATGTTCTCCATGGCGGGTGTGCCTCCAGCGGTTGGCTTCTTTGCCAAGCTCTTAGTGCTTGATGCCGTGGTCAGTGTGGGTTTGACTTGGCTGGCGGTGGTTGCGGTGGTGTTCTCCATCATTGGCGCCTTCTATTATCTGCGCGTCATCAAGCTGCTGTACTTCGATAAAGCCGCTGACAGCACGCCGCTGAGGCTGGCCGGTGATGCCAAAATTGCCATCACGGTGAACGGCCTGGCGGTTTTACTGCTGGGTATTTTTCCCGCCTCGTTACTTGGTATTTGCAACGCGGCCTTTTCCGGCTGACACAGAAAGCCGATCATTCGCTGTCCATTGACTCTACAAAAGCGCCGTTACCGGCGCTTTTTTGTTTACTGACATTCCCCCGGCGGCAGGCAACCGGGGATGAACTTGCGAGGGCTTGCAGTGAATCGATTCAGCCCCTGGCTGTTGAGCAGTCTGCTGCTGGGCGGCTGCTTGCAGGATGACGCCGATCTGGCGCTTGGTACCCTGGAACGTGATCGAATCGCGCTGACAGCCACGGTAGCCGAGGTCATCGTCGATCTGCCGGTTGTCGAGGGCACGCAGGTCACCAAGGGCAGGGTACTGGCGCAGCTTGACGCGCGCCAGCAGCAGGCCGAGGTCGAACGCGCCACGGCGGAAGTGGCGCAGGCGCAGGCCCATCTCGAACAGCTGCGCAACGGCGCGCGTCCCGAGGAGATCGCCGCCGCCCGCGCCCGCGTGGCCGGCGCTGAGGCGGAGCTGCGCGATGCTGAAATCACCTATCAGCGCAATCAGGAGTTGATGGAGAAAAAGTCCGTCAGCAAAGCCGAACTCGATCGCACCCTGGCACAACGCGATGGCGCGCAGGCCGACCTTGACCAGGCCAAGCAACAGCTCGATGAACTGCTGGCTGGTACCCGGGTTGAGGAACTGGCGCAAGCCCAGGCCGAGCTGAACGCCGCCGAGGCCCGCCTGAGTTATCAGCAGGCGTTGCTGGATGATCTCACCATTGTCGCCACTCGCGACGGTATCCTCGATAGCTTGCCATGGAATCTTGGCGAGCGCGTCACCGTCGGCAGCCCGGTGGCGGTGATGCTGGCTGGCACAGCCCCTTATGCTCGCGTCTATGTGCCCGAACCCCATCGCGTCGCCATCAAGGAAGGCGATGCCCTGACCGTGCGCATTGATGGTCTGAAGGACGCGCTGAGCGGCCAGGTGCGCTGGATTAGCGCGCTGCCGGCTTTCACGCCCTACTATGCCTTGAATGCCGAGGACCGCAGTCGCCTGGTCTATCTGACTGAGGTGCAACTGCCCGCTACCGCCGCTGATCTGCCTAATGGCGTGCCGGTGCAGGTTGAATTGCCACCAGTGGCCCAGCAATGACCGCCGCCGCCGATGCCTGCGCGGTCAGCGAGGCGGCAGCTGATTCCGACGTTGCGATCTCGGCACGGGGTCTGACCCGCCGCTTCGGCGATTTGATCGCGGTCGACGCGCTCGACCTGCAAATCGCACCGCGCAGCATCTACGGGTTTCTCGGCCCCAATGGCTGCGGCAAGACCACCACGGTGCGCATGTTAACCGGCCTGCTGACACCTAGCGCGGGCGAGGTTAGGGTGCTTGGCCATCGGCTGCCAGCAGAGGCCGAAATCCTCAAGCGCAACATTGGCTACATGACGCAGAAGTTCTCCCTTTACGAGGACTTGACGGTGTTGGAGAACCTGCGTTTTGTTGCCAGTGTCTATGGTCTTGAGCCACATGATGCCAAGTCACGCATCGCCGAGCTGCTCGGTACCTATGCGCTCGAACCGCTCAAGCATCAGCGCGCCGGCAGCATGAGCGGTGGGCAACGGCAGCGCCTCAGTCTGGCGGCGGCGATTTTGCATCGCCCGGCGCTGCTGTTTCTCGATGAGCCAACCTCGGCGGTCGATCCCGAACACCGCCGCGACTTCTGGGAACGGCTGTTCGATCTGGTCGACGCCGGTGCGACCATTCTGGTGTCCACCCATTACATGGATGAGGCCGAGCGCTGTCATCGCCTGGCGATTCTGGAAAACGGTCACAAGCGTGCCGACGGCTCCCCAGCGGAGCTGATGGCCGCCATGGGCGCCCATGTGCTGGAGGTGGAAGGCCCCTATCTGCGCCAGACCAAGACCGCACTGACGGCGCTGCCGGAGATTCTGTCCGCCGCCCAGCTCGGCAGCCGCCTGCGGGTGCTGGTGCGCGACCGCATCACCGAGCCCGAGCGCTGGCTTAAGGAACTGCCGGTGGCGCGGGATCTGACCCAGATTGCGTCGGTGCGTCCCAGTCTGGAAGATGTCTTTGTTACCTGCACCGGGCAGAATCGGCCACAGGATCAGCAGCGCGAGGCCAACGAGGTGGCCGCATGAAAGCCCTGCGCCGCATTCTCGCTATCCTGACCAAGGAACTGCTGCAACTGCGTCGCGATCGGGTCACCCTGGCCATGGTGATCATGATTCCGCTGATCCAGCTGATGCTGTTCGGCTACGCTATCAACACTAAGGTGCGCGACATTCCCGCTGCCCTGGTCGATCAGAGCAACAGCGCGCTCGGGCGGGTGCTAGCGCAGACGGTGGAAGCAACTCAGGTGGTGCGCTTCACCGAGCATTATGCCGACATCGCCGCCGCCGAGGACGCGATTCGCGAGGGCCGGGTGCGCGCGGCTTTCATCATCCCGGCTGATCTCGCCCAACGGGTGGCCAGAAGCGGCAGCGTGCGCCCCGAGTTGGCCACGCCGCCCGCGACCGATCGGGAGCTCAGCCGTCCCGTGGCCCAATGGCTGGTGGATGCCTCAGATACCGTCATTGCCGGCGCCATCAAAGGATTGCGCGGCATGCCCCTGGCCGAGCTGATGCGCGAGCCGGTCAACCGCACTGTGCCCACTTTTGCGGTGGCGCTTTTGTTCAACCCCTCCCAGCGCACCGTGGTCAACATTGTACCCGGCCTGGTCGGGGTGATCCTCACCATGACCATGATTATGTTCACCTCGGCCGCCATCGTGCGCGAGCGCGAGCGCGGCAACATGGAAATGCTGATCAATACCCCGGTGCGTCCCATTGAGCTGATGATTGGCAAAATCCTGCCCTATGTCGGCATCGGTCTGGTGCAGGCGGGGATTATTCTCGGGCTCGGGCATCTGGTGTTTGCAGTGCCCCTGTACGGCAGCCTGCTGGCGCTGGCCTGCCTGACGCTGGTTTTCATCGGTGCCAGTCTGTCACTCGGACTGGTGCTCTCCACCATCGCCAAGAGCCAGTTGCAGGCCACGCAGATGACGATTTTCATTCTGCTGCCGTCGATTATGCTGTCGGGTTTCATGTTTCCCTACGAGGGTATGCCACTCGCCGCCCAACATATCGCCGAGATCTTGCCGGCGACCCACTTCATCCGCGCCATCCGCGCCGTGCTGCTGCGTGACGCCAGGCTTGAGGATATCCAGGAAGACACCCTGTGGCTGCTTGGCTTCATGCTGATCGGCCTGTTGCTTGCTTCCCTGCGCTTCAATAAGCGACTGGGGTGAACATCATCGCGCCACAAACAGCGGCCAATCCGGCGTTTCCAGAACCGCAAGCGTCTGCTCAAAATCGCCCGGCCAGCAGTCCCGCCGCGATGCCAAGTGGCGTGACACCACTGGCCCCTATGGGGATTTTTGAGCAAATGTATCCACCATCCCGGGGTCCGCGAACCTGAACAGGATGTCGAATTCAATCCTTGTGCCGCGCCCCGGTGTGCTATCGATGCCAACAGATCCACCCATCAGCTCGACAAGCCGCTTGACGATGGACAGTCCCAGGCCAGTGCCCTGGAATCTTCGGGTGTGTGAACCATCCACCTGGGTAAAGGGTTCAAACAGCGCGTCGATTTTCTCCTCCGGAATGCCGATACCGGTGTCTGTGATGGTGAATTGCAGACGCTGGTGTTGAGGCGTTGCTTCCTGTTCCTTGCGGGGGCGTACTTCGATACGTACACTGCCTTGGTCAGTGAATTTGACCGCATTGCCTACCAGATTGAAGAGCACCTGGCGCAAGCGGGCCATGTCGCCGACCACTTCCTTCGGCACCTCCGCAGCTATCTGGTAGTCAAGCGCGATTCCTTTGCTCTGTGTTTGGGGGGTGAAGGTGAACAGCAGGGATTTGAGCAGGGAGTCGATGCCAAACGGACCGAGGCTCAGATCAAGTTTTCCCGCCTCGACTTTGGAAAAGTCGAGAATGTCATTGATGATGGTCAACAGACTGCGCGAGGACTCCAGGGCAACATTGGTATACTCCGAGGATTCCTCGTCCAGGCCCGAGTCATTCAGCAGCTGCAACATTCCCATGACCCCGTTGAGCGGGGTGCGGATTTCATGGCTCATGTTGGCCAGGAACTCAGACTTCGCCCGGTTGGCGGCTTCGGCGCTTGCTTTGGCTTGTTCCAATTGCTGTTCGCTGCGGCTGCGAGCGACGATCTCACCGATGAGCCGGGCTGAAGTGGTCAGTCGCGATTTGGCCTCATTGATAATGAATTGCGGCCGGTGCTGGTACTGCGCTGCTAGGCTCCCAAGTTCTTGCACCGGAATCTGGTAGCTTTCTGCCAGCTGCTCCAAGGTTTCTTGGTCTGTGGGCGGGGAGCCATAGCCGAAATCGATGGCGCCGACAATGTCACTTCCCGCCCGGATCGGGACGGCATACAAGTGAAGGCCGCCATGACAGGCGATATCCGTCGGTTCGCCGGTTTCGATGGCAATCTTTGATGCTTGGTTCCAGGAAGACTCGTAACAGAGCCATTGGCCGCTGGCGAGGGCTTCTGCATTGTCCTGACAGGCGCACAAGCCACGCGAGGCCTGAACCATGCGTCTGCACCAGCTTGACGAGGCGATCGCGAGTGCATAATCGCCGTTTTTTTCATGCACCACTGAGGAGGTGTCCAGCAGGGCCATGTAGTCATTGGCGATCTGGTGCAGAAGATCAGCCCCCACGGCATCGAGAATGACACGCGAGCGGTTTGTCTCGGTCAGGTCACCATGATCCTGCGGCGGTGGGGCTTTCACCGGCTCTAATGTTTTCTCCAGCATCCATTCGATGGTGCGGAGCGACTCTTCGGCCCTTTTTTTATCGAGCAGCGACAGGACGCTTGAGGTGAAGGCATGCACCATTTCGACATCTTCTTCAGTGTAGTCTCCGGACTTATTGGAGACAGCGGACAGGGCTCTTACTTGGCCGTCGCGGAGAATGGGGACGGAGAGCAGATTCGAGAGCGGCACATGCCCTGGAGGCAGCCCCTTTTTTCTGGGGTGCTCCAGGGTCATGTCGTTGAAGATGCAGGGTTTGCGATCAACCACGGCTTGAGCCCACAGCCCAGCTTGGTCGATGGGGAAATGGATGGCTTGGTCCTGAACGGCACACGAGGGTGCGGTGGTTTTGGACCAGGCATGAATGATCAGTTCGCATTCGGTTTGGTCAAGGAATCCAAAAAAGGCGAACTGGCTCTCGGTCATGCGCTGGATCTCTTCAAGCACCAGATCGCACAGTTCTCGGTAAGTCGCCTCGGTGTGCCTGGCGATATTCCACAGAGACTGAAGGTGGTTTTTGAGTTTAATGGTTTCCTGCTCAGCCAGCTTGCGCTCGGTGATTACTTCCGTGTATTTAACCATTCCGCCGATGGAACCATCTGGCCACTTCCACGGGTGGCACTGCCAGCGGGTATGGGTGATGGTTCCGTCCGGACGCTCAAAGAGGTCATCGTCTGAAGACTCGATCCTGCCAGCGAGTGCGCGTTGGTGAATCTCCCGCCACTGTGGCGGAATCTCGGGGAATACGTCGTAATGATGGCGGCCGATGACATCCAAGCCCTCAATGTTGTAATCCTTGCGGTAGCGATCACTGACATAAATGTAGTTGAGTTGGTTGTCAAAGATGGCGATGGCATTGGGATCATGCTGGATCACGAATTCCAGCAGGTGATGCATGCGCTTGAGTTCATCCTCCGACTGCTTGAGCCCGGTAATGTCCTGAGCAGTGATTTGCACCCCCAATTGGACGCCGTGTTCATCAGCAATCGGCTGATAGGTTGATTTGAACCACTGGCACCGATCAGTCAGCGTCACCTGGTCAAGATATTCCCCGGCTGCGTTGTCGTCCCAGGCTTGACGGATGCGGTGCAGTGCCTGGTCCGCCTGTGCCTGATCAGGCATGAAGTCGCGCAGCTTGCGGCCAATCAAGTGTTCCGGGCTGTCGCCCAGCAGGGCTGATCCGGCTGTGTTGGTAAACATGAGTGTGCCGTCGGGCGCATAGAGCCACAGCGGCACGCTCAGGTTGTTAAGCAAATGCTGCCAGATCGCTTTCATAGCCGCTTGGCACCTCCAATGACGAAAAAACCAATCAACCGCTGCATATACTCGGCATTGTGCAGCAACTGCTTGGTCATTGCGGAGGTTTGCTGGAAGGTGGAGCTGCTGGAGAGGATGACAGCATCAAGGCGTTTGATCGCTGCGGCGATGCGTTCAGCGCCCTGCTTCTGCTGCTGACTGGCCTGGACGATGTTCTGAATCATGGCGGCGGTTTCCTCAGTGGCGGGGACGATTTTTCGATCATGGCGCCGGCGCTTTCAGCTACTCCACGGCTGTGCGTAGCCAGCTCGGAAATTTCGTGCGCAGCATCCTGACTGCTTTAGGCTGACCTCAGGCGCAGAGCTTTGCACTTCGGCCATCACCTGGCACAGCTGAATCCATCATAGCGCGCAAGGCATCAGCGGGCAGGCCAATTCCGTTTTTCTGCCATACTGTCATCTGAAACGTTTTGTCATTATTAAACCCTGGCTGTACTCTTTGCACCATGAGAGCGCGTTTTGCATTTAATGAAATGCTTATGCATCAGGGTAGCGCATTATTGCACCCTGAATGAACAGTGCTTGCCGATTGTTAATGATTAGCGTTGATGAATGCTACCCATATCTGATGTAAGTCAGATTGCAGGTGGCTGTTTTCTATCATGCAGCCTTCAATTGATCGGAATTTGTATCAATGCAATAATGAGCGCTTGTGGTTTACAATTCGCTTGAATAAACCCTTTTTGTGTCTTAAATCATTGCCAGCCTACCCAGCCGATTGAGTGATCACATCAATGGAAACTACTGCCACGCTTGCGACACATCTGAATTTCGTCTGGGTCATGGTCTGCGCCGCACTGGTGTTTCTGATGCAGGCGGGGTTTATGTGTCTGGAGGCCGGGCTGGCGGCAGCCAAGCACTCGATCAACGTCGCCATCAAAAACCTGGCGGACTTTGTCATCGCCGCTATTTTGTTCTGGATGATCGGCTTTGGGATTATGTTTGGCGAGACCCAGGGCGGCTGGTTCGGCTGGGGGGATTTCTTCATCAATGTTGAGGATCCCTGGCGGCTGGCGTTCTTTGTTTTCCAAGCGGTGTTCGTTGGCACCGCAGCCACCATTGATTCCGGCGCCATTGCCGGGCGGGCCAAGTTTCGCACCTATCTGATTATTTCTGGGCTGATTTCGGCGGTGATTTACCCGGTTTTCGGGCACTGGGCCTGGGGCGGGCTGTTGCACGATCAGGCTGGCTGGCTGGAGGCGCGCGGCTTCAAGGACTTCGCCGGTTCCACCGTGGTGCACTCGGTCGGTGGTTGGACGGCCCTGGTGGGCGTGATCGTGGTCGGCCCGCGTATCGGCAAGTTCAAGGACGATGGCACCCCGCAACGGCTGCCGCCGCACAGCATGACTATGGCAGTGCTCGGCGCCTTCATCCTGTTCTTCGGCTGGTTCGGGTTCAACTGCGGCAGCACCCTGGAGGCCTCACCTGACATCGCTGTAATCGCGATGAATACCCTGATCGCGGCTTGCTTTGGCTGCCTGGCGGCATCGCTCATCAGCTGGGGTTTGAGTCCGCTGAAACGCCCGGAGGTGGAGATGGTTACCAACGGCCTGCTTGGCGGGCTGGTGGGCATTACCGCCGGCTGCGCCTTTGTCGATACCATGGGGGCGATGTGGATCGGGCTGGGGTCCGGTCTGGTGGTCTACATCGGCATTGAGCTCATGGAGAAGGTGTTCAAGCTCGACGACGTGGTCGGCGCCGTTTCGGTGCATGGCTTCTGCGGCGCCTGGGGCACCCTCGCGCTCGGCTTGTTTATTCTGCCCGAGCATCTCGGCGACCTGAGTCGCTTCGATCAGATCAGTGTGCAGTTGTTCGGCGTGTTGGCATGCTTTCTCTGGACTTTCAGCGTCGCTTTTCTGGTCATTAAAGGCATCGACATCACCACCGGCGGCATGCGGGTGTCGCGCGAGGATGAAGTGCGCGGTCTCAACGTCGCTGAGCATGGGTTTCGCATGTCGCATCTGGATGCCATTGAGGCCATGCATTACATCGGCAAGACCGGCGACCTCAGCAAGCGCGTCGAGATCGAGATTGGCACCGAGATGGGCGAAGTGGCTCAGACCTTCAACGCCATGCTCGACAAGATTGAGGAGGTGGTCAGAGTGACCAATAATGTCGCTCATGGCGACCTGTCACGCAATATCGAGCCAAAAAGCGAGCAGGATATGCTGGGCCATTCGGTTTACGCCATGGTCAACAGTCTGCGCGATTTCGTGCAGCGGATTGAATCCGTCTCCGGCGGTCTGTCCGGCTCGGTTGCCCATCTCGATGCGTCCAGCCATGACCTTCAGGAGGCCAACCAGGATCTGAGCGCCAGTATCGAAGATGTGATCAGCAACGTAGCTCAGGCCATTGAGCTGGCCAAGACCATGAGCGAACATGCCGATGAGGGCGCCGACAATGTGCACCAGACTCGCGCCGATCTTGATGCGATTCGCACTGTGCTGCTCAAGCTCAATGGTCAGATCCAGACGCTGGACGAGGAGTCCGAGCAGATCAGTCAGTTCACCAGCCGCATTCACCAGATTGCCAATCAGACCAATCTGTTGGCGTTGAATGCGGCGGTTGAGGCCGCGCGTGCCGGCGAGCATGGCTGCGGCTTTGCCGTGGTGGCGGATGAGGTCAAGACCCTGTCCGGCTCATCGGCCCAGGCGGCTCAGGAGATCGCGTCCCTGGTGCAGCGCATCCGCGCCAGTATGGGCGAGGCAATCACAGCGTCCCAGGAGACGGATGCTTCCAGCCAGAATATGGTCGAAAACACCGCCCGCGCGCTGTCAGATTCCTTTGCCAATATCGCCCACTCGATTAACGACATGGCGGAGATGATGAACACTATCGAAACCGCCACCCAGCGCCAGGATCACTCCAGCCTGCGCACGCGCAACGCCGTCGAGCAAATCGGCACCATTGGCCGGCAGATGCGTGAGGATGCTCAGCAGTTGTTGGAGGTGCTGAACTTCTTCCGCAACAGCACAGCGACGGCTCCCTGATTTGAGTATAGGGAGCCCTTGCTGTTCAGCGTCTGGCTGGCGGCTGCCCCGCGTTGTTTGGTCCGCCAAACAGCGGTGGATTCATGGGGCCGACCGGAGGCTGTGGCTGTTCGGTTGGTGGCAGCGGTTGATCGGTTGGTAGTGTTGGATCC
Organism: Rhabdochromatium marinum; assembly: GCF_016583795.1. Lineage (GTDB taxonomy): Bacteria > Pseudomonadota > Gammaproteobacteria > Chromatiales > Chromatiaceae > Rhabdochromatium > Rhabdochromatium marinum. The sequence goes on along the minus strand of NZ_NRRS01000006.1, from coordinate 84,401 downwards.
GCGCTGGGATCAATGAGGATGTCAGGCGCAACCCCGCCAGCCACGCAGCGCGCGAAGTTATTAATGCGAATCACATCACCCTGCGGTCCATGACCACCGGCCCAGTCGGCCTCGTCGCCGGTCTTGGGTGAACTGCGCTGGGCACCGGCGCCATGCACGTCCATCAACTCGGTGATGCCACTGGAACCGAAGGACATATAGCCCAGCGTCTCGCCGAAGGCGATGTAAGCGGCAAAGCTGCCATTGCCGTCGATGTTTGCATGGGTGGTGGATGTCCAGTACCAGGGGTAGTCGAGCTGGCCGCCTTCGTTGGTGATGGGCGTGACCTGAAAAATCGTGTCGATGGCTGGGGTTGCGGTGACCGCCGGAGCTTGGGTGTAATCGACCAGGCTGTGGAGCTCCTTGGCATTGGGTAAGCGCCAATCATCCCGTCCGGCCAGACTCAGGGTTTCGCAGTAGCTGAGCGCGCTTGGCCAGTCGAATGCGACGCCGCTGTCGGCCTGTGCCCACAACAGTCCGGTGGCTTCGTCGCTGACGGTCCCATCGCCGTTGTCGCTAAAGGCATTGATGCCATAGTTCGGGTTGCCACGGACATAGAGGGTGAACTCGGTCTTGGCCGAACCGTCACCCATGGCCTCCGGATAACCTTTGATGCGCCCATCGGCAAAGTTCACCCCAAATGCCGTGGCTGCACCATTCATGGTGGTGCTGATGTATTGCGTCGCTGACCAATACTGAGCATCGATGATGCGCTCACCGATGCTGGTGTCACCGTATTGAAACGCAAAGGTCTCGGCGTCGATAAAGGGAATCCCCGCGCAGCTTGCGTCCTCCATGCAGATGCTGACATCGCGGCCGCTGAACAGAATCAGCGAATACAGTTCCTTGATGGTGGGTAAACGCCAGTCGTCATAGCCGGCGAGGTTGAAGGTTGCAGCGCCGGCGATGGCCTCGGCAAAGGTCTTTTTCGCGCCCGGATTCTGCGACCACATCAGCCCGGTGATCAGATCCGTGACCGTGCCATCGCCATTGTCGAGATAGCGCGGCTCGTTGCCGAAGTATTGGGCGTCTTGACCAAACCAGGGGCTATCGCTGCCGGGGCAGCCGATGGTGCTGTTGTCATCGAAGCACTGGACCTGCCCGGTATCGACAATGGGGTAGGTCCGGGTCAGAAAGGCGCTGATTTCGCGCTCATCCACCCGCCCATCCCAGTTCAGATCATACTGATCGAGCCAGGACGACTGAAGCCCCGGGTCAGCCTCCTGGGCAAACAGAGCGGCCGTTGGCAGACTGGTGGCCATTAGGGCTGCCACAGCACCTGCCAGAGACATGGACGTTCGCGGGCGGGCTGTCACAGCCGCGTGAAGCGATGAGTGGGATGCAGATTCATGGGAGAATGAATGGGCAGCGATCATGATAAAACTCCTGCTTTGGGACAAAGGATTAATCCGGCCGGCTACAACCCAAAGACTAGCGGGCAATCATGGAGGCAATGTGGAGAAAAACAGAAATTGTGTGACGCCGTTCGCTGTCTCAATGCAAGGCAAGCGAAGTTTGGAGCCTGGCAGCGTTGTTGAGCGTTCAAACCGCGCAGGCGCCGTCATTGCGAATAGATGTCGTTAACAACTGTTAGAGACGCTGTCATGTACAACCAGGCTGCGAAGACTGTACTGATTGTCGAGGACGAGCTGGCGTTGGCGGAGGTGCTGGCTGAGTATCTGCACGCGGCGGCTTTTGCGGTTGACTGCCTCAGCGATGGTCTGGCGGTGGTGCCATACGTGCAAGAACGGGCGCCGGATTTGATTGTGCTCGACCTGATGCTGCCGGGACGCGATGGGTTGGAGATTTGTCGTGAGCTGCGTACCTTTACCAACGTGCCGATCATTATGGTCACGGCCAGGGTTGAGGAAATTGATCGGCTGCTGGGGCTTGAGCTCGGCGCGGACGACTATGTTTGCAAGCCCTTTGCGCCACGCGAAGTGGTGGCGCGGGTCAAGGCGCAGTTAAGACGAGTAGAGATGCTGACGCAGGCTGCGGCTTCGATACCGGGCTTGGCATCAGCGCCGGAGCAATCCCGGGGACTCCGCCTGGATGCCGATCGCCTGGAAGTGTGCGTTGGCACGCGGGCCTTGCAACTGACACTGGTGGAATTTCGCTTGATCGATACCCTGTCCCGCCATCCGGGGCACATCTATTCGCGCGCGCGCTTAATCGAACGCCTGTATGACGACAATCGCGTCGTCACCGAGCGCACCGTGGATACGCATGTCAAAAATCTGCGCAAGAAGCTCGCGGCGGTGTTTGACGGGCAGCAGTTCATCCAGTCCGTTTACGGGGTCGGCTACCGCTACGAACCTGAGCCTGAGCCAGGTTGAAGCGCAGCTGGATCTCCAGTCCCCCGCAGTCGGCGGTGCGGGCGGTGATGCAACCGCCATGAGCTTCCACGATGGTGCGGCAGATGGCCAGCCCCAGCCCAGCCCCACCTTTAGCCCGCGAGCGCGAGGCTTCCACGCGATAAAAGCGGTCGAACAGATGTTCCAGCAGGGCGGGATCGACACTCGGTGCTGTGTCTGCAATGGCGATCAGCAGGGTGCCGCCAGCCGCTGTGGCGGTGATACGAATGAGGCCCCCGGCATCGGTGTAGCGCAGGCTGTTGGTGAGCAGATTGTCCAGCACTTGGCGCAGGCGCCCAGCATCGCCCTCCATGCGCAAGCCATCATCGATCTGGGCATGCAAGGCGAGCTGACGGTTAGCACACGAGGCCTCCCCGTCGGCGACAGTGGCGCGCAGGATGGCACTCAGGTCGAGGGGCTCAAAACGGTAGTGCAATGCGCCGCTGTCGGAGAGGGCCAGATCATAGAGATCGTCCAATAACCGCCCGAGGGTTAGCAGGCGTCCCTGGAGTTGTTCCAGCCGTTCCTTGCCGCAGGGGCGAATGCCATCGATCAGGGCGTCCAGCTCGGCGCGAGCGACGGCCAGCGGGGTGCGCAATTCGTGGGAAACATCCGCCATGGCGCTGCGGCGCAGGGCTTCGCTGCGCTCCAGCGTCACGGCCAGCTGGTTGAAATCCTGGCCCAACCCGGTCAGTTCATCGCGCCCCTTGAGTCGCACGCGAGTCTGGTAGTTCCCCTGCGCCAGTCGCCGCGCACCTTCGGCCACCGCGCGGATGCGTCGCAATAGGGCGGCGCCAAACACCGTACCCAGCAGCAGTGCCACCGTCAGTGCGACCAGACTGATCCACAGCAGGGAGCGATTGTGCTGACGGTAGAAGCGTTGCGCCAACTCATTTTCCAGCCAGATGGGCGCGGACAGTCCCAGCCAGCCGACCACCAGGCCATCGTGGGTCAGCGGGGTCAGCACCTCTTTGGCCGCCGCTGGCGCATCAATGCGGTGTCCGGCGATCAGCTGTTGCTCGGCATCGAGCAGGCGCAGCCGCGCGAGCAGTTGTTCGTGTCGCGGTGGCGGCGGCGGTCGGAAGCTGGGCGGGGGAGGACGAAAAAGTGGGGACCGCGGTGGAGCACCCGGGGGCTGTGGTCGGGGTCGAGGTGGAGGCGGCGGTTCTGTGATGGCAGCGTCGCCGATGACGGATTCCATGGCTTCATCAACCATGCGCGGCCAGAGGCGGGGATGGTCGGTGAGAAAGTCCCAGGAGCCTTCCTCGCCATAAGCTTGTAGCAAGGCCTCGCCAATGGGGCTGAGGCGTTTCAGTTCCTGCTGACCCAAGAAGTCGAGAAAGCCGTATTGGAAACTCCAGCGCGCCGCCAGCCCCATGCCCACGACGGAAAGCGTGCTGGTCAGGCCCAGGACCAACAGCAGTTTCCCGGTTAAACCGATGCGCATTGAGACTCCAGGTTGAGACACCAGATTTAGATACTCATTGTTGTTACACTCTTGATTGAGTTTAATCAACAAATGTGGAGCAATCGCGAACAAATTTTGGAGAGATTCTGGAGCAAGAGAGAGCCTGGGGCCCTGGTGAAACGACTCACTTCATGAAGCCTGGTCGTCATCCGCTTGTAGACACGCGATGATGCAGCGCTCTTCCTCTTGCATGGCTTGCACCAGATGCATGACCTGCTGTGGGTCGAAGGGGGTCAGATGTTCCAGTTGTTCGGCCAGCGCGGCCAAGTGCTCGAAGGCGCAGTTGGCACCGACCCCACGGATGCGATGGGCTAGCGTACGGAGGCTGGCCTGGTCCTGCTCAAGGTTAAGGAGCGGATCAGCCAGACGGCTGGTCAACTGCCTCAGGCTCTCGGTTAGGATGCCTTGCCGGATCAGATCGAGCATTTCCTGTAGTGCTTGTTCGTTACCGCCAAGGCGCCGTAGCAGCGCGGCGCGGTTGAAATGCACTGGTTCCGGGCTGGCGTTGTCTGCATCGCGCGGTTTAACGGATGGCTGCGCTGGTCGTTGCAGTAACCACTGATGTAGACACTTTTGAAGCTGTTCGGAAACAATCGGTTTGACCAGGAAGTCATTCATGCCAGCGTGCAGACAGCGGTCCTTTTCGCCTTTCAGGGTGCCAGCGGTCAGGGCGATGATGGGCACTGGTGGTTCGTTTTCCTCGGTGCGAATCTGCCGGGTGGCGTCATAACCATTCACCCCTGGCATCTGCACGTCCATCAGGATTAGATCCGGTCGGCTGTCGCGACACCGCTGCACGGCTTCGGCGCCGTTATGGGCTTCCTCGATCTGCGCATGCGGAAGGAGTTCGGCCACCATGTGCCGCGCCAGTATCAGGTTGAGCGGATGATCATCCACCAGCAAAATCCGCACGGCAGCGGCGTTAGTTGTGACTTCTGCAGCGTTGGCCGCGACGGCAGTTGCGGTTGCCATTTGGCTGGCCATGGCTGGTGCTGCGCCTTGCTTCAGCGCCACCAGCGCGCTGTACAACTGGCGGCTGTCGATTGGTTTGTTGGCGAAATGCTGGATGCCCAGTGCGGCGGCCTGGGTGCGCAATTGGTCATCATCGACCAAGCTGTGCAACAGCATGATGCGCAAATGTTCGGCCTCAAGGCCCAGCTCGGTGCGAATCTTGCGGATCACCTCAAGGCCGTCCATGAAGGGCATCTGGTAATCAACGATGGCGAGGTCGATGGTGCGCTTCTGTAGCAGGGACAGCGCGGTCAGTCCATTGTCCACCGTGGTGCAGGGCACCTCGACCAGATCAAGCATGTCTTGGATGATCTGGCCGTTATTCAGATTGTCATCGATTACCAGCACATGCTCAATGGTGTCGAGCACGGCCCGATCAGCCGCCAGATCTAGCCCCCGACCGCCTTCACTGCGCAGGCGCACGCGAAACGAGAAGGTGCTACCCTCGCCCGGTGTACTTTTGAGGTCGAGATGGCTGCCCATGAGATGCAGCAAGCGGTTAGAAATCGACAAGCCCAGTCCGGTGCCGCCGAACTTGCGCGTGGTCGAGGCGTCCTCTTGGGTGAAAGCCTCGAAAATGCGCTCCTGCTGTTCCAGGGCAATGCCACAGCCGCTGTCGCTCACGGCAAAGTGCAGTTCGCTGATACCTGGGGTTGATGTGGGCTGGGCGCGGATGTCGATGCGAATGAAGCCGGCTTCGGTAAACTTAATGGCGTTGCTGATCAAATTAATCAGCACCTGACGCAGACGGATGGGGTCGGTGTGGATGAGGCGCGGCACCTCAGAGGCGATGTTCAGTAGCAGCTCCAGCCCCTTTTCGTTGGTCTTGTAGCGCACCACATCGATAATCTGGCGTGTCAGCTCGTCCAGGTCGATCTGTTGCTCGGCCAGCTCCAGCTTGCCGGCCTCAATCTTGGAAAAATCCAGGATGTCGTTCAGCAGATCAAGCAGCGCTTTGGCTGACTGATTCACATAGCTTACATACTGGCGCTGAGTGTCGCTTAGCTGCGACTGGCGCAGCAGATCGCTGAAGCCAATCACGCTGTTGAGTGGGGTGCGGATCTCGTGGCTCATGTTGGCGAGGAATTCCGATTTGGCCGCATTGGCCGCGTCGGCTTCCGCCCGTGCCTGTTCGAGCGCGTGGCGACTCTTATGGGCTTCATCAATATCCTGAAAGGTGCCATACAGCCGTTTGCAGCGCCCGTTGTCGAATTCGGCGTTGCCAATGGCGCGCACCCACAGGGCCTTGCTGGTGGCGGTGATAATCTGTACTTCCAGATCATAGGGTGTGCCCTCAGCAATGGCCTGCTCAATGGCCTGCTGGAGTTGCGCGCTGGTCTCTGGCGTGTAAAAGGCTAGCGCCTGTTCGTAGCTGGGTTCGAAATCCGGTGGAACTTCGTGGATTTCCCGGATGGAGTCGGTCCATTCGAGCTTTCCGCTGATCAGATCGTATTCCCAACCGCCCACCCGGGCGACGCGGCTGGTCTGGGCAAGAAAGTCATGCGCGCGCTTGAGCTGACGCTCCGCCTCGCGACGCTCGCTGATGTCAGTGATGTTGGCGCATAAATGGGTAATCCGCCCCTGAGCATCGTACAACGAGCCGGTTGACACATGCACCGGGAAGCGCTCGCCACTCTTGCGCTTGAACATCAACTCGAAATCACCGACTTCACCAATCAGTGCTTTCTGGAGCACTGTATTGATGGCTTCGAACGCTTCTTCCGGCCAGTAGGGGAAAGGCGGCTTGCAGCCGAGTTGTTCCGCCTCGCTGAACCCGGTCATCCTGCATAACGCTTTGTTGGCAATCTGCTGCCGACCCTGCGCGTCCACCACCGAGAAGCCATCGGCCATGTTGTTGAGCAGCTGTTCGGAGAAATGCCGGGTATGCTCAAGTGCCTTGAGCGTGGCGGTTTTCTCTTCAATATCAGTCATATTGTGTTTTTTTTAAGCTCTTATTGAAAGGGGCGGTCAGTGATCGGGGGCGGCGATCTGAGCGCGCAACTGTACCAGCCGCTCAGCAGCGGCGCGGAAGTTGAAGTGATTGATGTGCTGTGCCAGGGCGCTGAAATCATCCGGCGTCAGCACGGCCACCAGCGCCTCGCGGTGGCGCGCGAAGCCTTCTTCCAGCGCGATATTGTTGGACTCGGCCAGGGCACTCAGTTCGGCCAGGTGTGCGGCCAGCTCCGCAGACGTAGCCGTCAGGCTGGCGGCGGCATGTTTGGCTGGATGATCGGTCGCGCGCCCATGCTCCCGTCTGTCGTCGTGGCGTGAAAAATCCTCGAGCTGGCGTAACAACTGGTCGCGCAGCTTGAAAGGCTCAACCGGTTTGCTGAGATGGGCATTCATGCCGACGGCGCAGGTAGCGGCGATCTCGTCTTTACTCGCCAGTGCGGTGAAACCAATGATGGGAATTCGTGTTCCGTCGGCGCGTGCGCGGATCTGCCGAGTGGTTTCCAGCCCATCGAGTTCCGGCATTTGCACGTCCATCAGGATCAGATCCCAGGCATTGATGCCTTGCGCCTGGATCTTGTTGAGCGCGTCGCGACCGTGAACGGCTGTAGTGACCACCAGGCCGAACTGTTCAAGCATGGTGCGCGCCATCAGGCGGCTCAGCGGGTCGTCCTCGACTAGCAGAACGCGACGACCGCAGAGCGTGTCGTAGTTGGCAGAACCTGGTGCGGAGGGCTTGGCCGCACTGTCATCAAGGTCCAATCCCAGACTGAAGACAAAGGTGCTGCCCCGCCCTGGCTGGCTCTCCACCTCGAAGTGGCCGCCCATCTGCTCAATGAGTTGCTTGCAGATCGACAGCCCCAGTCCGCTGCCGTCATAGTGGCGTGACATGGATGCGTCCACCTGATGAAAGGGCTCGAATAGCTGCTCACGCTGTTCAACACTGATGCCGATGCCAGTATCGGTCACGGCAAATTGCACATAGGCGGTCTCCTCGGCGAGCAGATCACATTGCACCCGAATCTCAACCTGTCCGGTTGCGGTAAATTTTACTGCGTTGTTGCCGAGATTGATCAACACCTGCTCCAGGCGCATCGGATCGCCGATCAGGGCATCGGGGACATCGGGCGCGCACTCGATACGCAGCTCCAGACCCTTGTCCGCTGCCTGCCCGGATAGTATGGCCGACAGGTCGGCCAGTACCCGGGAAAGCGAAAAGGGGGTGCGTTCCAAGCTGAGGCGACCGGCTTCAATGCGTGACAAATCGAGAATGTCGTTCAACATGCCAAGCAGAGCTTTGGCTGCACGTTGTGCTTGTTCAAGATATCCGCGTTGGTGGCTGTCGAGTTCCCCTTGCAGGGTCAGGTAGATCATGCCGATGATAGAGTTCATTGGCGTGCGGATTTCGTGGCTCATATTGGCCAGGAAGGCGCTCTTGGCATGGTTCGCCGCCTCAGCCGCCTCAGCTGTGGCGCGCAGTTCCTCCTCCAGCGCGCGCACCTGGGTGATGTCGTTGAAGGTGGTGACCACCGCTGCTGTATTATTGGATAGCACCTTGCTCGGCAGCAGGTAGCTGTTGACCAGCAACCAGCGTCGCCCCCTGGTGCCAAGCTCGATGCTCATGATCACCCTATCTTGGGGTTCGCCAGTGCGCAGCGTTTTGAGGGCGGGAAAGTCCAGCGGCGCCAGTGGCTGCTCCTGGGCATCCTGCGCTTGCCAACAGGCATCGAAAGCATCCAGTGCCAGCAAGTCTTTGCGACTGAGCCCCAAAATGCGCGTGGCCGCGTCGTTAGCCTCGATAATGGCCCCATTGCGTTGCTGCACCACCAGGCCATCACCGGTGGTCTCGACCAGCGCCCGCCAATAGGCCTCGCGACAGCCCAAACTGGATCTTTTTTTAACGAAAAGTAAGCGAGCCAGCCAGAAGCCAGCGATCACCCCGATGCTTAGCAAGGCCGTGGCCAGCCAGAGTGTCTCCATGCGCCTCAGTCGTGCTTGGGCAGGGTTAGGCTGAGACTGAGACAGGTGCTGTCATCGGCATCGCTGGTGTGCATGCTTAGCTTGTATCCCAGGGTATCGGCAATCAGTTTGGCCGAGTAGGTGCCCAAACCTGTGCCGCGCGCCTTGCCATGGGTGCGATATTTCTCGAAAAAGCACGCACGCATCGGCACCGGGACTGCACCTCGGTTGCGTATGTCCACAATATAGCCGGATGTGTTGGACTGGATGTCGAGATGCAGTGTTGCGCCCAACGGTGAGGCCTCAATGGCATTGGCGAGCAAATTGTTAAACAGCGACGACAGCAGGCGCGCATCGCTGTCAATGAACACTTGCGTGTTGGATTCCAGTTCGCGGCCATCCAGGTGCAGAACCGTGGTGAGTTGTTTGGCCGCTGCGCTCCAGGCGCTGGTGCTAATGACCTCGTGGAGAATGGGGATCAGGCTGAAGCGTTGCGGCTGGCAATGAAATTGGCCGGTCTCCATTTTGTACAGATCCAGCGACATGTCGATCATGCTGTACATTCTGTAGGCCGATTCGCGAATCAGGCCGATGGATTCGCGCTGCTCCGCGTTCAGGTTTTCATCCATCAGCAGCAGCTCGGGAATCGCCAGGATGGCGTTGAGGGGGGTTTTCAGATCATGGTGCATGATGCGCTCGACATCGGCCTTAATGCGTTCGAGCTGCTTGCGATCATCGATATTTTCCTTGATTCCAACATAGCGCACGACAGCGCCCTGCTCGTCGCGGATCGGTGAAATTGCCACCGACTCCCACAGCAGCTCGCCATGCTTGGTTTTGTTGACCATCTCTCCGCGCCAGATGTCGCCGTTGGCAATGGTCTGCCATAAACTCTGATAAAAGGCCTCGTCATGCTGCCCGGATTTAAGCAGGCGCGGATTCTCGCCGATGACTTCATCCGGCCAGTAGCCGGTGACACCGGTAAAATACTGGTTAACGTACAGAATCACGCCATCGGCATCGGTGATCACCACCGAGGCCGGCGCCTTGTCTACCGCCTCGCCCAGGGCGCGCAGCCGGGTTTCATGTGTCTGGCGCTCGGCCACTTCCTGCTCCAGCTGCCGGGCCAGCGACGCGATCTCGTCGCGCTCGCGGCGCGTCTGGCGGTTTTGCTCAGCCAGTGCCAAGTGCGCGCGCACGCGCGCCAGCAGTACCGGCGGATGAATCGGTTTGGTGATGTAATCGACCGCCCCGAGGTCAAAGCCGCGGGTTTCGCTGTCGTAGTCACAGCGCCCGGTGGCGAAGATAATCGGCACCTCGCGCAGGGCGGGATTGGCTTTGATTCTCTCGCACAATTCATAACCGTCCATGCCTGGCATCATAATATCGAGCAGGATCAGATCGGGAGGATCCGATTGGCTGAGAAAGTCCAGCGCATCCAAACCACTGGTGGCCGCATGAACTGAGAATTCCTGCTTTAGCACACTGGCCATGAGTTTAAGATTCTCAGGCGAGTCATCGACGACCAGCAGAGAATGGGTGGTGTTCATCAGTCTTACGCGAGAAACCCCGTCCTTCAGGGCGGGGAGGCAGAGCGCACCGCGCGCAGCGCGGTTAACCCACCTGTCTCGCTTCCTCCGTTTGGGTTGGGGTGGATGAGTAGCCATAGCCGTCGGCGCGTTGCACCACGCGGCAATGGCGGTGTGAAATCCCTTGTACCAGATTCGTTGCGGTCTGGATGTTGAAGTACCCCGAGGCACGCACCGCTACGCGCCCGACATGGATGCCAGCGTTCTTGCCTGTTGGCATCTCAGCGATTACCCGATCCCCGGTCTGAAAGTCGTGGACGCGCTTCTCGCGCATCAGGTAGCCGCGTGGGAAGCCGAAGCGGTTCAGGCGGGTGCGCTGATAGCGGCCGCGTCCAGTGGCCTGAAGGGTGAGCGTCGGGATGTTCCAGCCATGGAGCGCCGTGAGTTGCCCCACACAGTCCGCATCGAGCGCATGGGTCTTGGGAATGCCGAGGCGTTGGCGGTTGTATTTGGTCTGACCGCCCGAGCCCGTGCTCACGGGCAAGCCCGCGGCCTTCAATCGCTCAAAGAGTGCCCAGCGCGTCGCATTGACCGCCGCCGCATCGTGAAGCGGGGCTTTGGCCTGTGACTGAAGGCGGCGCAGGCGCTCGGGCTGGTTGCTCAGAACGTCCTCAATCGGCTGACGGCCTTTGCGTTGATTGCAGGTGCGGCAGGCGCGCTGCCACTTCTCCAACAGATATTCGCGCACCTCATAACCGGCGAGTTCACCCTGTTGGTATTCGACTCCGCTGATCTCAGGGCTCTGGAGTGCCTGAGTGTCGAAGCGCACCAACTCTTGACGGAGGCTGGTGATGGGCGCAAGACGCTGCAAACGATTCACCCAGGCCAGCGTCGTGTCCAGCCGATGGCGCAGACTGGGAGCCAGCCAGCCTTGAGGCTTGGTGCGATTGTGACAGCGTGGGGCGCGATGGCGCAGGTTCTTTGAGCGCCGACGGCGGCGAAAGGCGCAACGAGCTGTCAACCGCTCGCGAATTTGGGCGCCACGATGGGTTAGTTCGGCCAGCCACAGCCCATGTGCCTCGCGGCTCACCTCACCCGTCTCAAGGTCGATGCGCTCAAGATGGCGCACCAAAGCGATTCCGGTCGTCTTGCTGCCCGGATCGAGCGATAGGCGCAGCGGCTGGGTTTCACTGCCGATGCGGTCTTTAAGGCGAATGGTGAACGGATGCAATCGCACCACCACCGCTCGCCCGCGTTCCAATAACAACCGTGCCCGCTTTTCTGAGCAGGGCATCAGGGGTGTTTTTTGTTGGTCCAATACGAAGACAGCCATTTCAATTCCTGCCCTTACGGGCCTGGTGACGGGGCTTTGCAGCCCGCTCCCCTCGGGACTGTCTGCAACCGGCTCCGGCCTCACGGCAGCGATCAAAACCTTCGGCGCTTTGCCTTTCGCCCGCATGATCCTAATCTTCCAGGGTCCGGAACTGAGGAAGCATCCCGGAGTGGGTCTCAACGACCTGTTGCAAACGTAGCGGGTTTTCACCGCTTTCCCTGGTCAACCCAGCTTGTCTTTACAAGCTCCGCCCTTCAGCGCGGGGTAGTTGACGACATCTCTCGCTTCAGCACAGGCGAAACAGGCGGCACAGCATACCGCGATTGCTAGAGCCGCGCTGAATCCAGCCCCGAGCTGTTGACTAGCCAGAATCAGGGTTTTCCCTTATCATAGGGGGGTTAATACATCCACTGGCGGCTCCCTCGCCTGCCCTCATGCGGAGGAATTCGTGCGTGACTGTGATAAAGAATTCGGCGCTAGCCCCCGGCCTGACACTCACACTGGCCATGACCGCTCTCAGCGGTTGCACCCTGTTGCCATCGCGCAATGCCATGCCAACCCCCGAGGAACCCCGCTCGGTTTCAGCGCGCGAATACGGCTATGTGCGCCCGGCGGTTGATCCCCACACCCTGGCTCAAACCGGTCGTTCAGGTCGCTCGACGCCAATGCGCACCGCCGCCATCGGTGGCGCTGGCGATCCCTGGCAGCGCATCCGCAGCGGTCGCCACCTGGGCATTCCGTCCAATCCGCGCGTCAACGACGCCCTGTCCCAACTGACCAGAAAAAAACACTACCTTAACCAGCTCGCCAATCGCGCTAGCCCCTATCTGCACCTGATTCTGAGCGAACTCGAGCGCAACGGTCTACCCGCCGAACTCGCCCTGCTGCCCGAGATCGAGAGCCGCTACAATCCGCGCGCCGTCTCCCCGATGCGCGCCGCCGGCCTGTGGCAGTTCATGCCCTACACCGGCAAACGCATGGGACTGGAGCAAAATGCCTGGTATGACGGCCGCTACGACGTGCTGGCCGCCACCCGTGGCGCCATTCAATACCTGAGCGAACTCAATCAGACCTTCAACGGTGACTGGGCACTGACACTGGCGGCTTACAACGCGGGCCCCGCCCGGGTAAAGGCGGCACAACGCGCCAATAAACGCGCCGGTCTGGACACGGATTACTGGTCGCTCGACCTGCCCAGTGAAACCGAACACTATGTACCCAAACTGCTGGCCGTCGCCACGCTGGTGCAAAACCCCGGGCGTTACGGACAACACCTGCCCGCCCTGCCCGGCGGCGCACCGCTGGTAGTCGTCACCACCCAACAGCCAGTTGAACTGGCCGCCGTTGCCACCGCCAGCGGCCTGTCAGCCCAAGCGCTCCAACAACTGAATCCCGCCCTGAAAAAAGGCCGCACCCGCGCCGGACAAACCACCCACCTGCTGGTACCGAGCGAAGCCGCCGCCCGCCTGAACCGCCACCTGCAAGCCCTCGACAAAGCCGCCACTCTGGCCGGATCAGACCGCCCTTCCGAGCGCATCCCACCTCGGGGGGCACAGCAAGAGGCGTAGCGTAACGACCGATTAAAAACCGCTGTATTTATTGGTGGGCCGTCAGGGATTCGAACCCCGGACCAAGGGATTATGAGTCCCCTGCTCTAACCGCTGAGCTAACGGCCCGTTATTGATGTGATGTGCTGACAGGTGGGCAGGTAGTGCTTATTCGCCGTCAATAAAACTGCGCAGTTTGTCTGAGCGGGTGGGATGTCGAAGCTTGCGCAGGGCTTTGGCTTCGATCTGGCGGATGCGTTCACGAGTGACGTCGAATTGTTTGCCCACTTCTTCCAGGGTGTGGTCGGTGTTCATGTCGATGCCGAAGCGCATGCGCAGGACCTTGGCTTCGCGTGAGGTCAAGCTGGCGAGCATGTTTTGCGTGGCTTCGCGCAGACCCTCGGCAGTGGCGGAATCGACCGGGGAGATGACATTGGAGTCTTCAATGAAATCGCCCAGATGCGAGTCTTCGTCGTCGCCGATGGGCGTCTCCATAGAGATGGGTTCCTTGGCGATCTTCAGCACCTTGCGCACCTTGTCCTCGGGCATTTCCATGCGCGCGGCCAGTTCTTCGGGGGTGGCTTCGCGGCCCATTTCCTGGATCATCTGCCGGGAAATGCGGTTGAGCTTGTTGATGGTCTCGATCATGTGCACCGGGATGCGGATGGTGCGCGCCTGATCGGCAATGGAGCGGGTGATGGCCTGGCGAATCCACCAGGTGGCATAGGTCGAGAATTTGTAGCCGCGACGATACTCGAACTTGTCGACCGCTTTCATCAGACCGATATTGCCTTCCTGAATCAAATCCAGGAACTGCAAGCCGCGATTGGTATATTTTTTTGCAATCGAGATGACCAGACGCAAATTGGCCTCGACCATTTCCTTCTTGGCGCGACGGGCCTTGGCCTCGCCAATGGACATCTTACGGTTGATTTCCTTGATCTCGCCAATGCTGAGAACGTTTTCTTCCTCCAGTTCCCGCAGGCGCTGCTGGGCACGGAGAATTTCCTCAGCATATTCGCCCAGACGGTTGACATATTTGGCTTTAGATTCCAGGTGCTGATTGAGCCAGTCGGCGTTGGTTTCGTTACCAGGGAAGGAGTCAATAAAGACCTTGCGCGGCATACGGGCGCCGTCGATGCAGAGCCCCATGATCTGGCGTTCTTGTGCACGGATGCGTTCGATGCTTTGACGCAGGGTGCGAATCAGATCGTTAAAGACGCCGGCGACCAGCTTAAAGCCAAGAAATTCTTCCGAGGTGCGCTGCAAAGCGGCACGGGTGCGCTCATCGTCACGGCCATAGTCATGCAGACAGACGATCAGGTGCTCATGGTTTTCGCGCAGGGCTTTGACACGCTGAGCGAATTCTTCCGGATCAGGGCCGGTATCGATGACCTCGGCTTCTTCGTCGCTGTCGTCGTTCGCTTCGCCGCCGTCCTTCGCATCCTTGGTTTCTTTCACATCCTTGGCGTCCTTCGCATCCTTGGCGGCGCCTTTGTTGATCGGCTCAGCGATCTCGTCACTGCCATCATCAAAGCCAGTGATCACATCGGTGATGCGCATTTCCTCGCGCTCAACCTGGTCGAACAGTTCCAGCAGCATCCCCACCGTCTTGGGGTAAATCGAGAGCGCACTCAGCACCTGATTCAGGCCTTCCTCAATACGCTTGGCGATGCGCAGCTCGCCTTCGCGGGTGAGCAGTTCCACCGTACCCATTTCGCGCATATACATCCGCACCGGGTCAGTGGTACGGCCAAACTCGCTGTCCACCGAAGCCAGGGCGGCGGCGGCGGCTTCGGCCGCCTCGTCGTCAGAGATGACAGAATCGCTGAGTGAATCAACTTCGGACGGGGCTGATTCATGGACCGTGATGCCCATGTCGTTGATCATGCGCACGATGTCTTCGATCTGCTCAGGCTCAACAATGCTGTCCGGCAAATGGTCGTTCACTTCTGAATAGGTTAGGAAGCCCTGCTCCTTACCTTTCGCGATCAACTGCTTCAACAGCGACGCCTGTTGCTGTTCCTGGTCCATATAGCACCTATTGTATCTGGCTTGCGCACAACATTACGATCTTCCCGCAAGAAGACCCGTGACATGGCACGCTAAAGAAGCTTGACCGAAGACGACCGATCGAATCGATACGAACGACGGGGAAAACTCACAATTGTAACAGATAAATTGAATTTCTCCAGAAAAATTTACCCGTTGGCGTGCGATCATTGCGTCTTTTTGCTGGTAGCTTATGGGGTTAGAGCCTGTTGCGGCTTGGCGGACAGGCATTCCAGATCGCCGCGACTGAGCCACTGGTAGCGCTGTTCGCGCTCGGCCTGACGGTTGAGCACCGACAGGGCACCGATGAATTCAGCCTCCATACCCTCGGCTGGGATATGTTGAGTCGTTTCTGGGTCTGCAAGTTCCGCCATCAGTGGCTCTTGCTCGCAATGACGACACTGTTCGAGCAGTTTTGCCGGGGTCATTGCGGGATCGGCATCGGCCTGTGCCAGGAGTTCGCTCAACAGTTCCCGACCTTCCACCGCCAAGCTGGTCCAGTGCTCGGGCATCGCGCGCGCCGCCAGCGCCAGTTGTGGGCGTTGCAGCAGCAGCGCGGTGGCGAGGCGCACCGGAGTGAGCTGGGGGCGCACCGGCACGGGATGCGTTCTTGCCCCCTGGAGCGGTCTAGCGTATGGCGGTCGCTGCGACGAGCGGGCGAACGTGGCTGGCACTCCCGGCATCGCAGCGGTGGAAGATGACCGCTGAATGCCCACCAGGGATTCCAAACGTTGGAGCAGCAGTTGCTGATAGGTTCCCTCAGGCGCCAGCGCAATGAGCTTGCGTGCTTCGGCATCGCAGCGCGCGCGGCCCTCGGCCGATTCCAGCTGGGCGCGCTCGCGCAGACCGTCGAACAGAAAATCGGACAACAGCTGCGCTTGTTCCAGCCGCGCCTCGAAGGCCGCGCGGCCCTGCGCCCGCAGCAGCGAATCGGGATCGTACCCAGAGGGCAGCAACAAAAAGCGAATACTCAGGCGCTCACTGACCAGCGGCAGGCTGATGCGTAGCGCCTTCCAGGCGGCGGCCTGTCCGGCTTGGTCACCATCGAAACAAAACACCAGTTCATCGGTGTGGCGCTTGAGGCGCTGCAACTGCTCAGGTGTGGTGGCAGTGCCCAGAGTAGCCACTGCATAGGGCAGACCGAACTGGGTTAGCGCGATCACATCCAGATAGCCTTCAACCAGCAGCAGCCGGGGCATCTGATGCTGGCGCTGACGCGCCTCATAGAGGCCATACAGCTCGTGTCCCTTGTGAAAAACAGCGGTCTCGGGTGAGTTCAGATACTTGGGTTCGGACTGATCGAGCACGCGCCCGCCAAAGGCGATGATGCGCCCGCGCTGATCGCGAATCGGGAAGATAATGCGATGGCGAAAGCGATCATAGCGGCGGGTTTCCCCTTCCTTGGTGCGCTCAATCACCAGACCAGCCTCAATAAGCCGCTGTTGTTGATCCGGATCGCGCCCCAGCCGACCAAGCAAAAAATCCCAACCAGGCGGTGCAAAACCAAGCCTGAATTCAGCCGCCATGGCGCCGCTCAACCCGCGTCCCTTCAGATAAGCTACCGCCTGTGGATTGTCGCGCAGTTGCTGCTGGTACAGGGCCGCAGCCTCTGCGAGTATCCGATAGAGCGGACTGAGATCCACCGGCGGCGCAGCCTCCTGATCAGTGCCCGCCTCCGGCAGCAGCATACCGGCGCGATGAGCGAGTTCGGCCATGGCCTCGGGGTAACTCAGGCGATCGTATTCGATCAGAAAATCGATGGCATTGCCATGGGCGCCGCAGCCAAAGCAATGGTAGCTTTGCCGCGCCGGGGTGACGGTAAAGGACGGGGTCTTTTCCTGATGGAAAGGGCAACAGGATTTATAGAGCTGGCCGGCCTGGCGCAGGGGCACACGCGCACCGACAATCTCCAGGATATCGGTGCGCGCGAGGATCTGCTCTTTGAGTTCTGGTGTGATTCTGCCGACCATGAACTTTAAAGCTAGCAGATTTTTGTAAAATGTCTGCGCCCTTGAAGGCGAAGGACTTCAGGCCATAAGGCGCTGTTTGATGCGGGCGCTGACCTGCCCCATGTCCGCGCGACCCTGAATGCGGGGCTTGAGCACCCCCATCACCTGACCCATGTCACGCATGGAGCTGGCCCCCACCTCGGTGATGGCGTCATCAATGCAGGCATCAATGTCCGCCTCGCTGAGCGGCTCGGGCAGGTATTTCTGACAGATAACGATTTCGGCTGCTTCCTTGGCCGCCAGATCCTCACGCCCGGCGTTCTGGTACTGCGCGAAGGAATCGCGCCGCTGCTTGACCATTTTCTCAAGCACCGCCAGCACATCGGTGTCGCTGAGCTCAATCCGCTCGTCGACCTCACGCTGCTTGATGGCGGCGTTGATCAAGCGGATGGTTCCCAGTTGTTCTTTGTCGCCGGCCTTGAGCGCGGCTTTCATGTCATCCTGCAAGCGTTGCTTTAACATGCGTGGCTCTCAAACAGGCCTGGGGTCAGAATGGGCGTTCCCAGCGGCGCGATTCACGTGACAGTTTCTTGTGATGGCGCTTCACAGCAGCGGCTTTCTTGCGCTTCCGCTCAGCGGTGGGCTTTTCGTAGAATTCCCGGCGGCGAACCTCGGCGAGAACGCCGGCTTTTTCACAAGAACGCTTGAAGCGACGCAGGGCGACCTCGAATGGCTCGTTTTCTTTGACACGAACGTTAGGCATGCATGAATCCTAATTAGCTAGAAGTGGCATGGATTGAGCGGCCTTGCTTGCGGTAGTTAGAACAAGCAAAAAACCGTTTGGAATAAAACAACCGACAATGATAACGTGCATTGCCCCATGGGTGCAATCCGTTCATGCCCCGCTTCGCCGCAATTTTTTCTGTCACGCCATCTGATGTTTCACCCCCTGCCGCTGTTCGTTGGCTTGCGCTACACCCGCGCCAAGCGTCGCAACCATTTTATTTCGTTTATTTCGCTGATTTCGATGCTGGGCATCATGCTCGGTATCGTCGCACTCATCGTAGTGCTCTCGGTGATGAACGGCTTCCATAAGGAAATCCAGGAGCGCATCCTGGGCATGGCCTCGCACGCCACCCTCAGCAACCCCGAGCCTGGAGGACTCCACCAGTGGCGGGAGCTGCTGACTCAGGTGCGCGCCGCGCCCGAGGTGCTCGGGGCCGCGCCCTTCGTCGAGATCGAGGCCATGCTTATGAGCAACGGCCAAACCAATGCGGCCCTGCTGCGCGGCATCTTGCCGGCCGAGGAGGATGAGGTCTCGACCCTGCGCGCCGATATGACGGCCGGTCGCATTGAGGACCTGACTCCCGGCGACTTCAACATCATCCTCGGCGTCGAATTGGCCATGGCGCTCGGCGTCGGCCTGGGGGATCAGGTGACTGTGGTCACTCCGCAGTTGAACGCGACGCCCATTGGTGTCATGCCACGGATGAAAGGGTTCAGGATCGTCGGCTTGTTTGAAGTTGGCATGGCGGAATATGATCGTGGCGCCGCCTTCCTGCACATGCAGGATGCCGCCAAGCTGATGCGCTTGGGCGATGATGCGGCCGAGGGCATCCGGCTGAAACTCACCGACATGTTTCAGGCACCACGCATGGCACGCGAACTGGCCGCAGCCCTCGGCGGCTACTATCGGGTGACGGACTGGACCCAGGTGCATCGTAATTTCTTCGCCGCACTGCGCACGGAAAAGCGCATGATGGGCATTATTCTGTTTCTGATTGTCGCCGTGGCCGCCTTCAACATTGTCTCAACCCTGGTCATGGTGGTAACCGACAAACGCGGTGACATCGCCGTGTTGCGCACCCTGGGCGCCGCGCCGCGCACCATCATGGCCATCTTTATGGTACAGGGCACCAGCATCGGACTGGTCGGCACCCTGCTGGGAGTGATTGGTGGCGTACTGCTGGGTTGGAACGTCGAAACCATTGTCGCCAACATTGAGCAGGTGTTCGGCGTGCATTTTCTCGACCCGAGTATTTACTACATCAGCGCCCTGCCCTCCGATGTGCGCCTGAGCGATGTGCTGAGCATTGCCGGTGGTGCCTTTGCCATGTCGATCCTCGCCACCCTCTACCCGGCCTGGCGCGCCTCACGCACCGACCCAGCCGAGGCCTTGCGCTATGAATAATCCACCCTGCCCCCCGGCACTGGAGGCCATTGAGCTGAGCAAGTCCTTTCGCGAAGGCCCGCAAGAGGTCAGCGTCCTGCGCGGACTGAATTTGCGCGTCAATCCGGGCGAACGTATTGCGGTGGTGGGCGCCTCGGGGTCCGGCAAGAGCACCCTGCTGCATTGCCTGGGTGGCCTGGATCGACCCAGTGCCGGCGAGGTGCGCTGGGCGGGTGAGTCCATCGCGCAGCTCTCGGAGCGCCGCCGTGGCCAATTGCGCAATCGCCGGCTCGGCTTTATCTATCAGTTTCATCATCTGCTCGGCGAGTTCAGCGCACTCGAGAACGCCGCCCTGCCCTTGCTGATTGGCGGTCTGCGCGCCGCCCAAGCGCGCGCTCAGGCTGCCGAGCTGCTGGAGCGCGTCGGTCTGAGTGCGCGCATGGATCACAAACCGGCCGAGCTGTCCGGTGGCGAGCGTCAGCGGGTGGCCATTGCCAGAGCGCTGGTAACCAGCCCGAATTGCGTGCTGGCCGACGAACCCACCGGCAATCTCGACCGACGTACCGCCACCGACATTCATGAGCTGCTGCTGGGCCTGAACCGCGACCTGGGCAGCAGCGTGGTGCTGGTCACGCATGATCTGGAACTCGCTGCCCGCGCCGATCAGACCTGGCGACTCGAAGACGGTGCTCTGGTCGCGGGAGACACCACGGGATAACCGCATGCTGCCCGCAGCGGCGCTGGCCTTTGCCGCTGGCATCGGGGCCTTTTTCCTGCAAACGCAGCGACTGCCAACGCCCCTGCTCCTGCTGCTCCTGGGCCTGAGCTTACTGCTGGTGTTGATGCTGGCGCTGGGTGCGCGGCGCTGGCGCTGGCTGGCGGTAGCGATCATTCTCACCTGTGGTATCGCCTGCGGCTTTGCCTATGCGCACTGGAGGACTGCCGCCGCCTTGGATCAGCCCTTTCCCGAATCCCTGGTGCGGCAGAATCTGTTGATCGAAGGGCGCATCGCCGATCTGCCCGATCAGAACGCGCAGCGCACCCGCTTTGTCATCGCCATCGAGCATGCCAGCCATGCCGGACAGCCGGTGCGCCTGCCGCGCCGGGTCAGACTCAGCTGGTACCAGCAGCCGCCACCACTACAGGCCGGCGAGCGCTGGCGTCTGCTGGTGCGCCTGAAGCCCGCGCATGGCTTTGTGAATCCCGCTGGCTTCGACTACGAGCGCTGGCTGTTTCAGCACGGCCTTGGTGCCACGGGGTATGTGCGCAACAGCGAGCACAATGAGCGCCTGGATGCCGACCCCGGCCCCTATGGATTGCACCGCCTGCGCCAGTCGCTGCGCACCCGCATTGAAGCCGAACTAGGCGCCACCCGCGCTGCCGCCCTGGTGCGCGCGCTGGTACTCGGGGATCGCGATGGACTCTCACCACAAGATTGGCAGGTGCTGACACGCACCGGCACCAATCACCTGCTGGCCATCTCGGGGCTGCATATCGGCCTGATTGCGGCTGTCGCTTTGTGGGTTGGCCGCTGGTTGTGGACGCGGGTGGCGGTGCTCAGTCTTTATCTACCCGCCCCGCGTGCAGCGGCCCTGCTGGCCATGGCCGCCGCCATCGGCTACACCGCCCTGGCCGGATTCGCCATTTCCACCCAGCGCGCGCTGGCCATGCTGGCGGTGGTGCTAATCGCCCAGCTGGCCGGACGCACCCTGCGCCCTTGGTCGGCCATCAGCCTGGCGCTGATCGCCGTGTTGAGTCTCGATCCACAGGCGATTTTGTCCTACGGCTTCTGGCTGTCCTTCGCCGCTGTCAGCGCCCTGCTCTATGCCCTAAGCGGTCGCCTGCGCCAGCCTAGTCATCTGCTGCGTTGGAGCCAGGCACAATGGGCGGTGGCACTGGGGCTGCTGCCACTGCTGCTCCTCTTGTTTGGGCGCGCCTCACTGATTGCGCCGCCAGTAAATCTGCTCGCCGTCCCCTTATTCACAATCCTGTTACCGCTGATTTTGCTGGCGACCCTGATGAGTTTGGCTAGCGGCTGGGCACTACCCCTGGCACTGGTCGGCACGGGGCTGGAGCAGGGATTCGCGGGGCTGGCATGGCTGGCCGATCTACCCTGGACCAGCCTAGGTTTGGGTGAGCGCCCCGGGTGGGTGTGGCTGGCGGCCTTTGCGGGGGTTGGACTGCTGCTCGCCCCGCGCGGACTGCCGGCCCGCTGGCTGGGACTTGTCTATCTGCTGCCACTGCTGCTGGTGCGCCCCGTACCACCCGCACCGGGCGCCGCCGTGGTTACAGTACTGGATGTCGGTCAGGGACTGGCGGTCAGTGTGCGCACCGCACGCCATACGCTGGTCTATGATCTGGGGCCGCGCTATCCCAGCGGCTTCAACACCGGCGCGGCGGTGGTACTGCCCTATCTGCGTGCCTTGGGAATCCGATCACTCGATGTGCTGGTCATCAGCCATGCCGATCAGGATCATGCCGGCGGACTCCAGGGGTTGGTCGGTCAGATACCCATTGCACGCCTGCTGAGTGGCGAACCCGCTGAGCTGGAGCTAAAGCCGGAGCTGGCAGCGGAGAGCTCCGTGCGTGCCGAGCCTTGCCAGGCTGGTCAGCACTGGCACTGGGATGGGATTGATTTTGACATGCTCTACCCGCCACCCAGCCAACAGTTGGAAGGCAATGACAGCTCCTGTGTGCTGAAGGTGACAACGGGTAGCGCCAGCGTACTGCTGACCGGCGACGCCAGCCAGGCGGTCGAGGCACAGCTTATAGCCCGCTATGGCCAAACGTTGCAGGCGGATGTGCTGGTCGCCGGTCATCATGGCAGCGCGACCTCGTCATCGCGCGCCTTCCTGCAGCAGGTCCAGCCGCGCTGGATGATTGTCTCGGCCGGCTTCGCCAACCGTTACGGCTTCCCAGCCCAGGGGGTTGTCGAGCGCGCCAAGCGCCTGGGTATCCCGACTCTCAATACGGCTACCACAGGAGCCATCGAGTTTCGATGGCCGGCGGCACCGTCTGCGGCGGCACCGCTGGAGCCACCCAAGTTGTCACGCCAGCAGCGTGATCGACTCTGGCGGCATCATCCGAAAGTTCAACCGCCTACTCCATGAGGGTGCCGCTGCTGCGGGCGTGACACTTGGGACAGCGCTCCATTGGCTATTAGGCGCCTCAAACTTACGGATCCGGGCAATACACGCCAGCCAAGGCTCAGGGGCCATTGACAGGGCGGCTGTTGTCGTCAAAACAGTCGCGCATGATAGGATCACTTGTCGCATATCCCAAGCCCGCGAGGTCACTCTCCCATGACGTTCAACCATCACGACAGCCCGCACAGCTTCCATGTCGGACACGAAAATTTTGAGGCCGCTGTCCTTGAAGCCTCTCACCAAGCCCCCGTGTTAGTGGATTTCTGGGCCGACTGGTGTGGCCCCTGCCATGCGCTGACACCCCATCTTTTTCGTGTACTGGATGACTATCAAGGCCAACTGCGCCTGGCGCAGCTCGAAGTCGATGCGGGTGAGAATATGAAGGTTGCCGGGCGATTACGCGTGCGCGGTTTTCCAACCGTGATTTTGTTCTGTGCTGGCGAGGAACGCGGACGCTTTAGCGGTTCGCGCTCCTCACAGCAGATTCGTCACTGGCTGGAGGAGCATTTGCCGGCCTGAATGCGCTCTTGAGAGGTAATCCCGCAAAGGCTTGATCAAAATGGCGGTGAATGATGAGTTACTCAGACGTTCTTGTGCAGCATGTCCTGGATCGATATCCGGATGAGGCCGCAACGCTCCTCGGCCGCGAAGATCAGCAGGAGATCGCAACCCTGCTGGAGAACGAAACCCTGGCGCGCGCCGATGCGATCTTTCGCAGAATCGGCGCGCAATTGGCTGCCCAATGCTTGTCATTGCTTAGCGAGGAGCGCGCCACCAAACTCTTAACCGCGCTTGATGAAGCACGGATCGTTGAAATTTTTGCCTTACTGGATGCCGAATCGCGAACCCTGTACCTGGATCGATTACCCGCCGCCTTAGCGCGGGAAGTCCGCGAAATTACGGATTATCCACTCGACAGCGCGGGCAGCCTGATGGATCGCCGGGTGCCCGCCTTTGGTCTGCAAACCACCATCGGTGATGCCCTGCTTGGCACACGCAAGATCCTGCGTCGATCATCGGCCTTGCGCCGCACCGCGCCCCAGTACCTCACGGTGGTGGGCGATGATCGTAAGCTGCTGGGAATTGTGCCGCTGGTCGATGCCGCCCTAGCCGAACCGGAAGAAATGCTCGAACGCTACATGAAACCGGCGTCCTTCACCGTGCAGGCCACGGCCCCCCGGCAGGAAGTCGTTGAAATCCTGACGCACAGTCAAATGGCGGCACTGCCCGTAGTCGATCTTGATGGGCATCTGTTGGGCGTAATTCGTCACGAAACTCTAATACAGACGGTACAAAGCGAAGCCATGGTCGGCTATCAAACCATGGTCGGTGTCAGCAAGGACGAACGCGCACTGTCCTCGCCCTGGTTGTCGGTGAAACGGCGCTTGCCCTGGCTGAACATCAATTTGCTCACTGCCTTTGCTGCCGCAGCGGTGGTCGGTTTGTTCGAGGCCACCATTGCCCAGGTCACCGCGCTGGCGGTGATGCTGCCGGTGGTAGCGGGCCAGTCCGGCAATACTGGCGCCCAAGCACTGGCCGTCACCATGCGCGGTTTGGCGTTGCGCGAGATCCGTTTGCGTCACGGTCCGCGGGTGCTGTTTAAGGAGGCGCTAGTGGGCGCACTCAACGGCTTAGCCATCGCCCTGGTGACCGCAATTGGCGTGTATGTCTGGAGCCAATCGGTTGGATTGATGCTGGTTGTCGCCATCGCCATGGTGCTCTCAATGATCATTGCCGGCCTGGCCGGTGCGGCGATTCCATTGATTCTGACGCTGTTACGGCAGGATCCGGCGCAGTCTGGCTCCATTATTTTGACCACAATCACCGATATTGCCGGTTTTTTCAGTTTTCTCGGGCTGGCCACCCTGATGATCGACGCCCTGTAAATTACACGTACGATTCAACCTATACCAGATTCGAGTTACGTGAAGGTTGCCCCCAACCAATGAAAAACCCATGTTATTGCGACACCATCGACAACCAATATCGTGAGAACAATGGAATTCCCCTGGGCTATTGCGGCAACTGTGAAGTATGCGGAAAACCCGGGCATACGCAACATTTCCCCGGAGCGGTTCCCTATACTGGCAGCTGGTGTGATGACTGCCTGAAAACTGTTGCAAGGCATTATAAACTCAAGGCCTTTGTTATCCCATTGTTGCTGGTGTTGCTGCTTGTAATTGCACCCATCACTGGAATTCTCTGGAGGCAGGTGCAATAACACCCAGGCGCGAAATCAGTCCAGCGCAAAGCATTCCAGCAGCTGGTTTAGGAACCGCTGCCCCAAGGCTGTGGCACGCAGATGGGTAGCACTGCGCTCCAGCAGCCCTTGCTGTTGCGCATGGGCACAGGCGGCTGCCAGCCGGGTTGAGGGCAAGCCGGTGTGACACTCAAACAGTGACAACGGCACCCCATCGTGCAGCCGCAGGGCGTTGAGCGCGAACTCCAGTACCAGATCGCTCTCGTGCAGTGTATGACTGTCGGCCAACAGCGCCATAGGATCGCGCTGGCTGGCCTGGCTTGCGCTCAGATAGCGCGGCGGATCCGACCACTTGGCACGGCGCCATACCTGGCCGGTGGTGATGTCGGTGCGTTTGCCATGGGCGCCGGCCCCCAGCCCCAGATAGTCGCCGAAGGTCCAGTAGTTGAGGTTATGCCGACAAACCTGACTTAGTCGGGCATAAGCAGACACCTCATAGTGCCGATAGCCGCTGGCCGCCAATTGTCGCTGGCCCTGCTCAGCCATTTCGGCCAGCACATCGTCCTCGGGCAGCGGCGGCGACGGCGGCTGGCGGGCAAAGGCGGTATCAAGTTCCAGGGTGAGCTGATAGTAGGAAAGGTGTTCTGGTTGCAGAGCCAGGACAGCTTGCAAATCTTTACGCGCCTCGGCCAGCGTCTGCCCCGGCAGCCCGAACATCAGATCGAGATTCAGATTTCGACAGCCAGCCTGTCGGGCCGCCGCCACAGCCTGGCGCGCCTGCTTGGCATCATGCAGCCGACCCAAAGTATGCAGCTTGCTGTCGCTGAGTGACTGTATCCCCAGCGACAACCGATTGATACCGGCGGCTAGCGCTTGGGTAAAGACTTGCGCATCGACAGCGCCGGGATTGGCTTCCAGGGTGAGTTCGGCTTCGGCACTCAGATCGAGCCGCGCGCGAATGCCCTCCAGCAAGCGTGCCAACTCAGAACCAGCCAACAGGCTTGGAGTTCCGCCACCGATGAATAGAGTCTCAACGGGCTGAGTAACCGGCTGCCAGACCAGCTCGGCGTCAAGATCCGCCAGCAGCGCATCCACATAGGCGGCCTGAGGCTGGAGTGAGGCCCGCTGCGCCGACAGCGGATGGGAATTGAAATCGCAGTAGGGACACTTGCGCAGACACCAAGGCCAGTGCACATAAAGCGCCAGTGGTGGCGGACCAGCCGCAAAACGGCGCTTGATGCACACTAGCGCAACTGAACGCGCACTCAGGCGTGATCGCGAGCGTTCAGATAGGCGTATTCAGAGAGTTTGCTCCAGTCCTGCGACTGCTTGAGGAACTTATGATAAGACGCATAGACCCGCTTGGAGAAGTCATCTTTCTCAGCAATCTCGGCCACCACTTCGCCCGAGAGGTCGCGCAACTTCACCAACACATCCTGGGGATAGGCCCGCACCTCAACACCATGTTCTTCAACCAGGGTTGTCAGCGCAGCTGGATTGCGCGCCATGTACTCTGAGAGCATGTCAATATTGACCACCTTGCACGCGGCCATGACGATGGCTTGCAGATCCTCGGGCAGCTTGTCGAAACTGGGCTTGTGAACGATTGCCTCCAGCGTAGTGCCGGGCTCATGCCAGCCGGGGTAGTAGTAGTACTTCGCCGCCTTGTAGAGCCCAAAGGCCAGATCGTTATAGGGGCCGATCCATTCGGTGGCATCAATGGCACCGGATTGCAGCGAGGTGAAAATCTCCCCGCCCGGCAGATTGACCGGTGTACCGCCGGCGCGTTTCAGCACCTCGCCACCCAGGCCGGGAATGCGCATCTTGATGCCCTTAATGTCGTCGAGCGAGTTGATTTCCTTGTTGAACCAACCGCCCATCTGCACACCGGTATTGCCCGCCGCTGCCGGCACCAGATTGAACTGGGCATAGAGTTCCTGCCACAGCTCCAGGCCGCCACCGTAATAGAGCCAGCCGTTCATTTCCTGCGCGGTCAGACCAAAGGGCACCGTGGTGAAAAACTGCGCCGCTTCGCTCTTACCCTTCCAGTAATAGGCCGCGCCATGCCCCATCTCCGCCGTGCCGGCTGAGACAGCGTCGAAAATCTCAAACGCCGGCACCAGTTCACCAGCCCCATAGACTTTAACCTCAATGCGCCCGCCGCTCATCTGCCCGATGAGCGCCGCGAGATGATTCGCTCCCGTGCCCAGACCGGGAAAGTTCTTCGGCCAGGTGGTGACCAGTTTCCAGCGGTGCTCGGGCTTGGTTTGCGCCTGGGCGGACTGAACCTGGGTGCCAGCGCCGGCTGCGACAGCGGCGACGCCAGCGGCTTTGATGAAATCTCTGCGTTGCATCGACGGTTTCTCCTTCTCATCAGGACGGGTTAAATGAACACCTGGCCGGACAACGCCAGCGCCTCACTCGGCGCGCTCCAGCCGGGCGTAAGCCAACACCAACCATTTGGAACCCACAGCTTCGAAATTGACCTGGATCCGGGCGCTGCTGCCAGTGCCCTCGCTGTTGAGCACCACCCCACGGCCAAATTTGGGATGCACCACCTGATCACCGAGCCTAAAGCCACCGGCCGCAGCCATCGGCGCGCTGGCGCGCCCCAGCCCGGCGCGCTTGCCGCGACGATGGGCGCGGACATCCTCAACCAGTTCCGCTGGCAGTTCGCGCAGAAAGCGCGAGGGCATAGGGGCTTCCTCGCGTCCGTGCAAACGCCGGGTTTCGGCATAGGTCAGATAGAGCTGGCGCATCGCGCGGGTCATGCCGACATAGCACAGGCGACGTTCCTCTTCGAGCCGGCTGGCATCATCCACCGACAGGCTGTGCGGAAACAGCCCCTCTTCGACCCCGGTGACAAACACCAGCGGAAACTCCAACCCCTTGGCGCTGTGCAGAGTCATGAGTTGCACCACATCCTCATGGCCATCGGCCTGGGTGTCGCCCGCTTCCAGCGCGGCATGGGCCAGGAAGCTGCCCAGTGGATCGGCCTCCTCGTCATGCAGCTCCGCCTCGAAACGACGTGCGGCCTCAACCAGCTGCTCCAGGTTCTCCAAGCGGTCGATGCCACGCCCATCCTTGGCTTTCTCGTAATGGGCCGGCAGTCCGCTGGCTTCGATCACTTGCAGGGTCAGATCCGCTAGTGTGGGCTGGTCCCGCGCCTCGCGTAGCCTGGTAATCAGCTCAACGAACTGGCGCAGAGCGCCGGTGGCACGCGCGGGTAACAGGTTCCCAACCAAGGCCTGATTGAGCGCATGCCACAAAGAGCAGCGCGCTTCACGCGCCTCGTGGCGCAAACGCTCGACGGTGCGCGCACCGATGCCGCGCGGCGGCACATTCAGCACCCGCTCGCAGGCGGCGTCATCCTCAGGATGGGCCAGCAGGCGCAGATAGGCCAGTGCGTCCTTGATCTCAGCGCGCTCGAAGAACTTCTGCCCGCCATAGACCCGGTACGGCAGCCCCAGCTGCATCAGGGCTTCCTCGAACAGTCGGGATTGGGCCGTGGTGCGATACAAAATAGCGCATTCCGAGCGGCGCAGACCCGATTCCGCACAGCCCTGGCGCACCCGTTCGGCGACAAAGCGCGCCTCATCAATCTCATTGAAGGCGGCATACAAGCGCACCGGGTCACCGGCGCCATCCTCGGTCCAAAGCTCCTTGCCCAGTCGGGTCGGATTGTTGGCAATCAGCGCATTGGCGGCAGCCAGAATGGTGCCAGTGGAGCGATAATTCTGCTCCAGGCGCACCACCTGGGTATTGGGATAATCGCGCTGGAAACTCTGAATGTTTTCGACCTTGGCACCGCGCCAGCCATAGATGGACTGATCATCGTCCCCAACCAGGAACAGATTATTGTGATCGCCGCTCAGCAGCCGCAGCCAGGCGTATTGGATGGCATTGGTATCCTGAAATTCATCCACCAGCAGGGCGCGAAAGCGGGTGCGATAGTGGTGCTGAATGTCCGGGCGCTCGCGCAGCAACTCATGGGCGCGCAACAACAGCTCGGCAAAATCCAGCACCCCGCCCCGGGTGCAGGTCTCCTCATACTCGCAATAGATGCGGATCATCTGCTGTTCAAAAAAATCCCCGCCATCATCGAGATGTGCGGCGCGCAGTCCTTCATCCTTGCGTTTGTTGATATAGCCCTGCACCTGACGCGGTGGCCAGCGCGCCTCATCAAGCGCCAGGGTTTTCAGCAGGCGTCTGATCAGCCGGAACTGATCGTCTGAATCAAGAATCTGGAACTGCTGCGGCAGCCCGGCATCCTGCCAATGTGCGCGCAGGAAGCGATGCGCCAGCCCGTGAAAAGTGCCCACCCACATGCCACCGACGGGCTGGGCGAGCATCTCTTCGATGCGCGCGCGCATCTCGCGCGCGGCCTTGTTGGTAAAGGTCACCGCCAATACCGACCAGGGCTGGAGCTGTTCGACTTGCAGCAACCAGGCAATGCGATGCACCAAAACCCGCGTTTTGCCGGAACCGGCCCCGGCCAGCACCAGCACATTGCCACCGGCCGCCGAGACCGCTTCGCGTTGGGCGGGATTGAGAGGATCCAGAATGGGAGAAACGTCCATGGGGAAGCATTCTACCGCAGAATACGCGCCACAAGGCCGCTTGGCGGTCATCGCGATTTGCCCGTCGCATGGCTCGCTGTAGTATCCTCCCACCCTAGATCAGGTTGTTTATTTTTCACCACCACTGCGAAGCGGACAGCATAAAAGTGACTGAACTCAAAAACGATGTTTTCCTGCGCGCCCTGATGCGCGAACCTGTCGATTACACCCCGGTCTGGATGATGCGTCAGGCCGGGCGCTACCTGCCCGAGTATCGCGAGACCCGTGCGCGGGCTGGCAGCTTCATGGACCTATGCCGCAATCCCGAACTGGCCTGCGAGGTGACCTTGCAGCCGCTGGAACGCTTCCCGCTCGATGCGGCCATTCTGTTCTCCGATATCCTCACCATCCCCGACGCCATGGGCCTGGGACTCTACTTCAGCGAGGGTGAAGGCCCCGGCTTCGAGCGGCCCGTGCGCACGGAGGAGGATATTGAACGCATCCTGGTCCCCGATCCCGAGCAGGAACTGCGTTATGTGATGGACGCCGTGGCGCTGATCCGCCGTGAACTCCAAGGCCGGGTACCACTGATCGGTTTCTCCGGTGCGCCCTGGACGCTGGCCACCTATATGGTGGAGGGCGGCAGCACCAAGAATTTCGCCCTGACCAAGGCAATGATGTTCGACCGCCCCGAGCTGATGCACAAGCTGCTCACCAAAATCGCTGACACGGTGATCCTCTATCTGAACGGCCAGATTGCCCGTGGTGCCCAGGCAGTCATGGTGTTCGACACCTGGGGCGGCGTGCTGAGCCCGGCTGATTTCCGCGAATTCTCCCTGCGCTACATGGAGCGTATCGTCGAGGGACTGACGCGCGAGGCCGATGGACGCCGGGTGCCCGTGGTGCTGTTTGCCAAGGGCGGCGGTCAGTGGCTGGATCGCATGGCCGAAACCGGCTGCGATGCCCTGGGTGTGGACTGGACCATGGATCTGGCCGACGCGCGCCGCCTGGTCAAGGATAAGGTGGCACTGCAAGGCAATCTTGACCCCTGCACCCTCTACGCCTCGCCCGAGCGCATTGAGCGTGAAGTGGGCCGGGTGCTGGCCAGTTATGGCAGCGGCCCGGGACATGTGTTCAACCTGGGCCACGGCATCCATCCCGATGTCAATCCCGAGCATGCCGCCGCCATGGTCGCCGCCGTGCATCAGCTCAGCCGGCCCTATCACGCCTAAGCAGGTGGCAGGCACGAATCATCAGGCCCAGGGATCACTTGGCGCTTCGCCTAGGTGATCCCAGCCTGGGATTCAGTCCCTGGCTCAATCGCTGCTTCAGGCACCGAAATGCCGGCGATGGGCCAGCCGCTCCATGAGCGCAAAGAGCACGCCGGATACCACAAAGCACAGATGCAAACCGATCATCCAGGCGACTTCGGTTTTGTCAAAATTGCCGATATTCATAAAGGCGCGTAGCAACTCAATGGTGGAAATGGCCACCACCGAACCGATGATTTTGAGTTTGACATCACTGTAGCCGACCTTGCCCATCCATTCAGGCTTATCGACATGGTCCTTAACCACATCGAGCTTGGAGACAAAATTCTCATAGCCGCTGAACAGCACAATCAGCAACAGATTGCCGATCAGGACAATATCCACCAGTCCGAGCACATCCAGAATCATCCCGGTGCTGCTCAGCTCCAGAAAGCCCATGGCCGTCGCAATGAACTTCTGCACAAACTTAATCACCAGCAGCACCAGCGACAGGACCATGCCCAGATACAGTGGCGCAAGCAGCCAGCGGCTGCGAAACAACAGGCTTTCGAAAAGGCGCTCGATTAGACTCATAAGGATTGGTATCACCCCTGCATTAACAAATTGTGATGCTTATGCGGCGGTCGGCCCGGTCGGTTCCGGAGTCCAGGCGCCGCGCTCATAAGGGAAGCTTGCATGATTCGTCCCTCGACATCATTAACCAAAGCCAAGACCGGAATCCAGGGCTTTGATCAGATCACCGGCGGCGGACTGCCACAGGCTCGATCAACCCTGATCTGCGGCGGACCTGGCTGCGGAAAAACACTCTTTGCGATGGAGTTTCTGGTTCGCGGCGCCACCGACTATGGCGAGCCGGGTGTTTTTGTGGCCTTTGAGGAAAGCATAGCCGAGTTGTGTGAAAACTTCACCTCGGTTGGTTTTGATCTGACAGCCTTAATGGAGCACCAACACCTGCTGATTGATGAGATTAAGCTCGAATCCGAGCAACTCACCACCGCCGGCGCCTTCGATCTTGATGGACTCTTTTTACGCCTGGCCGATGCCATCGAGCGCATTGGTGCCAAGCGAGTTGTGCTCGATACCCTGGAGCGACTGTTCGCCAGTCTGCCCAATCCGCAGGTGTTGCGCACTGAACTATCCCGGCTGTTGCGCTGGCTGAAAGATCGGGGAGTGACCGTCATTCTCACGGCCGAACGTGGCGACGGCACCCTGACCCGCTATGGGCTGGAAGAATATGTCTCGGATTGCGTGGTGGTTCTGACGCACGAACCACGCAACCTGATCTCCACCCGCTATCTGAAAGTACTGAAATATCGCGGCTCCAGCCATGGCACCAACGAATACCCCTTCCTGATCGATCACCACGGGATTTCCATTGCGCCCATCACGTCCGTGACCCTGACGCATGAAGCCAGCCGCGAGCGCCTGTCCAGCGGCGTGGAGCACCTGGATGACATGCTCGGTGGCGCGGGCTTCTATCGCGGCAGCTCAATTCTGGTCTCGGGTACGGCCGGCACCGGAAAAACCAGCCTGGCCGGGCACTTTACCGCTGCCGCCTGCAAACGCGGTGAACGGGTGCTGTACTTTGCCTTTGAGGAATCTGCCAGCCAAATCACACGCAACATGGAATCCATCGGCATCGATCTGAGGCCCTGGTTAGAGCAGGACCTGTTGCACATTCATGCCACCCGCCCATCCTTTACCGGTCTGGAAATGCACCTGACGCTCATGCACAAGGCTATTCTGGACTACTCAGCACAAAATGTAGTCATCGACCCCCTAAACAGCTTTGCGGAGTCCTCTGAAACCAAGCAGATGCTGGAGGTCAAAGCCATGCTGATGCGCATGCTGGACTATCTGAAACAGCAAGGCATTACCGGCTATTTCACCAGTCTCACCTCCGGCGGTGCCGCACTGGATCACACCGATGTGGCCATTTCCTCACTCATCGACACCTGGATTCTGCTCTCAGCCATTGACAGCCATGGCGTCCGCAAGCGCCAGCTGGGCATCATCAAGTCCCGCGGCATGTCGCATTCCAGTCAAACCCGCGAATTCCTGCTCACCGATCAGGGGGTCAAGCTACTCGACCCCCAGGCGGAGATCAGCAGACACCTGAGCGGCTCCGAGCGCGTCGCTGAGGAAAATCGCTTACGCGCGCTGCACAGTGCTCAGCAGCGCAAACTTGCGTATCAGCGCGAACAACTGGAATTACAACGCACCCTGATGGAAACCCGCATTGATACCCTGCGCGCCGAATACGGACTGCGTGCCGCGCAGCTTGAAGGGTTGCTGGAAGCTGAAGCCAAAACACCCACCACCCGGCAAGCGCAGCCAGGGGGGACGACTTGAACGCCGGGGTTGGCACGCCCGCAGAGGCCACCGAAGAGGTGTTACGGTTGCGTCTTTATGTCGTGGGACGCAATCCCAAATCAATCATCGCACAACGCAATCTGACCTGTTTCTGTGAGCGGCATCTCACCACGCCCTACCAGATTGAAATCGTTGATCTGAGCAGCAATCCGGAAATTGCCCGCAAAGATCAAATCCTCGCCACTCCCACGCTGGTACGCCTAACCCCCGCACCCGAGCGCCGCGTCATCGGTGATCTCTCCGACAGCGACAGCGTCATTTTCGGTTTGGATCTGCCGGCTTCAGTATCCAGTGCCATATAAACTGCCAACACCTCACACACAATATGGCAAGATGATGCGACAATGGGCAGGTCATTCTGTGCATGACACCACTTGATTGCGTCCGGCGCGCTTGGCCCCGTATAGCGCTTCATCGGCACGAGCCAGCAACGCGGTTTCGGTATCGCCCGAGCACCAGACCGTGACTCCCAAGCTGACGGTAATCGGCTGGGCGTCAGGCGCGCTCAGACTGGATTCGACTTGAAGACGCAAACGCTCGGCGACGGCCTGGGCCTCCTCCAATCCACTGTCCAACAGGACGACAATGAACTCCTCTCCGCCGAATCGCGCGCACAGGTCGTCGCGACGAAAGACCTCCAGCATCACCTTGGCCAGCCCCTGGAGTACCTGATCGCCCGTTTCATGGCCAAATTGGTCATTGATGCGTTTGAAGTGATCGAGATCTGCTGCAATCGCGGCACAGCGCAACGGTTGGTCACCGGCCTCGGCGATCAGCTGTTGCATGCGAGCGGCAAAACCGCGTCGATTGAGCAGTCCGGTGAGGGCGTCGGTGTCAGCCGCATCGCGCAGCTGCTGATTTTCTTGTGCCTGGTCGGTGACATCCCGCTCGATGGCAAAGAAATATCGCAGCTGGCCCCGATGATCGTACAGCGGCGTGATCGAGATATCGACCCAATAGCTTGAGCCGGACTGATGATAGTTGACCAGGATTTCACGTACCGGTTCGCCCCGGTTCAGCTGCAACCGCATCCGGTCTAGTGTATCCCGATCAGTGTTCGGTCCTTGGAACAGACGCGGAGTCTGCCCCTGAACATTCTCTTTCGAATAGCCGGTCAGTTTGGCATGGGCCTGGTTGGAATAGAGGATTCTCGGCCCGGGTGGATCGAGGGGTTGGGCTTCAGTGACGACCACAGCATCATTGGCCAAATCAACGATCTGCCGGAAGGGAATGCGCTCCCGGTCACTAATATCAACAAAGGTGACAATCGCCTGATGCTCGCCACTCGCGTCGGCCTGCGGATACGCCTGGATCAGCAGCCAGGTCGGCTCCGGCTCCAGTTTATCGACGATCCCCAGTACCAGGCCAGACACAGGATTTCCAGTGCTGAGCACGCGGTTGGCCGGGTAGTCTTCCGCCGAGATCCGATGGCCGGCCTCGTCGATCAGATTCCACTCCGGGCGCAGCGTCTGCCGGCCCAACACCTGCTCCTCGGTCATACGCAGCAAGTCCAGAGCGAGCGGATTGGCATAGAGAATCTGGGTATCTGCGGCATGCACCACCACACCCGCCGGCAGGTTTTGCAGCAGCGGGCCGGTGGCGATCAACTCCTCATCTGGACGACTATCCTGGGCATCGGTGCCGGACACATTGAGCGTCAGGCTCAGATCAACCAGCAGCCGAAAGGCCTGGTGCATGAGTTGGGCCGCACGCCCGGCTAACTCGATCTCATGCGTTTGCCAGGGCTCACAGCGCCCGAGCCAGGTCTCGGTCCAGGTTGAAAAGGATTGGCGAGGCGAGATGTTGGGCCGGCCCTGGTGGTCCCTGACCAGGATTTTTTCTGGATTTCCGGCCCAATGGACATGATGCACCCGCTCTTCCCGAAACCAGAGGATGCTGTCACCTGCGGCCCGATCAATCCAAACTGCCAACACACCCGCCGCCTGAGTGGCATAGCGGGTTGCCTCCGGAAAAACCTCCCCAAGCGCATCAATGGCCAAAACCTCATCAGCTGGCTGTTGATCCAGCCAGGGCAACAGCTGATCGAGTTCGGCATCACTGGGCAAAGCGCCACGCCGAAAGCGACGTGCTTTGACGCGAATTAGAATGCCGGTCGCGGCAATCAGGTCGGTCAGATGTTGTTCGAAACGCAGCAGTTTGGGGGCCTGTGGACCCTTGCGATAGAAGAGATCAAGCATGGAACCAATCGACTGCTGGGTTTTCCGGGCCATCTGATCACGCTCCTGTGCGATCAGCGCGGCGAAGCGCATGGCCGCGAGCAGCCCGAGAAACTTGACCGCCTCGCGGCGCGGCAGCTCTAGATTACGTGGCCGAGCATGGTGACAGGCGATGAGCCCCCAGAGCTGTCCTTCGACAATTAGAGCCACTGACAGACTGGCACGAACCCCCATGTTGCGCAGATATTCGATATGCACCGGCGAACAACCGCGCAGGGTGATCGCAGTCAGGTCGAGTGGCACGCTCTGCCGTGGGTTGATCGCAGGCTGCAACGGCGCGGCCTTGGCGTCGATATCGACCAGCAACCGAAAAGGCTGGCGCAGATAGAGCGCACGCACCTGCGGTGGGATGTCACCGGCCGGGAAGCGATGTCCCAGATAAGAGGGGATGTCGGCATGAGCACGCTGCTCGGCGATGACCCGGCCCTCCCAATCACGGTCGAACTGATAGACCATGACTCGTTCGTAACCGGCGATCTGCTGCGTCAGTTTGGCCAACAATTCCGCTGTGCTGACCAGATCATGCGGCTCGTTGAGAACGGCTGCGACCTGCTGCATGCGTTGCTGAAAGGCGATGGCTTCAAATCCAATCTCCGAATCCTCAATTGGCTCCAATTCCATTAGGAGCAAATCGTCGCCAAGATGCAGCGTGGCGTGGAAGAGCCGGGATGCGTCGCCGATGCCAAGATCGAACACCCGCCCAACTGGCGCGCAGGCAAGTTGGCAATCTGAAGCTTGATGGAGCGCCTCAATCCAATCCTGACCGAGCAGGTCGGACAGCGAGGTGCCGAGCAACTCGTCCAACGGCCTGCCAAACAAATCGGCCACATTCCCGCTCGCTTGCAGAAGACAATAGTCAGGTACAGGCTCGGCCACCAGCAAGAACCCATGGGGCTGAATCATGGGAATCAGCTGGACTGGCTCCGTTTCACAACGGTGCAATGCGGCGGTGAGTTCCTCAATGGTAGGCACTGGTTTCAGATTCCGAAGTTGCTCAAAAATCGCTCAGGGTTTCCCAGTCTGCATGCCGTTTAATCATGATGAGAAATAACCCGATTGCGTCCCTGTTGTTTGGCTTGATACAGCGCGGCATCAGCGCGCTTTAACAGGTCATCGGGTTGCTGGCTGGAATCCGGCACCAGGGTCGCAACGCCAATACTGATGGTGACATGATCAGCGACGCTGGAGTCGCGATGCTCGATGGCCAGCGCGGCAACAGCGGCGCACAGGTGCTCGGCCAGTGCGTGAGCCTCCTTAACCTGGCTTTGCACAATGACGCAAAACTCCTCGCCGCCGTAACGAGCGACAATATCCCCGCCCC
Organism: Rhabdochromatium marinum; assembly: GCF_016583795.1. GTDB lineage: Bacteria > Pseudomonadota > Gammaproteobacteria > Chromatiales > Chromatiaceae > Rhabdochromatium > Rhabdochromatium marinum. Next base: position 47,933 of record NZ_NRRS01000006.1, on the reverse strand, counting down.
GACGCACCTGCTCACTGAGTACCTGTGCAACGGCGCGCAGGCAACGATCACCCTCTGAGTGCCCGTAGCGGTCATTGTATTGCTTGAAGAAATCAACATCGATCATCATGGCAGCCAGCGGTTCACCATGGCGCCCGGCGCGGCCCCATTCGCGCGCCAGCGCCTGATCGAGATAGCGACGATTGAAGACCTGAGTGAGCCCATCGCGCATCGCTAGGCGCTTCATCTCAGCATGGGCGGCTTCCAGTTCACGCGTGCGCTCACGCACCCGCTGCTCCAGTTCTTCCGTCAGTCGGTGCAAGGCGCGCGTGCGTTCGACTAAATCGACATGCGTGTGGACACGCGCAATCAGCTCCCCACGCGAGAACGGCTTGGGCAGATAGTCATTGCCACCGACACTGAAGCCTTCGAGAATATCGCGTTCCTGGGTGCGCGCCGTTAAAAACACAATTGGCAAATCATTGGCGGCAAATCGTTTGCGCAGCTGGCGGCAGACCTCAAACCCGTTGATGCGCGGCATCATCACATCAAGCAGCACCACCCGCGTATCATCGGCCTCGCTCTGACTCATCCAGGCCAGTGCCTGTTCGCCATCGGTGGTGGTCTGAACCCGAAAGCCCTGCAAAACCAGCTGATTGGTCAGCACGCGCAAATTGACCGGATCGTCATCCACGATCAGCACCAACTGACCGCCACCCGTCCAGGCATCCAGGGCACTCGGCACGGTTTCCTGATCCTCGCTACCCGCAGCCGGTTGGTCCTCGTGACTCAGAGCCGTCGCCTCGCTCGCAAGCGCCTCCGCCGCGCCAACCGGGGCATTCACCGGCGCCTGATCCGCCACCGGCAAGGTAAAGTGAAAACAGGCACCGGCGCCGACCTCGGATTCGAGCACAATCTGCCCTCCCATGGCCCGAACCAGTGAGCGGGTCACAGCCAACCCCAGTCCGGTACCGCCATACATGCGCCCGGCGCCGCTGTCGAGTTGCTCGAAGGAGGCAAAAACGGTTTCATGCTGTTCAGGCGGAATGCCGGGGCCGGTGTCGCACACGCTGATAGCGAGCTGTCGCTGTTCATTGACGCTAGCACGCACCTGGATTGACCCCTGATCGGTGAACTTGATGCCATTGCCGATCAGGTTATACAAAATCTGCTGCAACCGATTCTCATCAGCCAGGGCCAGCGGCAACTGATCAGGGATGCTGTTGATCAGCGCCAGCCCCTTGGATTCAGCCAGCTTGGCCAGCAATTGCAACACCAGATCACAGATCGAGCGCACATCAACAGCAGTGAGATGCAGCTGCAGCTCGTGGTGATGCAAACGGGAGAAATCGAGAATGTCATTGACCAGCGTCGCTAGGCGCTGGCTGGAGGCGATGATCAGCCCCAGATTCTCATCCACCGCCGGGCTGATCGCACCGGCGGCACCGGCGCGCAGACTCTCAGCCAGCCCGATAATGCCATGCAGAGGGGTGCGTAATTCATGCGAGGTATTGGCCAGAAAGTCATCTTTCAGCCGATCAGCCTTGCGCAGACTGTCAATGGCCAGCTGCTTGCTAGCCAGGGCTTCTTGCTGCGCCTGGTCTTTTTCCTGCTGCGAGGCTTCGAGATTGGCCGCCATCTGATTGAATACGCTGGCCAGATGAGCCAGTTCATCACGCCCACGCACTGGCACCCGCGCACGCAGATCCCCGCCGCCGATGGCCGCCGCGCCTCGCTCAAGCCGCCGCACCGGTTTCAACACCAGCAGATGCAAGACCACCAATAACAGAATTGCAGCCAGCAACAAGGCCAGCAGCGCCACCACCGCGATATTCTGGCGCAGCGTGGCGGACGCGATGTCGAGTTCGCTGACCGGCAAGAATGCTACCTGCGCCAGATTGGGAGTGAGTGACTGGGCGCGCACCAGGGTCTGCTGCCCCCCGTGCTCGGCTTGATGAACGCTGCCGTCAGCGGTGGAGGCCTGGATGGCTGTGCGCACCTCGGCTTCCAGCGGCGCATCGGCGCCTGTGCTGGCATCGTCGAACAAGCGCTGTGCCTGGGCATCGGTAAACAGAATCTGCCCGGTTTGCCCGACATGACTGTTGATGACCTGCTGGCGCAGATGATCCGGCGAAATAGCCAACAGCAGAAAACCGCGCAACGACGGCTCGGCAATGCGGTTATCGTCCAAAACCGGATCAACAAAAACCAGTTTGTGCCCGACCAGCAACAGGGGGTCGCCGGCTTGGTTACGCACATAGCGCGCCATGGCATCGGCATCCTTGGACCGCAGATCGGCCAGATAGGCCTCCAGACCTTGCAGTGCGGGAGCCTTGGCCTGGTCATCAGACCGGTAACGCGCCAGCACCTGACCGTCTGGATCGACTAGGCGAATATCGCCATAGGTGTCGTAGGCGTCCTGATAGCTCGCAAACAGATTCAGCAAGGGTAACAATAGAAAGTTGACACGCTCGTCCTCGGAGGCAAACAAATAGCGTTTGAGCACATTGGATCCGGCAAACAATTTGGCGTTGGCCAGCGCCGAGCGTCGATGGGTGGCTTCGTTCAGCGCCATCTGATCCAGCAACGTATCCATCTCGCGCAGCAGGTTGGTCTGGGTGCTGGTACGCAAGCGCTCGTAGGCCAGCCAGCCCAGTCCCAGCAAGGGCCCGATGACCAGGGGCAACAGCAACAGCAGCAATTTAGCACGTAACGTGAGAAATTTCATCGTGGCAACGCGGGCAGCGCAGTCAGTTGGTGTAGCACGGTTTAGGGCACCTGATAGCAAAATGAACCGATAAGTGATGCATAACCAGCCTCCAGGTAAAAATTCAGCGCCGCTTATCCGCGTTGCCGGGTCGGGGCTGTTATTCTACAGCGCTGGCATTGTTACTTTCTCGCTAGGGAGCATTCATGGCACTGGGTCCATACGAAGTCGCCGCTGGTCACTGGGACCGCGCGGGTGCAAGATTCATTGACGATGGAGTGAATTTCTGCTGTTTTTCACACACCGCATCCACAGTGGAACTGCTGTTGTTCGAACACGATCACAGCCAGACGCCCTTTCAGGTCATCCCCCTCGATCCCTGGCAGCACCGCACCTTCTTCTTCTGGCACCTGTTGGTTAAGGATCTACCCGAGGGCGTCTTCTACGGCTGGCGCATGGATGGCTGCCATGACACGGTGCACACCGGTTGTCGGCACGACCCGGGCAAACTGCTGCTCGATCCCTGGGCCGCCACCGTCAGCGATCGGCTGTGGGATCGTGCCCGCGCCTGTCAGCCGGGCGATAATGTCGCCAGCGCCATGCGCGCACAGATTCTGCGCGATCACTACGACTGGGAGGGTGACGAGCATCCACACACCCCCTTGGTTGATGCCATTATCTACGAACTCCATGTCGGCGGCTTCACCCGCCACCCTTCGGCGCAGGCCGAGCACCCCGGTACCTTCCGCGCCCTGATCGACAAGATCCCCTATTTACAGGAGCTCGGCATCACTCATGTTGAGCTGCTGCCGGTGATGGCCTTTGATGTCCAGGATGCACCACCAAAGACCCTCGAACTGGGGCTGGAGAACTACTGGGGCTACAGCACCCACAGCTTTTTTGCTCCGCATCCCGGCTATGCCGTCGAGCCGAATCGGGCACGCGATGAGTTTCGCGACATGGTCAAGGCACTGCATCGCGCCGGCATTGGCGTCATCCTGGACGTGGTGTTCAACCACACCTCCGAAGGTGGCGCAACCGGGCCGATCATCAACTTCAAAGGCATGGACAATGAGGTCTTCTACCATCTGGACTTCGACGATCGCTCCCAGTATCGCGACTACACCGGCTGCGGCAATACCGTCAATTGCAATCACCCGCTGGTCACCCGCTATCTGATCGACAGCCTGTATTACTGGGCACACGACATGCATGTGGATGGCTTTCGCTTCGATCTGGCCAGCGCCATGGCGCGCGGCGAGGACGGGCAACCCCAACAGCATGCACCGATTCTGTGGTCCATTGAGCTGTCCCCCGAGCTGGCCCGCGCCCACATCATCGCTGAGGCCTGGGATGCCGCCGGACTCTATCAGGTGGGCGACTTCCCCGGTTACCGTTGGGCAGAGTGGAACGGCCATTACCGCGATGTGATTCGCTCCTTTGTGCGCGGCGACCCCGGCATCGACGAAGTCGCCACCCGCATCGCCGGCTCCAGCGATCTGTATGAAACGCGCGGGCGCCGGCCGGGCAATTCGATCAACTTCGTCACCTGCCATGATGGCTTCACCCTGCACGACCTGGTCAGCTACAACCAGAAGCACAACGAAGCCAATGGCGAGGACAATCGCGACGGTCACAACGACAACCGCAGCTGGAACTGCGGCGTTGAGGGCCCAACCGATGATCCGGCCATTCTGGCTCTGCGCCAGCGCCAGGCAATGAACTTCATCGCCATTCTGATGCTCAGTCAGGGCGTGCCCATGCTGCTGGCGGGTGATGAAATTCTGCGCACCCAGGGAGGCAACAACAATTCCTATTGCCAGAACAATGAGCTGAGCTGGTTCAATTGGGGACAGGTCGAGCCGCAGCGGGCCATGCTGGAATTCACCCGCGGCCTGATCGCCCTGCGCCGCCGCCACCCGAACCTGCGGCGCCGGCATTTTCTCACCGGCACTGCCGAGCACACCCACGATCTGCCTGATATCAGCTGGCACAGCGCGCGTTTGAATCGCGCCGCCTGGGGAGAGGCAGACGCCCGCCTGCTCGCCTTCACCCTGGCGGCGCGCAACCCGGATGAAGCCCATCTGCATGTGATCATGAACATGAGCGACAAATCGGTGCTGTGCGAACTGCCGCCGCTGCCGGGACTCCATTGGTTCCGTGCCGTGGATACCGCCGATGCGCGCCCAGTGCTACCGCCACCCGAGCAACCGCAAATCAATGTCGCGCGCCTGATGGTGGTCGCGCGCAGTGTGATGGTGTTTGAAGCGCGCGCGCAGCTGTAGGTTTAACTACCCCGCTCGGCGTCCAGGGCGTAGGGCTCGGGCGGTACAATGGGCTCGCGCTGTAGCATCAGATCGCTGATCAGCCGCGCCGAGGCCGGCCCGGTGACCAGACCATTGCGGAAGTGCCCGGCATTGACAAAGAGCCCGTCAATGCCGGGATAGGGGCCGATATAGGGAATGCCATCGGGCGAGCCGGGACGCAGACCGGCCCAGTGGTCTTCAACCGAGGCGCGCTGCAACTCGGGATAGAGTTCCACCGCAAAGCGATACAGCACATCTTTGGCCGTGCTGGTGGTACCTTTGCTAAAGCCGGCTTCCTCCAGAGTGCCGCCGATCAATACCCGACCGTCCTGGCGCGGAATGATGTAGCGATCGCGATATAGCATGACATGGGCAATCTGCTCGGGCTTGGTGTGAAACAACATCATCTGCCCGCGTACCGGACGGATACGCGGGGCCACACCAATGCGCTCCAGCAATTGTGCAGTCCAGGCGCCGGCACAGACCACCACCTGCTTGGCAGCCAGCTCACCCTTGGTCGTGCGCACCCCGCGCACCCGACCATCCTCGGCCAGGATATCCAGCACTTCTTCGTTTTCGCGCAGCGTCACCTTGTGATCGATGGCGGCCCGCAAGGCACTGGTCAGACGCGGATTGCGAATCTGTGCCACCCCTGGCAGCCAGATGGCATTATCCAGGCGCAAGGCCAGATTCGGTTCGGCGGCGGCCAGGCGGGTGCGATCCAGCAGTTCGACCGGCACCTGATAGCGCTCCCCCCAGGCCAGCGCCAGATCGCGTTCCTCGGCGTCCAGAATCATCAGACCGGATTCTCGATACTCAGGATCAGTGCCGGTGAGATCAAGCAGCTCCCGGGCCAGTTCCGGGTAGCGGGCCTGACTCCACAGCGCCAGCTGCGTCACCGAACGCGCATAGCGCCACGGGTAGAGCGGCGACAGGATGCCGCCGCCGGCCCAGGAAGACTCGCGCCCGGAGGCGCGCATCTCGACCAGCGTCACCGAGGCATCAGTCTTGGCCAGCTCATAGGCCGTCAGCAGCCCCATGACGCCACCGCCAACAATCAAATAATCACTCATCATGCATTTGTCCACTTTAACCAAGTGATTTCGGCAGTGCGAAGACAACTTCTTCTGACACGCCGCGACATTCCTCAACCGATTCAGCGCCCAGGGTACGCAGCCGCTCAATAACCTGCTGCACCAGCAGCTCGGGTGCTGAAGCTCCGGCCGTCACCGCCACCCGCGACTGACCGACCAGCCACTGCGGATCAATCTCCTCGGCATCGTCGATCAGAAAGGCCGTAATGCCCTGGGCGCTCGCCAGTTCACGCAACCGATTGGAATTGGAGCTGGTGACCGAGCCGACCACCAACATGAGATCCACCCGTGCGGCCAGTTCGCGCACCGCATCCTGGCGATTCTGCGTGGCATAGCAAATGTCGCTTTTCTTCGGCCCCTGGAGCGCGGGAAAGCGGGCTTTAAGCGCCGCAATCATCGCGCGGCTGTCCTCGACCGACAGGGTGGTTTGGGTGACATAGCACACCCGCTGCGGATCCCGTACCTCAAGGCTCGCCACATCCTCAACCGTTTCGATCAGATGCATGCGCCCTTCCCCGTCACGGCACTGACCCAGAGTGCCCTCGACTTCCGGGTGGCCGCGATGACCGATCAGCACCACATCGGCGCCCTCGCGACAATGGCGCGCGACTTCCAGATGCACCTTGGTCACCAGCGGACAAGTCGCATCATAGAGTTGCAAACCGCGTTCCTCGGCCTGCTGGCGCACGCTCAGCGACACACCATGCGCGCTGAAAACGCAGACCGCGCCGGCGGGAACCTCGGCAATCTCTTCGATAAAGATCACCCCACGCGCTTTCAGCGTCTCGACGACATACCGATTGTGCACCACTTCGTGACGCACATAGAGCGGGGCGCCATGGCGCTGCAGCACGCGCTCAACAATCTCAATGGCACGATCAACGCCGGCACAGAAGCCACGCGGGTTGGCGAGCAAAACATCCATGATTTAGATCAACAATTCTTGCGTCACAAACAGATAACTCACCGAGACAGCAATCACAGCCACAGCCAGATAAGGGATCAGGATACAGACACCCGGCAGATCATTGCAGGTGTTGCTCAATTTGCACAACTTACAATTCTTCATCAGTCTTGCGCGAGAAACCCCGTCCTTCAGGGCGGGGATGGATAGCGCACCGCGCGTAGCGCGGTTAGGCCGTCCGTCTCGTCTCCTCCGTTAAAGGTTTGGGTTGAACGCAATAGCCATAACCGTCGGCGCGTTGCAGCACACGGCAGTAACGGTATGAAATGCCCTGCACGGTCGCGTCAGGGGTCTGAAGGTTAAACGATCCGGTGGCACGCACCGCCACGCGCCCGAGATGCACACCGGCCTTCTTGCCTTTGGGTACCTCGGCGCGCACCCAATCGCCGGTCTGAAAACCATGAACGCGCTTGTGGCGGATGAGATACCCGCGCGGAAAGCCGTTGTTGAACGCCCGCGTGCGGCCGTAGCTTCCGCGCCCCGTGGCCCGGATCGCCAGGATCGGGCGGTTCCAGTGATTCACCTGATCGACGGTACCGACGCAGACAGCATCCAGGGCATGGGTCTTGGGGATGCCCAGCCGCGTGCGGTTGTATTTGGTGCGCCCGCCCGAGCCGGTTTCAACGGGCAAGCCGGTTGCTTTGAGCGCATTGAACAGCGCCCAGCGCGTCGCATTGACGGCAGCGGCGTCCTGAAAGGGGGCTTTGGCTTGCGCCTGAATCTTGTTCAGGAGCGTCGGCTTATCCTTGAGGAACACCTCGATTGGCTGGTTTCCCTTGTGTTCGTTGCAGAGCCGGCAGGCGAGCGTCAGATTCGAGACCCGATCCGATCCGCCCCGGCTCTTGGGGTGGAGATGTTCGATCTCCAGCGGCACGTTCGTCGCGCCACAGTAGGCGCAGGTCCGGTGCCACTTTTCCAGCAGGTACTCACGCACCTCGTAGCCTGCGAGTTCGCCTTGTTGGTACTCGACACCGGCAATCTCCGGGTTTTGGAGCGCCTGGGTATCGAAGCGCACCAGCTCTTGGCTGAGGGCGGTGATTGGGGCGAGCCGCCGCAACCGATCCACCCAGTGGCGGGTGGTGTCGATTCGATGCTGCAACCATGGCGGTAACCAGCCGTCGCGGCGGGTTCTGTTGAGGAAACGTGGCGCCCGGTAGCGGGTCTTGCGCGCGCGCCGGGCGCGACGGTAATGGCGGCGTTTCTCCAGTGCCTCACGGATCCACGGCCCCCGATGCTCCAACGCCCCGAGCCAGAGGACATGCGCGGTCCGTTCGACCTCGCCAGTGTCTCTGTCAATGATTTCGGATTCGCGCACCACAGCAATCCCCGTTGTCTTGCTGCCTGGGTCGAGCTTCACGCGCAGCGGCTGTCGTGTCCCACCCACGCGATCTTTCAGGCGAAGGGTGAAGGGGGCCAGACGCACAACCACCGCGCGCCCGCGCTGAAGTAATAACCGCGCGCGTTTCTCCGTACAGGGCATCAGCGGCTTTTTCTGCTTATCCAAAACAAAAACGGCCATGTCGTTTCTCCACACTCGTTGCCCTTACGGGCCTGGTGACGGAGCCTTGCGGCTCGCTCCCCTCGGGACTGTCTGCAACCGGCTCCCGCCTTGCGACAGCGATCAAGACCTTCGACGTTTTACCTTTCGTCAGCATGATCCTGATCTTCCAGTGTCCGGGACTGAGGAAGCATCCCGGAGTGGGTCTTAACGACCTGTTGCAAACGTAGCGGATTGGCTACCGCTTTCCCTGGTCAACCCAGCTCATGAGTCGCCTCACAAGCCCTCGCCTTCAGGCGGGGGTAGTTGACGGTGGTTACATATAACTCCGACACGGTTGTCAAGACCAGTGGCTTGGGAGAATCGTCCACATCAGCTGCGGCCAATCCGCCGGTCATCCTACCGGAAATACAGCGGCTCGCAAGAAAAAATCTGAGCAAAACGCTATAGTTCCTCTCCGCTGTAACAAAACCGGAGCCCCAAGCCCTGTGACTACCGAGATTCCGAGTATTGGTTTTATCAGCCTGGGCTGTCCAAAAGCCACGGTGGATTCCGAGCGTCTGCTCACCCGGCTGCGGGCCGAAGGCTATCGGATCGCGCCGGACTATGCCTCGGCGCATCTGGTGATCATCAATACCTGCGGTTTTATTGAGGACGCGGTCGCCGAATCGCTGGACGCCATCGGCGAGGCCCTCAAACTCCATGGCCAAGTCATTGTCACCGGCTGTCTGGGCGCGCGCGCCGAGCTGATCCGCGCCACCTATCCGCAGTTGCTGGCCATTACCGGCCCCGCGCAAAGCGATGCGGTGATGCAGGTAGTCCATCAGTATCTGCCACCCCCGCAGCATCCATTCGGCGACCTGCTGCCACCCCAGGGCATCAAGCTCACCCCAGCGCATACCGCTTATCTTAAGATTGCCGAGGGCTGCGATCAGCACTGTCGCTTCTGTGTGATTCCCAGCCTGCGTGGTCCCCTGCGCAGCCGCCTTATCGGCGAAGTCCTGGAGGAAGCGCAGCAACTGGTTGACAGCGGCGTGCGCGAATTGATGGTGATCGCCCAGGACACGGGTGCCTATGGCCGCGACCTCAACCATAAACTCGACTTCTGGCGTGGTCGTCCCCTGCGCACCGATCTCAGCTCCCTGGCCCGGGTGCTGGGGGAAATCGCCCCCTGGGTGCGTCTGCACTATGTCTATCCCTACCCGGCGGTCGATCAGCTGATCGAACTCATGGCGCAGGATAAAATTCTGCCCTACCTCGACATGCCGCTCCAGCATGCCAGCCCCCGGATATTGCGCGCCATGCGCCGCCCAGCCGCCAGTGAACGCATGCTAGAGCGCCTGGCGCACTGGCGTGAGCAATGCCCGACGTTAGTGGTGCGCAGCACCTTTATTGTGGGATTTCCCGGCGAGACCGCTGCCGACTTCGAGCAGTTACTGGAATTTTTAACCCAGGCGCAGCTGGATCGGGTCGGCGGCTTTGCCTACTCGCCGGTGGAAGGCGCCGCCGCCAATGCGCTGGCCGATCCGGTACCGGAGGCTATCCGACAGGAGCGACTCGAACGCTTCATGCAGCATCAGGCCGCCATCAGCCACGCCAAGCTGAAAGCCTACGTCGGCCAGGAACTGACAGTAATGATTGATCGTATCGAGCCGGATCGCTGCATCGCCCGCAGCCATGCCGACGCACCGGAGATCGACGGCGAGGTGATTATCCCAGGTCGCTGGGAGATCGAACCCGGCGACTTTATCCTGGTGCGCATCACCGGCAGCGGTGATTATGATCTCATCGGTGAACCGGCCGACTACGATGCCCACTAAATCTCTACCGCCGCATAGCCAAAGGCAATACGCCCATGGCGGCCGTTGTTTAGCCTGAACTCACCCAGGCCATTGCGTCCACCCAGATCGAGGATAATGTTGCCACGTCCAGTGATTCCATCATCGCAACGGATCTTGAAAATTGCCTCCTTGTCACCGTAATAGGCGCTGTAACGCCCGCGACAGTGTTGACCACGCGCATTGCGAGCGCTGAAAGACGCGGCAAAGGGATCCGAAACATAGCGCCCGACATAAAAGTCACCGTCGGCAAACACCATGGTAAAGGGTCCCTGCGTGGCCTCGGTCGGCGGGCCATCCACCCGCACCCGCTCGCGATAGTGCTGCATTGCGCGCGTGATGCAGGTGTGGCGCACTGCCATCGCCACACCATGACAAAGCACTTGGCCATATTCATAGGGTTTGATGTTGGTCGCCGCCAGATCGTAATCGATGTCCTTGGGTGACTGAGTGGAACAACCGAGCATCAGTGCCGTCAGCACCAGGATCGAGGCAACGCTCACTATCCGTGCCGACACGATCAGGATTGGGTTTAAAGCCTTCATCGCTGCTGCTCCTAAAAACCTAAACAAAATTGCTCATAGTGAGTGGTTTTTCGGCACTTCGCTCTCCGTTGATAGCATCCGGTTGATGCCAGGCGAGCAACTGGAGTCCTGGTTGAGCAGTCCCAACCGAAGGCGCTCAGTGCGTTCGAGCAAGATGGGCATGATTCGGCGCAGATACGGATCGCTTGTCCATTCGTTGTGACGCCAGATGCACCGGCGCGCCTTGATTTTGGCCGCTTCCATGTTGGCGGTGATGTCGCCCTTAGCATCGCGCAGGGTTTCTTTACCAGGCATTGGCCGAGACCGGAAAGACGCGCTGGTCTTTCAGCCATTGATCGCGAATCTGACGGTCGGTGCGGTTGACGCCTCGCAGCGAGCCGAATCGCTGCCAGACTTCAGAGCGCACCGGCCCGAGCCGCTGCGCCTGTTCGCGCAAGGCGGCGACCTTGCCTTTGTTCACGCGCTGGGCGCGATGGATTCGGGTGACTTTCATTCGCACCGATCCTTTGGCTGATGAATCGGCATCTCAGCAAAATCCTCCTTGATCTGTTGTTGGTACTTGCGCATCCCATACAAACGGCAACTGAAGGTCTGCACAATCGCCATCAGATCCTCGACCATTTCCTGCTCAGGCGAGTACGCTTCTTGATTCACCACCGTGATCTCGCAACCGTTTTCCTCGGCCATGTGCGCGAACAAATCAAACCCAAAGCGCATCAGCCGGTCTTTGTGGGCGATTAGCAACAGGCGCACTTCCCCGCGCTGAATCCGGTCAATCAGGGCAAGAAAGCGCTTGCGTTTGAAGTTCATCCCGCCGCCGATCTCTTGGATCCACTCATCCACCGCGATCCCCGCGCCCAGGCAGTAGGTTTCCATCGCTCGTACTTGCGAGGCGAGATCGTCTTTTTGTCCGGCGCTGGAGACCCGGCAATAGACCACCACATCCCGCGTCTTCGGCGCCCCGCCCAGCATCAAGCGCACATCGGATTCATCAAAATACCGATGTCCCGACGGCAACCGCTTGGCTTGTAGCTTCCCCTCGGTTTCCCACCGCCGGATCGTCTGTGGCGACCGCCCAATCCGCTTAGCAAATTCACCAATGCTGTATCGCTTGCTCATAATAAGAAAGTTTAACAACTTTCAGTAATAAATCAAGGAACAGTTGTTTGCTCCAGCAATTCCCGCTGACCTCTGTGGCGAGCGGTTGCGATGGCCCCGATCCGCCGTTGAAAATCAACCGGCACGCGAACACCTCGCGACAAAGAAGCGCTGTGGTACGCCCGGCTTGTTCTCACCCTCAAACGACACCTCAAGCACGATCGGTCACGGCCGGGGGGCTACGAGGTGTTGTACCCCAAGGCGATCTGCGGTGGGTCGATAATGGATTGATAGAGCACCTCCCAATTGGGGATCAGGCACAGATCGAAGCGGTTGCGCAACTTGCGCCAGAACCGCGTCTTGCTCTTGGCCGCCGTCACGGCGGCCTGGAACAGCCGGCAGCAGCGTTGTTGGATCTGATCGATCAGAAACGCCAGCATCATCAGGTGCATGAGCACAGTGCTGAGATGCTGATGGCCGTGACCGAAGTTGTGCTCGAAGTGATAGCCTTGGTTTTTGAGGGTGTTGAAGGTTTCGTTCTCGATTTTCCAGCGTGCGCGTGCACCTCGCATTAGGGTCATGAGGTTGGTGTCGTCGATGAGGAGATCCGTCACCCAGGAGAAGTGCTGCACGCCCCCGTCGGGGGCGTACTCCCAGTATTCGAAGAAATTGACCTCCAAGTCGAAGTGGGTGTCGTTCAGTGGCGCGTGGTTGAGGTAGCGAAAGCGATGACGATAGCCGTCCTCGTTGCTGAAGCTGACCTCGCGCGTCTGCTCCGTCGCCGCCACCCACTCGAACAAGAACGTGTGATCACTCGGCTTGGCCCCGAGGATGAAGCGCAGATCCAGCGCTTGCAGATGGCGGATGTGCGGTCCATTGGAGGCCAAGCCATCTTCAACGACAATCAGCTTCAGGTGGGGATGCTCGCGACGCACATCGCTCAGCAAGCGTTTGGCGGCGTTGCGCTCGCAGTCGTTTTTGTTCGACCCATCGGGCTTGAGGATGGGCTCGGGGGCCAAGGGAAAGACTTCCCGGCAATCCGGATGGACCAACACCGCACCGAGCATCTGATGATAGTAGGTGATGGTGCCGTCGCGGTGGTGCTTCTCGGCGCAGTACGGACAGTGGACCTGCTTGGAGGAGAAATAGCCCGTGCCATCGACGGAGAGCAGGTAATGGCCATCAAGGTAGGCGAATCCTTCCAGCCCCTTGCCGCGCTGCAACTGAGCAAACAACGCTTGATAGAGGGGGCGTACCTGGCTCGGGTCAAGCTCATCGAGCCGCTCGCGCAGGCGCGTGTCGCTCGGGGCCTGCTCAATCCCATAGAGCGCCTTGAGATTCGCTCGCGTCGTCTCCTCCCGGCAGTCCTGATCGAACTGCAGCAGCGACGGATACTTCAACCCGAAGATCGCCAGCCCCGACATCAGATGATCGACCAAGGCGATGTCGTTACCCGGCGCATCGGGGATTCGACGAAACACCTGATGCGCTTCTTTGAGCAGCCCCTCAATGCTGAGATGCTTGCGGCAAAACGGCGTGCTCATCAGCACCACCCTCGCAATCTGACATTGAACGATGCCGGCCAGTCTACCGAGTCAGCGCCAAAAGTTTACGAAAAACTTTTTTTGAGCCTGGGCCAACCTGCTGTTGTTACGCCGAAAATTTTTTCGGCGGGAATTGCTGTAATGACTACGACTATGAAGATCTTCTGGAGGAAGCCGGTTTACATCTGCAGCCGCTTCGCAAGAAAAACTCCAAGCGTCCCCATGAACCGGCGCTGACGTACTTGATGTCATCCGCGCGTCATGCCGTGGAAACCACAGGAAGCCTCATCGAACGATTGCTACCCAAGCATGTCCACAGCGTGACCGCTGCCGGTTTTGAACTCAAGACAGCATTCTTTATCCTGGCCTGTAGCCTCAATTTCCTTTTCTGAATCAGCCAAGGTGGCAACTTGGGTTATGTAGACTGAACAGACGGCCATCATGCCGGCTGCCGGTAAGCGCTTCATCCGTCAGCACCGACGAAAAAGAACGCTTTCAACACCAGAGCGAGAATGCCCGCCAGCACCAAGCCGACCATCCATTTCAACACCAGCAATTCACGTTCGAGGCGATGGATCTCGGCGGTCACCTGGCACTCTAAGCCATTGATGTCCGGCTTGGTCGCTAGCTGTCCACTCATGGCCTCAGAAAATGCCGATGCCAGCGCCTCTGCTTCCGCCTTGGCTTGTTCCTCACTGATGCCTGCCAGTTTCAATCGCTCAACAAATCTCAGCGTGTCAAACGTGTTCATGGCTTGTTTCATTTCCGGCGTTTGCATCCGGCCAGCAACTCCTCGCCTAAAAGCCAGATACTCTATGTGGGTTGGAGTTTGCTGTAGCTGTCACTGCGTTTTAGTTGTGAACGGTAAAGATCAGCCCAAGTGCACAGAATGCACGCCAACAGGTCAGCGTATGTCAAGAGTTGAATTTCGATCTGATGCAGGCGCTTGCGCTGATCACGCGCCTTCAAATCGACAATGCTGAGTTTGTCGTCAAAAAATTCACGCTCATTGTAGGGGTTGAGGATTTCGACTGATGCGATGGGCGCGCCTAGATCTGCTTCCAGAATCGCGTTCAGAAAGTGAATCAGCAAGGCACGATTGGACTCCGCGCCCAGCAGGGCTTTGAACACGCAGTCAATTTTGGGTCAATGGCGTGGCGCATGGTGGAATGTCTCTTTTGATCGAAAGCACCGACTATCGCCCCCACCAGCAGCTTTACCCAACCAGCCCTGAATGATCGCCATGCCGTCACCCAGTTCGCGGCGCAGATGGATTTGATTAGCTCCGGGCATCCGTTTGACGCTCAGCCTAGACGCGCTCGAGGTCTCTCACATATCCGCACAAATAAAGTGGTCCCTCCCGGGTTTCCCGTCTGATCGCACTCTCACACACAAAGAACAAACTCGAACACAATCCTTTAATTTCATAATTTTTCAATTATATAACGCATCAGGTCGCCACTGCCCATCGGCATCAACCCAACGGTCCAAATGTTTAAGCGCATAAGATTGCTGCTCTGGTGTCAACTGCGTGCGCCAATCTCGGGCGCGTCCGAGCGGTGCATGCCCGACGTGCAGTAAGGATTGGGAATCATAAGCCGATGAACCCGCTTTGATCAGACTTTCTCGCTGTTGCCCAAGCGCTTCGGCTTTTTGCTTGACACGCTCATAAGCCGTTTCCTGTTGAATTTGCGCAACGTCCTCGGCGGTCAGATCGACACTAAGAAATGCAGCCATACGACTGATCCACTCTGAGCTTCGGAGCGTCAAATCATCGAATGAAATCAATAGCGCATGGCCGGTGCGCACCCATAGGTTCATATCCTGAATATTAGCTGCAATGGTGGCAACCGCATTTTCGATGGAAGTTCCAAAAAAATCCGCTATCGACGCCACAGCGTTCAGTGGGGGTCGATAAGTAAATACAACTTTGCCCAGACCCAGAGTCGCATAACCAAGAGACTGCGGAGTCGCCCGATGAAACTTGAGCAGTCTTAGCTGACCTTGCTTCATCCGACTGCCAAGCAACCTATCGAGTGGATCACCTCCCCCAACATATCCGGCTTCCAAGCTTTTCTCACCAACAGACCGACTGAGTATAAGCCGGGCAACGTTGTACGACCACGTTGATCCTGAACGCTGCATGCCCGCGCAGAAGACCGCCCGGTAAGAGTGTCGATCAGGTGTTCGGCAAATAGGACTCACGTTTTCGGCTTGCTGCAAGCCAAGCACGGGCAACCCCCTCCACCATTCAACATTGCGATGCTCAGGCATCATCTCCGGCCCACGCAAAGGACTTTCTGCGCTCAGTTGCACACGCCGACCGGCAACCAAGGCCAGCAACAGCACTATCAACACGCGACGGCGATCCATCACTAGACTGCGGTTCGGGTTGTCAGCCAGGCGTTGTAGCAAGCGCCCGTCGCGGTGGAAATAGGATGAATAGGCGCGGCGGCACTCCAATCCTTCGCAGATAGTGGCCTGAATCCAGGCATCAATGCTGCCTTGAGGAAGACGGTGGTCATAATCCGGCAGTGGAGGCAGGAAAGGCCGGTCAGGCAGATCAAATCGCGCCGACGGGGTTTGCTCCAGCCTCTGCTCCAGTTCGGTATTAGCCTTTACTGCAGCGGAGCGCTGACCGCAGGCGTCGAGCACACGAATGTGCAGCAAGCGAGTGGCCAGATGGGTGTCGCCGGCGGCGATGAGTTGCGCTAATGCGCTCTGGCTGGCGCGCAGCCAGACCCAGCGCGCGGGCAGGGGCTGACTCGGGTCGCTGGCGCTCAGGTAGGCATTCAGAGCTTTTTCGTAGACGGGCCAGTGCGGGTCGCCGGTGCGATCCAATGCCCGCCAGGCGGTGATGATCTGGCCGTCGGCCTGCAAACCGGAAACGAAGGAGCGGGCCACCAGCGCCTGAGGCCAGCTCTGGTTGGGGGCGGGAGCGGGTTCGAGAATGGCTGAAGCCGCCCCGATCAAATAACCAGCGGCGGCCAGACGTTCAGCACGAGCAGGCGTGCAGGCGAACAGGTTGAGCTGATAGCCATCGAGCGGTTCGTTCTCGGCAACAGAGACCAGCGCATTCAGCCCCGGCACGAGGCGATAGCGATCCAGGCCGAGCGCGGCAAAGGTTTCCAGCAGACCGGTGTTGGGCACCTGGCCGTGCTTCCACTCAAACAGCACCAGCGGATCCTGCTCGGCAAAAAAGCGCGCGGCGCCTTGAAGGATGCGAATTTCCTCGCCCTCGGCGTCGAGCTTGAGGATGTCTACCTGCCAGCCGTCGGGCCAGTCAGAGGATTGCATCAGGGCATCAAGGGTGGTCAGGCGCACTGTCTCGGTCTCGCCTGTGGTCTGATCAACAGGTTGATCGGCGGCGGGAGTCAAGGAATTCAGTTCACTGTTGGCGCCAATGTTCAGCATCGCCGAACCCTCGTGGTCGGACAGACCGAGGCGCAGCAGGGTCAGCACCTCGCCAAAGCCGTTTTCGGCGATGCTGCGCTCCAGCATATCCGCCGGCGCACTGGCCGGCTCGCAGGCGATGACTCGGCCCTGCCCTTGCAGCCGCTTGGCCAGACTGAGCGCATAGAGACCGTGATTGGCGCCGATGTCGAGCACGCCCATGCCGGGTTCGATGAGCTGGCGCAGGAAGGGCAATTCGGCCTCGAACCAGTCCTCTTGCTCCAGCAGAATGTAAGGAGTCATCAGTCGCGCATCAGGCGGGACGCAAACGCGCACATCGTCGGCAATGGTCAGCGTCCAATGAGTCGGGTCTGGCTCTGCGGCAACCGCCGGAGATGTCGGCTGATCCGCTGCGCGCTGCACCGCTGCCTTGGCGCGCTCTTGCAAGGCCAATGCTTGTGGCCAATCGAGTCCCTTGGCGATCATGTCGTCGATGATTTCCAAGGCTTCGCGCGACCGACCGAGGGCAAGCAGGGCCTCGGTAAAGGCGAGCCAGTAGTCGCCATTGGCTGGCGCCAGCGTCAGGGCTTGCTGAAACTCTACCAAGGCTTCTTCGGCCCGTTGCTGTTCGAGCAGTAGAGTGCCGAGAACATAATGCCCTTCGGCATCATCCGGCGCGCGTTGCAGGAGCTGACGGCACTGATTCTCCGCTTCTTGGTGGCGGCCTTCCTCCTTCAGCAGGAGGGCGGTTTTGAGTTCGAGTGCGAGTTCAGGCATGAATGTCAATCCTGCATTCGGGACAGTGTAAGAAGCGATTCCGACGATTGGGAAGATGGCCATGCAGCCGGAAATTGAATTCCGAGCCTTACAGATAGCGAAGAGCCGCAATGATCAAGGCCGCACTGCTAGCGATAAAACCCACCAGCCAGAGAAAGTGCTGATCGTGGCGCTTGAGCATTTCATCGAAGCGTTTGTCAACTTGCTCGAAGCGCTTGTCCACTTGCTCGAAGCGCTCGTCCATCCGCTTGAAGCCTTCGCGCAACAGTTCGCGCTGGTGCTTGAGTTCCTCTTCCACTCGAGCCATGCGTTCGCGCAGCTCGATTTCGTAGACTACCGGCGGCTTGCCAAGGCTTTGTTCGGCCAACCATTCGCCGAGATGCGCTTTAATGAATGCAATGTCTTCTTGGGCTAAGGCCATACCAAGGTCTCCGTAGCTGGGGCTGTCGCCAGATGCCGCCAGACTAGCGAATTGCCACTAGAACGGCAAACAAGGCTTGAACTTAAGCAAAGAACGGCGACTGAGCGAGCATTTGCCGGAAGGCCTGCTCCAACACGCGGGCTAGACCAGTGCCATCGCAAAGCTCGCTGGTCTGCATGGCGGTGCGCAGTTCAGCGCGAAGGCCCTGCCGTTGCTCGCGATCCGCCGCAAGCGCTGTGACGATACGCACATAATCCTGATCGTCAGTCGCGATCCACTCATGCCGCCCAAGCCCGCTGAGCATGGACGCGGCCTGACGCCCGGCGAAGCGGTCGCCCGCCAGGGTGATCAGCGGCACGCCCATCCAGAGCGCCTCGAAACCCGTGGTGGCGCTGCTGAATGGCAGCGTGTCCAATGCAATGTCGATCCGATTGTAAGCGCTCATGTGTTCCGCCCAGGTGGCGAAGGTGCCCAAAAACTCGACCCGATCCGCAGACACGCCCTGCTCTTGCAGGCGACTGAGAATGCGCGCCTGAACGCCCTCATCCATGGCTCGCCGATCCTTGAGCAGCAGGCGCGCATGCGGGAGCGCCCGCAGCACAGCGCCCCAGAGCGCCAGCGTCTCCTGACGCACCTTGGTCAGATTGTTGAAGCTGCCCAAGCGGAGCACACTCCTAGGATCGGGCTGCCAGTGCGGCTCCGGAGCCTGCTGCAAAGGTTCATAGACATAGCGCGTGCGCGGCAGGCGCCAGACCCGCTCGGTATAATGGTGGTCGTGCTCCGGCGGGACCAGAACTGAGTCGGCGATAAAATAATCCATCTCCGCAAGGCCCGTGGTCGCAAAATAACCGATATAGTGACACTGCACCGGTGCCGCGCGATGAGCGATCACGCCCAGGCGATTATTCACTGTATGCCCGCTGGTTTCCACGAGCACGTCAATGCCATCGGCGCGCATCTGCGCGGCGGCCTGCGCATCGCTGAGGGTATCGATGGGACACCAGACATCGGCGAGCGCCTTGAAGTACCCGGCCTCCGGCTCGTAGCGTTCCACACTGGGATACAGGTAGAGCGTGCAGTGCTCGCGATCAAGCGCACGCAGCCAGCTCAGCAAAAAATCCCCAACCGCATGCTTGCCGAATTCCGCCGACAGCACGCCCAGGCGCAGGCGCTGATCGCGCGGCCTGGGTCGGCTAAAGCGGCGCTGGCGCGCCTGCGCGCGTTCATCGGCACGCAGCACCTCGCGTTCCCACAGGCGCGCCTCTTGGCACAGACGTTCCGGCATCAGCGCGGCCGTATAGGCTTGGGAGAACAGCAAATTGCTGCGCGCCCGACCGTTCTCGGGCGACAGACTCACGGCCTGCCAAAAAGTCAACATGCTTTCATCGATGCGGTCAAGATCGCGCAGGGCGGTGCCCAGATTATTCCAGGCCTCGGACAGCTCGGGGCACTTAGCAAGCGCCTGGCGGAAACATGACTCGGCCTTGGCAGGCTGCCCTTGCTGCATGTGGACAATACCCAGTAAATTGAGTGTTTCAGCCTCGGTTGGCGCTAGCGTCAGCGCCTTGGAAAGTGCCTGCACGGCATCGCTGAGCCGACCTTGTCGCTTGAGCAGCAGCCCGAGGTAAGACCAGTTCCAGACGACCTCAGGCTGCAAGGTGCACAGTTGCTGCGCTGCGGCGCTCGCCTGGTGCCAGTCGCGGTCGGATTCGCACAGCTTGGCCAAAATGGTCCAGCCAACGGTGCAGTCTGGCCAGGTCGCAACATAGTGCTCGGCGGCGGCTCGCGCCACAGCCCGCTCACCTTCGCGATAAACGGCCCTCAACGCAGTCAGCGCCGTGGTCTGAGTCGATTGCGGCGCTGATCGAGGATCTCTCCCGCGCTCTGCCAGCGCATCAAGCAGCGCCTGCTCCAAAGCACGCACGCTGTCGACCTGATGATCCGCCTTGGAAGCGGCGCCTTTCAGGCGGGCGCGGCGGATCTCGCGCGCGTCAGGATCACGACATTCGGCAGCCAGGCGCGCGGCGATGGCGACATAGTCCGCTGCATCGCGGGCGATAGTATCCGTCTGCTCAATTTGCCGCAGCAAGCCAGCGGCCAGGCGCTGGCGCAGGCTCGCGCCTTGCAGCGTGATGATTGGCAGTCCGCAATGCAGCGCCTGCCAAGCGGTGGTATAGCCGCTGAAGGCCGGCAAATCCAGATAAAGATCGACAGCCTCAAGCAGGCTCAGGAATTGGGCGCGCGGTAACCAGGGGCGTTCAAGCAGAATCGTATCGGTCTCCAGTCCGGCGTTGTCAAGGGTCTCGCGCAGCCGGTCTGTCGCTTGCCGACTCGCCGCGGACAAACGCCGATGTTGCAGAAGGTACAGCTCGCAGGGCGCACAGGCACGCAACACCTCAAGGATCAGCGGCCAATCCGCCGGATCGAACTTAAACGGCTGCTGGCACAGCAACAAGCGCACCCGCTCAGGTGATCGTGCGCGCAAATAACCAATCGGCAACGCAGCCGGTGCCAAGTCCGGCCATTCTGTGCAAACACCGGTGCCAGGCAACCGGATCAAGCGCTCGCGATAATGCTCCTGGGCGTCCGGCGGCTCAAGTTGCTCGCCGGAGAAGAACAGATCGATCTCCGGCAGGCCGGTGGTGATCGGATGCCCCCAGCTCGCGACCTGCAAGGGCGCCAGACGCAGCGCGCCGAGCTTGCAGGTCAGTGGATCCATGCCCACCTCGGGCAGAAAGAGCACATCGGGCGCATCCTCGCGGATCAGGCGCAGCCATTCGGCATGGCCGCGCGGACCGCTGACGAAGCGCTCAACATGACGCTTGGCCCACGCGGTTTCCGCGTCCACCTCGGTACCGGTATGATAGATTGTCAGCTCAAACCAGGTGCGCAGCCGATGACGAACCAGCCCTTTGAGAATAATATCCCAAACGGAATGACGCCGAATATGCGCACTCAGAATCGCCAGCCGCACGCGCGGGCGCGCGGGTGGCAAGGGCATGGGCAGCAAGCCGCGCGCCTGCCAACAGGCACGCGCGGCGCGGGCCATCAAATCTCCGTAGGCACCGAGCAAGGCGCGGTGATTGCCCGGTCGATAGGCGAGCGCGAACGGCTGGCGGTCGCCCACGCGCTCGCCCAGTCCGTGCAGATGGCGCGGATCCTGGTCTGCCCAGTCGGCCAGCGCAGCCAGCGCCCGTGCGAACTGCTCGGGGGCGCTGTTGGAAAGCTCTACTGTCTCGGCCACGGCCGGCAGGCACAGCATGGCCTGCATCAGTCGCGGCAGGGGTGCAGCGGGGCTGGCGGCTACGGCACGTTCAACCGCCTCGTGCGCCGCCGCGTCCTGGCCCAGCTCAGCGTGCGCCGCCGCCAGCCCAGTCCAGGCATCGGCAAAACCGGGGGCGAGGGACAGCGCGCGCTTGAACCAAGGCACCGCTTGGGCATAGCGCTCCAAACGATTCAAAGTGATGCCGATATTGTGTAAAGTGGTCGCTTGGTCCGGAGCGAGGCGATTGAGTTCGAGAAAATGCTCCAGCGCTGGCTCAAGCTGCCCTTGGTGGGCCAGCAGGATCGCTTGACCCTGCGCCGCTTCGGTGAGATCCGGGCGCAACTTAAAAACCTACCTTATCAAGATCTTGCATCTTCGCCCCCCTTTATAGATGGAAAATCATGCCATGAACATCTCGGATACTTTACACGAGGCCATCCAGCATCATAGCACCGGGGATCACCAAGAAGCGCTCAGGCTTTATCACGCCATCCTGACCGTTCAACCCGATCACCCAGTGGCAAACCACAACATTGCCGTCATTGCCGAAAACTTTGGGCAAACTGACACTGCACTGCAATTTTTTAACGCGGCGGTGCAAGCCAACCCGCAGGAACCCCATTTCTGGCAGAGTTACCTCGAAATCCTGGTTCGCTGTGGTCACATGGAGCAGGCACAAACCCAGCTTAAAGCCGCGCGCGCCGCTGGAGTGGACGATCTAAGCCTACAACCCCCTGAAGCCCTGCTCGCCTGGGGAGCGCAAAT
Organism: Rhabdochromatium marinum; assembly: GCF_016583795.1. Lineage (GTDB taxonomy): Bacteria > Pseudomonadota > Gammaproteobacteria > Chromatiales > Chromatiaceae > Rhabdochromatium > Rhabdochromatium marinum. The sequence continues at coordinate 25,739 of NZ_NRRS01000006.1, read as the reverse complement.
GCAGGATACCAATCTGTTTGAGCATCACCTTCAGGCCGCAACCGAGCATTTCCCCGGCACGCCCTATACCGACTGGCTGGATTGGTTTCACCGCACCTTGAAACCCGCGACCTATCTGGAAATCGGTGTCGAAACCGGACAGACATTACAGCAAGCCCAACCGCCAACACACTGCATCGGCATCGACCCGCAACCGTTGATCAGCGTCAACTTGAGCGCTTGGACAAAAATTTATGCGCAAACCAGCGACGATTTCTTTCGCCAGCATTCGATTCAGTCGTTATTCGACGGCGCGCGCATCGACTTCTGTTTTATTGACGGATATCACAGCTTCGACCAGGCATTGCGAGACTTTGTCAATGTCGAGGCCAATGCCCATGAAAAATCCGTGGTGCTGTTTCACGACATCTACCCGATTGATCCAAGCACGGCGGCAAGACAACGCCACACCAAGTTCTGGGTCGGTGACACCTGGAAAGTCATTCCCCTACTCAAAGAGCAAAGACCCGATCTTTCGATCACCACCATCCCAACCTACCCAAGCGGTTTAGCCATGGTCACCGGCCTCAACCCGAACAACGACGCGCTCAGAGTGAATATCCAAACCCTGATCGAAACCTGGACTACAGTCGAATACCAAGATTACGCAGACATCATGCCGAGTACGCTTAACCTGATCGAGAATCGCGAAAGCGATGTGCTTGCTGCGCTGCAAGGGGTGCTTGACGGCTGAAATCCGTACGCACCATGCGGTAGATCCTGTCGGCAGTCAAATGCCGATGCCAGTTCGGGCTTGCAGCAGTGCTTTTAGCCGGATCTCATCTCACGCGAGACTGTTTTGCCTGCGTTGCCGGGCAAGATCGATACCCTGATTGGCATGCGCCGCACCGGCAAGAGCTGGCGATTGCTTCAGGCTATGCGGGATCAGCTTGCCAGCGGCCTGTCCAAGAAGCGACTGCTCTATGTTAATTTCGACGACGAACGCCTGCAACCGCTTATCGCCTCCGATCTACACAAAATTACTGATACCTGGTACCAACTGTATCCGCGCAACAAGGAACAGGTTTTGAGTTCGAGTGCGAATTCAGGCATGAATGTCAACACACCCCCTCCAGCCAACTTCCCGGTCGCGAAAAACCCGCTGTCTCGCGCATCATTGCCGGCGCAGTCTTACGCGCTCCGGCCAGCAGTCGGCCATTCGCGCGTCGCCACACCTGTACGGTGCCGGCATCGAACCCGGCATCGACCAGCCAGCGCCCAAAGGCGATTTCATTCGGTGCATACCAGTTCCAGCCCTTTTCCAGGGTACCGGAGTAAGAACATAAACTACCATCACCTGCAACGGCTTTGGTTTCCAAAAAGACAGATCCGCCAGGTTTGAGGTACGCAAACAGCAAACGCATAAACAATAATGGGTCGGTTACATGATAAATGACACCCGCGCAGTAAATATAATCGAACAGGCCCGCCCAATCGCGCCGATCCGTATACAAACTACCTTCCATGACATCCGCTTGAACATCCAGTAGCTCACACAGACGCCGCGTTGCGCGCACGGCAATTGGATGCTCCTCAATCGCTGTCACTTGCGCACCCAGTCCCGCAAGCATCAGCAGATCGCCCCCACTCCAGCAGCCGACATCCAGCACCTGTTGCTCTGTCAAGTCTGGTGCCAGCCAGCCGGTTACAAGCCCCTCAATGGCAATCTCCCGATGCCGGGCCATCATGGCCCCCGAGCGCGTTACACCGTGGCCAAAATCATGATCGTGTCCCCAGACAAAAAAATCCCTGAACGCCAACGATGATGCCGTCTCCCAGAATTGCTCCGGTGGCTCCTGATCCGGAAAATCATGCATTAGGCACGCAGCCTGCTCACGTGCCTGTTCCACAGTGGCACTGCGATAACGTCCAAGCACCTCATTAACCCGCGCTTGGGCTGCCGAAACCGCCATCACTGCTTCCGGCGTTACAAAGGCCTTTGGCGCAGATACATCTCGTATACGACCTAAACGCTCAACGAATCGTTCTGCCTGCATCGCTATAAAGTCTCCTAATCTTTTTGCTGCTGTCCTAATCGACACGACATCATCGCTCCGCCTCCAAATTCAAGCTCATCAGTGTCCCCCGTTCTTTGTCCAGATGAGGCAGATAGCACTGGGAATAATCATCCACCCCCGCATGATCAGTCGTTCGCCAGTCCCAGCGGCCAATATTGCGAAAGCCCAATCCCTGCAACTCATGCTTCAAAAACGGCTCGTCAAAAATCATCTTGTGATAATCCATCTCATCACGCTGGCCGCCACAAATTAGCCCGATCAGCCCGTTCAAACCATCGGATAAACCGTGTTCATAATACAGCTTGGCACAAACGGCGAAGTCCGGCACCGCTAGGCGCAACAGACCGCCAGGCTTGAGCACTCGACGCCATTCGGTCAGCACGGCGCGAAATTCCCAACGTCCGAAGTGCTCCAGCACATGGGAGGCGTAGATCAGATCGGCAGTGGCATCCGGAATTATCTCCAGACGCGCCACATCAGCGACCAGATCAACATGCGGATGTGCTTGCGCATCGACATGGATGAAGCCGGGAATGCAGCGCGGCCCGCAGCCCAGGTGCAGCCGTACCGGGCCATCGCTCGCCCAAGGCACCTTGCCCGCACTTTGGCGCAGGCGGCGCACCCGCGCCGGTGTCCCCCAAGCGACCGCGCGAGCCGGAATATCGCGCGTTACCACTGAGCCAGCACCGATCACCGCACCGGCCCCAATGCTCACTTCAGGGCATATTATCGCCCCCATGCCGATCCACACTTCATCGCCGATGCGAATCGGTCGGGCCTCAGCCGGCTGATGGCGCATCGGCTGATCGGCGTCCGCCAGACCATGGTGCACCCCGCAGATCAGCACCCCGCCAGCGATCAGGCAATGATGGCCGATCTCAATCCCGGCACGCGGCTCGTAGATCTGCACCCCCGGCCCGAAGGACACCTCCTCCCCGGTGATCAGCCAGCCCTGATCGATGCGGATACTGGCATTGGGATAGAGGATATTGCGCTCGCCGAGCACCAGCCGCCCGCGCGGACTGACATAGATTACCGCGCCCGGTTCCAGGATGGTGGTCTCGGGCAAAATGCCATCACCCTGGCAATCGACCACCGCATGGGTATGAATGCCGCGCGCGATCATGGCATCACCGTCGGCGCGTCATGCTTGTTTTGCTTGGTCCAGCAGCGCTCGAACATCGCTTCGTAGGCGTCTTCCAGCGCCCTAGCCAAGCCCTGGGCATCGCACAGCGGGCTTTGGCGCATGCGTTCGCGCTGATTCAAGCGCATCGCCCGGCGTCCGGCAACCGCGCGCGCCAGCATGACTACTTTGGCGATGTAGTCCTCGTCATCACGCGCAATCCATTCCTCGCGCCCCAGCGCGCTCAGCATGGCAGCAGACATGCGCGAACCCACGCGATCCCCGAGTTTGGTCACCACGGGCACACCCATCCAGAGCGCATCGCAGGTGGTAGTGCCACCGCCCACTGGGCCGACCGGGTCGAGTGCGATATCCAGGCGGTTGTAGTAGGCCATATGCTCAGGCCAAGACGACGTTGCCTGCCGACCCTGAAGTTCGATGCGATCACTAGCGATACCCTGCTGCGCAAAGGCCGTCAGCACCCGCTTGCGATTACTCTCGTCGGCCAGCTCATGGGTCTTGAGCAGCAACTTGGCCTCAGGCAGTGTCTGCAACACCCGCGACCACAGAATAATCGTGCGCGGCGTCATCTTACGTAGCGTGTTAAAACTACCCAGCCACAGGGTGCCATCGCCGCTCGCCCGCCATGCCGGCTCTGGCGCTTTCTCGACACCACGGTAAGCAACCCACGTGCGCGGCAGGCGCCAAAGCGTCTCGGAATACTGCGGTGCCAACTCGTCTGGCGTCAGCCATTCATCGCCGATCCAATAGTCCATCGCCGCCAGTCCAGTGGAACCTGCAAAGCCGAGATAATGCGCCTGGACTGGCGCGGCACGCTGGGCGAAGGCACCCAAGCGGTTGCCCGCCGTATGCCCGGAGAGGTCAATCAGTACATCCACCCCATCGCTGCGGATACATTGAGCGGCGCGCTCGTCGGACAGACCCACGATCGACTGCCAGCGATCAACCAACCCCCGGATGCGTGCGGTGACAGCGTCTTCCAGCCCATTCGTGGTATACGCCAGTACTTCAATGCGCGAACGATCATGCTGGGCAAGCAGCGCTTCGAGAAAATCGGCGACCGCATGGCGACGAAAATCCCCAGAGACATAGCCAATACGCAACCGCCGCTCTGGCTGTCTCGGGTTGGGATGACAGTCGCCCAGAGCCGGCTGATCGAACTGGGCGCCAAATTGCCGGGCCACCGATAGGATGGCTTCATTTGTGGTTTGTTCGCAATAAAGCAGCGCCATTATTCGATTGCTATGCACCCGCGCATCATTCGGCTTCAGATTCATCGCAACAGCATAAGCTGCTACAGCTTCATCTATCTGCCCGATACGCTCAAGCACAAAGCCTCGCATATTATGCGCTTCCATCAATTCAGGCTGGATGCGCAATGCGGCATCACAAGCAGCCAGAGCCTCGGTAAGTCGTCCGAGATCATTCAGGACACAACCCCGCGTATTATGCGCCTCCGCCAAATCAGGCTGAATTCGCAACGCGGCATCGCAAGCAGCCAGAGCCTCGGTGAGTCGTCTGAGGCCATTCAGAACACAGCCCCGCGTATTATGCGCCTCCGCCAAATCAGGCTGAATTCGCAACGCGGCATCGCAAGCAGCCAGGGCATCGTTGAGCCGCCCAAGATCATTCAGGACAAAACCTCTGTTATTGTGGGCTTTTGCAAAATCAGGCCGCAGACTGAGCGCTGCATCGTAGGCCGCAAGCGCTTCATCCAGTCGCCCCATTTCCTTAAGAACAATGCCGCGATTGTTATGAGCCGCAGCCAAGCCGGGTTTCAGTCTGAGCGCCGCATCCAAGGATGTCAGCGCATCCTCCAGTCGCCCGAGTTCCTTCAGCGTCAGGCCGAGATTTAAATGTGCCTCAGCAAACTCGGCGTTCAGGTTGAGTGCGGCAGCGTAAGCCTCAAGCGCTTGCACCGGACGTGCAAGCGCCCGCAGCATATTCCCACGATTAAAGTGTGTGATCGGGTCAGTTGGCGCGAATCTGAGTGCGACATCGAAAGAGGCCAGTGCATCCCCCAACCGCCCAAGCCCCGAGAGTGCATTGCCACGATTATTGTGCACTTCGGCAAAATCCGGCTTGAGTTCCAGCACCTGATCATAGGCCGCCACAGCGGCTGCCAGGTCACCCTTCTGCTGATCGCGAAGCGCTGACTGCAACATCGAAGAGACTGACGGCGCCTTGTTAGAAGGATTCCGACGCCTTAGCAGCTTGGCTTGCTTCAAACCTCGTCGCTGCTTTCTGCTCATGCCTCCCCCCAAATCATCAAAATTTCATCATGTGCAAACACATTTCACGCTCTACTTGTCCTGCTTAACCCACCAGCGCTCGAACATCGCTTCGTAGGCGTCTTCCAGCGCCCGGGCCAAATCCTGGGCATCACACAGTGGGCTTTGGCGCATGCGCTCGCGCTGGCTCAAGCGCATCGCCCGGCGTCCTGCAACCGCGCGCGCCAGCATAACCACCTTGGCGATGTAGTCCTCGTCATCATGGGCGATCCACTCCTCGCGCCCCAGCGCGCTGAGCATGGCAGCGGACATGCGCGAACCCGCGCAATCCCCGAGCTTGGTTACCACCGGCACCCCCATCCAGAGCGCATCACAGGTGGTGGTGGCACCGCCCCACGGGCCAACCGGATCGAGCGCGATGTCCAAGCGGTTGTAGTAGGCCATATGCTCCAGCCAGGACGATGTCGCCTGCCGATTCCGAAGTTCAATACGCTCACGGGTGATGCCCTGCTGCGCAAAGGCCGTCAGCACTCGCTCGCGGTTGCTTTCGTCGGCCAGTTCATGGGTCTTGAGCAGCAACTTGGCCTCTGGCAGCCTCTGTAGCACCTGCGACCACAGGGCAACCGTGCGCGGTGTCAACTTAATGAGGTTGTTGAAACTGCCTAGCCACAGAGCGCCATCGCTGCTCGCCCGCCAGGCCGGCTCCGGCGCTTCCGGGGGACTGCGGTAAGCGACACAAAGGCGTGGTAAACGCCAAAGCGTCTCGGAATACTGCGGCGCCAACTCGTCTGGTGTCAGCCATTCATCGCCGATCCAATAATCCATCGCTGCCAGTCCAGTGGAACCTATGAAACCTAGATAATGCGCCTGGACTGGCGCGGCACGCTGGGCAAAAACGCCCAAGCGGTTGTGCGCCGTATGCCCGGAAAGATCAATCAGCACATCTACCCCATCGTTGCGGATGTGCTGAGCGGCGCGCTCGTCGGACAAGCCAACAATCGACTGCCAGCGATCAACCAGCCCCTGGATGCGTGCGGTGACAGCGTCTTCCCGCCCGTTGGTGGTATACGCCAGCACATCAACGCGCGAACGGTCATGCTGGGCCAGCAGTGCTTCGAGAAAATCGGCAACCGCATGGCGACAAAAATCTCCGGAGACATAGCCAATGCGCAACCGCTGCCCTGGCTGTCTCGGTTTGGGGTGAATGTCGCCCACGGTCGGCTGATCAAACTGGGCGCTAAATTGCCGGGCCGCTGACAGGATGGCTTCACGCGCGGTTTGTTCGCGATGGTTTAGAGCGCAAAGTAGATAGCTATGCGGCAACGCATCATCCGGCTTCAGATTCATCGCCATAGCAGCGGTTGCTATGGCTTCATCCAATCGCCCGAGGTACAGAAGAACAGCCCCTCGCGTATTATGCGCCTCCACCAATTCAGGCTGTACGTGCAACGCAGCATCACAAGCAGCCAGCGCATCGTTCAGCCGCCAAAGACCCTTTAGAGCGTTCGCGCGCGTATGATGCGCCTTCGCCAATTTGGGCTGAATGCGCAGTGCAGCATCGCAAGCCGCCAGCGCATCGTCAAAACGTCCGAGATCCTGAAGGACAACACCTTTATTCGTCAGGGCTTCCGCAAAATCAGGCGTCAAGCCGAGTGCCGCATCCAAGGCCGCCAGCGCTTCATTCAGCCGTCCCATGTCCTTGAGAACAAGGCCGCGATTATTGTGCGCCTTCGCCAAGCCGGGCTTCAGCCTGAGCGCGGCATCCAGGGAGACCAGTGCTTCATCCAGCCGATCCAATTCCCACAGCGCCTCGCCGAGATTCAAATGCGCTTCTGCAAAATTGGCGTTCAGTTTGAGCGCGGTTGCGTAGGCCTCAATCGCCTGCTCCGGACGTGCAAGCTTTCTGAGGACATTCCCGCGATTGAAATGTGTGATTGGATCGTCCGGCGCATATCGGAGTGCGGCATCGAACGACGCCAGCGCATCGTCAAAACGGCCGAGGTCATGCAGGACCACGCCTCTATCCATCAAGGCGCCCGCGAAATCGGGCCTGAGATTGAGCACGGCATCGAAGGCCGCGAGCGCATCCCCCAACCGACCCATCTTCTGAAGCACCACGCCGCGCTTGTCGTGCGCCTCGGCACAATTCGGCTGGAGTTCCAGTACCTGTTCATAGGCCGCCACGGCGGCTGCCAGGTCACCTTCCTGTTGAGAACGAAGGGCGGCCTGCAACATGGATGAGACTGACTGAACCATCTTATGTTCCTGCGCTTAACGCGCATCCGGGGCGGTCTTGTTTTCGCCAGCGCACCACCGGCGCCACATACCGCGATAGGCCGCTTCCAGATCGCGAGTAAAGCCTTGTCCATCGCAAAAGGGCGATGCTGTCAGCATGGCGCGCAGATTCATGCGCAACCACGCCCGCCGTTCGGCATCGGCCGCGAGCGTCGCAGCCATGGCGATATAGTCCTCTTCAGTGTGGGCAACCAACTCAGGCAGGCCGATGGTGTTCAGAATGCTCTCACCGACGCGTGCGACCCAGGTTTCACCACTGAAGGTCACCACGGGCGTTCCCATCCACAACGCCTCCGCCGTCGTCGTCGTTCCAGCGTAAGGAGTTGGATCAAGTGCAACATCGATCCGATTGTAACGTGCAAAATGCTCCAAACGAGACGTGGATCCCATTAATTGCAGTCGCCCAAAATCGACGCCTTGCGCCGCGAAGCGACTCAAAACCTCACGGCGTACCGGCATCTGTGTCAGTGCTTTGTCCTTCAGGATCAGTTGCGACTCCGGCACCCGATCCAACACTTTCGCCCAAAGCGCCACGGTCTGCGGTGACAGCTTCGCAAGATTGTTAAAACTCCCAAAGACGACAGATCTCGCTTGCGACTGTGGTGGTTCGACCTCAGCAAAGACATCAGGCGGAGTAAAACAAAGGTAACTGTTTGGTAAGCGCCAAACCTGCTCGGTGAAGTTTTGCTCTTGATGATCAGGCACCACAAAGCGATCAGCAAGGATGTAATCCATCGCGGCCAGGCCCGTGGTGCCAGAATAGCCGAGCCAGGTCACCTGCACCGGTGCAGGTCGCTGTGCAAACACCAGCAGGCGATTGTGCGCGGTATGCCCCGACAAATCGATGAGGATATCAATGGCATCAGCACGAATCCGCGCTGCGGCGGCACGGTCATCCAAGCCTACCAGGGTCTTCCAACGATGAACACAGGCCTCAAGTCTGTCGGTCAAGTCATCGCGTGCAGCTTGAGTGCTATAGCAATAGACCTCCACTTCGGCTGGATCATGATAGGGCAAAACGCTTTGCAGGAAACGACCAACTGGATGGCAGCGAAAATCCCCGGAAACATAGCCAACACGGAGTCGGCGTTCTGGCTGTCTCGCGTTAGGATGATTGATGCCCACGGTTGGTTGATCAAACTGGGTGCCAAATTGCTGGGCTGCCGACAAAATGACTCCATTTGCGGTTTTTTCGCGATAAAGCAGCGCAAAAAGCCGGTTGCTATGCGCCTGCGCATAATCGGGTTTCAGATTCACCGCAGTTGCATGAGCGGCTACAGCTTCATCCACCTGTCCAGTCACCAGAAGAATATAACCTCGCATATTATGCGCCTCCGCCAAATCAGGCTGGATATGCAGTGCGGCGTCACAAGCAGCCAAAACCTCGGTGGATCGCCCGAGATCCTTCAGAACTCCCCCTCTGTTATTGTGAGCTTTCGCAAAATCAGGCCTCAGACTGAGCGCTGCATCGTAGGCCGCAAGCGCTTCATCCAGTCGCCCCATTTCCTTAAGAACAATGCCGCGATTGTTATGAGCCGCAGCCAAGCCGGGTTTCAGTCTGAGTGCTGCATCCAAAGATGTCAGCGCATCCTCCAGTCGCCCGAGTCCCTTCAGCGTCAAGCCGAGATTTAAATGAGCCTCGGCAAACTCGGCGTTCAGGTTGAGTGCGGCTTCGTAGGCATCAAGCGCTTGCGTCGGAAGCGCGAGCGCCCGCAGCACATTCCCACGATTAAAGTGTGTGATCGGGTCAGTTGGCGCAAATCTGAGTGCGGCATCGAAAGAAGCCAGTGCATCCTCCAGCCAACCAAGCCCCGAGAGCGCATTGCCGCGGTTATTGTGCACTTCGGCAAAATCCGGCTTGAGTTCCAACACCTGATCGTAGGCCGCCACGGCGGCCACTAACTCACCCTCCTGCTGATGGCGAAGCGCAGCCTGCAAAATAGACGAGACGGATTGACATTTCATGATGGGCAAAAATGCTTAGGTTCCCTGTGCCGAACCCGTGCACCACAGGCGCCACATGCCGCGATAGGCCGCTTCCAGATCGCGAGTAAAACGCTGCCCATCACCGAGGGGCGATTTCATCACCATGGAGCGCAGATTCGTTCTCAACCACGCTCGCCATTCGGCATTCTTCGCCAGAGATGCGGCAATGGCGATATAATCTTCCTCATCGCGGGCAACCAGTTCAGGCAGCCCGACGGTGCTCAAAATGCTGTCACTAATCCGTCCGACCCAAGTATGGCCTCTCAAAGCCACAACAGGCACACCCATCCAGAGTGCCTCCGCCGTTGTCGTCCCCCCGCCAAAGGGTGTCGGACTCAGCGCAATATCCACGCGGTTGTATCCTGCTAAATACTTGTTTCGTGGCAGCATGGACTCAAACAATAAGCGATCCTCATGGATGCCCTGAGCAAAAAAGGCACCTTGAAGCTCGCGACGTACCGATGCATCAGCCAGCGCTTTGTCTCGAATAACCAATCGCGAATCGGGCACCTGTGCAAGCAAACGACACCAGAGCGCAATCGTGCACTGTGACAGCTTGGCGAGGTTATTAAAGCTGGCAAAGGTCACTGTATCCGCACTGGTCTGGTGTGGTTCAATCGCAACCCGCACATCAGAAGCGTTAAAGCACAAATAGCTGAACGGCAAACGCCAGACGCGCTCGGAGAATAGCTGTTCTTCGCCCTCGTGGATGACAAAAGAATCCGCCAAAATGTAGTCCATCGCGGCCAATCCGGTGGTACCGAAATAGCCGAGCCATGAGACTTGCACCGGCGCGGGCCGTTGCGCAAACACCAGCAGGCGATTGTGCCTAGTATGCCCCGATAAATCGATCAAGATATCAATGGCATCAGCGCGAATCTGATTGGCGGCAGCATGGTCATCCAAGCCCACCAGGGTCTTCCAACCATGAACGCAGGCCTCAAGCCTGTCGGTCAAGTCGTCGCGTGCAGCTTGAGTGCTATAGCAATACACCTCAACTTCGGCCGGATCATGATGAGGCAGCACGCCTTGCAGAAAATATCCGACTGGATGGCGCCAAAAATCTCCAGAAACATAGCCAATGCGCAACCGCTGCTCTGTCTGTCGAGGGTTGGGATGACTGTCGCCGGCGGTCGGCTGATCGAACTGGGCACCAAATTGCCGAGCCGCCGATAGGATGGCACCATTCGCAGTTTGTTCGCAATAATGCAGCGCAAACAGACGATTGCTATGCGCTGGCTGAAAATCCGGCTTCAGATTTGCCGCGACAGCAAAAGCCGCCACAGCTTCATCCATCTGCCTCATCTGCATAAGAACACCGCCTCGCGTATTATGCGCTTCCAAAAATTCAGGCTGGAGGCGCAAAGCGGCATCACACGCGGTCAGGGCGTCACCCAGCTGCCCAAGATCCTTCAGAACATTCGCTCGCGCGTAATGCGCTGCTGCCGATTCTGGCTGGATGCGCAGCGCGGCATCGCAAGCGACCAAAGCATCGTCCCGCCGTCCAAGTTCATTAAGAATAAGCCCCCTATTATAGTGAGCATCTGCGCAATCGGGCCTAAGACTCAGCGCCGCATCCAGAGAGGCCAGCGCTTCCTCCAAGCGATCCAAGCCTTTCAACATCAAGCCAAGATGCAAATGTGCTTCGGCATAATCCGGCTTCATCTGCAATGCTGTCTTACACGAGGCCAGTGCCTCATTCCGCCGACCAAGCAATTCCAGAACATGACTGCGATTATTGTGCGCCTTGGCGTAATCCGGCCTGATTCTGAGCGCAGCATCATAGGCCGCAAGCGCCTCCTGAAAACGCTGCAGATCAGTTAACACAATTCCGCGACTATAATGCGCAAGGACAAAATCCGGCTGTATCGCGAGTGCCGCATCATAGGCCGCCAGCGCCTCATCAAAGCGCGCCAGCTCTTTCAGAATGATACCTCGATTGAGATGCGCCTCGAAAAAATCCGGGCGAATGCTGAGCGCGGCCTCAAAATCGGCCAGCGCGTCCATCAAGCGATCCAAAGTCCGCAAGGTATTGCCACGGTTAAAATGCGCAACCGCATCTTGTGGCGCAAGCTGAAGTGCCGCATCAAAGGCTGCAATGGCTTCTTGTGGGCGTCCGAGCGCCTGTAACACGTTGCCGCGGTTGACATGAATCTCTGGCAAATCCGGCTTGGCCTGAATCACCGCATCATAGCCCACCAAGGCGGTATCAAGCTCACCGCGCTGATGGCACGCAAGCGCCGTGTTCAGGATTGGTATGATTGCATCAGGATACATAAGCTGACACGGGATTGATCAGTGACTCACGGAAAGGAACCGCGCGAATGAACTCAGGCAGCAGTCTCAGAGGGACTGGTGGCGCACACGCTCGTAAGTGTTGGCGGCGCGCTGATCCTCGTGCAGCTGCTGTACGCGCTCAGCAAGCACGCGACGCTGCTCTTCGGCAACAGCGATCAGTTGGCGGTGGACTTGGTCGATGGACTGAAGGTGGGTGATGAGTCGCTCACGGGCGTCAGCATCCTCGGCTGCGCGTTGGGTAATCTCATCGGAGGTCAGCAGCTCCCGCAGCTGGGCGTCCAACGAGGGCAACTCGCTGAATGAGCCATCTGCGGCGGATTGCTCAAACTCGGCGAGCAGGCGCTCAAGCCGAGGTTCAAGGTGTGGGGCAGGGGATGTCACGACATGCCGGCCACAACGACCGCCCTAAACGGCCTTGACCCCGTTGCGAAATTCCTCCGGAATCTCGTCCCAGCCGGACTTGATCTGACGCAAGAGCCGGGTGACCTCATCTAGCAAGTCGGGGTCGTTGTGCAGATTGGCCTGCAACAACTGAAAAGACATGTACTCGTAAAGGGCGTCGAGGCGCTCGGCAAGTTCACCGCCTTTATCGTAGTCGAGCACCCCGCGCAGCCCGTCGAGGATATTAATCGCCTTGCCGATCTGTTCGCCCTTCTTGGGGATATTGCCTTGGAGCATGGCACCGCGCCCGACGGCGATGCGTTCAAGCGCGCCCTCAAACAGCAGTTGGATGATGCGGTGCGGATTGGCCACCGAGATTTCAGACAGGACGCCTGCCTGACGGTATTGTTCAGTGCTTTTATTCATACCCAATAATATACATGCCAAGTCTGCTGTCGGCTACACCTGAGTAGCGACTAATTGCTGTTGTTGTTGTTCGACATCAGGTTGCCGAGCTGACTCATGAGATAGTTTCCGGTTGTGTTCATTTCTGCAACCAGACTGTCCATGGCGTTAAATTGCGCGGTCATGCGCGCCTCGAATGCCAACGTGCGCTTGTCCAGTTGCTCGCGCTGCTCGCCGATGTCGGCGATGCTTGCGTTCAAGCCCTTGGTGCGAGCTGCCAACATGCCGTCCGTACTACTGGTAAAACCGGTGACGTTTTCGTGGAAGTTGCCAGCAATATCCTTCAACGCCGCAGTAATATTCTCCATGCCATAGTCTTCAATGGCTACGTCAAACGTGCTCTGATCGAAGCTTAGGGTGCCGGTTGCGCTCGAAACAATCCCCAAGTTAGCCAGTGCGATGCTTTCGCCCTTGCTTCTCGAACCGTTATCCTGAATGGCCTGCCCGGAAGAAACCATGGCATTGCCCAACATGGTGCGCACACCACGCACGGTCGCATCACCGGTTAGCACCGCGCCGGAGTCGTTCTCGGCATCGTAAGCAGTCAGCGAATTGGTTTGCTTGATCAGTTCGTTGTACCCGCCGATAAACTCGTTCAGCAGCGAACGCAGGGAAGATCGATCCTCGGCCACCCGCACGCTGGTGGCACTCGTGGTTGTCTCCAGCAGCGTGATGCTCAGGCCATCAACAGCATTGCCTAGCGTATTGCTATCGCTGTTGATGGTAATGCCGTTAACTATGGCTTGGGCATCCTGGGCTACCTGGGTAATCTGGCCATTAACACCAGGCACGTTTCCAGCCGATCCGTCCAGACTCAGCGCGGTATCCAGCGCACCACTGGCCATGCCGGTTGCGGTGGTTGTGATGGTATTGCTTTCGCCGGTGTCATTGGCGGTCATGACCAAACGCGCACCGTTGCTATCATTGATGATCGAAGCAGTTACGCCAGCATCAGCGTCGTTGATCGCATCACGCAGATTACCGAGCGTCAGCGCCTGCTCACTTGCATCCAGAGTAATATCGGTGGTATCACCAGAGCCGACTTGGATCGAAAAAGTCGCCGTGTCGCCCAGGGTGACAACCTCAGTTGCGGCGCCTCCAGAAAAAAGTGCCCCAGCATCGGCCGCGTTGGTCGCCAGTGACTGCGCGGTGGCGAGCTGATTGACAGTGATGGAAAAATTACCCGCCGGCGCATCATCCGCCGCTGTGACGCTGAGCGCCTCCTTGTTGGAGTTGGTCACGCTCATCTTGGGTTCGAATTCGCTCAGACGCTTGAGCGGCGATTCGATGGTGCTGAGCGACCCGCGCAGGCTGCCGTAGGCTGAAATCTTCGCCTGTAGTGTCGACTCCTGCCGGTTAAGCCGATTCTCGATCGGCGCACGCTCGGCCGCGACTAATTGACTGACCAAACCCTGGAGATCTAATCCGGATCCGATTCCGGTTGCACTAATGCCTGCCATGTTGAATTACTCCTGTCAGTTGCTTGATGGGTTGGAGTCCTTGCAGAGGTGATTAGGCCGAGAGATTATCGATCAACAGGCCCGTTGCCGCCTGACTATCGCCATCGCGTATCCGCGCTATCAGCGCCAACGCAGTCTCTGGTGGGATTTGCCGAATCACTTCATCATTTTCGTCATCCATCACCTTGATCACAGTGCGCCCGCTCGGCTCATCAAACGAAAACTCCAGCGAGCGATTGCTCGACTTAAGGTATTCGTTGATTACCTCCTGCACCTGTTGCAGGCCTCTCTGGTCTTGGGCGAAGGGATCGGTCGCTGTGGTCTGCTCCTCGTCCAACCCGAGTCCGGATTGGGGCTGGGCGTCTGCTGGAACTTGGTCATGGCCGGTCTGCTCTGTATTCTTCCCAGGCGTGACGGTCTGTTTACTGATCGTATCAGAACCCGCCGCAGAATCGTTGACGGATGTTGCGACTAAAAGACTGCTCGACCGTGGTACGGATTGCTCATCTTGCCCGGCGACCGCCGCGTCCCTGGCTGAGGACTGCATGCGTCCGCCCGCTGCTTCGCCTCGATAAGCGGGCGTCAGAGCTGTCGATATCATTGAGATTGAATTATCGCTCATCATTCTGTCCTCATGTCAGAGACGGGGTTTGCCAGCCCCTCTCTCTGGCTGGCAACCCCCACTGACAGACGCCTTCAGCGTCATGATCGGCTCAATGCGCCATGACCTACTGAAGCAGCGACAGCGCACTCTGCGGTGCCTGGTTGGCCTGCGACAGAACCGAGATACCGGCCTGCTGCAAGATCTGCACCCGAGTCAGCTCGGCGGTCTCTTGCGCGAAGTCGGCATCGCGAATCCGCGAACGCGCGGCGGACATGTTGTTGGATGACACCGTCAGGTTGCTGATCGCACTGTCGAAACGCGCCTGAGCCGCACCGATGTCCGCGCGCAATGCATTGATCTGGCTCAAGGCGCCGTCCATGATGCCAATGGTCATGGTCGCCTCTTCGCGGGTCAGAACACTCGCACTCGTGGCGATGTTTCTTTCACTTGCGCCTCCATCCACGAGATCTGCAGTTACGGTGTTGCCAAGGGAATCTGTAGCGGAGACGACTCCACCCGAAGCAGAGAAAGATGCGGAGAAAGCACCAGAAGTGTCCTTTGTGTAATCTCCGGTGATGGCAATCGTGGTATTGCCATCATTGTTCACTCGCAAGAAAGCCTTAAGACCCGCTTCGCCGACGAGTTGGCCAGTCGTATTGCCTCCGTCGATCTGTGTTTGAATTGCGTTGTTAATGTTGGAAACAGCTTCTTCCAGCGAGGTGGCTGAAGCGCTTGTAAAAGAGGTGCTATTAGTACCACCCATGTCCACACTAATAGTGAATCCCCCAACTGTCGCGCTACCGATACTGGCCGCATCTTCCAGGTATCCCATCTCTGTCGAGTTGAGGGCATCAGCTGCGGCGCCAACCATCTCCTGGTTACCCAGACGTGAGGTGCGAGAATCGATGCCGTTCACAGAGATCATCTGGCCTTGGTTTGCGCCGACCTGGAAAAACGTCTCGGTCTGCGAGCCATTTAGGATGGATTGCCCATTAAACTCAGTATTGAGCGCGACCCGCTGAACTTCTTGGATCAGCGCCTGGACTTCGTTATTTAAAGCAGTCCGATCACCTGCTGTGTTACTACCGCTGGCCGACTGCACAGCCAACTCGCGGATACGTTGCAGATTGGCACTCGTCGTACTGAGTGCGCCCTCGGCAGTTTGCGAGAACGAGATACCGTCGTTAGCGTTGCGCACAGCCTGGTTGAGGCCTTTGATTTGCGCACCAAAACGCTCCGAGATAGCCAGACCGGCGGCGTCGTCCTTGGCGCTGTTGATGCGCAGACCGGTAGACAGCCGCTCAAGCGTTTGGCTCATCGATTTCTGGGAATTTGACAAGTTGTACTGCGCTTTAAGCGACATCATGTTGGTGTTGATAACTTGTGCCACGATGCTTCTCCTGAATTGATCCGTTGGGTTTGTCTGTTAGCGCGCCCGCGCCGGGTGTCTGTATGCTTGACTTGGGTAGCGGGTTGCGATTTGAGCGGCCCTTCTTGCAGCGCTCTGATGAGGCTAACGGCTTCGGCTGAAAATCCTTTAATGCGATCCGTTCTGTGCGAACATCGCCTCGAATGCCGTCTCCAGCGCCCGCGCCAGCCCCGGGCCATCGCACAGCTCGCTGTGGCGCATCCGCTCGCGTTGGGTCTCGCGAATCTGCCGGCGCCCGGCAACATCGCGCGCCAGCTCGACGGCAATGCGCACAAAGTCGGCGTCACTCTGAGCGATCCACTCGGTGCGGCCAAGCCCGGTCAGCAAAGAGGCGGCCTGACGTCCGGCCAGGCGATCACCGATGCGCGTGACCAGCGGACAGCCCATCCAGAGGGCATCGAACCCCGTGGTGGCACTGTTGAAGGGCAGGGTATCCAGTGCGATGTCGAGCCGGTTGTAATAGGCCATATGCTCCACCCAGGATGGCGTGGCCTTCAGAAAAGTCACCCGGTCTTCTTCGATACCACAGGCCTTGAGCGTCTTGAGCACCCGCAATTGCCGCGGGCGACTATCTCCTTTGAAAGCCTTCAGCGCCAAGTGGGCTTCGGGCAAGGCATGCAGCACCTGAGCCCAGAGCGCCAAGCTGACCTCGCCCACCTTCGTCAGGCGATTGAAACTCCCAACCCAAATTTGCCCGCTTGAATCCGGCCACCAGCGCGGCGCGGGTGCGGGTTCCAGTGGGTCGTAGGCGTAGCGGGTGCGGGGCAGGCGCCAGACCTGTTCGGTAAAGTACTTATCATGCTCGGGCGGGATCAGCACTGCATCGCCAATGAAATAATCCATCTGCGATAAACCAGTGGTGGCATAGTAGCCGATGTAATGGCACTGCACCGGCGCCACGCGCCGCGCGATCACGCCCAAGCGATGGCCTTGCTCATGCCCGGAGGTCTCGACCAGCACATCCAGGCGATCCTCCAGCAGGCGCTTCGCTGCGCGCGCATCGGACAATCCCGCCAGCGACACCCAGTGATCCGCCAACCCCTTCAGCACCTCCGTGTAGGCATCTTCCCGACCGTGGGCGTTATAGACGCAAACCTCAAAGCGGGTTCTGTCCAGCTCAGTCAGCCAGGCACGCAGGAAAAAGGCCACCGGATGCACTTCTAACTCATTCGATAGCAGTCCGATGCGCAATCGGCGCCCTGCGCGCGGCGCCCGCTGCAACACCCGCTCACGCGCGACTTGCCGATCAGCCGCCGACAGCGTCGCGACTTCCCACTGCTCAGCTTCCTTGCGCAGCCTGCCCGGCGGCCAATGCCCGGAAGCGGCCATGGCCACGAACAGGGCACTGCGCAGTACTCCATTATCGGGTTCAATCGCCAGCGCCCGTTCGTAGGAGGCTGCGGAGGCGTCTAGTTCGCCGAGTTCTTTAAGAACAAAGCCAAGCTCAGCATGCGCCGGGGCGAAGCTGGGATCAATGTGCAGGGCTTCGCGATAACTCTGCTCGGCGGCCTCCGATTGTCCCTGTTCTTCGAGCACATTGCCGAAGTTGTAGTGCGTTTGCGCTTGTTCCGGATTCAACGCCAGAGCGCGCTTGTAGCTGACTACGGCAGCCGGCAAATCGCCGCGCGCGCGCAGCAGATTGCCGAGGGCCGCATGGGCCACATCAAGATCGGGATCAAGTATCAGGACTTGGCGCAGACAGGCGTCGGCTTCGTCCAGGGCGTCGGTAGCTGTCAGCAACACGGCAAGATTGACCTGCGAGCGGGCGCTGGCGGGATCAAGGGCGACGGCTTTCCGTGCTGCGGCCAGAGCGCCCGGCAGATCGCCCAGATGATGACGAATCTCCGCAAGCCGCTGGAAGCCTTGCGGCTGGCCCGGCCATTGATGGATGAAAGTCTCGGCCAAGGGCAGGGCTTCGGCTGGAAGCCCAGCATCATGGATGGCGGTCAGATGGTCAAGGTCTTGCTGCCATGGCGCGGGCGGTGGGGTGTCGCGCAGGGCTTGTTCGAGCTGCTGGGCCAACTGGAGGAGACCGGGCTGGGCGTCCTTGGCCTTGATCGCCTCGTGCACGGCGTCCAGTGCCTCCTGAACCTGACCGTCGCGTAAGTGGGATTCAATCCGTTCAAGCCAGGCGGCCAGATTTATTGGCCTATTGCACGCGGCTTTTTTCTTGGTTGTGCTTGATTTTTGTCGAGACATGAGGGGCTATTATCCAATCTGATCATTGCACTTGACCAGCAGATGCCTGCCAGCGCGCGAACATCGCCTCGAACGCCGCCTCCAACGCTCGTGCCAGCCCCGCGCCGTCGCACAGCTCGCTGTGGCGCATCAGATTACGCTGGGTCTCGCGAATTTGCCGGCGCCTGGCAACATCGCGCGCCAGTTCCACAGCAATGCGCACAAAGTCGTCGTCACTCTGAGCGATCCACTCGGTGCGACCAAGCCCGGTCAACAAAGAGGCCGCCAGGCGCCCGGCCAGGCGATCACCGATGCGCGTGATCAGCGGACAGCCCATCCAGAGGGCGTCGAAACCCGTGGTGCCGCTGTTGTAGGGCAGTGTATCTAGTGCGATGTCGAGCCGATTGTAATAGGCCATGTGCTCCGCCCAGGACGGTGTAGCCTTGAGAAACGCCACCCGGTCTTCTTCGATACCACAGGCTTTGAGGGTTTTGAGTACTCGCAATTGCAGTGGGCGATTGTCCCCTTTGAAGTCCTTGAGTGCCAGGCAGGCCTCGGGCAAAGCATGCAGCACCTCGGCCCAGAGCGCCAGGCTGGCATCGCGCACCTTGAACAGATTATTGAAACTTCCGATCCACAGCCGACCGTCTGGGTCTGGCTGCCAGCGCGGCTCGGGCGCCGATTCCAAGGGGGCGTAGGCTAAGCGGGTGCGGGGCAAGCGCCAGACTTGCTCGGTAAAATGCGCATCATGCTCGGGTGGGATCAGCGCCGCATCGGCAATGAAATAATCCATCTGAGACAAACCGGTGGTCGCACAGTAGCCGATGTAATGGCACTGCACTGGCGCCACGCGCCGCGCGATCACGCCCAGGCGATTGCCGGGGTCATGCCCGGAGGTTTCGACCAGCACATCCAGGCGATCCTCCAGCAGGCGCTCCGCCGCGCGTGCGTCGGACAAGCCCGCCAGCGACACCCAATGATCGGCCAATGCCTTGAGCACCTCCGTGTAGGTATCTTCCCGGCCCTCGGAGGAATAGACCCAAACCTCAAAGCGGCTTCTGTCCAGCTCAGTCAGCCAGGCACGCAGGAAAAAGGCCACTGGATGTATCCCTAACTCATTCGATAGCAGGCCAATGCGCAATCGGCGCCCGGCCTGTGGCGCTCGCGGCAACACCCGTTCACACGCGATCTGCCGATCAACCGCCGGCAGCGTGGCGACTTCCCAGCGCTCGGCTTCCTGGCGCAATCTCTCCGGTGACCAATGGCAACAAAACGCCATCGCCACGAGCTTATTACTGCGCATCGCCCCATTGCCCGGCGCAATGGCCAGTGCTCGTTCGTAGGCGGCCTCAGATACCTCCAGTTCGCCAAGTTCCATCAGTACACGAGCACGATAGCCATGAGCCAGGGCTGAGTCGGGATCGATCACAAGCGCCCGAGCGAGCGCCGCCAGTGCCTCAAGGTAACGTCTCTGCCGGTTAAGAACAAAACCAAGCAGAGTATGCGCTCGGGCGAATTCTGGGTCGGCTGCTACCGCCTGCTCAAAAGCCAAGCGGGCCTGCTCATAGTCGCCGGCGGCATTGCGTAAGACCCCGATGTTATAGGCCGCAGCGGCGAAGCCGGGATTAATGCGCAAGGCTTCGCGGTAGCTCTGCTCGGCAGCCGGCAAGTCGCCGCACGCGCGCAGCAGGTTGCCAAGGGTCGCATGGGCCACATCAAGATCGGGATCAAGTACCAGGGCTTGGCGCAGACAGGCGTCGGCTTCGTCAAGGGCATCGGTGGCTGCCAGCAACACGGCAAGATTGACCTGCGAGCGGGCGCTGGCGGGATCGAGGGCGACGGCTTCGCGTGCTGCGGCCAGGGCGCCTGGCAGATCGCCCAGACCATGACGAATCTCCGCAAGTCGCTGAAAGCCTTGCGGCTGGCCCGGCCATTGATGGATGAAAGTCTCGGCCAAGGGCAAGGCTTCGGCTGGATGCCCGGCATCATGGATGGCGGTCAGATGGTCAAGGTCTTGCTGCCATGGCGCGGGCGGTGGGGTGTCGCGCAGGGCTTGTTCGAGCTGCTGGGCCAACTGGAGGAGACCGGGCTGGGCGCCCGTGGCCTTGATCGCCCCGCGCACGGCGTCCAGGGCCTCCTGAACCTGACCTTCGCGTAAGTGGGATTCAATCCGTTCAAGCCAAGCGGCCAGATTTTTTGGGCTATTGCACGCGGCTTTTTTCTTGGTCGTGCTTGTTTTTTGTTGAGACATGAGGGGTAATCATCCAATCTGATCATTGCGCTTGACCAGCAGACGCCTGCCAGCGCTCGAACATTGCCTCGAACGCTGCCTCCAGCGCCCGCGCCAGCCCCGGGCCGTCGCATAGCTCGCTGTGGCGCATCTGTTCACGTTGAGTTTTGCGAATCCGCCGGCGCCCGTCAATATCGCGCGCCAGTTCCACAGCAATGCGTACAAAGTCGTCGTCACTCTGGGCGATCCACTCGGTGCGACCAAGCCCGGTCAGCAAAGAGGCGGCCTGACGTCCGGCCAGGCGATCACCGATGCGCGTGACCAGCGGACAGCCCATCCAGAGGGCATCGAACCCCGTGGTGGCGCTGTTGAAGGGCAGGGTATCCAGTGCGATGTCGAGCCGGTTGTAATAGGCCATGTGCTCCGTCCAGGAGGGCGTGGCCTTGAGAAACGCCACCCGGTTTTCTTCGATACCACAGGCTTTAAGCGTCTTCAGCACCCGCAATTGCAACGGTCGATCATCCCCTTTGAAGTCCTTGAGTGCCAGGTAGGCCTCGGGCAAAGCATGCAGCACCTCGGCCCAGAGCGCCAGGCTGGCATCGCGCACCTTCGTCAGACGATTGAAGCTCCCAACCCAAAGTCGCCCGTCTGGGTCTGGCCACCAGCGCGGCGCTGGTGCGGGTTCCAGTGGATCGTAGGCGTAGCGAGTGCGGGGCAGGCGCCAGACCTGCTCGGTAAAATGCACATCATGCTCGGGTGGGATCAGCGCCGCATCGCCGATAAAATAATCCATCTGAGACAAACCGGTGGTCGCATAGTAGCCGATGTAATGGCACTGCACCGGCGCCACGCGCCGCGCGATCACGCCCAGGCGATTGCCAGGGTCATGCCCGGAGGTTTCGAGCAACACATCCAAGCGATTCTCTAGCAGGCGCTCCGCCGCGCACGCATCGGAGAGTCCCGCCAGCGACACCCAATGATCAGCCGACGCCTTGAGCATATCTGTGTAGGCATCTTCATGGCCTTCCGAGGAATAGACCCAGACCTCAAAGCAGCTTCTGTCTAGCTCGCTCAGCCAGGCACGCAGGAAAAAGGCGACTGGATGCGTCCTTAACTCATTCGACAGCAGGCCGATGCGCAATCGGCGCCCGGTCCGGGGCGCCCGCAGTAAAACCCGCTCACACGCGATCTGCCGATCAACCGCTGACAGCGTGGCGACTTCCCAGTGCTCGGCTTCCTGGCGCAATCTTTCCGGTGGCCAATGACAACAAAACGCCATCACCACGAGCCTATTGCTGCGCAGCGACCTATTGTTGGGCGCAATGACCAGTGCTCGTTCGTAGGCGGCCTCAGATACCTCCAGCTCGCCGAGTTCCATCAGTACGCGAGCGCGGTAGCCATGAGCTTGGACTGAGTCAGGATCGATCACAAGCGCCCGGGCGAGTGCCGCAAGTGCCTCAAGGTAGCGTCTCTGCTGAGTAAGAATAAAACCAAGCTGAACATGTGCTTGGGCGAAGCCGGGATCAATGCGCAGGGCTTCGCGATAACTCTGCTCGGCGGCCTCCGATTGTCCCTGTTCTTCGAGCACATGGCCTAAGTTGTAGTGCATTTGCGCCTGTTCCGGATTCAACGCCAGGGCGCGCTTGTAGCTGACCTCGGCAGCTGGCAAGTCGCCGCGCATGCGCAGCAGGTTGCCGAGGGTCGCATGGGCAACATCAAAATGGGGATTAAGTATCAGGGCTTGGCGCAGACAGGCGTCGGCTTCGTCCAAGGCATCGGTGGCTGCCAACAACACGGCAAGATTGACCTGCGAGCGGGCGCTGGCGGGATCGAGGGCGACGGCTTCCCGCGCTGCAGCCAAAGCGCCCAGTAGATCGCCCAGCTGATGACGAATCTCCGCGAGGCGCTGGAAGCCTTGCGGCTGGCTCGGCCATTGCTGAATAAAAGCCTCAGCCAAAGGCAGGGCTTCGGCTGAATCCCCGGCATCATGGATGGCAGTCAGATGATCAAGGTCTTGCTGCCAAGGCTCAGGCGGCGGAGTGTCGCGCAGGGCTTGTTCGAGCTGTTGAGCCAACTGGAGAAGACCGGGCTGGGTACCCGTGGCTGCAATCGCTCCATGCACGCTATCCAGAGCCTTCTGGACCTGACCGTCGCGTACGTGGGATTCGATACGGGTGAGCCAGGCGGCCAGATCTTCAGGCGCCCCGCTGTTGGCATAGTCTTCGGTTGGAATTGCTTGCTGTTGCAGCATGGGTGAAAAGACCTCGCTCAGTGTGATGAACTGGCAGATGCCTGCCAATGCTCAAACATCACCGCAAACGCGTCTTGCAGCACGCGAGCCAGCCCAGCCCCATCGCACAGCTCACCACCGCGCATCCGCTCGCGCTGGGTGGTGCGAATGTGGCGACGCCGCTCAGTATCCCGCAGCAGCTCAAGCGCAATGCGCACATAGTCGGCATGGGTCGTTGCGATCCAGTCCGGCTGCCCCAGACCGGTTAACATGGACGCGGCTTGGCGCGTGGCCGGCTGTTCGCCCATCAGCGTGACCAAAGGTGTGCCCATCCACAGCGCCTCAAAGCCGGTGGTGGCGCTGGTAAAAGGCGTCGGATCGAGCGCAAGATCGACATAGTTGTAAAGCCCCATGTGTTCAGCCCAGCAGGAGGCATAGCCGACAAACTTGACCCTGTCCGCTCCAATGCCCTCGCCTGCCAGGGTGCGCAGAATACGGTCTTGCACCAGAGGATCATCGGCCTGGTTGTTCTTTAAGAACAAATGCGCGTTCGGCAGCGCGCGCAGAATCTCGCCCCACAGCGCCAGGCTGTCTTCGCGCACCTTATTCAGTTGATTAAAGCTGCCCAGCCACAGTCGGCCTTTGGGATCGGGATGCCAGGCAGGTTCGGGTGCGTCTATCAAGGAATGAAAGGCATAACGGCTGCGCGGCAGGCGCCAGACGCGCTCGGTAAAGCCGTCATCCTGATCGGGCGGGGTAAAGACAGCGTCGCCGATAAAATAATCCATTTCGCTCAGGCCGGTGGTGGCAAAGTAGCCAATGTAGTGGCACTGCACCGGGGCCACGCGATGGGCGATGATCCCAAGGCGGTTGCTTTTGGTGTGACCGCTGGTTTCAATCAGCACATCGATCTGATCGGCACGGATACGTTCCGCCGCCTGGCAGTCGTCCAGACCAACCAGGGGGGTCCAGGCATCGGCGAGCGCCTGAAAGGACGCTGCCTGCGGCTCCGGGCGCAGGCGCGTGGGATAGAGAAACAGCTCGCAGCGGCTGCGATCCAGTGCGCTCAGCCAAGGCCATAGAAAAAACCCGACGGCATGATGCCCCAGCTCGCTCGACAAGACCCCGAGTCGCAGACGCCGCCCCGGCAGCAACTGGCGAGCAAAAGTCCGAGCGCGCGCCTGTTGCCGCTCTTGCGCGGACAGGGCGACTTGCTCCCAGCGTTCCGCTTCGGCGCGCATGGTCGCGGCTGACCAGTGCACCGCAAAGCCTATTCGAAACAGCAGGTTGCTCATTGCCAGGGCAAAGTCCGGCTGGCAGGCCAGCGCCTCACGAAAAGCCGCGTGTGCGGCGTCGAAGCGCGCCAGATCGAACAGCAACATGCCAAGACACTGATGCGCTACGGCACAGTGGGGATCAATCGCCAGCGCGCGGCGAAACGCAGCTTCCGCCTCTTCACGGCGGTTGAGTGTGCGTAACAGCTCGCCGAGGTTCGTCCAGGCGGCAACATAATCGGGATTGAGTTCCAGTGCACTGCGATAGGCCACTTCCGCCACGGCGGCCTTGCCAAGCGCCTTGTTGGCATTGGCGGCAAAGAACCACAGCTCGGCTCGCTCGGGATTCAGCTCCAGCGCCCGCCGGAACAGCGCAATGCCCTCGTCCAAGGCATCGATCCCCGAGAGAAAGCCCGCGACCGGCTCCAGGACATCCGCCCGGTCGGGCCAGCGTTCCAGCGCCTGCCGATAGTGATATTCCGCCTGCTGGAACTGGCCCTGTTCGGTCTCCAGCGCGGCCAGCGCGAGCCGCGCGGCGGGATCATCAGGATTGTGTGCCAGCGCTTGCAGATATGCCAGCCTGGCTTCCTTTGGGCGGGACTGGGCGCGTTCTTGATTGCCCTGTTGATAGCAGGCGGCGGCTTGGACGGGATCCGCCTCAGCCGCCGCTGGCCTGAGAAAAATCTCCAGCGTTTGCTGCAACTGCGTCAACTGCGCTCGACCGGCGTGCTGGCCGATGGCCGTGATGGCGCGTTCAACGGCTTGCAGCGCGGCTTCCACTTCACCACGCTGCAAGTGGGTTTCGATCAGCGTCAGCCAGGTGTTCAGATCCTCTGGTTGCGCGGCCAGCAGGCGCTCAAGCTGACCGGTTTCCCCGCCGGGTGTTTGCATCATTGGATTTCAGTTCGGGTTGGGCGAATCTTCATTGGTATCACCTTCACCATACAATGCCTGATGCAAGTCCATCAAATAGGGTTTATAGTTTTTCCAAAAATTGATTCGATCCATATAGATTGGCTTAACAACTTGGTGAGCGCTGGCTGTTAGGACTGGCCGATCATTGAGGTGTGGCGCAAGGCATGCCTGCTCAAATGGAAGCTGGCAGTGATCAAGCAGCGCCGGGATCATCGATGTTGGCTCCCGTACCAGTTGTTCATATCGTACTGAATAGATCGGCATAGGCAGCACTTGTTCCCAATGCGCCATGAGCCTCTGATACTGCCGGTAATGCTGGCCTAGAATATCGAGGCGGTGGGCGTAATGATGCTCATTAAATGGATGACTAAAAATTGACCAGCAGGTTGCCATCGGATCGCGCTGGCAGTGAATAATCCGCGCCTTTGGGAACAGGGCCTTGATCATGCCTTGGTCCATTGTTGCTAAGCCGCCACAGGCATCAGGTAGGGGCGCTTTGCCGGTCGAGGTCGTCGTCGAGCCGGCCAAGCCGGCCAAGGCATGCGTTCAAGCACTTGCTCAA